>CALFIX010000022.1 GCA_937877515.1 uncultured Treponema sp.
GGTCGCCCTTGATGTCGATTTTTTCAAATTCAATTTTGTGTGCGTTCAGCCAGTCTAAAGCCTTTTTGCAGGTTGAACAGCGGTCGTAGCAGTATACTTTAATCATCTTTAATTTCCTTTTTAAGAATATAAGTCATATATTGTTTTCTGTCATCGCCTGTTTTTTCCCCGGAACCGCCAGTCTCCCGGGAAAAGGGCTCGTATTCTTCTTCATTTACAAGTTCCCAGCCGTTGTCAAAATACCACTGAACATTGCATTCGCAGTCTGTCCAAAGTAACATGTTTTTGTAGCCGCGGGCTTTAAACTCCTTTACCGCTTCGCTTAAAATCCGGCTTCCCCATCCCCGCTCTAAGCTTACAAAAAGGCAGAGCTTTACGTCGTCATCCTTCATCAGGGAAAAAGTTTTTTCTTCCATATAGTTAAGGTAGTGGCGACCGGTTTGGAAGATATTTCGTTCGCGAGAGGATGCACCTTCCAGGAACTTGAAAAACCAGGAACCGTCAGATTTGTCGGATTTTGCAGCAGCGAAGGCAATTGCTTTGAGTTCCGAAATGCTGGTCTTTCCAGCCGTCTTTTCCGTCATCATAAACTGCATGTCGTTTATATGCATGTTGGTGCGGATAATCATTTCAACATAACGGCGGTTGAAGTCCTCGCTTCCGCCTGGAACATTCCATAAAGGTAAAAGACGATTTACAAGAGAGGGAAGGTATTTTTCATCAAAGTGCTTAAGTATTTCGCAGTCCGTTTTCACTATTATTTCACCTCACGCATTTTCGAATCACTTTTTTTTCAGCCTCTAAAAGTTCATTATCGATAAAATCGAAATACGGCTTTTTGTTCACTTCTTTTTGGTGTGCTTTATTCTTATACCAGTCGAAGGCAATTCTGATTTCTTCTTCCAGTGGCATTGTTGAAGGCAAAAGTTTTTTCTGCCTTGAAACATCGAGTTTGTATTCATAGTCGTAAAACGGGAAAAACTTTCTAAAATCAGATTCGGAATGAACTTCAATAAACTCAGGAACTTTTCCACATGCGGCATAGCAGAGGCTTACCCAGTCGCGGATTGAAATGCAGTCTTCGTTTCCCACGTTAAAAATGCGTTCGGTATCAGAGTTTGTGCGTTCGTCGTTTTTATCATTCAAAATGGATTCAAAAAATCGACACAAATCTTCAACCATAAAAAAATGAAGTTTAAGACTTCCGTCCTTTGGAAGATAAAATGACCGGCCTTTCATGGCGCAGTCAAAGACAAAGGCTTCGCGGTACACATTGTTCATGGGACCGTACAAATATGGCGGGCGGACGATATAGGCATCAGGCACTAAATTTAGAAGTGCCTTCTCTGCCGCAATTTTATCTGTTCCGTAAGTGCGCCAGAATTTATTTTCGCCAATCCGGGCTGTTTCAACAAAAGGCTGCTTTTCAGTTTCAGGGTAAACCGCGCTGGAGCTTACCATAATGTATTTCCTAAAATTGCCCAACGCCGGAACAAAATCGTTTATATCAGAGTCCTTATAAGAAGTAATATCGAGAACCGCGTCGAAACTGTAGGGAGAAAGCAGTTTTTGGAGTTTCTGACTATCGTGGCGGTCGCATTTTAAAAGATGAACACCGGGAACCTGCTCCTTGTTTCCGCGGTTTAGAACAAAAACCTCATATCCGCGCTGTACAAAATAAGACGCAGTATACTTACTAACAAAAGTTGTTCCGCCAGTGATAAGAATTTTTTGCATAATTTTTTAACCCCTGTGTGCTATTTTACCATAAATCCGGTCGTTGATATAACCAATCCAGACATTGATACAACCAATCCGGTCATTGAGGCTCTCGAAATGACCAATAACTCAAAAAATCTTCAACAGTCCGGACAAGTCGTCCACTTCAAAAACGGCCTTCTCCGCCTTTCGACTTTCCGGGTCGCTTGAAAACTCCAGTATTTTCCATAGCCCTGTTTTACCCAGACAGTTTTCATTCCGATCTCATTTGCAGGAATTATATCGTTGTCGATGCGATCGCCAATCATGACTGAATCTGAAGCCTGAACTCCTGCACGGGAAAGTGCAATTTCAAAGATTTTACTGTCCGGTTTTGCACAGCCTTCTTCTGCCGAGGCAACAATCAGGTCGATGTATTCTAAAATACCAAAAGATTCTAGCCGTTCTTTTGAACCCGGATTCTGATTTGCGATAATTCCGATTTTATATTTTCCGCCGGTTTTCCAGCTTAATTTTTGAATGACTGATTTAGCGTCTGGATACAGAACCTCATCTGCTCTCTTCCATTCTGGAATCGGGAGACCAAGGCGTTTCATAAGTTCCTTGTCGCCTTTTTTATTCTGCTTAAATAATTCAAGGGCGGAAGCGCAGACTTCCTTGTAGGATAGCCCGGATTTTTCTGCGATATATTTAAGGCGGCCTTCGTATACTTTTGTTTCATCAACCAAAGTTGAACCGATATCGAAAAATAGCCATGAGGGGAAATTAAGTTCTTGAGTATTCATAAATGTTTTCCTAAAGGTAAGCTTTCTATCTCCTCTGTGTCAAGATAGATGTCGCCTGATGGAGGGTTATCTATATGAAGTATATAACAACATTTAAGAAAGCAGATAGCACAGGTAAAAGACGGTACAATCAACTTTGAACAGGATGAAGAAAATCCCCTGTAACAGGAATCTGGTATTATGCCTATGTGATTGAAGACCTGTATGACCGTTCAATTGTTGCCTGGATGATTTTTGAGAATGAAAGCGATAAACATTCCCGGAAGCTTTTTGATTATGCCTGCCGCAAAGAAAATGCGCATCCTGATTTTGTTCATTCTGACAATACGCCAATGCAAAAACGACAGGGTAAACATTTCATGCTTTTTGCAAATCGCAATGAAGTAATCTGAAAAGCCCGTGAAAAAAAATCCTTTGCGCTAAAGTAGGATTATATGTTGAATTGTTTAGTAGTAGCTTAGGTGGTGGAATCGAAGCCTGCTTCAGATATCTTATAGGTCTGATTCCCCTTAAAGAATCATTTACCTTTCCGGTAGAGACTCTGGTGATAAATCTTCTGTGCTGTTTTGTTATAGGACTGATTGCAGCTCTTGCTGTAAAGAATTGTTCGCTGTCGCCAAAGACAGTACTCTTTATAAAAACCGGCTTGTGCGGAGTGTTCACAACTTTCTCAACTTTTGCTTTAGAAACAGAAAACCTCATAAAGACTGGACATATCGGCCTTGCTGTTCTTTATATTGCACTGAGTGTGGTTGTAGGAGTTGGGCTGCATTTGCAGGGCAAGTAATTGTAGGGAAGTAGGATGAACAAATTAAAAGCCGGTTATGGGGGTAATATTTATTAAAATGTAAAAATATACCCCCATAACTTGCGAATAACGTGTGTTTTGCATATAATTATGTTGAAAATGAGGTGAAAGAGAATATCATCTATCTTAATTTGTATAAACGCGGATACAGAAGTGTAAAAACCCCGGAACAACTTGAAAAACTTATTGATGAAAACTCTAAAGTGCCAGGCTTAAAATATCTTTTTATTGATGAAGTTCAGAATGTTAAAGATTTTGAGGAAGTTCTAAACGAATACCGCGATGACGGTGACTTTTCAATTTTTATAACAGGATCAAATTCATATCTCTTAAGTGGTGAATTGATTACAAAACTTACAGGTCGCTATATTGAGTTTGAAATGTTTCCTTTGAATTTCAATGAGTATCTCGAAATGAAAAAATTCTTTAAAAAGAATGTCAGCGCGAATCTGCTGGAAGAATTTGATAACTACCTTATTGAAGGAGGTTTTCCTAAGGCTGTTCAATTTGATTCGATTCAAGACAAGAGAACTTACATTTCCAGCGTAATTACTGAAATCTTCGAAAAAGATATTAAACGCCGTGTAAAGGTAAAAAATACATCTGTCTTTAATAAAGTTCAGCAGTACCTTATTAATAATTTTGGTTCAACAACGAGTCTCACAAATATTCTTTCAGATTTAGAAAAGTCAGGCATGAGAATTAAACGTGAGACTTTAAACCGTTATATAAAGATTCTCTGTGATTCAAAAGTTTTATATGAATGTGAACGTTTTGATTTAAAGTCCAGAAAATCAATTTCTGGAGAAAAGAAGTATTATCTCTGTTAGTGTAGGACGAATAGGAAAGTTTGAATGCGATTTTATTCTTCGCAAAAATAACATTGATTATAGTTATATACAGGTATGCATGACTATGATGGCAAGTACTGAAACTGAGGAACGAGAATACAAACCTCTTGAAACAATAAAAGATAATTTTCCAAAATACATTCTGACTCGAAGCGATCCAATTCAGCATCGAAATGGCATTATTCATAAAAATATGCTGATAACAGAAGCAAACCTCGCAAAGAAGGTCCGGGAGAACGCTAAGATTTCCGGCAAGAATAAGGCCGGAATCTGTCTTAAAGATCTGGAAGTTTGCATCGAATATCTTGGTGAAAACAAACAGCTGCCTTACGCACTTCATCTTAACAGCGCGAATGATATTTTGATTAAGAAGGTAGGGAGCGACGGAGAAGCCAGCGAATCACCGAGCAGCCGTGTTGCGAGCTGGAAACTGCTGGATGGGGATGCTAAAAAGCGCCGCCAGTCCAGTGAGAGGTCAATCTCTGTTTTGACTAACGGCGATTTACGTAAGAAGGCTTCTGGCGGGAAGGTGGCGAAGAAGCGGAATGACAGGAAGAAACTAGATTATCGTACTTTTGAAGAGGAATAAAAAAAACTCATTTTTTTTGTTTTAAATATTGTCCTGCCCAAAGTTTAAAAGCTCTTCCAGCTCTTTTTTATTATAAGCGTCTTTCCTTATAAAAACAGGAGGTTTACCTATAGGAGACGCGACTGTATATTTTCCGCCTGAATATTCTTTTTTAGTCCATAAATGAATCCAGGTGTCATCTGGTAGATATACAGTTTTTTCATTAGCGTTTTCTTCTAGCACGGGAGAAACTAAAAGCTCTCTTCCTAGAAGATATTCATAATTTTCTTTGTAAGCTTCTTCTTCATCATAGTAATAAAAGAGTGGTCGAATTACAGGAGTTCCATTTTTACAGGCTTCATTTTGTGCTTCCAAAAGATAAGGTTTTATAGCCAAATGTAAGCGTGAGCAATAAGCTGTGTATTTAATAAGTTCTTCGCTGGAGTAGGCTTGAATATTTCTTGCCGGCTGATTTCCTTCGTGAGTGCGTAAAAGAGGACTGAAAATATTCATCTCAAGCCATCGCATTAAAAGTTCTTTGCTGCGTGTCATCTGCATTATGGTTGTGTATCCGCCTGCATCAGAGTGTGTTAATGTGTATCCGCTCATAGAAAGCGAAAGTGTTGCTGGTATTACAGATGGAAGTCCGTCGTCACAGCTCCAGTCTACATGCTGATCCCCGTTCCACATCATGGTGGAATTCTTTATAGTGTTTGTGTAGCCAGCTCTCGTAAAGAAAAATACTTCGCCCTGTTTTCCACATTCTTCTATTGCTTCTCTGTTTAGTTTTGCCCATATTCCCGGCCATTTATTGTGAACAATTTCTGCATTTTCTCCAGAAAATAAAACTGCATCAGGTGGAAGATATTCTCCAAAGTCTGCCATCCATCCACTCATTCCAATGCCAATCATGTTTTTCTTTATGAGATTTTTGTACCATTCATAAGCTTCGGGATTTGTAAAGTCCACCATGCTTGCGGGAAATGTTGTAATCTTTACAAGATAGTCCTCTCCGTTTTTATTTTTAACGCAGTAACCTTTTTGATGAGCTTCCTTGTAAAGATTTTTTTCTAGTGCAATAAAGGGATTTATGTAACCTAAAAAGTGAATGCCATTATTCTTCCACTTTTGAATTTCATTTTCTAAGTTTGGATAAAGCTCTTTATCTTGTTGCCAGTTCCACATTACTTGGTAGCCAAAACCTGTTTTTCTACATCCACACCAGTCTTGACTCCATACCCCTGTGATTCTTAAATTATTTGCCTCTGCTTCCTGTAATGTTTTATTTATAAACGCTGGTCCTGTCTGTAAAGATAAAATTGCTCCGTCGTAAACCCACTCCGGAAGTGGTCTTTGATAGCCTATAAGCTCGGAGAGCTTTTTTGAAAGTTCTGTATAAGTTGCGGCTTGTAAAAATGTAAAAGTTGCATTTTCTCTAATCTGAATAATGATTTTGTCTTTTTTAGAAAAGTCAAATTCACTGTAAGACGAAGTGTTTAAGTGTAATGTCCATTTTTTATTCGTAACAAAGGTTGGTTCTACAAAATAGCTTTCATAATCAGAAAATTTAGAAACTTTATTTGGTCTAGGGCCTCTGAGCTTCCATAGAATAATTTTTTTTGTAATGCGTTTTGCATTCTGATGTTCTGCAACCCAAATGCGAACTTTTTCTCCTGCTAAATCAAATTTGCTAAATGTTTCGCCACATCCATAATAGTGTTTTTCAGAAAAAGGAAGAGTTATCCAAATGCGGTTTATAGATTTATCATTTATGTTTGTGGTTAAAGTAATTGTACCGTTGTCATCTTTTATTGTTACTGAGCCCAGACTTGTATTTTTTTTTGTAAATAAATTTAATATTTTTATATTTTCTGTTGAAGCACTTACTTCTTTTACGATCAGTTTTTTTTTGTTATGAATTTTATCTTTATATTTAAAGCTTCCACGGCTCATTGGAAAGTTTTGTTTTCCGCTTGCTACAGTTACTTGCAGGTTTGAAAAATTTTTTAATGTTAGCATGTATGCCTCGCTTAATTAATTAACAGTGTTTACTAATTATAGCATACATTGAAAAACCTGCAAGTGTTTAAAATTTTAAGCTTTTACTGCCCCAGCAACAACGCCTTTAATTATGTATTTTTGTGAGCATAAGTAAAAAGCAATTATAGGAATTATTGCTAAAACTAACATTGCCATGAATCCACCATAGTCTGTTGCACCGTAGGCACCTTGCATTGCAATTTGTATGGCAACAGGAATTGTTTTGCTTCTTGTTCCAAGTACAAGGTATGGTAAAAGATAGTCGTTCCAGATCCACATGGAATTAAGTATGGCAACTGTAATTACAGTGGGTTTCAGTATTGGAAAAACTATCATGAAGAAAGTTTGTAATGGATTAGCTCCATCTATTTCTGCGGCTTCTTCTATTTCTTGAGGTACGCCTTTAACAAAACCTGTAAACATAAAGACAGAAAGTCCTGCACCAAAGCCAAGGTAAACAAGTGTAATGCCAAAGATATTATCAAAGTTAATAGAGTTTACAATGTATGTCATTGTATACATTACCATCTGAAAGGGTACAATCATGCTAAAAGCAAAAAGATAATAAAGAGCTTTAGTAAATTTATTTTTTACTCTAACAATGAACCAGCTGGTCATTGCTGTACAAATTATGATTAATAGTACACTAAATATTGTTATAAAAAGCGAGCGCAAAAAAGAGAGCATAAAACCAGAAGTGGAAAGCCCATTTATGTAGTTTTCAAACCCAGAAAAAGTTTCTTTGTCAGGAAAGGCAAATGGTGCATTAGAAATATAAAGTCTGGATTTAAAAGAGTTCATTAAAACTAAAAAAATTGGTATTAAAAAAATTATTGCAAGTAAAAGGAGAACTATAAAAATAATTGCATCTCCGGCATTATCTTTTTTAAATTTCATTGTTCTATCTCCTTTTGACCTGTAAGCTTTAACTGTAAGAATGCAATAAGTGCAACGATTATAAAGAATACAACAGCCTTTGCCTGTCCTACACCTTGCCAGCCTATGCGGCCATAGAAAGTGTTGTAGATGTTTAGAGCAAGCATTTCTGTTGTGTTTTCCGGAGCTCCATGTGTAAGAGCCAGGTTCTGGTCAAACATTTTAAATGTGTTAGTCAGAGTTAAGAAAGTACAGATCGTAATAGATGGCATTACCATTGGAATTTTTACTTTGAATAAAACTGTTAAAGGTGAGGCTCCGTCTATTTCTGCAGCTTCTATTAAATCATCTGATATGTTTTGAAGTCCTGCTATGTAGATTACCATCATATAGCCGATAAGCTGCCAGTTGGTTAATACAACAAGTCCCCAAAATCCGTATTCTGTTTTATAAGATATATCTACTCCAAATGGAGAGAGAATTCCGTTTATTAAAAGATTCCATATATAACCTAAAACTATGCCGCCTATTAAATTGGGTAAAAAGAAAATAGAGCGGAATATGGTGGTTCCTTTTAGGCCTCTTGTTAATGCAAGGGCTAGAGAAAATGCAAAAATGTTTACTGTTATTATAGAAACAATTGTAAATAAAGAAGTGAATATAAGTGCGTGTATAAATTCCTTGTCAAAGGTAAAAGCTTTTATATAGTTTTGTAATCCTACCCATTTTGCATTTGTCACAGTCGTAAACTTTGTAAACGAAAGAGTAATGCCCATTAAAAATGGAATTATAAAAAAAAGTGCAAATGCTAAAAGTGTTGGTAAAATAAAAACAGGTGCATATTTATGAATTGATTTTTTCATTATTCCTCTATAAACCTACTCCCGATAGTAGCCTGTAAGGCGGATAGCGGGGTGGCTAAAAAGATTTTTTTGTTTTATAAAAAAAAGATGAGGACTGCCCGTCAAAGAAAGTACAGTCCTCAAAATTAAAAACTACTTACTCACTTGCGCTGCTTTCTTTTTCCCAGCTGGAAACAACTTCTGAAGCAACTTGTTCCCAATTCTTTGTTCCTTGAGCATATTTGAGAAGAGAAGCTCCAAAGTCGTCCTTAAATTTCTGAGAAGGGAAGAGTGTGAAATTCCATGCTACAGAAGTAATTCCATCTTTTTCCATCCATCGAGAAATTTCTTTTGCGAGTGGGTCTGTAGGTCTTTCAGAATCTGCAAAAGTGTCAAATGGTGCAATAAAGCCAAGTCTGTTTGTTACGTAGTCTTTTCCAGTTTCGCTAGAGTAGAGCCAGTAAATAAAATCTGCTGTAGCTTTTTGATCCTGCTTGCTTGCTTTTGCATTTATAGCGTAAAAGTTTTCTGTTCCAATACAAAGTCCTTGTGCTTCCTCTCCTTGGGCCCCTGTATAAATTGGAAGATATTTTACGTTTTCTGCACTAACTTTATTTCCGGTAACACCGGCAATTTGTCCCCATGCCCAGTTACCATTCTGTACCATTGCACATTTTTCAAGAGCAAATTCTGCCATTGAATCTGTTACAGTCTTTGTTCCCACTGTCTTGCGGTCTACATCTGAATTGTTAAGATAAAGGTCTAAAATGTTTTTAAAGTTGTCTCCGTAAGAAAATTCAATCTTCTTTGTTGCATCGCTTGCAAGGTCAATTTTGTTTGTCCTAAATTCATAATAAACAGGAAGGTTTGCAAGGTGAGTTTGCCATCTCCAGTCTTCTCCTGCTTTTAGTGATGTAGAAGCGAATACGCCGTCAATGCCGAGAGCATCCTTGTTTTTTTGCATGTCTTCTACAACAGCCTTAAGTTTTTCAAAGTTGTTAACTTCGTCCATGTTTGAATAAGGTGTGGCCTTAGAGGCAAGAGAAAAATATTTATCTGTAATAGCTTTGTTGTAAATAATTCCGTATCCTTCTACAACATAAGGAACACCGTAAACTCCAGAACCATTTGTTATTGCAAGTGATTTATCTGAAAGATGTTTGTATATTTCTGTTGAACTCATGTCGAGACAGTAATCTTTCCAGTTTGCATAGCCACGAGGTCCGTTTATCTGGAATAGGGTAGGTGCTTCTTTTGTTGCCATTTTTGACATAAGGGTTGATTCGTAAGAATTGTTTGCTGCCGTTTCTACGATAACCTTTACACCGGTTTCTTTTTCGTATGCTGTAGCCAGCTCCTGGTATACATCTGCGACTTCTGGCTTAAAGTTTAAGTAGCGTACTGTTGGTGCAGAATTTGATGAGCCACAAGAAATAAACATACTTGCCGTAAGCAGTCCTGTTAAAGCAAGTGACAAGGATTTAGTTAACTTTTTCATGTTTCCTCCGATTTTTTTCGTTGTAAAAAAATTATCGGGGGAGATTTATCAGGTGTCAAATTAGTATAAGAATTTTCACTTTTTATTAAATTATTAAACAAAAGTTAAATTTTACGAGGTGTCTTGGGGTAATAAAATGTAGCTTGATTGGAGAAGTATGTTTGCACTTAGAAAATATGATATAGCTAGCGTGGCGTGGTTAAGCTTTTAAAATTATTCCTCTGCACCTCTTAGAGTTGGATTGAATGCATCTCTAAGACCATTTCCAAATTCGTTAAAGCATATAAGCAAAATAGAAATGAATGCTGCAGGGAAAAACAGACAGTGAGGATTTGTTGCTAAAGTATCTTTTGCTGCATTTAGCATTGTGCCTACGCTTGTCATTGTGTCTCCCTCTAAGTTTACGATTCCTAGGTAAGTTAAATTTGCTTCGCTAAAAATTACACCAGGTATAGTTAATACACTTGCGGTGATTATAAAACCTATTGAGTTTGGAAGTATGTGCTTAAAGATAAGACGTGCATCACTGGCTCCTAATGTTCTGCTTGCATTTACATAGTCTTGTCCCTTAAAACGATAGAATTGTGCTCGCACTGTAGAAGATGGTCCAATCCAGCCGTAAAAAATAAATGCAAAAAACATAGATGCCAGAGGCCCTGTTTTGTTTGAAAGGTATAATTGAAAGAGTGCAAATATAACAAGTGTCGGAACGTCATAAAGTATGTCTTTTATTCTTTCAATTATTAAATCAACAGTTCCGCCGTAATAGCCCTCTATTGCTCCGATGATTATGCCCAAAAATAAATTTACGGAGGCTACAAAAATACTTAATACTAAAGAAAGGCGAGCACCATAGGCTAGACGTGTAAAAATGTCGTAACCAGATTTATCTGCTCCAAATAAAAATGAAGCATAGCGCCCGTTTTTGTATTTGTACCATTCCTTGTAAAGAACTCTAGTTTCTACTTGAGAGCCCATCATTCTTTGTATGGTGTAGACTGGATTATTATCGCTGTCGCGTAAAAAAATGTCCTGTATTTTTTTATCTTTTGTGTATTCCAGGTTTCCTTTTGCATCTGTTAATGCCCATGCATTTTGATCACCTTTGTAGGAAACGTTTTTTATAAGGCTTTCGTTTAAAAGCGGATAGAAAAGCTGAGTGCCTGTTTCTTTTTCCCAGGCAAGTGCCTCTTCATATTCTTCTTTTGAAAGAAGCATTTTTACCCAGCCAGTTAGTGCATAGGTGTTTACTTTTATAACATGCCATGTCTGAGGGCGAGCAGCAATAAAGCGAGTTTTTTCTCCTAAGTCTTTGTAGATTGCGTCTGGTATTAAACTTAGATAATCGTATGTTACTTCGTTTACTTCCTGTTTTTTAGTTCCATTCCAAAATCCAAGGTGAGAAAATAGGGGACTTTTGGGAGAAGCATAAGCGAAGTATCCGTCTCTGGAATAAATTTTGTAAGGTGAAAAAATTGGAACAAAAATTGCATAGAGTGCCAATAATAGAATGATGAAAAAGCAGATGACAGAGCCCTTGTTCTTTGCAAAACGGGTTAGTGCATCTTTTGTGTAGCTTGAGTGTTTTGCTGTAAGTGGAACTTCTTTTATTTTTGTTTCATTTTGAACAAATGTAAATTTTTCTTTTGGTATGTCATAAATGTTGTTACAGTTCATTAGTCTTGTTTCCTCCCATTCTGATTCTTGGGTCAATAAAGCCATAGCTTAAGTCTGCTAAAATACCGGCACCTAGTCCTATGGCTACATAAAACATTTCGCATGCCATAAATACGTTGTAGTCTCTGTTTGTAAAAGCTAAGATTGCAGTTCGGCCTATGCCGGGAATGGCAAAGATGTTTTCTATGATGTAGCTTCCCATAATTATGTATATAAATTCACTTAAGACGGATGGCATTAAAGGAACTAAAGAGTTACGAAGTGCATGACGTACAGTTGCCTGAGTTTTTGTAAGACCTTTTGTTCTTGCTAAAAGCATGTAGTCGCTTGTTAGGGTTTCTGTAAGTTCTGCCCTTATCAAACGCATGTAACTTGCAATTGTTCCAAAGGAAAGAGAGAGTATTGGAAGAATTGCACTGTGAAACATGCTCCATGAAAAGTAATCTGTACCACCCTTAAATACTAGTGGGCACCATCCAAGCTTAAATCCAACAAAATATTGTAAAAGGAAAGCGTAAACAAAGCTTGGAACAGAAATAAAAAGCATTATAAAAAATTGAATGATGTGGTCAGGCCATTTGTTTTTGTAAACGGCGGCAATGATTCCAAAAAAAATACCCAGAGGAAGAGAAAGAATAACTGAAAAGATATTCAGATAAAGAGTTGCAGGAAGTTTTGAAGCTAAGTAAGCGGTTACAGGCTGTAAAAAAGTTCCAACCGTTGTACAGAATCCCCAGTCCCACTGCGTAAAAATCTTTTTTAAGAAAAAAGCATATTGAATTATGATTGGCTTATTGTAGCCCCAGGCCTCGTACATGTCGCGTAAAGCTTTGTCGTAGCCGCCCTGCTGTGCTTCTATTGGATTTGGAAGAAGCTTAAAAAGTGTAAACATTAAAGTCATTATTATAAAGCAACTTAAAATTGCTAAAAGAATTCTTTTTATAATGTATTTAGCCATACATTTTGTATCGGTATTTTTTTATTCCTGGTTTAGTCTGAAAAAATCTTCCTTGCAATAATGAAAAATCAGCTTATATAATATAATCAATAGAGGTTAAAATGAAAAAGATTTTAAAGATTATCGGTGTTTCTTTTGGTTGTCTTGTCGGTGGTTTGATTGCACTTTTTATTCTTACATGGATTGCATTTGGTATAGGACAGTATTTTTATTATGGTAAGTATTTTAAAAGTAGGGCTGTTCTTGCAAAAAATCCAGGTATGACTAAGGGTTTTGTTCCTCAGGGGTGCACATATAATGATGCGGAAGAGTATTTCCTTACGGCAGGCTACATGGCAACAGGAGATGTGAGCCGCATTTATAAGGTTGATAAAAAAAATAAGTCAATAAAATTTTATGCACTAAAAAGTAATGGAGAAAATTTTTACGGACATACGGGTGGTATTCAATACACGAATGGTTATTTTTATCTTTCTAATGAAAGTGACGGAGTTTATTGTTTTTCCAGTGAACTTTTAGATGACTCAGACAGTGTAGAAATTGGAAGCGTAATAAATGTAAATAATCATTCATCATATATTTATTCTGATGATGTTTATCTTTATGTAGGTGAATATAATGATGATAATAATTATCCGTGCTTTAATGAGTTTACATGGAATGGAAGCGTAAACAGGGCTATTGTAACAAAGTATGCCCTTTCTGACTTAACAAAGCCGCTGGAGATTTATTCTGTTCCAAATAACATTCAGGGATTTGCGTTTACAAAAAATGGTAATATAGTTCTTTCCAGAAGTTATGCTCTTTATCCGTCAAATTTTTTAATTTATGCAAAAGATAAATGGCATAAGACTGGTAGCACTATGCAGGGAGCGCCTGTTTATTTTTTAGACAGAAATGATGTTACGGAAGATATTGTAGCTCCACCAATGAGTGAAGATTTAGATTTGGTTGATGGTAAGATAATTTATCTTTCTGAATGTGCTTGTGATAAGTATGTACTCGGAAAGCTTTTCTTTGATTATCACATCTACGGTTTGGATTTAGAATAGGTTTAAGTGTTTTATAAAGTATGAACGCCTTCATTAACAGATTTTTTTTCTGACTCAGTAAAATCTGTGTTTTAGTGAAGGCGCTTTATGTGTTTTTTTTAAGTCTTTTTACTCAACTCCGTTCCAGCAGAATGTGCAGAGTTTTGAGTGGTCTAGACCTGTGCTGTCTAACATGTCGTCTAAGCGGTGGAAGCGTAATGTTGTAAAGTGAAGTTCTTTTCTGATTTCTTCTACCATTGTTTCATATTCTTTTGAATCTGGATTGCAGTATTTTTTTAGAGTCTCTTCGTTTACATTGTCGCCTTCTAATTTTTTAATTACACGGCGCGTAATAAGATCCATTTCGCTTTTTGAACGACTAAAGTTTAGATACTTGCATCCATAAACTAAAGGCGGGCAAGCTGGCCTGATGTGAACTTCTTTTGCTCCACTCTGGTACAAAAAGTCTGTTGTCTCTCTAAGCTGAGTTCCGCGAACAATTGAATCATCTATCAGAAGAATTTTTTTACCTTTTATTAATGGCTGAACAGGAATAAGTTTCATGTGAGCAATGAGGTTCCTCTGTTCCTGGTTTGTTGGCATAAAACTTCTTGGCCAAGTTGGTGTGTATTTTATGAATGGACGTGTAAAAGGTATGCCGCTTTCATTTGCATAACCTACGGCGTGAGCTGTTCCACTATCTGGAACACCTGCGACAGCGTCAGGCTTTACAGAATCTTTGTCGCGTAAAGCAAGGTATTTCCCACAGTTGTATCGCATTGTTTCTACGTTTACGCCTTCGTAGCTTGCAGTTGGGTATCCGTAGTAAATCCACAGAAATGTGCAGATCTTCATTTCCTTACCAGGTTCCTGCAAAACTTTATAGCCATCGCTGGTAATAAAATCTATTTCTGCAGGTCCTAATTCATGGCAGTCTGTGTAGCCTAAGTTTACATAAGCAAAATTTTCAAAGCTGGCACAATAAGCTCCTTCTTTTTTGCCAATTTGTATTGGAGTGCGGCCAAGCTTGTCTCGTGCTGCATAAATGCCCTCCGGAGTTAAGACAAGCATGGTCATAGAGCCTTTTACTTTTTCCTGAACATATTTTATTCCGTCAAGAATTGTTTTCTTCTGGTTTATAAGTGTTACAATAAGTTCTGTCTGATTTATTTCACCGCCACTCATCTCTAAAAAGTGAGTGTGCCCGCTTTCTAGAACTTCTTTTATGAGTTCATCTTTGTTTGTAACGATTCCAACAGTTGTAATTGCAAAGTTTCCAAGATGGGAGTTTACTAAAAGTGGCTGAGGTTCGTAGTCAGAAATACAGCCGATACCCAGGCTGCCATGCATTTCGTTAATATCGTTTTCAAATTTTGTACGGAAAGGTGAATTTTGAATGTTATGAATTGTACGGATAAATTTTCCGTCTTTACCAAGAACCGCAAGACCTCCGCGACGAGTTCCTAAGTGGGAGTGGTAGTCTACTCCAAAAAATAAGTCAAGGGAACAGTCACCCTTAGAAGCAACACCAAAAAGTCCGCCCATACACAGCCTCCAGTTGCGGTAAAATATGCTCGGAGTATAGCATAATTTGGCACATAAAAGCAATTCGTGCAAAGAACTTCTTGGCCTAAACTTAAGACTTTTATAAGCCGATACTTAATTAAGAACTGTGTTGAAAAGAGGTTTTATAAAACTTTGGAACATGATGAAGTTGAACTTTCTGTAGAAAATCTTAGTGTAGAGTTTAAGACAGACAAGGGAACTGTTTATGCAGTTCGTGACATTAGCTTTAAGTTAAACAAAGGAGAAACTCTTGCTATAGTAGGTGAGAGTGGTTCCGGAAAATCTGTTACAGCCCGTGCAATTCTTGGAATAGAAGCTCCTAATGCAAAAGTTACTGGCGGAAAAATTTTATATGACGGAGAAAATCTGCTGGAGTTTTCAGAAAAGCAGTTTAACAGAATTCGCGGAAACCGAATTACAATGATTTTTCAGGACCCGCTTTCCAGTCTTGATCCGATAGTAAAAATTGGTCCGCAATTAACAGAATCAACTATCTTAAACGGAAGGACAAATCAGAGACTAGCTAAAAGAGAATTTTATAAAGTATTAAAAGATTTAGAGGGTTCTTTTTCTAAAAAACAAATACGGAATATTAAAAAGATTTTTTTACTTACAAAAAAATTTTACACAGATTACCTTAAAAGCTTAGACGATAAAGCTAAATGTAATGCAACCCCGGAAACCGCTTTTAAGGGAGCTCCTGATTTTTATGAGAGGACTAAAAAGAAAGTTGATGCCTCTTTTGTTTATAGTGCAGAATATAATGATGTTTTTGATAAGCTTTTAACTCTTTGTCAGAAGATGAGTTTTAAGGTAACAAAGAAAATGGCCTATTTTAAGGCTATTGATATTATGGAAGAGGTTGGAATAAAAGAACCGGAAAAAAGATTTAATCAGTATCCGTTTGAATTTTCTGGGGGAATGAGACAAAGAATTGTTATTGCAATTGCTGTTGCTGCAAATCCGGAGCTTTTAATATGTGATGAACCTACAACTGCATTAGACGTTACAATTCAAGCTCAAATCTTAGAGCTCATAAATCGCCTGAAAAAAGAACGTAACATGAGTGTAATCTTTATAACTCATGATTTAGGCGTCGTTGCAAATGTTGCAGATAAAATAGCTGTAATGTATGCAGGTAAGATTGTAGAAAAGGGAACTGCAAAAGAAATTTTTTATTCCCCTTCTCATCCATATACATGGGCACTTCTTTCTTCTGCTCCAGATTTAGAAACTACCGGAGAATTAGAAGCCATTCCTGGAACTCCTCCAAACATGCTGAATCCTCCAAAAGGTGATGCTTTTGCAGAACGAAATAAATATGCAATGCAAATTGATTTTGAAGAAGAGCCTCCGCTTTTTAAAATTACTGATACTCACTATGCAGCTACATGGCTTTTGCATCCAGATGCACCAAAGGTAGAGTTGCCGGCTGTTGTAAAAGAACGTATTGAAAGGATGAGGAAAAATGCCTGAGATTCTTAGAGTTGAACATCTTCGAAAGTATTATAAGAATAACTCTTTTTATGCAGTGGACGATATAAGTTTTAATGTTCAGCGGGGAGAAGTTTTTTCTCTTGTAGGAGAAAGTGGCTGCGGAAAGACAACAACAGGAAGAAGCATAATTGGTCTTAATAAAATTACGGGCGGAAAAATTTATTTTAAGGATAAGCTTGTAAATGCCGGAAGTTACGGTATTAGTGATAAAAGAGAAGCCAGAAAAATTTTGGATGAGGCAAAAAATGCAAATAAAGAGTGGAAAAATCAATATGGAGAACTTTTAACTACAAAAGTGCAGATGATTTTTCAAGACCCTTCTACGTCGTTAAACCCGCGTATGACGGTAAGAGAAATTGTTTCTGAAGGTCTTAGGGTTAAAGGTGAAAAAAATGAAAAAATAATTTCTGAAAAAGTTTCTGAAGCTCTTTTAGGTGTTGGGCTTTTACCGGAATATATGGACCGTTACCCTCACGAATTTTCAGGCGGTCAGAAGCAGCGTATTGGAATTGCACGAGCCTTAATAATGAACCCGGAAGTAATAATTGCTGATGAACCTGTAAGTGCTTTAGATGTTTCCATAAAGGCTCAGATAATAAATCTTTTGAATGAGTTAAGAAAAAAATATTCCCTAACAATAGTTTTTATTGCTCACGACCTTAGCGTTATAAAATATTTTTCAGACAGGATTGCCGTAATGTATTATGGAAAAATTGTTGAGCTTGCTGCTTCGGAAGAGCTTTTTAAGAATCCTCTTCATCCATATACAAAAAGTTTGCTGAGTGCTATTCCTCTGCCAGATCCTGAGTATGAAAAGAGCCGTACAAGAATTATTTATAATCCTAAGGAGTGTCATGACTACACTGTAGATAAGCCAGAGATGAAAGAGATTGTAAGCGGTCATTTTGTCTTCTGCAATAACAGAGAAGAGCTTTTGTATAAGAATATGCTCAGTTAAGGGGATTATATGAAAATAAAAAATAAATTAGATATATGTATAACTTTTTCCATTGCCTTTCTTATAACTTTTTTAGTTTTTTTATATGAAAACTCTGTGGGCTTCGGCCCGGAATTTACAGCTTTAAGAGCTTTGTGCGACGGCTCTTTTGTTTCTAGTGTATGTTTAATTTTTACAGGTTTAATGATTTTTATTTCTAATAGGGGCGGATTCCTTATATTTTCTTATGCATTAAAAAAAATAAGAAGAAATAAAGATATTCAAAAAGAAACGTATTATGATTACGTAAAGGAAAAAGAACAAAAAGAAAAAGCTTCATGCCTGCATTTTTTTATTATAGGCTTCTTTTTTTTAGTTTTGTCGCTTTTGTGTCTTTTATGGATTTAGAAGGTGTAAGGGGAGAGTATTATGAAAAATAAGTTTTTTTATGCAGCTTTTTTGCTTGTGTTTTTGGTTTTAACATCTACAATTCTGTATGCTTCAGGTGGAAAGAAAATTGCACCGGTCCGTCAAAAATTTATAAACGAGGCTATGACGTATCAGAATGTTCCTTATGTGTATGGCGGAAAAACAAAGCTTGGTTTTGACTGCTCTGGTTTTGTTACATACACAATCAGGAAGGTTTTTTGTAGTGAAGAAAGTGTTACCCAGCAAAATAAAGAAACTGCGGAATATATAAATAAACTTGTAAAGGCTGCAAGTGCTCAAAATCTTTATGACAGAACTGTTCATATAAGCGAAAAAGAAAGAGAGCCCGGTGACCTTATTTTTTTTAGTTCTACAAAAGATTCAAAGAAAACTCACGTAGGAATTTATTTAGGAAGATATCACAGCCCTAAAGGAAATAGACCAGATTTAGAAGGTAAGTATGTGTTTATTTCTGCTGTTAGTGACGGTCCTGAAACAGGTGTTGTAATTCGCCCAATAGAAGAAAAGTATTGGGCTAGTCACTATCCTGTTTACAGTACTTTTTTAAGGCCTTCAAATTAAAAATAAGTTCTTAAGATAATGCCCTGGTCGTAGTTACCAAAGCCTTTTCCGAATATGTTCATTCCGCCCATGTGTTCGGCATCTTCCTTTACACCGATGCGCATGCGAATAGAGTGATGTTCGCTAATTTTTAAATCGCTGAGTTTTACGTCAGAAATCTTTACACCGTCTATAAAGCTGCCTTCTTCTGTTACAGACCAATGTTTTAAAAGACCGTATTGGCTGCCTTCCAGCTTCCACCAGGTTGGTGTAAATTTACCGCGCTTGTCGCCAAAGTCTCCGGGACTTACCCAGGTACCAATTTCCGTTTTGTTAATCCACATTGTAATGTCGCTAGGCCAGTTTGAATTTGTTCCAGGAGTTTCACTTGAAAGTTCCATACTGATTTCTAGTTTTGTAACAGGCTTTTTTTCGTACTTGGTATTGTTTGGAAATTTATATTCAACACTGCCGGAACCGCACCATAAGAGCCCGGCTTTCATGCGTTCAGGATTTAAGAAGCTGTCTGGAAAATCTAAAAATCCAATTATGTGTTCACTGGAACAAAGGCCGCAGGGGGCAGTAACTGTGTAATCTGTAAAAATACCGATAGGCATTTCTACTTCTATAAAGTCTTCCGTTTCGTTTTGTTTTTCCGGGAACTGGATTAGAAGCTCTCTGAATGAAGGACGGCAGAGCTTTTGATTGCCTTTTTTTGCCTTAACAGATTCTGTAGCTATAAGACCTGCATCTTCTAGAATTGAGATATGTGTAGCAACTGTTGATTGGGGAAGTTTTAAGGTGTCTGAGATTTCGTTAATATTTAGTGTTCTGTCTCTTAAGAGATTAAGCATCTGAATACGAGGCTCAGAAGCAAGAGCTTTTAGTTTGTTAATATCTTCCAATGGGTTAATAACGATTGTCGAGTCTACTTCTTGCATAGTTGTGGAATTGTATCCATTTTTATTGATATTGTCCATATTTCCCCCATACTTTTTGCAATTTTTGCATTTTTTCTCGAACGGAACTTTTAAAATAAAACCGGTCTACAAAAACTTTGCAGACCGGCGAAAAAAAAGGAGGCTAAATGCTTTTTGAAAGGCATTTTGCATTTGGCAGCTGTTTACTGCCTATATAAACCAGAGCAAAAGTGGCAGCCCTTACTCTGGTGTATACCAAATTATTTCGCTACTTTTTCTGCAATTCCAAAATTGTAAGCGAGTATGGCTTTGCAGTATACGTAAAGCTGGAAGATACTCCGCTTACATTTTCTGTTACAGGGGCAACTTGTGTCGGGTGGCGGAAGCTGTTTTCATCATCTTCTCCACCAGAAATAACTGTTGCTTTTCCTGTTGTCTGTAAAGAAGCACCGTTAAGGTTTAATGCAACTGGTACGCTGGACTTTGTAACGTTTACAATCTTTACAATAACTTTGTCGTTTGTTTCTCCAACGTGAGCATAAATTGGATCAAAGTTCATTGCATCTGTAAACTCGTGGATAAGCTTTCCGTCAAGGTAGCACTTGAAGCTTTCACCACGAACTTCAATCTTAATCTTGTACCACTTGTTGGTTGCAAGGGTCATAGGAACAGAGTCGCCAATGATTGAGCGTCCTGAAAGAGCACCTTTTTCTACGCAGCTCTGGGTGTTTCCCCAACCGCCCATGTTCCACCAGTAGAGGCTCTTTCCTTTAACACCAAAGCTAATGAGAAAGCCTTCTGCTCCGCCTGTTTTCTGTGCACTTAACTCAAAGTCATAGTTAGTGATGCCATTCATTTCTTCTTCATTATCAAGAGCGTTAAATGCAGGTGTTGCCGTAGAGCTTTGAACAATTGTTCCTCCGCTAACAGACCATGTGCCTGCTTCTGTTGCTACGTTAAAGTCATCTTTTGAAGTGTTTTTTGAACTTGCATAAATAACATCGCCAGTGTCAACATTTGTTACCTTAAGGTCTTTAAACTGAGCTGTTGTGCTCCATGAACCTAAGCCAACTGTTCCGCCAATAAACTTTTTAGAAGTTCCTTCCATTGCCGGCTGAACAATGCTTGACTTTACTGTGCGGTCACTCTTTGCGTTCATAAACATTTTCTGAACGTAGTAGTTTGGTGTTCCGTAGACCTGTGTATTGTTGAACCAAATTGCATCTGGAATCCACTGTGTGTGGCCGTCACGTGCAAAAAGTGGAGCGTAAGAAGCAATTTCTACGATATCGCCGTTTCTTTCGATGCTTGTCATGTAAGCTGCTTCCGTTAAAGCTGCATAAAGACTATTGCGTCTTCCATCTACCCAAGAAGCGTATTCTCCAATGAATACCTTTGCTTTTCCTGCTGTGCGGTCGTAGAACTTCTGGTCGTCGTAGCGGTTGCCGTTACCCAAGAACCATGTGTGAGGGTTGTAGTAGTGTTCATCTACGAGGTTTGCAACGTTAGCTGTCTTTTTGTTTTTCTCCCATGCACGAACGTTGTCCCATGCACGATGAAAGTTGATGTCGTTGTATGTGTATCCAGAAGAAATGATTGTACGAATCTGTGGATACTTTGCTTTTACAGCTTGAGCAATCTGCAGGTAGCGAGGGAAGTAGTCTTCACCGCAGTCTTCGTTACCAATTCCGAGATATGTAAGATGGAAAGGCTCTGGATGTCCTGCTTCTGCACGAAGTTTACCCCAAGTACTTGTTGCAGGTCCTGTTGCCCATTCAAGTAAGTCTAATGTGTCCTGAACATATTTGTTCATGTTGCTCATAGAGTCGCGTTCTCCTGAGTGTGCCATTCCTACGCGTACTACAGGAATTGGTTCAGCTCCCAAATCTTCACAGAGGCGGAAGTATTCATAGAAACCAATACCATAAGACTGCTGATAACCCCAAAAGTTCTTTTGTTCTTTGCGTTCTTCTACAGGTCCTACTGTGTCTTTCCAGTTGTAGCTGTCTGCAATGTTCATTCCGTGAACAATACATCCGCCCGGGAAGCGAATGAATGCAGGGTGCATTTCTTCCAGCATCATTGCAAGATCTTTTCTTAAACCGTTTGTTTCATTTCTATAAATCTCATCAGATGGGCGGAAGAGGGAAACAAAATCTATATCTAAAGTTCCAACCTGATCTGCAAAAAGACCAAGCTGACCTTTTTCTGTTGTTTCTACAGCTGTTAAGTTGAAAGTGTATTTTTTCCATTCAGAGGTAATGCCGGTAATTGTTGTCTTTGCAACCTGTGAGCCTTTTTTCTGATCTCCTAAAGTAATGGTTACGCTTGTAACAGGAGATTCTGCATCCTGACAGCGAAGATATACAGAACCAGGGTAGGTCTTGCCCTTTGTAAGAGGCATGCCTTCGTAACCCTTGTTTACAATGCCGTCACCAGCTTCTTTAACGGCAAGCTGAAGGAATGTGCGGTTATTTGCATTTAATGTACCTTTTGTAGACCCTTTGCCACGACTTTTAGATTTATCTCCTGAAATATTAAGGTAAGTCCACTTGTCATCAGGGCGTCCGCCAGAAACGCGGAATTCAAAAGAACGGTTTTGAACTAATTCTCCGTAAAGACCACCGTCTGCAGCATAGTTGATGTCTTCAAAGAAAATTCCAAAGAGGTTTTTGCTTACCTCTGTTTTGGGTGCAGAAAAATCTGCGGTAATTGCGGCATTTTGTGCATAAACACCGCAAGCAATGCTACAAGCAAGTAAAGCTGAAATAGCTGTAACTTTTTTGTTAAACATAGCTTCCTCCTTATAGAATAAATAATGAGGTATAATTTCCTGGTTGTCAAGAAAAATATCGTAAAAAATCAATATATATCTAAAAAAACCGTTTTATAACGGCAAATTTTGTGCTTTTTTTCTGGATTTAAGCTAATTTTATAGCTGAAAAAACTGATATGTATCAAAAAAGAAAGAAAATTTTTCTTGACTTATGCTTTATGTGGGATTAACATTTATTAAAACACATGGTTTGGGG
The DNA here is from genome assembly GCA_937877515.1 of uncultured Treponema sp. Taxonomy (GTDB): domain Bacteria; phylum Spirochaetota; class Spirochaetia; order Treponematales; family Treponemataceae; genus Treponema_D. The sequence goes on from CALFIX010000022.1 coordinate 22,596, forward strand.
GTAACAAAAAAAACGTTATCCCCGAATTAAAAAAAAATGGGGGAAATATGAAAAAGATCCTTGCTGCTGGTGCAGTTTTAGTTGCATCAATTGCTCTTATGAGTTGTGGTTCTTCAGGTTCTACAGAAGCTGGTAGTCCTTTTGTAATTACAGAAGATTCAGGTGTTGTAGGTTATTACACATTTGATGAAGACATCGTAGATAACGAAGTTGTAGACCATTCAGGTTTTGGAATGAATGTTTATACAGGTTCTCTTGATGGTTCTGTAAAAGATGAAGGAAAAGACGGAGACGGCTTAGCTTTTAATGGTGAAGACGAATATTTAACATTAGAGAGTGCTCTTCTTGAAGGTGAAGAAGGTGCAGGTGCTACGATTGCTATGTGGGTAAAACCAACTGCATGGAAAGACTGGGCACGCGTTTTTGACATTGGCGACACAAAAGAAGACTGTTGGTGCGGAATGGACTTTAACACAAAGATGCTTCGCTTTGACGTAATCGGTGCAAAGGGTGCAATCAGCGTTTTGGCTCCTTTACCACAGCCTGGAAAATGGACACACATTGCTGCTACATTTGGTAACGGATTTGCAGCTTTATACGTAAATGGAAAGCTCAGCCAGAAGCTTCCTTGTGCTGTAACATGTCAGGACGTACTTGCAAACTTGGTTGGTGTTTATGTAGGACGCTCTAACTGGGCAGACCCACTCTACAATGGAACAATGGACAACGTTCTTGTTGCAAACCGTGCATTCAGTGCAAAAGAAATTGCTTCTGTTTATGCAGGTGTTGTAGCTGCCGAGTAATTGGACAAAGTCAAAGATGCAATTTTTTAATTAAGGCTGCATCTTTTGTTTTGTATAGAATTAATAAAAGAATTTTTCTTGGAGGAAAAAATGAAAAAGATTCTTGGTGCTGCAGTTGCTTGTGTTGCTGCATTAGCTCTTACAGGATGTGGAAGTTCTGGTGATGTTTCCAGTGCACCTTTCCATTTAACAGAAGATTCAGGTTGTGTAGGTTATTACACATTTGATGACGTAGAAGATGACATGATTCCTGACCACTCAGGTGCAGGACTTGACCTTTATTCAAGCGCTCTTGACGGAGTTCAGTTACAGAGCGGAAAATTCGGTCAGGGACTTTACTTTGACGGATCTGAATATTTGAATCTTGACCCGGAAGTTTTAGAGGGAGAAGGATTTACAGTAAGCGTATGGGTTAAAGCTGAAAAGTGGGACCCATGGGCACGTATTTTTGACTTTGGTAACGCAAAAGCCCGTTCAGACATCTTCCTCTGCAACGACATGAGAGCTCCTGGAATGATTGGCCTTTGTATTGAAGGAAACGGAGACCCGGTTGTTTCTTGCCGTTCACCAATTCCTGTTCCAGGCAAGTGGGTACACGTTGCTGCAACATTCGGAAACGGAAAAGTTGCAATGTATCTTGATGGAAAACTTACTCAGGAACTTGATACAGATGTTACACTCGAAGAAATTTCTAGCGACCCTGTAGGTCTTTATATTGGACGCTCTAACTGGGCAGACCCAATGTTTGTTGGTGTAATGGATGACCTTCTGGTATTTAACCACGCTCTCTCTGCAAAAGATGTAGCTGCTTTACGTGCAGGTATCGTATTAAACGCAGAAGAAGAATTAGAAAAATAATCTAACTTTCACTTTGTCTTGCTGCAAAGATAAAAGGAGGTGCCCCTTAAGGCTAATAAAGCTTTAGGGGGTATTTTTTTGTATAAAAAACTGTTGCAAAAACTTTTTATGAGTGTATAATATTTATAAAAGTTGTTATATATCAAGAATATTGAATAAACAACAAGGCTTAAAACACACACAATAAAGGAGAGCCTTATGGCTAACATTACAGACATTACTGAACAAGATGAAAAAAGTCCTCTTGTAGAACAAAGAGCAGACCCTTATGTTTATTTTCATAAGGACGGATATTACTATTTTACTGCAAGTTCTCCTGAATACGATCGAATAGAGTTGCGCCGTGCATGGAGCGTTAAAGGTTTAAAAGATGCAGAACCGTTAACAATTTGGCGTAAACATTCTGACGGTCCGATGAGCTGGCATATTTGGGCACCGGAGCTTCATTATATAAATGGAAAGTGGTACATATATTTTGCAGCAGGAAGAGCAGAAGATCCGTGGTGGATTCGTACCTGGGTGCTTGAAAACTCTAATACAGACCCGTTTACCGGCACTTGGGAAGAGAAGGGTATGTTAGAAGCCGAGTGGGACTCTTTTATGCTTGACTGTACGGTTTTTGAAAACCATGGAAAACATTATGCTGTTTGGGCACAAAAACGTAAAGAGCTTACAGAAAATTCTGCGTTATATATTGCAGAAATGGAAAGTCCAATAAAATTAAAGCTTCCTCAAACTCTTTTAACAGTTCCTGAGTATGACTGGGAATGCCGTGGCTTTAGAGTTAATGAAGGACCTGCCGTTTTGCAGCGCAATGGAAAAGTGTTTTTAACTTTTAGTGCCAGTGCTACAGATGCAACTTACTGTATGGGTATGCTGGTTGCAGAAGATGGAGCTGACTTAACAAAAAAAGAAAGCTGGACAAAATTAGATAAACCTGTTTTTGTAACTGATGAAAAGAAAGGTATTTTTGGACCAGGTCACAACAGCTTTACTACAAGTCGTGATGGAAAAGAAGATTATCTTATTTATCATGCACGCCCTTATGCAGATGTAGATTTAGCTTTTGCACTTTACGATCCTAACCGTCATGCTTGGGTTAAACGCATAAAGTATGATGAAAAAGGCTATCCGGTGTTTCAATAAAGCTTAATCAAATCTTCTGACAGAGAACTCTGCTTTTGGCATTTGTTTTTTTGCATCGCTTAGCTTTTTATAATGCCGGTAGAGTTCTTCTTGGGCACTTAAAGGCTCTTCTTTTTTACCAGGAAAAATTGCCTGCCAGGTGCCGTCTTTCTTTAGCTCGTGAGAGTGAGTGTTGTCCTTAAAGTATGTCTTTAAAATTTTCTTTATACTCTTAAATACCTCAGAATCAAGAATAGGAAACATAAGTTCTATACGTCTGTCTAAATTGCGTTCCATCCAGTCGGCACTGCTTAAGTAAAGTTCTTCTGAGCCGCCATTTTGAAAGTAATAAATTCTTGAGTGCTCCAGGTAGCGGTCTATTATGCTTATAACCTTTATGTTTTCGCTCATGCCAGTTACACCAGGAACAAGAGTGCATATACCACGAATGTTTAAAAGTATTCGAACTCCTTTTTGACTTGCCTCATAAAGTTTTTCTATTATTTCTTTGTGGCATAAGCTGTTCATTTTTGCCATGATGAGCCCAGGGTGTTCTGGTGTGCTTTGTTTTATTTCGCGGTCTATTAATTCTATGAGGTGCGTTTTTAATGTAACTGGAGCCATTGCAATGTGGTGCATGGTCTGAACTGCACTGTAACCTGAGATTACGTTAAAGAAAAGTGTTGCATCTTGCACAATGTCATGGTTAGAAGTAAATAGCGAAAGGTCAGAATATGTTTTTGCAGTTTTAGGATTGTAGTTTCCTGTGCTTAAGTGAAGGTACCGTCTTATTCCATCGCTTTCTTTTCTTATGATGAGGCAAAGCTTTGCATGAACTTTTAAATTTACGACTCCGTATATTACGATAACTCCGGCATTTTCTAATTCGCTGGCCCAAGAAATATTTCTTTCTTCGTCAAATCGTGCTTTTAATTCTACAAATGCTGTAACCTGTTTGCCGTTTTTTGCAGCATCTTCCAAAGCTTTTATAATGGGACTATTGTTTCCTGTGCGGTACAAGGTAATTTTTATTGCAAGAACCTGTTCATCATTTGCAGCATTTTGAATAAATTTTACTACGGGTTCGTAACTTTGATATGGTACATTTAGAAGTACATCTTTCTGGCGTATGATGTTCCAATAGGATTCTTCTTCAGAAAAATCTTGAGAAGGTAAATGCTTCCATGCCGGGTATAAATAACTTTGAGCTTCTTCCAGTTTTGTAAGTGGAGAAAGTGAGCCCGGAAAAACAATTCCATTGACTTTATAAATGTCTCTGTCTGTAAGTTCTAATTTTTGTGTAAGAATTTTTATTAATGTTTCACTGGTTTCGTTACAAATCATGCGCACTGCAAAAGAAGATTTTCTTTTTATAAGAACTTCTTCCATTGCCTGAATAAATTTTTCGCCGGCATCTTCGTTTACAGACAGGTCTGCGTCACGAGAAACCTTAAAAATCAATTTTTCCTTTACGTTAAAGCCTGGAAATAATTCTGTTCCATACTCAGAAATAATATCCTCTAAAAGTGTAAAGCTTATTTTTTCATTTTCGTTTTGAGTAGGAAGATATATAACGCTGTTTAAGCTTTGAGGTACTGGTACTAATGCTAAAATTTCTGCTTCGTCCTGAACATTTAAGGGTGTTTCTTTTGAGTGCATTCCTTTTATGCGTTCCAGTAAAAATGCAATATTTAAAATTGAGCTGCCGGTTTTAGGAAAATTTTCTCCGTCCGCTCTAAGCGGCGTAAGAACAGGAAAAATGTCGTGTCTGAAAAAACTTTCTGCAAAAGATTTTTGTGCTTCTGTAAAGCTGGAAGGCTTTATGTAGTTAAAGCCGTTTTGAGAAAGTTCTAATAAAATTTCTTTATTAAGGATTGCATTTCTAAGACGGGTTAATTCGTGACAGCGCTCAGAAATTTTTTCAAGTAAAGTAGTTCTGGAAAGTCCAGAGTCGTCTGTAAGTCTTGGGGTCTGTTTTTCTTCTCGCTTTATTGATGCAACTCTAACTTGAAAAAATTCATCAAAGTTACTTGCAGTTATAGAAAGAAAGTTTAGCCGCTCTAAAAGAGGTATGTCTTTTCTTGTTGCTTCATTCAAAACACGTGCATTAAATTCTATCCAGCTAAGTTCTCTATTTATAAAATTGCATTTTACAGACATTCTATTTTCCTCTTAAACCAGTACGATTTTATACCCAAAAACATTTTCAAACAGATTGCCTTTTTCTCGTATTGCAAGTTGCTCCAGGCTAAGGTTGTGGTGTCCTTTTATTCTAAAGGTAATGCTGTCTTTGGCAAATGATATGGAAAAGTGAGAAAGCTTCTGTTGATGACTTCTGTCCAATGCATCTGCAACGCGCAAAATTGCACAGAGCTTTAGAATTATCATTCTGCTTGTTCTGGGTAAAAGCTTAAACTCTATGTCATCCTGAGGCATTTTGTTTCCCTTGTGAAAACGGGCAATGTCTGCAACTAAATGAGTGTCGTCTCTGCTTAAACCAAATATTTCAGAGTTAAGGATTATATAGCTTGAATGAATGTTGTGGTCTTTTGCCCTTATAAACATACCTATGTCGTGTAAAATTGCAGATACTTCTAAAAGTGTTCTCACGTGGTCATCTAATCCAAGTTCATTTTTTAGTGCATCATAAATTTTCAAGCTTGTTTTTCTTACAAACTGAGCGTGTTTTTCATCGCCCTGATATTTTCTTAAAAGTGTTGTGGCACTTGCAATTATCTGGTCGCTAAATTCTTGTGCTAAAACTTCATTTGGAGAATACATTTTACTGATTAAAACGCCCTCTCGTATAGAAGTTTCCGGCACTATAATTTTAGAAACCTTTGTAAGTTTTATAAACTCGTAATATGCCATTAATGAAATTTGAAAAGTTGGTGCATCGTTGTAGCTAAGTTTAAAGCGTGCAATACATTCTTCCAATGTGTAATGTTCTATTTCTTTTACAAAGCTTTCAAAATCTTCACGTTGAATTTCCCACAGAAAGGAAGAAACCGGTTTGCCGGAAAAAATTGCAGCAAGCTTCATGTCAGCACCAAGAGCAATAAACTGCTGTACCTTTCCTAAGCTTAATTCTGTGTTTAATGTTGCACTGGTGTTTCTTGTAAACTCTTCAATAAATCTTTTTGCATCATCGAGGCTTCCAATTATGCCACGAACTTTTTGTTCAATGATTACGGTTCCAAGTCTCATGCTGTGAGCTCCGGCCATGCGACCTCGTTCCATAAGCATCATTTCTGTAGCTCCTCCTGCAATCTCTAAGATTATGGAGTCGCTTTGTTGTACACTTACAGCTTCTTCTTTTAAGCATTCTGTTACTGCAATGTACATAAGCCTGTTTTCTTCTATGCCGTCTATTACGCGAACCGTAAAACCCGTTTTTACTTTTATGCGGTCAACAAATGGGTCCCTGTTACTTGCTTCGCGAACAGCACTTGTTCCAATTACAGTAACTTCTTCCCTGCTAAGACCCCATCCGGCCAATTGTTCTCCAAAGCGATTTAAAATCTGCAGGCAGCTTAAGAGTGTTACTCGACTTATAAAACCTTGAGTAAATACATCACGCCCTATGGCAACTGGTTGCTCGCTGCGGTCAAGAATGTATCTTGTTTTGTCTTGAGTAATTTCGGCAACTAAAAGTCTTATTCCAGTTGAACCAATTTCTATTACTGCCTGCGGAGAGTTCATCCTTTTCTTGTTCTCCCAAAAAATAAAATAAAAGCGCACTCAGTGGTGCGCCTTGCATTAAAGCTTGTCTATAAGCATAGAACACTTTCCGCTTGGTATTGGAAGCGTCTTTTTCTTTTGATCAAGAATGTTAATGGTAAAGTAGTATAGCTTTTCACTTTCCATTTGAATTTCCCAACCGCGTGTGCTCTTGTTGCTTAAAATTGTAATGAGGTTTCTTTTAAGCGAAAGCTTTTCTATACCCATTATTTCCAGGTTTGGAATAATCCAGTCTACAGTCTTGCGAGGTAAGCTTATGTTTAAGCCTATGACGTTTTCTATCATAAGGGCAATTGTAGAAAGTCCCATAGAATGCAGATGGCGTTTTTTAGGGAAAGAAGGCATTCTGAATAAAGAGGCAGGTCCTTCCTTGCGTGGTAAATAGGCTTCGTAAAGATCTCCCTTTTGTTTTGTGTCAGCAGGGCTTAAAGCTTCCAGAATAAAATACAAGTGTCGAATTGCACATTCGCGGGCAAAACCATATTGCTGATACTTTTCAAGTCCCTTTATAACCATAAAGTTAAGCTGAGGGAATACAGAGCCTTTATAACCTTCTCCGGATTCCTTAAAATCCGGACTGTCTGCACTTAGAGAAGGAAATGGATGTTCTGTTCCAAACGTCTTCGGGTTAGAAAGATGAGCTATAAGCTGTTCCGCCTTATCTGCATTTGGAAGTTCAGCCATTAAAGGCCAGAAGCCGGCTATTGTTTTTTGAGGAAGACGCTGTTCATTTTTGTCTAAGTCGTGGTAGAAGCCTGTCTCCGGATCCCACATAAGACTGTTTATGCGTGTCTTCAGGCTAAAGTACATCTTTTTATATTGGAAGCTTAAATCCTTGTCGTTTAAGATGTCTCCTAATGCACTCATGTGGGCTGCGTTAATTGCCATGCAGCTGTTAAAGTCTACCGTGTAATATGCACCCTTTCTTGGAGCATTGAACATAGAAGAGCTTTCCGGTGGAACTGCATATAAACCATTTTGCATTTTAAAAGTACGCTCAAGCCAGTCCATGTATTTTTGTAAGATTGGCATGACGTCTTTAATGCGGCGTTTGTTTGCGCTTTTGTGGTAGAGGTTAAATTCTGCCCATGCAAAGAGAGGTAAACCAACCCCTTCCGGATTATTTTTTTCTGTAATCGGTTTGTTTGTTTTTGCGTCGTACTTCCATCTTATGGCACCATTTTCTTCCTGGCGCTCATAAAAGTAGTCAATATTCTTACTGGCTGGATAATTCCTGTTTGAGTAAACTAAGAAAAATGAAGAGAAAATAGATTCGGCCTGATCTAATATAAATTCACCGTTTGTGGGGTAAATGAAATAGCCGTCAAGAGACTGGTCTCCGGTTGCAGGGTCAATCCAGTAGTCTTGTAGCCAGTTCCAGGTTTTATCATAAATGTCTACAAAATCCTGATCATAAAAGTGGATTTTGGGAAAGTCTTTTTTATTCACAATTACTCCTAGTAATATGAGCTTTGCAAGTTCCTCATTATATCATAAATTTATGAAAATCGGTATAAATCTTCAAAAAAAAATTTGAAAATTTATGCTTTTTTTGCATTTTTTAACTGAATTTTACGTTTTTGCTCTAGAATTCTTGAAACATTTCTCATTAATATAACTAAAATATACCCAAGTTAGTTACTATTCTACTAAACAAAATAAAAAAAATCTTAAGATTTATTTGTAAAATTTGCAGCAGGGTCGCAGAAGAGCCTTATAAGTTCAGTTCTGTTTTTATGTCTGGACTTAAGGAATAATGTCTCGCTTTCTGCCTGATAGACATATCCAGAAGAATTATAGGTTTCAAAGCGCGGGTCTGTGCGGAACATCATTGACTGAATTTCTATAAGTGAATGGAATGTAGGTACTCCGTTTATTATTAAGTAATGTGTTAAACCAAGCGGATAATTTATGTTGATATTTACAACATCCTCATCTGCTATGGTGTAAGAAATGTTTTGAGCGCAAGTCCATGCCCATACAGCCTTGGAACCGTAGTAGCCTAGAATTTCTGTATGCGGATAGTAGAAATTATCTTCTGCAATGTACGGGTAAATATTGCAAAGCGTGCTTGTGTCTATGTTCTGTACAGTCTTTAATGCCTGGCTGGCAAGTATGAAGCCTGTTGTTGCACAGTCTGCATTGCTTGTAAGCTTACCATAGCGAATAAGGGCAAGGCCTGTAAGAACGCTAAGCTCGGTGTTTGCCGGAATGCCGTTTTCTGAAAGTTCTAAAGAAAGATTGTCTTCGCTCAGCTTCAGGCAGTCTGTAATTGTGCTAATGCATGCTTCCAAAGTATTTGAAAGATGAGAAGCTAAGTTTTCGTCAGTTTTATAAATTGTTGTATAAAGTAAGAGTATACTTGAAGCCTGAGTAAGAGTCGGCTTAAAGTTTTCCTGCGGAATTGAACTTGGCATGTTTAAGAGGGCAGATGCTTTTGAAGTTTTCTTTATGCGTAATATGTAATCTGCAATTCCTTCTACCGTAAAGATTTCCAGGTTTCTGTCAGAAATAGCACTGTCCGTCATGCTTGCAAATTTTTCTGTCTGCATAACAAGGCTTCTGTTCATGTTTACAAGATTGTCAAAGTAAGGTGACGAAATGTAAGTTCTTCTGTTGCCTTTTTTAAATGAGTCTGGAACTGCGTCTAATGCTTCTGCATAGCGGGAAGTAAAAGCCATTTCTGCAACGTATGCAATAACCTGTTTTTCTGTAAGGGAGTCAGATTCAGCAGTGTAGAAGAGCGAAGAAACTCTAGGTATTACGGCACTTCTTGCAGCCTGTACACTGGAATTGTAAGTGTTTTCATCTATGCTTGAAATTACGTTTGCCATCTCAAAGCTAAATTTCTTTGTTGGGTCATAAGAGGTAAATGCCAGTGATGTTTCTGAACTGAAAATCGCTCTCTCGTCAGTAAATTCTTTGGATGTAAATGAATAAAGGTTATTCTTTGTAGAAAGAATAAGTTTGTCGTTGGCCTTGTTGTCTATAGTATAGCTGGAGCCTGTCTTGTAAGGAATGGAAATGTTTGCTCCGTAAGATGGGGTAGAAACATTTACAAAGAGGTCTGCGTCGTTTGAAGTGTCGCTGACTGCAAAAGTAAGAGTTGTTCTGTCATTAAAAATGAACTTCGCAGAATTTTCATCTTCTTTCCATGAAGTAAGGGTTAGGGAAGTTTCGTTTCCGTCTTTATCTATACTTTTAACGGGGTTTGTGTCGTCAAAAGAAAAAGTAACTCCCTTAAAGTTTACTTGCAACTGATTGCGGAGTTCCATTATATTGTTTTCTGTTTCTGTCTGAGCCATTGTAAGGCGCATTGTACCGATGGAACGAGAAATAACTGATTCTGTCTTAAATTGAAGCACAAAAATGCCGACAATTACAGCGGAGTAAAGTAGTAAAAGACTAAAAAACTTTCTTACAGGATGTTTACGCATTTTACGGTATTCTATCTAGGACAGACACAAAATTCAATAGAGGGTATTATGAAAAAAAAGTTAGAAAAAATATATGCTTTCCTGGCATTGCTATCTGTAATTTGTTTAATTTCTTGTGCCACCACAGAAAAAGCAGAAAAAAGTGAAAATACAGTTCAGGAGAAAAAAGTTGAAAAGCCTTCCGGGGTAAAAAAGCTTTCCAAAGAAGAGTTTATAAAGCTTTGCCTTGAAGAATTAAAAACTTCCGGGGCACGTTCTGCCCTTTCGTTTTATAAGAACGTAAGTCCCTCTTATGAAAATGATGAGGATATTTTAAAATTAAAAAGCTCCCTTGTAAAAACAGCATTTATGGAAGACTTGAATGCTGCAATGGAAAGCGGAAGCATAAAGGATGCCCTCTCTTTGTATGACTCATTACCGGAAGAACTTTCTTCAGATTTTAATCTCAGACTTATAAAGGCCTCTCTTTTGTATAGCGACGGTTCTTTGGATGAAGCTTCTCTTTTGTGCTCTGAACTTTTAAAAGAAGATGCAGGAAACGCAGATGTTTTGGAGCTTTCTGCCTTAATTGCACAGGCTAAAGGAAATACAAACGAATCAAATAAGAGAATACAAGAGATTTTAAAAAAGGACAAATATAATTCTAGTGCAAATATAATGCTAGCAGATCAGGCTTTTAGTAAACATAATTATAAACTTGCCCGCCGTTACTATGAAACTGCATTAATAAGAGAACCGGAGAATAATGATGCAAGATTTGGAATGGGAAGGGCTGACTACTTTTTAGAAAATGATGAAAAGGCAGAAGAAGAGTTTAAGCGCATCATAGAAAATGACCCTGAATATGCACCGGCTTATGCATATCTTGCAAAGCTTGCTTCTGCCAATAATGAATATTACATTGCAGATCAGTACGGACAGGTCGCCGTCAGACTGGATCCGACAAACTATGACTACATAATGGACTACGGCATGTATGAGAGGGAGCTTGGACGTTTTGATTCTGCAGAAAAATTATGGACTAAAGCAATCAGTTTGCAGCCTGATTATTTTTTAGCCTATGCATACAGAGCGGGTCTTTATGATGAGCTAGACAGGTTTACAGAAGCATTGACTGACTATCGCACGGTTATAAAACTGAACCCTGATTATTATTATGCGTATGAAAGTATGGCAATTCTTGCAGTTCACGACAAAAAATGGCAGCTTGCAATAGATGCATTTAAAGAGTGTCAAAAGAAAAATGCAAATAACATTTCGTATCCTCTTATGATAACTTACTGCTATTACATGGCGGGAAAACCTCAGGAAGCAAAATCTTATAGCGACAGTGTGCTTAGAAAAATGCAGCGCGATGACGAGTGGTGGATGCTTAGGGCTTTTCATGACCAGAGCATGGACAGAGGTTTGCCGCAGAGGGTTTCAAAGATTAATAATACCACTCAGCGAGGAAAGATGAATTTTTATCTCGGGCTTTTTAATGAAATGCTGGGTAGTACAGAAATGGCAAAGGAATATTATGCAAAAGTTCTTGCGTTAAACAGTCCTATGTTTTTTGAATTCCGTATTGCCGAGTGGAATATTGGAACAATTGGAGATGATGAGTAATGGAAGATGTTAGTTCAACTCAAAAAAAATTAAGCCTTAACGGGCACGAAATAATACTTGTAGGAACAGCCCATGTTTCTGCCCTCAGCATAGAAGAAGTAAATACCAGTATAAAGCAGGAAAAGCCTGATGCGGTTGCCATAGAGCTGGATGAAAAACGCCTGGAAAGCATGAAAGATAAAGATGCCTGGCGTAAGATGGATATTGTAAAGGTCTTGCGCAATAAGCAGGGCTTTTTAATGCTTGCAAATATTGTTTTGGCATCGTATCAAAAAAAGATGGGGCAGCCTGCCGGTGTAAAACCGGGAGACGAAATGGCAGCCGCTATAAATACTTGTGAAGAACTTGGCATTCCTCAAGAAATGGTAGACCGACCCATTGCTGTAACATTGCGCCGCGCGTGGGCAAAAAATTCTCTCTGGGGTAAGTGTAAGCTTTTAGCAGCTTTGCTTTCTAGTGCATTTAGTAAAGAAGAAATAGCTCCGGAAGAAGTTGAAAAGTTAAAAAAAGAAAGCGAAATGGACAGCATGATGTCTGAGCTTTCCAGCTATCTTCCAAAAGTAAAAGAAGTTCTGATTGATGAACGTGATCGTTACCTTGCAAGCCATATATGGCAGTGCGCTCAGAAGTATGGAGAAAACAGCAGGGTTCTTGCAGTTTTAGGTGCGGGGCATTTACCCGGAGTTGTCTCCTATTTAGAAAAACTTTCTTCCGGACAGGTGGACGCAGGCTGTAGCGACATAAACGAAGTTCCTCAGAAAAGTGTTGGTTCTAAAATTGCCTCATGGATTATTCCTGCTTTAATAGTTGCCTTAATCGTTATGGGCTTTGTTTACGGCGGAGTCCAGGCAGGACGCCAAATGTTGGGTGCCTGGTTTATATGGAATGGAGTGCTTGCAGGTATTGGTGCAATAATCGCCTGCGCAAATCCTCTGGTAGTCTTAGTCTCTGTTTTGGGTGCTCCCTTTACCTCTCTTTGTCCGTTTATAGGAATCGGTATTGTTTCTGGAATCCTGCAGGCCTTAATTTGTAAGCCCAAAGTTCAGGACATGGAAAAGCTTTCAGAAGACGCTGCAAGTTTAAAAGGATTTTATAAAAACCGAATACTCAGAGTTCTCTTAGTTTTTGTTCTGACTTCTGTCGGCTCAAGCATTGGAACCTTTGTTGCCGGAGCCAGCTTTGTTGCAACCATAAGTACATTCTTTGAAAAAATTATAGAATCCGTAAAGGCTGTGTTTTAAAAATACAGTTTTCCTGAGCCCCTCAAGCGGGGGGCTTTTTTTTAGGACACGCTTATCTTTTAAATAATACTTTTACAAGATCCTTTATGTTTTCTGTGTTATCAGGACTGATTGCCTGTGTAAAGCCAAGCTCTTTTGCAGTTTTAAGCCTCTGCTTAAGCTTTGTAACTGGCCTGACTTCTCCTGCCAGGCTTAATTCTCCGACAATTACGGTATGTTCTTCTAAAGGAATGTCGCTTCGTGCAGAATAAAGGGCTGCTGCTAGAGCCGCATCTATCGCACTTTCTGTTAAACGCATTCCGCCTGCAACATTTATGTAAATGTCCTGGTCGCTGAATTTTATACCGCCCCTCTTTTCTAAAACCGCGGCAACTCTGCTAACTCTGGCACTGTCAATTTTGTCAGAATATACTCTGTTAACCTGAGCCTTTGCTGGAACAGTAAGAGCCTGAATTTCTACAACAAAAACCCTGCTTCCCTCAAATACCGGTACGCAGGCACTTCCGGCGGGAGTTTTTCCGTTTCGTCTTGTTAAAAATAAAGAGCTCGGGTCTGTAACCGCTTTAAGTCCGCTGGCTTCCATCTCAAAAATTCCAAGCTCATCTACGCTTCCAAAACGATTTTTTAATGCCCTTAAAAAACGAACTTCATCATTGTTGCGTTCAAAGCTGATGACGGTGTCCACCATGTGCTCAAGACTTTTAGGCCCTGCAATGCTTCCGTCCTTTGTAACATGAGCGGTCATAAAAAGAACAGAGTCCCTTTCTTTTACCCAGCCGATAAGCTCGTTCGCACAGTACTTAAGCTGATTAACAGTACCCGGAATAATTCCAGCTTCTACAGAATAAACTGTCTGAATGGAGTCTATTATCACAACTGCAGGATTAAGAGAGTCTAATGCGTCTAAAATATCTTCCAGGCGAAGGGTGCAGAGAATTTCAATTTCATCAACGTTCAGCTTAAGCCTTGCAGCCCTTCCTTTTATTTGACTTGCACTTTCTTCTCCGGAAACATATAAGATACGGCTTTTGTTTCCTGCATCTTTTAGCGCGTTATGAATTTTTGCCACAGTCTGAATTAAAAGTGTAGATTTCCCTATGCCGGGTTCTCCTCCTATAAGGATTGCACTTCTTCTTGTAGCTCCAAAACTGCTGCCTTCTTCTCCACCAAGAACTCTGTCAAATTCACTTATTCCGGTAGAAATGCGGCCTTCGTTTTTTATTTCTATCTTTGCCAGAGGAACAGGCTTTGCTTTTGTTGTACTGCCGTCAGCATGTAAAGAAGGTGTGTGTGCGTTTGGGTCTACAATGCATTCTTCTAAAGTATTCCACTCTCCGCATTGAGGGCATTTACCAAGCCATGCAGGTTGTGAGTAACCGCAATTGGAACACTTGTAAACTATAGAACCTTTTTTCTTTGCCATAAGCTTTCCTTTTTATTCAGAATTTCATTCTGTAATCGTATCTAAAGCATTAAGAGAATCCTTTTTACTTCCTTCAAGACGTATGAATACTTCGTTAGGAAGACAGGCTGCCCATTCACCGGGTTTAGAAAGATTTCCGCTTTCCACACAAGTCTTATTAGGGCATGGAGAGTCTGAAAAGTGAACGGTCTTGTCTTTAACTTCAACTGTAGTTTCTCCTAACGGCCCTTTTATTTTATAAACAGCGTCTGTACTTAAAGGGTATACATATTCTCCTGAATTACTACTAATTATTAGCGAGAGAGAGGCATTTGAACCATTTTTTAATCTAAAAAAACTAAAAAAAATCGCAATAAGAAAAATTATAATTACAACAAAGTCTAACCATGCAAATTTTTTTAAGTTCTTCATTTACTGAGTACAGGTCTGTGTATAGGTAGTTCCCGCTGGAACGGATTTTGTAACCCATGTGTTTCCGCCAATTGTGCTTCCCTTACCAATAACGGTTTCTCCGCCAAGGATAGTTGCATTTGCATATATTGTAACATTGTCTTCTATGGTGGGGTGACGTTTTTTATTCATCAGCTCCTTTTTAACGCTGAGGGCACCAAGGGTTACACCCTGATAAATCTTTACATTGTTGCCGATAGTGCAGGACTCTCCAATAACAACACCTGTTCCGTGGTCAATAAAGAAGCTTTCTCCAATGGTGGCTCCCGGGTTAATGTCTATTCCGGTTTTGCCGTGGGCATATTCACTCATTATCCTTGGAATTACAGGAACTCCACTGTTTGCTAAAAAGTGTGCAATCCTATAAACAACAATAGCTTCAAGGCCCGGGTAAGAAACAATAACCTCTTCTGTAGATTTAGCTGCAGGGTCCCCTTCGTAAGCGGCCTGAACATCACGACCGATTTTACGCCTTATCTCAGGAAGCTCATCAATAAGGGCTCTGGAAGCCTGTTCTGCCAGAGTAAAGCAATGTGACTGCTCTACAGCCGGGTCCTGCACGACGTATAAAAGTGCTTTTTGAATTTCCCGAGTAAGCATGGAGATAACTCTGTTTACTCTTTCGCCTGTCACAAATCTAAGGGTCTGAGCATCAATTTCTTCTGCAACTCTGAAGCCTGGAAAAATTAAACACTGAAGATCAGATAAAACTGCAATAACGTTTTGCCTGTTTGGAAAGTTTCTTGACTCGTCTAAGTTAATTCCACCGTATTTTTGATAAGACTCAAGAATGTTGTCTATGGAAGAATCTATTGAATTCATAAATACCCCGTGCGTTTGATTGTGATTAAGATACTAAAAAGATAGGTTGTTTTCAAGGTGTTGCGTCGGACGGTACTCCATAAAGACAGAAAAAATTTATACATTAAATAAAATAAAATAACATTCCACTTACGCCACGCCATACGGGAGCCCTTGCCCAAGAGTGCACGCATCACTTGCCACGCTCAAGCCTTACTTCAAGTTACGAAAAAGCTCACGGTGCTCCTGTCGTTTACTGCGTGCAGTTGGGCATTCCCGTCTGCCGTGTCTCTGTTCCATGTTATTTTATTTTTATACTATATAGATTACGGGCTTTCCAGAGTTACGGCTTTCGCCTTCATTGGCTAACGCCAACGCTGCGCGCTCTTCCAATCCCGCGTAGGTTAAAAAGGTGAATGTGTAAATTTTTATGAATTTTTGAGAATTCAAATACTTTTTTATTGACATACTTTTTCTATTTCGCTATAGTTACGAAACCTATTTAAAAGGTGTGCTCGGAGCAGTATGCCCGAGGCATTTTGCTCTTGTAGCTCAGTCGGTAGAGCACATCGTTGGTAACGATGAGGTCAGCGGTCCGATTCCGCTCGGGAGCTCTTCTTTATTATTTTAGGAGAAAAAAAATGGCAAGCAAGAAAAAGACAGCGGTAGAAATTATTGCCCTTCAGTGCACAGAGTGTAAGCGCAAGAACTATACTACATATAAGAACCGCAAGAATATTACTGGAAAGCTTGAGAAGAATAAGTATTGCCCGTTCTGTCGCAAAGAAATTCTTCACAAAGAAACAAAAGTAAAATAATTAAACTGTAGTTACGCCTTTTTCGGTTTTTGAAAGAGGCTTAAACTTTTAGGTCAGTAGCTCAGTTGGTAGAGTCCTGGTCTCCAAAACCAGTTGTCGCGGGTTCGAGTCCTGCCTGGCCTGTCTAATTTTCTAAATCAATTAATTGAGGATAAAAATGAAGAAGTTTTTCCAATTTTGCAAGGAATGCGTGGGAGAGCTGAAAAAGGTTACATGGCCAACACGTAGTGAAGTTCTCTCTTCTGTAAAAGTTGTATTTGTTTCTACCCTTGTTGCAGCAATTATTCTTGGTCTTTTAGACTGGTTGTTTACACAGGGTCTCCGTCTTGTATTTTAGCTTATAGGGGCGTTTATGGCAAAGAGCTGGTATATTCTTCAAACTTTCACAGGTTATGAACAAAAAGTAGAGCGTACTATACGTCAGCTCTTGGATGCCGGCGATATTGATTCTGCCGTACTTACAAATGTAAAAGTTCCTATGGAAGAAGTTGTGGAAATTCGCAACGGAAAAAAACATTCTCGAAATAATAAAATTTTACCTGGTTACATTATGCTGGAAATGGATCTTCCTCAGATTGGCTGGAAGGCTACATGTAACGCAGTTCGTCATATTCAGGGTGTAAATGGTTTTGTCGGTACAAATCCGCAGGAGCGTCCCCGTCCGATTACTCCAGATGAAGCAAAAAATCTTTTACAGGCTGCTGGAGAGCTAAAGGGTGAAAAGGTTGTTCGTGTAAAACAGAATTACGAAATTGGCGAAACTGTTAAGATTACAGATGGTCCATTTGCTACATTTAGTGGTGCAATTGAAGAGATTAACGCAGAAAAAAGTAAACTTCGTGTTAATGTTCAAATTTTTGGACGTGCTACCCCAGTAGAAGTAGATGTAATGCAGGTAGAAAAAATATAGTTTTTATAGGTGGCTTAAAAGTCACCTTTTGTTGTTTGAAAGTTATTGGCTAAATTTTTAGCTTAACTTAATTTGGGAGAAGTACAGGTCCGTTGGACAAAGGTGCTTCGCTAGAAACAGAATGCCGTTGGCAGGCGGTTTTACCGCACTCTGTTTCACACCAATCTTAAGGAGATACATTATGGCCACAAAAAAGGTAACAGCTGTTATTAAGCTGCAGTGCCCAGCCGGTGCTGCAACTCCAGCTCCACCAATTGGTCCGGCTCTTGGTCCTCATGGTGTTTCTGCTCCAAAGTTTGTGCAGGAATTCAATGACCGTACTAAGAACATGGAAAAGGGACTTATTATCCCTGTAGTCATTACTGTCTATCAAGACAAATCCTACACATTTATTCTCAAGACTCCTCCTGCAGCAGTTCTTATTAAGAAGGCAGCTGGTGTTCAGAAGGGTGCTGGAAATCCACTTCGCGACAAAGTTGGAAAGATTTCTCAGAAAGCTCTTGAAGAAATTGCAACCCAGAAACTTCCAGACCTTAACGCAAATGATGTTGAGGCTGCAAAGAAGATTATTGCTGGAACAGCCCGCAGTATGGGTATTGAAGTGGAGGCCAACTAATGAAACACGGAAAGAAATACCGCGAATCACTTACCAAGTATGACCCCGCTAAGCTTTATGGCATTCAAGAGGCATGCAAGCTGGTAAAAGATTTACACTATGCAAAGTTTGACGAAACAGTTGAACTTTCTGTAACTCTTAAATTAGAGAAGAATCAGACTGTACGTGATACACTTGTTTTCCCACATCAGTTTACAGCAGAAAAAAGAGTTCTCGTATTCTGTAAAGAAGAACGTATTAAGGAAGCTCTTGACGCTGGTGCAACTTATGCTGGTAACGTAGAGTACATTGACAAGGTAAAGGGTGGTTGGACAGATTTTGACATTGCTGTCGCTACTCCAGACATGATGAAAGACGTAGGTCGCCTTGGTATGGTTTTGGGTCGTCGTGGTCTTATGCCAAACCCAAAAACTGGTACAGTTACAAATGACATTGCAAATGCAATTGGAGAACTCAAGAAGGGACGTACAGAATTCCGTGCAGACAAAACTGGTGTTGTACACATTCCTGTAGGAAAGGTTTCTATGAACGAAGCTGACACTGCAGAAAACGTAACAACTTTCCTTGCAGAACTTAACCGCAAGAAGCCGGCTGATGCAAAAACTGATTTTATCCGCTCTGTTTCACTCAGTTCAACCATGGGCCCTGGCGTATGGATTGACTTTAAGGAGGAAGCATAATGGCTATTAAAGCAAAGAAAGTTCAGCCTGCAAAGACAAAAGCAATCGAAGAAGCTAAACAGATTCTTGGTGAATACAAAAGCTATATTTTCGTTGACTATCGTGGACTTACTGTAGAACAGATTACAAAGCTCCGTGACAATCTTCGTGAAAAAGATGCAACTCTTAAAGTTTTTAAGAATAACTTTGCTAAAGTTGCATTCGATGAAATGAAGGTAGAGAATGTTGCTGACTATCTTACAGGTCCTACAGCTATTGCTCTTGTAAAAGATGAAGCTAACGAACCTGCAAAAGTTCTTTTTGATTTTGCAAAAGATGCACCTACTCTTGCAGTTAAGGGTGCTATCGTAGAAAACGAAGTATACGACAAGGCAAAAATCGAAGCTTATTCAAAACTTCCTGGCAAGAAGCAGCTTATTGCTATGCTTATGTCTGCAATCAATGGTCCTGCAAGAAAACTTGCTGGTACATTACAGGCTTACGTTGAAAAGCTTGAAAAGGAAGGTCCTGCTGCAGCAGCTTCAACAGAAGCAACTCCACAGGCAGAAGCAACACCTGCAGAAGCACCTGCTGCTGAGTAAATTAAATTCAACTACGGTTAGGCTTCTTTTGTGCTGATTACTATCCGTAGAAAATAAACCCGTTATAAACGGGACTTTGGATTTAGAGTAAAGGTTTTTGTATAAAATCTTCTAAACCAAAATTACACCCATCAAAATGATGGAGGAGAAGACAATTATGGCACTTTCTAATGAAGAAATCCTCGACGCAATCGCAAATCTTACAGTTCAGCAGGCTGCTGACCTTGTTAAGGCAATGGAAGAAAAATTTGGCGTATCTGCTGCAGCTCCTGTAGCTGTTGCTGCTGGTCCAGCTGCTGCTGCTGCTGAAGAACAGACAGAATTTACAGTAACTCTTGACGGTCTCGAAGGAGCAGACAAGAAGATTGCTGTTATTAAGGCTGTTCGTGTTATCACAGGTCTCGGACTTGGTGAAGCAAAAGCACTCGTTGAAGGTGCTCCAAAGACTCTCAAAGAGGGTGTTTCTAAGGCAGATGCAGACAAGATTATTGCTGACATCGCTGCTGCTGGTGGAAAAGCAAGTAAGAAATAAGTCTTTAAGGCTTGGTTTTTACTAACTGGAACTTTGCAAGACAAGGTTCCAGCATATAATGCGTTAAATATTTTTTATTTTTTAAGCTTTGGAAAGTGTTCTGGACGCAGAATGCTAACCGAAGCTTTAGCCGTCTAAAGACGAATAGCCTGCAGTTCTCGTGCTGAGTACGGACGAGTGCTTGTTAAGTATTTTCTTGTTACTTGTAGCGGTTCTGTTGGTAAAAGATTATTCCTAAGAGGAAAAGATGTTCGCTAAAAGCAAAACGATTAAGAGGCAGTATATCGGAAAAGATATCACCGATTTTATGGAATTGCCTAACCTTATCGACATCCAGCTTTCATCCTACGAAGAATTTATTCAAAAAGATCGCTTGGAAAAAAAAGAGCCTTTACTTAATCAGGGACTCCAGGAAGTATTTACTTCTACATTCCCAATCACTAGCCCTAACGAGGACATGACACTTGAATATGAGTATTATGAGCTTGACTGGGAAAATATTAAGTTTAGTGAGCTTGATTGTAAGAAAAAGGGACTTACTTATTCAGTACCTTTAAAAGCCCGCATTGACCTTAACTTTTTAGAAAGTGGTGCTATTCTTCAGAAAGATATTTACATGGGCGACATTCCGCTTATGACAGACCGTGGTACATTTATTATTAACGGTGCCGAACGCGTTGTTGTAAGTCAGGTACACCGTTCTCCTGGTGTTATTTTCCAGAAAGAAAAGGGTGTTTATTCAAGCCGCATTATTCCTTATCGTGGTTCATGGCTTGAATTTGAAATTGATCAGAAAAAAGACCTTATATACGCAAAAATTGACCGCAAGAAGAAGGTTTTAGGTACAATCTTCTTACGTGCATTAGGATATTCAACTCGTGAAGAAATTATCAGCTGCTTTTACAAAACAGAAACTGTAAAGGTTCCGACAGATTCTTCTAAACGTGAAGAACTTATTGGCCGCGTACTTTCACAGGCTGTTATGGTAAAAGATGATGAGTCTGGTGAAGAAAAGAAACTTTTCCGTGCAGGTGATAAGCTTCATCCGCATGACTTAGATGATCTTGTAACAAACGGCATCAAAGAGATTAATTTAATAGTTTTTAATGCAAAAAAGCATGCAGACAACAAGGAAGAAAAAAATCCTTCTCTTGACAGCGAAATGATTGTTAACTGTTTTGAAAGAGAAGAAATCATTTTTGCAAAAGAAAACGGAGAGGTTTCTGACGAACCTTCAAAGGAAGACTGTCTTGCTAAGGTTTATGCAGTTTTAATGCCTGGCGAAACATTCGCTACAGTAGAAGCTGCAGAAAAAGATTTAACAAGCATGTTCTTCAGCCAGAGACGCTATGACTTAGGTCGTGTCGGTCGTTATAAGTTAAATAAGAAATTTGGCTACAATGACAGTGTAGAAGATGTAACTCTTATAAAAGACGACATCATCAACACAATGAAGCATCTTATTGAAGTTTACATCGGAGACGAACCTCTTGACGATATTGACCACCTTGGTAACCGTCGTGTTCGTTCTGTTGGAGAACTTCTTACTACACAAGCTTTTAAGCCAGCTTTTGCACGTATGGAACGCATTGCAAAAGACAGAATGAATTTAAAAGAAACAGAAACTTTAAAGCCTCAGGATTTAATCAGCATTAAGCCTATAGTTTCTGCTGTAAAAGAATTCTTTGGTTCAAGCCAGCTTTCTCAGTTTATGGATCAGTGTAACCCGCTTGCAGAACTTACACATAAACGTCGTTTAACAGCTTTAGGCCCAGGTGGTTTAAGCCGCGACAGAGCAGGTTTTGAAGTTCGTGACGTTCACTATACTCACTACGGACGTATGTGCCCTATTGAGACTCCTGAAGGTCCAAACATTGGTCTTATTGTTTCTCTTTCAATTTTTACACGTATAAACGAATACGGATTTTTGGAAGAACCATATCGTAAAGTTGTAGATGGAAAAGCAAGCAATGATGTAGATTACCTTACAGCTATTGATGAAGATAACTTCTATGTTGGTCAGGTTACAGAAGGTATGAAGTCTGATGGTTCTTTCCCAACAGACTATGTTTCCTGTCGTCACAGAGGTGACTATTCCAGCCGCTCTCCAAAAGACATTCAGTACATGGACGTTTCTCCACGTCAGGTAATTTCAGTTTCTGCCTCTTTGGTTCCGTTTCTTGAACACGATGACGCTAACCGTGCTCTCATGGGTTGTAACATGCAGAGACAGGCAGTTCCTCTTGTATTCCCAGAACCACCTCATGTTGGTACCGGTATGGAAGCAAAAACAGCTTACGACTCAGGTGTTCTTGTAAAGGCACGTCGTGACGGTGAAGTTGTTTGGGTAGAAAGTGATCTTATTAAGATTAAGCCGGAAGGCGGAAAGCGTGGTGAATTAGACGAGTATCCATTGTTAAAGTATCAGAAGAACAATAGCGATACATGTAACCACCAGAGACCAACTGTTGCAGTAGGTGAAAAAGTTAAGAAGGGTGCTGTAATTGCTGACGGACCTGCAACATTTAATGGTGAACTTGCTTTAGGACGTAATATCTTAGTAGGTTTCGTTCCATGGAATGGTTATAACTACGAAGACGCTGTTTTAATCAGCCAGCGTGTAGTAAAGGAAGATATGTATACTTCTATGCATATCCACGAATTCCAAACAGAAATCCGTGAAACAAAGCTTGGCCCTGAAAAAATTACACGTGATGTTCCAAATACATCAGAAAAAACACTTGATAATCTTGACGCAGAAGGTATTGTACGCGTTGGTGCAAAGGTACGCTCAGGAGACATTCTTGTAGGTAAAGTTACGCCAAAGAGCGAAACAGAAACAACTCCAGAGTTTAAGCTTTTGAACTCTATCTTCGGTGAAAAAGCAAAAGAAGTACGCGATACATCTCTTCGCCTTCCTCACGGAGTTCAGGGTGTTGTAATTGACATTCAGCGTCTTAAGAGAAGCGAAGGCGACGAGCTTAACCCTGGCGTAGACGAAGTTGTAAAAGTTGTTATTGCAGATAAGCGTAAGCTTTGTGTTGGTGACAAGATGGCAGGTCGTCACGGAAACAAGGGTGTTGTAGCACGTATTCTTCCAATAGAAGATATGCCTTACCTTGAAGACGGTACTCCTCTTGATGTTTGTCTTAACCCACTTGGTGTTCCTTCTCGTATGAATATTGGTCAGATTATGGAATCAGAACTTGGTCGTGCAGGCCAGGTATTAAATGAATTCTATAACTCACCGGCATTCCAGACACCTAGCCAGGAGCAGATTGCAGAAAAGCTTGTTGAGGCAGGACTTTCTCCTGACTGTAAGCAGGTTGTGCGTGACGGCTTTACAGGTGAACCATTCATTAACCCAATTTTTGTTGGTGTAATTTACTTTATGAAGCTGCACCACCTGGTTGACGACAAGATGCATGCTCGTTCAACAGGTCCTTACTCACTTGTTACTCAGCAGCCACTTGGTGGTAAAGCTCAGTTTGGTGGTCAGCGTCTGGGAGAAATGGAAGTTTGGGCTCTTGAAGCTTATGGTGCTGCAAACACATTGCAGGAAATGATGACAATTAAATCTGACGATATGAACGGACGTTCTAAAGTTTATGAGTCAATCGTAAAGGGTGACCCAACCGCTCCTATAGGAGTACCAGAAAGCTTTAACGTTCTTGTTCAGGAACTTCGTGGTTTAGCCCTCGACTTTAGTATTTACAATGACAAAGGCGAGCAGATTGCCCTTACCGAACGTGACCAGGAGCTTATAGACAAAGCTGGTTCTGGTTTCGACAAGGAGGAAGAAAATGCGTGATATTCAGGATTTCGCAAGTTTACAGATAAAACTCGCTTCTCCAGAAGCTATTAGAGCATGGTCTTATGGTGAAGTAAAAAAGCCAGAGACAATTAACTATCGTACTTTACGTCCAGAGCGTGACGGACTTTTCTGCGAACGCATTTTTGGTACAACAAAGGAATGGGAATGTTTCTGCGGTAAGTTTAAGAGCATTCGTTACAAGGGTGTTATTTGTGACCGTTGTGGTGTAGAAGTAACACACTTTAAGGTTCGCCGTGAGCGCACAGGACACATAGAGCTTGCAGCTCCAGTAAGCCACATCTGGTACTATCACTCTGTTCCAAGCCGCATGGGTCTTTTGCTGGATCTTCAGGTAGCAGCTTTACGTTCAGTTCTTTATTATGAAAAATACATTGTAATTGATCCGGGCGATACAGACTTAAAAGCAAAGCAGCTTCTTACAGAAGATGAATACATTCAGGCTCGTGAACGCTATGGCGAAACCTTTACAGCAGGAATGGGTGCAGAAGCTATAAAGACTCTTCTTGAAAATCTTGATTTGGATGCTCTTTGTGCAGAACTTCGTGAAAAGATGATAGAGAAGGGTGCTAAGACAGATAAGCATCTTCTTAAGAGAATTGAAATTGTAGAAAACTTCCGCTCTTCAGGAAACAAGGCAAGCTGGATGATTTTGGATGTAATTCCGGTAATTCCTCCTGATCTTCGCCCTATGGTTCAGCTTGACGGTGGTCGTTTTGCTACATCAGATCTTAACGACCTTTACCGTCGCGTAATAAACCGCAACAACCGCTTAAAGAGACTTCAACAGCTTTCTGCTCCGGATATTATTATCAGAAACGAAAAGCGCATGCTTCAGGAAGCAGTGGACGCTCTCTTTGACAATACAAAACGCAAAAACCGCGTAGTTAAGGGTGCTTCCAGCCGTCCTCTTAAGTCTATCAGCGATATGCTTAAAGGTAAGCAGGGACGTTTCCGCCAGAACCTCTTAGGTAAGCGTGTAGACTATTCTGGTCGTTCTGTTATCGTTGTAGGCCCAGAGCTTAAGCTCTGGCAGTGCGGTCTTCCAGAAAAAATGGCTCTTGAACTCTTTAAGCCTTTCATAATGAAGAAACTTGTAGACAAGGGAGTTGTATTCAATATTAAAAAGGCAAAGCTTTTAGTAGAAAGTGAAGCTCCAGAAGTATATGCAATTCTTGACGAAGTTGTTCGTGAACACCCTGTTATGCTTAACCGTGCTCCAACCCTTCACCGCCTTGGTATTCAGGCATTTGAACCGGTTTTGGTTCCAGGAAAGGCATTAAAGCTTCATCCTTTAGCATGTAAAGCATTTAACGCTGACTTCGACGGTGACCAGATGGCTATTCATGTTCCGCTGACTCAGGCAGCTCAGATGGAATGCTGGACACTTATGCTTTCTGCTCGTAACCTGCTTGACCCGGCAAATGGTAAAACAATCGTAGCTCCTTCTCAGGACATGGTTTTAGGTATTTACTATATGACAAGCATTAAACCTAATGCTAAGGGAACAGGTAAATTCTTTAGTTCTGCTGATGAAGTTCGTCTTGCAGCTTCAAGTGGTGCAATCGAATGGCAGGCAGAAATTAAGATTCACAAGAATATTCTTGGAAAGTGTGTTGCAGGCGATAAAGATCCAAACAGCAAGTATCTTCTTACTTCTGCTGGCCGTCTTGCATTTAACGAGTCTATGCCGGATGATGTAGACTACCAGAATGCTCAGCTTGGCGATAAGCAGCTTAAGAATATGATTGAAAGCGTTTATCATAACAAGCAGACTTCAGACCTGGCCCTTAAGGCTCTTATTGAAGAACGCTATCCAAACGGAGCTGATGAAAATTCTAAGGAACGCTTGGCTCCAAATGAATACGCACTTAGTGTTGTAGACCGTGTTATAGAAGATTCAATGCTTAGAAAAGATATTGATAAGCTTTATAACCGCACAACACCAATGGAAGATGCTCATTTAAGAAAACTTGTTGCAGCTATTTATTCTACAGACCGTGCATGGCTTACAGTTCAGATGCTGGATGCAATTAAGGCTTGTGGTTATAAGAATGCTACATTCTACGGTGCAACACTTTCTATGGACGACATCTTGGTTCCGGAAATAAAGAAAGAAATGGTAGACCAGGCTAATGCAGAAGTAGAAAAGATTATTTCTCAGTGGTCAAAGGGTTCTATCACTGCAACTGAACGTTACAATAAATCTGTTGAAGTTTGGGAACGTACAAACGACA
The DNA here is from genome assembly GCA_937877515.1 of uncultured Treponema sp. Taxonomy (GTDB): domain Bacteria; phylum Spirochaetota; class Spirochaetia; order Treponematales; family Treponemataceae; genus Treponema_D. The sequence goes on from CALFIX010000022.1 coordinate 48,289, forward strand.
AACTTACAGAAATTATGTACGACAACATGGCAAAGCACAAGGATGGCTTTAATACCATCTATATGATGGCAACCTCTGGTGCTCGTGGTTCTAAGAAGCAGATTTCTCAGCTGGCTGCAATGCGTGGTCTTATGCAGAAGCCTAACGGAGACATTATTGAACTTCCAATCAAGGCAAACTTCAAGGAAGGACTTTCCGTTATTGAATACTTTATTTCTTCTAACGGTGCCCGTAAGGGTCTTTCTGATACTGCTCTTAAAACTGCAGACGCTGGTTACATGACCCGTCGTCTTGTTGATGTTGCTCAGGATGTTGTAGTAAACGAAGATGACTGCGGAACAATCAACGGTATTGATTACACAGCTATTAAAGATGGTGAAACAATTGTAGAAACTCTTGCAAGCCGAATTGCAGGTCACTATACAATCGAACGTGTTATAGACCCAGTTTCTGGAGAACTTTTAGCAGACGTAAACTCTTACATTGATGAAGCTCTTGCAGAAAAAATTGATAAGGCCGGTGTTGAAAAAGTAAAACTCCGCACAGTATTAACTTGTGAAAGCAAGCATGGTATTTGTGTAAAGTGTTACGGTAAAGACCTTGCCCGCAACAAGATTGTAGAAATTGGTGAAGCGGTTGGTACAATTGCAGCTCAGTCAATCGGTCAGCCTGGTACACAGCTTACTCTTCGTACGTTCCACACTGGTGGTGCTGCAGAAAGTAAGAGTGAAGATAACCACATTACTATGAAGTACGCTGTATACATTGAAAACGTTGCAGGTACTCACGTTGTAATGAAGAATGGCGACTGGCTTTTTACACGTCGTGGTTCTATGATTGTAACAAAGCTCTTCAGCAAGTACTCAATCGGTTCTTCTGATGAAGTTCTTGTTCAGGACGGTGCACGCGTTCGTAAGGATAATGTAATTCTCAAGCAGGGTGGTAAAGAAATTACTGCCAGTGATAATGGACGCATAATCATTCGTGATAATGTACTTTATCTTACAAGCAATGATCAGAAGCTTGATATAGCAAACGGTTCTATAATCTATTCTAAGTTTGTAGACGGTTCTGTTGTTGCAGAAGCAGGCGAAGCATTTGGAGAAGTAGACCTCTATGCTGAACCAATAATTGCAGAAGTTTCTGGTTATGTTCACTTTGAGGACATTATTTCTGGTGCTACTCTTGACGAACATACAGATGCAACTACAGGAAATATTGAACGCCGCATTTCAGATCTTCATCTTGATGTTAAGCAGCCACGTATCCTTATTACTGATGAAGACGGAAACGAACTTGGTAGCTATCACTTGCCGGCCGGTGCAATCCTTACAAAAGAACTTGAAGATAAAATGAAGGTAGAAGCAGGCTTTACCCTTGCAAAGATTGCAAAAGAAGCTTCTAAGGCAAACGATATTACATTGGGTCTTCCTCGTGTTTCAGAGCTCTTTGAAGCCCGTAAGCCAAAGAATCCTGCTGTAATAGCTCAGATTGCCGGTACCGTTAAGTTCGGTAAGATTGTAAAGGGTAAGCGCACTGTTATAGTAGAAGATGAATATGGAAAGGAATATAACCACTTAGTTCCTATGACAAAGCGTCTTTTGGTTCGTGACGGTGACCAGGTTGAAGCCGGAGAAAAACTTTCTGACGGTGGAATTGACCCACATGACGTTCTTGCAATACTCGGTGAAGACAGTCTTCAGAACTTCTTGATGAAAGACATTCAGGCTGTTTATCGTCAGCAGGGTGTAGCAATTAACGACAAGCATATTGGTATTATCATCCGCCAGATGCTTAAGAAAGTAGAAATCTTTAAGGTTGGAGATACAAAGTTCATCTTTGGTCAGCAGGTAGATAAATACGAGTTCCATGCAGAGAATGCACGTGTTATTGCAGCCGGTGGACAGCCAGCTATTGCTCGCCCAATGTTCCAGGGTATTACAAAGGCAGCTTTGGCTACTGACTCATTTATTTCTGCATCTTCCTTCCAGGAAACAACTCGCGTTCTTACAAATGCAGCTATTGCTGGTAGAGTTGACAATCTTCGTGGTCTTAAAGAAAACGTTATCATCGGTCATATGATTCCTGCCGGTACAGGTATCAGAAACTATCAGAATATGAAGCTTTCTGACAGTACAACACAGGACTTGGATGTTAAGATGAACGAAATCCTTGAGCAGCGTCGTATAGAGAAAGCTATGGAAGCAGCTTCTCAAGACGACATGACAATGCTTTCATCTGTTGATGCTCTTGGAGATGAAGACTAAAAAAATGCAGTCTTTTTACCGAATTTGCATAAAATTCAATTGACGAATTAAACGCAAATTCGGTATAGTACTTGCACTTATTTGTTTTATACTGTCCGAGAGTGCTGCTCGGCGTAAAAATAGGAGAAAAGGCCAATGCCTACAATAAATCAGTTGATTCGTAAGGGTCGTCAGACTAGCGCGAACAGAACTAAGGCCCCCGCACTTCAGTCCTGTCCACAGAAACGTGGTGTTTGTACACGCGTTATGACAATGACACCTAAAAAGCCAAACTCAGCTCTTCGTAAGATTGCTCGTGTTCGCTTAAGTAATGGAATTGAAGTTACTGCTTATATCCCTGGTATCGGACATAACTTGCAGGAACACTCTGTAGTTTTAGTACGTGGTGGACGTGTAAAGGATTTACCTGGTGTTCGTTACCACATTATTCGCGGTACAAAAGATACTCTTGGTGTAGACGGACGCAAACGCGCTCGTTCTAAGTATGGCGCTAAAAAGCCAAAGGCATAATAGAGGAGGTTAAGAATTATGGGAAGACACAAGAAATCAGTTAACCGTCCGATTATGCCGGATGAAAAATACAACAGCACAGTTGTTACAAAGTTTGTAACACGCATGATGCTTGATGGAAAAAAACAGACTTGTACACGCATCGTTTATGATGCTTTTGACAAGCTTAAGGCAAAGACAGATAAGGAGCCTTTAGAAGTATTCTTAAAAGCTCTTGATAATGTTAAGCCAATGGTAGAAGTAAAGAGTCGCCGCGTTGGTGGTGCAACTTACCAGGTTCCGGTAGAAATTAGAGAAAGCCGTCGTGAAGCTTTGGCTATGAGATGGATGATTGCAGCTGCTCGTAACAGAAGTGGTCACGGAATGGCAGAAACTCTTGCTGCAGAGCTTATGGATGCTTATAACAACACTGGTTCTGCATACAAGAAGAAGGAAGATACACACAAGATGGCAGAAGCAAACAAGGCTTTCGCACATTACAGATGGTAGAATCTTTCTTATAAAGATAAAAAGCCTGTTACGGTTAGAAGCCAATGCCTCTTCTGTAGCAGGCTTTTTTTTATGAAAATTTATGAAAATTTTGCAAATAATATAAAAATTCTACTTGAAACAAATTTATAAAAAGTGTATAACTTCCGCACTGTCTATGCCCTGATTGGGTGTAAAGGGTTCTTTGAGATGTCGGACGGACATTTGGGAAGATGTCTGGTTTAAACCGTAAAGTTAATAGCAGCCTTTAAAAAGGTTTTCCCTCGCTATTTTCAGGTTGAACACCCTTGAAGACTTTAAGCTGTCGTTGGCAGTTTAGTTTAACGTTTGGGCTTCTTGAGGTTCTGGCATAGTGCATGCAATGTGTGCTGTTCTGGTCAGAGATGCCAAACCAGTTGTCGGATTGATGATGATGGTGGTACCTGCCGGTCCGCTCCGAAAGTATGGTGCGGGTCTAGATAAGGTTTGTTTATCTTGTAAGGTATTTCACGTTTAAAAATCATCATATTACAAAGGTTAAAGTGTGTATGCGAAAGTGTCGTAAACCTTTCAGGTGCGGTGCTTTCTGGCTTAAAGTGCAGCACATTAAATAAAGATATGCCTGAAGAAAGAATTATCAGGCCAAGGAGAACATCATGGCAAAGGAAGAGTTCAAAAGAACTAAACCTCACATGAACGTTGGTACCATCGGTCACGTTGACCATGGTAAGACTACTCTTTCAGCAGCAATCACTTCATACTGTGCAAAAAAGTATGGTGATAAGCTCTTGAAGTATGACGAAATTGACAATGCTCCAGAGGAAAAGGCTCGTGGTATTACTATTAACAGCCGTCACCTTGAGTATCAGTCAGACAAGCGCCACTATGCTCACATTGACTGCCCAGGACACGCAGACTATGTTAAGAACATGATTACTGGTGCTGCTCAGATGGACGGTGCTATTCTTGTAGTATCTGCTCCAGACTCAGTTATGCCACAGACAAAAGAACACCTTTTGCTTGCTCGTCAGGTAGGTGTACCAAAGATTATCGTATTCCTTAACAAGGTTGACCTTGTTGACGATCCAGACCTCGTAGAACTCGTTGTAGAAGAAGTAAAAGATACTCTTCAGAGATCGGAAGAGCGTCGTGTAGGGAAAGAGTGTAGATCTCGGTGGT
>CALFIX010000023.1 GCA_937877515.1 uncultured Treponema sp.
ACTTTGTTTCTAAAAGTTTTTCTTTTCTACGGGCAAAAAGCCAAAGTTCATCTAAATTTTCTTTTGAAAGTTCTAATGCAAAATGAACTCCCATTCCACTTGAAGCACCTGTTACTATGGCAATATTTTTCATGCAGGAGAGTATAGCATATTTCTTTGTATTGTAAAATGGTTATTCTTAGAGTATACTCTTTTCTATGAAAAAAAATGTAAACTATCCATTTGCTTTTTTTCTTGTATTGCTTTTACTTAGTGTAAATTTTAATGCGTACGCTGCATATCTGCCATGGAAAACTGCTCTTAGAATTGTAAATGACAAAGAAAGTAAGAAAATTGACATTGCTTTAGAAAATTATCTTTTATCTTTGGGTAAAGAAAATGCTATTGCTCAGCTTTGCCTTGTAAATATAGAGGGCAGCAAAAGCTATTCTCCCGTGGAAACGGTATTTGACGTTACAGGAAAAAGAAAAGATAAAGATAAACCTTTGGTTAGCGGAGGTTTTTTATTTTTTTCATACAATATTGCTCCTTCTGCCAAAGAGGCAATTGAGTTTTCAAAATCTATTACAGACTATTGCTTAAGCCGTAATCTAAGCGTGCCTTATATTGCTGTAGATCAGGAAGGCGGTGAAGTAAATAGACTTAAGCACATAACAAGTTATCTTCCTTCAGAAGCAAAAATTGCAAAGACTCTTACTCCAGAAGAAAGTTATAATCTTTATAAAAGTCAAGCTATGCAAATGAAAGCTTTGGGATTTTCAATGAATCTTGCCCCTGTAGTTGAATCTTTAGATGAAAGTAATAAAGAGTTTCTTGGGTTAAGAAGCTTTGGTTCTCCTTCAAAGTCTATAATTTACAGTTCTGTGTTTGTACGTGCTTTTGAAGAGAGTTCTGTTGCCTCTGTAATAAAACATTTTCCTGGAAATACAAATGTAGACCCTCATACAGGACTTCCTTTTTTAGACATGACTGAAGCTCAAATTATAAAAAAATGTGTTTCTCCTCTTCCTTTTATTTTTTTAGAAAATCCTTCATGCGTTTTAATGTCTCATGCAAAAACTTCAAGTTTTGAAAATAATGTTCCGGCCTGTCTAAGTTCTTTTTGGATTCAAAAAATTTTAAAAGAAACGTTGCTGTTTAAGGGACTCGTTATAAGTGATGACATATTCATGAAAGCTTTTTTAGATAACGGCTTTTCAAAAGAAAATGCTGCTGTAAGGGCAATAGAAGCCGGGTGCGATGTTATAATGTTAAGTGAAAAACGCTGCGCATATCTTGTAAAAATTCTTTTAGAAGAATCACAGAAAAATCCATCTTTTGCTTCTAGGCTTTTGGACGCTCAAAAGAAAGTCGTTCGTTTTAAAATTTCAAAAGGGCTTTTAGAGCTTATAAAAAAAGAAGACGGCACTTATACTGTTATGAACATGGAATCTCCTTCTGAAAGCGAGAGGTTAAATGATTTTAACCGTTATTACAAAGAGGGGGTAAGTCTTTATAATTTGTACTATGGAATGAAAAATGAATAAAATGTCAGTACAAAAACAAAAGCTCTTCGGAAAAGACGGTTTTGACTCTTATTATTGTTCCCTGTTTGGCGAGCGTTGGCAGGGCTTAAAAGCTTCTCTTCTAAAAGAAAATACCTATGCCGCTGTTAAAGTACAAGATAAAGAGACTTATTACATGGATCCGGCGTCTGTCTGTGCGGCATTAACGCTTCCGTCGGGAGAAGAAAATTTAGATTTATGCGCAGCTCCCGGCGGAAAAACTTTAGTGCTGGCTTTATGCATGAGTGACATGGCAAATCTTTATTCAAACGAAAGATCTCAGCAAAGAAAAAAACGCTTAGATTCTGTTGTGCAAAATTCTTTACCAGAGCAAATTTCATCCAGAGTTTTTACATCTTGTTCCGATGGAGCTTTGTGGTGTAAAAAAGAAACTAAGAAATTTGACTCAATTCTTTTAGACGCACCTTGTTCAAGCGAGCGTCATGTTTTAACAGATTCCAAGTATCTTTCAGAGTGGAGCCCCAGCCGCGTAAAATCTGTTTCTATGGAACAGTGGGCTTTATTGTCTTCTGCCTGGCGTCTTTTAAGGGAAGGTGGTTATCTTTTATATGCAACTTGTGCCTTAAATCCTACGGAAAACGAGGAACAGATAAAGCGACTTCAAAAAAAGTTTGCAGATGCAGAGGTTTTCGGCCTTGAGAAAATGAAAGATTCCTTTATGCAGAATTTAAAAAAAGCATCTTCTTTTATATCTTTACAGAATTCTGACATTGAATCTTTAGAATCTCTTTATACCCTTTCTGAGCCTTTAGAGAATGGAGTTCATCTCTTACCGGATTCTGAAAAAAATACAGGACCTCTATACTTTTGTCTTGTTAGAAAGCGTGTATCTTAAAATTAACTAAATAAAATACAGCTCTTATCTTGATAAATGGATTTTTCTGAATTAGAATATCTGTAGGTAAAAAGTGATGAATGAAAGTCAGCTTCATGAACAAAAGCTTCAGCAAATATCCCAAAACCTTGAAAGCCTTAACGGCATAAAAGACGTTGACATTCTTTTAGAAAATATTCTTTCGCGTGCTAGAGAAATTGTAAATGCTGATGCAGGTTCAATTTATGAATACATCTCGCAAGATAATCTCCTAAAAATTCGCTATAGTCAAAACGATACCTTGCAGAAACGTCTTGCTCGTGGTGAAAAGCTTCCGTATACATCATTTTCTTTTAGGCCTACAACAGAAACTATAGCAGGCTATTGTTTTTTATCTAAAAAGGCCATAAATATTCCAGACTGTTATAATCTTTCTGAATATGTAGACGAACAAAATCAAGATACCCGTCCTTATAGCTTTGGCTCTCAATCTGACGAGAAAACAGGTTATCATACAAAATCAATGCTTACCATTCCGCTAAGAATGTCAGACGGCAGAATGTTAGGTGTTTTGCAGATGATAAATGCCCAAAATGCACTTGGGCAGGTAATACCTTTTGATCAGAGTACAGAGTTTTACATTCAACAGTTTGCTTCAAAAATTGGTCAAATTTATGAAAATGCATTCCGTACAAAGCAGTGGATAGAACGCATTGTAAAAACTGCAGGATTGAGAGACCCTAGAGAAACAGGTGCGCACGTAGAACGTGTTGCAAGTTTTTCTGTAGAAATTTATGACCGATATGCGTCAAATAAAGGAATTCCTGATCAAGAACGAGAGCGTTTTCGAGATCGCCTAAAACTTGCTGCTAAATGTCATGATGTAGGAAAAGTAGGGGTACCTGATAAAATTTTGAAAAAAGAAGGCAAGTTAGACGAAATCGAAAGAGCTATTATGAAAGGTCACACTTGTATTGGGGCTCAAATATTTACTCCATCAGAAGACGAGTGGGATATTATGGCTCGAGACGTTTGCTTACATCATCATGACCGTTATGACGGAGGTGACACAGGTTACCCTGGTAATTTTGATTTTATGAACTATGAACCAGAAACTCAAATGCCAATGCACATGGAGCAGGCCTTAAAGGGCGAAGAAATTCCTTTGGCGGCACGTATAGTTTCTCTTGCAGATGTTTACGATGCTTTGCGTCATCGTCGTGTGTATAAGGCTCCCTGGACTCTGGAAGACACTTTAAATGAAATTCAAAGTCAGGCAGGTAAACAGTTTGATCCGGAGCTAGTAGAAGCATTCATGCAGATAAAAGATCGTCTGGAGGTTATTAACGAAGCTATAAGCTAAAGTTTAGAAAGGTGTTCGGTCATAACCCTGTCAAAACAACATGCAAAGTCGTGTAATTCCTTTTTACCGTAAGCATCTTTTTTCCCGCCAGAAGTAATTTTTAATTCAGAAAACATAAGGTTTTCTTCCCTCTGTTCTAAGTAGCGTGGAATGTTGTCTTTAGTAAAGAGTGTTCCCCTGTCATTTATGACTGTATAGTTTTTTTCTACAATTCTTTTTGCAAGTAAAATATCTCTTGTTAAAACTATATCGTTTTCTTTGCACTCATTAACAATCATGTCGTCTGCGGCATCTTTTTCATTTTCACAGATTCTCATTTCAAAGAGGTCTGAGTTATATTCAAAAGGTATGTTACGGTTTGCAAAATAGATAACATTTATGTTAAGACGGCGGCCTGCTTTTTGAACAAGATGTCTTGCACTATGAGGAAAAGAGTCTGCATCTAAAAGAATGCGTGGCTTTTCCACTGTTTTACTCCAGGGCTTTGTCAATTTTTTCTATCATATCAAGAGTTATGCGTTCTGCTTCGTCTTTTTCTGTTGAATCAAATTGCTTGGAGTAGGCGAGGCTTTTCTGCTTTTCCTTTAGAAGCTCATCTACTAAGGTAATTCCGGAAAGTATGCTTACTTGAAGCTGGTCTCTTAGACCTGAACTTTCCTGAATGGATTTTGTAATATCTTTGTAGTAAGAAAGAAGTTTGTTTAAGTAATCATCATCTTCCTGAGCCTTTACGGCAAAAGATGTACCTAAAATGTTTATGTTAAGCTTTCCCATAATTAACTAAAAAATTTCGTATTGCTCTGGCGAAAATGCATTTTGCTCGTCGCTAGTAGTTTCAGATTTTTCTTTCTGTGTAAAAAGAGCTTCCTGCTCTGCACTGCTTACAGGCTCGCTTTCTACATTGCTTTCTTCTAAATGATTTTCTATTGTTTTATCTGACCCCGTGTATGAAACTTCGTTTGTGTTTAATGCTGAGTCAGAGGGAGGCTCGTTTTTAATAAATTCTTCTGTAAAAGAGTTGTCTTCCTTATTTGAAATGGTTTCTTGTGGTGCCTGCTCTGTTGTATTAACTTTTTCTGCAGTCTGTGTGTTCAGAACAGCATTTTCTACAGTGTCAAGGCGGTCGAGGGCAAGGAGAATGCCCTGCTCAATCTTACTTTGATCTGCTTCTAAGAGAGAAACCAACTCCGATTTTTCAGAAAGCGCTTTTGTGAGCTCTAGGCATTTGCTACGTAAAGCATCGTTTTCTGATTTAAGCTGTTCATTTTGTTCGTTTAGTAAACTGATTTTTTGAACAGCAGTTTCTACTTTTTTCTGCAAGAGCAAAACTTGATCAAGCGAAATCATTCAGGCAATCTCCTTGAACTTTAACTTAAGCGTTTAAAGCTTTTTTTGCTACTTCAACAACAGCCTTAAATGCTACCGGGTCTTCAATAGCCATGTTGCTCAAAGCCTTGCGGTTAAGAGTAACACCTGCCTTTTCGAGTCCGTTAATAAAACGACTGTATGTAAGACCTTCTTCTCTAACTGCAGCGTTAATACGAGCAATCCAGAGCTGGCGATAATCACGCTTCTTAAGCTTACGTCCAGAATATGCGTGGTCAAGAGCCTTTGTTACAGCATCTTTTGCTGGTTTGTAGTTAGACTTGCGGTCACCGTAAAAGCCTTTTGCAAGCTTTAAAATCTTTGCACGGCGGTTCTTGCGTTTTGTACCATCTATCGCTCTAGGCATTTTCTATTCTCCTTATCACCATTAGCCGTAAGGCAACATCTGTTTGCGAACTCTCTTTGCAGAATCTTCAGAGAGAATACCAGCATGGCGCAAATCCATCTTGCGCTTTGGTGAACGTTTTGTCAAAATATGGCGAAGATTCATCTTCTTATACTTGACCTTTCCTGTTCCAGTCAGCGAATAGCGTTTTGCAGCTGACTTCTTTGTCTTCATCTTAGGCAT
>CALFIX010000024.1 GCA_937877515.1 uncultured Treponema sp.
GTAAACGCGTGTTACTTTTAGTAAACGCGTGTTACTTTTAGTAAACGCGTGTTACTTTTAGTAAACGCGTGTTACACAAGCTAACAAACATTAAAAGAACTTACACCCGACTGGAGCACCTTTAGTTGCAAAGCAATGAGCGAAAAGCGAAGTGCGAAAGGCGGGGTGGCTAAAAAAATAAAAGCCCAAAACAGAAAGCGCATATTACTGCCCTAACTGCTTTAGGCTTTGTTCAAAATAAAAATAAAAAACTACAGTTCACCAAGGTAAGAGTTTAGAATTTCTATGCGTCTCTTACATTCTGCAAGCTGGTCGCGTTCTGCCTGAACAACCTCGGCAGGTGCATGCTCTGCAAAACTTCCGGAAAGTTTTTTCTCGCTTCGGGCAATGCTGTTTTTTTCGCTTTCTATTGCCTTTGTAAAGCGAGATTTTAACTGTTCCTTGTTTATGTTTTCGTCCACTAAAATAAATGACTCAAAATCTTTTCCGAGCGTACCGATTGAACTTTGAGGTTTTGACTCTACAAAGTCAACTTTAGAAACACCGGCTAAAAGCTGAATCATTTCTACTTTTTCTCGGGCAACTTCTGCTGCACTTCCCTTTTCTATGCGAACAGCAATGTTTATTTTTTCTGCAGGGTCAATTCCGCATTCTGCCCTTAAGGCACGAGTCTTACTGATAAGCTCTTTTAAGGTGTCAAAGCGGGAAGTAATTTCTGCATTTTCACGGAAAGAAGAATATTCCGGGTAAGGAGCGTCAATAAGGAGTCCTGTGTAGTCGCTTGTAGAAACAATGTTCTGTGCACCGGCACTCTTTCTGTTTGCAGCAATTTCTGAAAGAGGAAGCTTTCCGTAAATTTCTTCTGAAACAAACGGAATGTATGGATGCAAAAGACGGAGGCTTTCTTCCAGGATGTTCATTAAAACAGATGCCTGTCTGTCTTTTTCTTTTTCATCTCCATTCTTAAAGCTCAATTTAGTTGCTTCTACATACCAGTCACAGAATTCATTCCAGAAAAATTCCATAAGGGCACTTGCCGCATCGTTGTAGCGGTATGTGTCTAACGCGTCACGGGCAATTTTTACTGCGTTGTTAAGACGGCTGTAAATCCACTTGTCAAGCTCTGTAAGGTCATTATCTGTAACAGGAATAAGTGTGCGGCCTTCAAGATTACCAAGAAGATAACGGCTTGCATTCCATACTTTATTACAAAAACGGCTACCAAGTTTAAAGCTGTCTTTGTCTATAAGAATGTCCTGCCCCTGAGCACACATGAAGCCGAGCGTAAACTTAAGAGCGTCTGCCCCGTACATGTCTATGATTTCCAGAGGGTCCATTCCATTTCCTAAAGACTTACTCATTTTGCGTCCCTGTTTGTCGCGTACAAGACCGTGAATGTAAATGTCATGGAAAGGTGCTTTACCTGTAAACTCTAAGCCTGCCATAATCATACGAGCAACCCAGAAGAAAATTATGTCATAGGCAGTTACAAGAGCTGTCGTTGGATAAAACTGTGCAAGGTCTGGTGTATTTTCCGGCCAACCAAAGGTAGAGAAAGGCCAAAGCCATGAAGAGAACCATGTATCAAGTACGTCAGGATCCTGCTTAAGGTCAGAGGCACCGCATCCGCATTTTGGACATTTTTCCGGGTCTGTGCGGCTAACGATAACTTCGCCACACTTCTGGCAGTACCAGACAGGAATTCTGTGTCCCCACCAGATTTGGCGGCTAACGCACCAGTCGCGGATATTTACAAGCCACTGTTCATAAGTGTTTTCCCACTTCTGAGGATAGAATTTAATTTCACCTTGTTTCCAGGCCTCTATTGCTTTGTCTGCCATTGGCTTCATTTTTACAAACCACTGGTCAGAAAGATATGGTTCCACAACAGTTTTACAGCGGTAACAGTGGCCTACAGAGTGAACCATTTTTTCTTCACCTTTAAAAAGTCCTGCTTCCGTTAAATCTTCTATAACGAGTGCTCTTGCGGCTTCTGGCTTTAGTCCGCGGTATTTTTCCGGAACGTTTTCGTTTAATCTTCCGTCTGGAGTTAAAAGGTTTACAACTTCCAGATTATGGCGAAGGCCTACTTCCCAGTCGTTAGGGTCATGGGCTGGAGTAATTTTTACCATACCGGTTCCAAATGCCATATCTACGTAGTCATCTGCAATGATAGGAATTTCTTTTCCGGTAATCGGGAGTTTTAGTTTTTTGCCAACAAGTGCCTTGTAGCGTTCGTCGTTAGGGTTTACGGCAACGGCTGTGTCACCAAAGAAAGTTTCCGGACGGGTTGTGGCAACTTCTATGCGTCCAGAACCGTCTGCGTACTCGTAGTAAATGTGGTACATTGCACCCTGTGTGTCTATGTGGTCAACTTCGTCATCTGCAAGGGCGGTTCCACAGCGGGGACACCAGTTTACAAGGCGTTTTCCGCGGTACATAAGGCCGCGCTCGTAAAGGGTTACAAAAACGTCCCTTACTGCAGCACTTAAACCTTCGTCATAAGTAAAGCGCTCTCTGTCCCAGTCGGTAGAGTTTCCAAGTTTTTTCTGCTGTTTAACAATAATGCTGTGGTGTTCTTCCTTTACTTTCCACGTGCGCTCAAGGAATGCTTCGCGGCCAAGATCATTACGGGTTTTACCTTCTTTTTTAAGCTGGCGTTCCACAACATTCTGAGTTGCAATTCCCGCGTGGTCTGTTCCCGTAAGCCATAACGTGTTGTCGCCCTTCATGCGGTGGTAGCGCACAACTATATCCTGAAGCGTATTGTTTAAGCCGTGTCCCATGTGTAAGACGCCGGTTACGTTTGGAGGCGGAATTACGACTGTATATTTTGCGACGCTTTTATTTTTTGTCTTTTTGTCTAAATAAGTTTTATGAAGCGGAGAAGCCTCATCGCTTGCAGGCTTAAACCATGCACCGTTAAGCCATTCTGAATAAATTCTGTCTTCAAAATCTTTAGGATTGTATGCTTTTTCTAATTCTATTGCTTTCATAGTGTGGCATTATAGCGATTTTACATTTATAAAACAACACGTATTTTACAGAAAACACACTCCGAATATAGCCCCTAGTAGCACGACAAAAACAGGGTGAATCTTTTTAAAACACAAAAGTAAAACTAAAGCTATTGCATAAAAAATTAAAGAGCGAATTTTTAGCAAATCTAAAAGAACTCCTGTTTGCTTAAAAAGCTGAATATTTAATAAGGCAACAAGTATACTTCCTAATGCAGCTACCAATACTAAGCCACTTGTAGCAGGACGAACTCCATCAAAGGCTGCCTGAACTAAAGGCTTTTTTTGAAGGCCTGTAAAAAACTTAGAAACAAGCATTATTATAATTAAAGAAGGCAGGACTTCACCAATGGTTGTAATTACGCCACCTACAGGGCCATACAGTTCCGTTCCGCAATATGTTGCAAGGTTTATTCCTATGGGACCGGGAGTACTTTCAGAAATTGCAAGCATGGAATAAAATTTTTCTTGAGTTAGAAGTGCATAGCGCTCTACGAGAATCTGCTTCATGAAGGTGGCTGCAACAAGCCCGCCTCCTATTGCAAAAAGCCCTACGTAAAAGAAAATACAGAATAGTTTTAGTAAACCTAAAAGCCCAGTCATTTTTGCTCCTCCGCCACGCTAGACTTGCCGTCTGCAGCGGACGCAGCGCAGCCGCCATCGAGAGCTTTACCATTCTCCACGGAAGCTTTGCCAGATGCCGCCTCCGTCCTTTTGAGGGCCCCTGTAAAGTAAGCAATTAAAACCCCACCCAAAGCAGCCACCATCACAACAACAACCGAAGGCACCTTAAAAAAATAAACACTAACAAAAGAAAGTGCGTAAAATAAAAATGACCACCAATTTTTTAACGTCTTTTTTGCAAAGTTTATAACAGCCAAAGTTAAAAGAGCGGCCACAGAAACATTTATTCCGCGTAAAGCACTCTGAACCCGGGGAATATCCTCAAAATTAGAAATAAAAATAGCAATGACGGTAATGATAATGACGGAAGGAGTTACAATCCCCAATGTAGAAAAAATTCCACCCCAAATTTTACGTCTTTTATAGCCTACAAAAGTTGCAACATTTACGGCAATAACACCTGGAGTTACCTGAGAAATAGCATAGTAGTCCAAAAGCTCTTCACCTGTAGCCCAGTTTTTTTTATTTACAAGTTCCCTCTCCAAAACAGGAAGCATTGCATAACCGCCGCCAAAGGTAACGGCCCCAATTTTAAAAAAAGTAACGAACAAATCTAAAAGTTCACGGAACATGGCACTAGTATAGTGAAAAACATTTTTCTGTGGAATATAAAAACGATTATAAAAGAAAATGCAGTGCAGCCCCTGATGAAGAAGCTGCACTATGAGGTACAATTATTGAATGTTTCTTGCACTGTGAAGACTTAATTCTTTTAACCTTTCTGCAACGCCCTCATTAAACATGTCTTCTGTCATGCGCCATGCCCAGTTTGTTCCGCCTAATGTACTAGGAGTATTCATTCTGGCTTCACTACCTAAGCCAAACAAATCTTGCAAAGGAACAATACAAGTGTTTGCAGTGCTTTCAAAAGCAGCTCCTATTAAAACATCTGTAAGCTCAACAGGAGTTAAATCTTCACTTACCTTAAAATACCTGCATACGTTCTTTATAAGGCTCTTGTCTGCACTTTTAAAGAAACCTGTTGTTGTGTCGTTATCGTGAGTGCCTGTGTAAACAATAATGTTTGGAGTAGTATAGTTAGAAGGTAAATCTTTATTTGCAGTGCTTTCTTCTGACCACTCTTCTGCATTAAAGGCAAACTGTAAAATCTTCATTCCCGGGAAGCCGCAGGTGTCCCTAAGTTTTTCGACTTCCGGAGTAATAACGCCCAAATCTTCTGCGATAATCGGCAAAACTCCAAGACGTTTTTTTATCTCCTGGAACAAAGCCTTATCAGGACCCTTTACCCACTTACCATTTATGGCATTCGGAGAACCGTAAGGAATCTGCCAGTAAGCTTCAAAACCTCTAAAGTGGTCAATACGCACAACGTCTACAAGCTTAAGCATGTTTTTAATGCGGTCTACCCACCAGCTATAATTATCAGCTTTCATAGCATCCCAGTCATAAAGAGGGTTTCCCCAAAGCTGACCGGTTTCGCTAAAGTAGTCTGGAGGAACGCCTGCACAGGAGGTCTGCAATAAAGTATTTTTGTCCATCTGGAAAAGCTTTTGATTTGCCCAGACGTCTGCACTATCCCCTGCTACAAAAATTGGAATGTCTCCAATAATCTGTATGCCGAGCGAATTTACATAATTTTTAAGGGCTGCCCACTGAGTATAAAAGAAGAACTGAACAACTTTAATTTCTTCTATGTCCTGAGTGTGGCTTCCATCCCATGCAGAAACAGCACTGGGGTCATGGCCTGCAAGTTCCCGCGGCCAGAACTGGTTCCACATGCTTTTTACTCCGCTGATGCCTTCAGAAACAGCTTTTGCGTCATAAAACTTTTTAATGCTTGTAAAATCAGCATAATTATTAAGCCAAACGGAATTATCGTTTTTAAATGCCTCGTATTTAACGCGGTCAACCTGAGAACAATGCTTTAAGAAGTAAGAAGCACACTTGTATAAGAGAGGCATCTTCCACCAGACAACGCTTCCGAAATCTACATAGCCGTCGCTTTTAATGTAATCTGGAGGAACAATTTCTTCCCTGGAAGCCCAGCCCCTGTCTGCCAGATCTTCTAAATCAATAAGCAGAGGGTTACCTGCAAAAGTACTAAAGCTTGCGTAAGGGCTGTCCCCGTAACCTGTAGGACCGAGAGGTAAAACCTGCCAAAGCTTTTGCCCGGCACTTTTTAACCAGTCTGCAAATTGATAAGCTTTCTTTCCTAAAGTTCCAATGCCCGGAGTTCCCGGTAAAGATGTAATGTGTAGTAAAACGCCACTTTTTCTCTGCGCCATAGTGCGCTCCTTAATTTATATTATGCTAGAAGTATAACCGAATATTATGCAAATTAAAAGATTTTTTTATTATTTTAGCACTTGATTTATAAAATAAAAGGAATATTTTTTTATTTTTTTCTGACGGTATTTTTACGTTTTGTCACAATAAAAAAGGCGGCACTTAGCCGCCAGTAAATATTTTTTTAGCAACCCCGCTTTGCGCCGCTTCGGTGCTGTGCACACGCTACGCGTCGGCTCCAATCGGGCGTAAGTGACTACTGCTTTTCAAAAGTCCATGTTGCATTAACGCCTGCAAAGGTAAAAGTACCTGTCAAAGTTTTTGCAAAGTTATCATCTACATAAACCTCTCCAATATAGTCACTCAAATAATATCCAGAACTTTCTATACCTCTAGAAGAACTTGAAGTACTTGCAGTTGCGTATAAGACTACATAATAAACGGTGTTATCATTTTCATCTAAAGTTTCTCCCATATGATAACCACCTGTAGAACTTTCTCCTGCATAAGTCATTTTAAAAAGAGGCTCATCAAATTCAAGAGTAACAGTACCAATTGTACTAGTAACATCTACACCACTAACAGTTGCACTTGAAAGTTTGTAGGTACTTCCATTAATGCTTGACTCTACAATAAAACTACAGGAACTTAAAACACTAACTGCAAAAGCACATGCAATTACGCTAAACAAAGCAAATTTTTTCATACAAAACTCCTTGTATTAATGTAATTTTAAAATTTATTAATACAATTTTACTATACAAAAAAAAAGTAAACGTGCAAGTGTTTTTTTTTACGAACAACACACTTGCAAAAATCATCTTTTATAAATTATTCTAGGTTTATGCAGGATTTAGATGTAAGGTGGAAGCAGAGATTTTCCAGCTATAAAAAAGCTCTAAATGTATTAAACAATGCTGTAAAGCTTTCTAAAGAAAGAGAGCTTTCAGAACTAGAACAACAAGGGCTTATACAAAGTTTTGAATTTACTCATGAACTTTCAATGACAAAACGGCTCATGACATTATAAATAAAATTTGCAATTTTTATGAACCTTGCTTTAATGACTTAAGGGAAAGTTTTTCAGAATATGAATGAATTTGGGCTTTCAGAAAAATCAATGAAAACAATAAAAGAAATATATTCCTCATTTCCAGAGATACAAAAGGTCATATTATACGGAAGTCGTGCTAAAGGAACGACCCTTCTCTTCCCTACCTCGTAGACATTTCTGATTTTTCAAAGCTTACAAATCAAGAGCTAATAGACCACATAAACCGCCAGGGTAAAGTTCTCTACGAAAGGTAAAAAAGCTTAAACCTTTCTTGCACATTCCATGCAAATGCAGTGCCTGTAAGAAATATTTTCGCTTCTCTTACCACATAGGTAGCAGTAATTTTCTTCGTAATCTAAATTTTCAAACTGTCGCCATGTGGCATAGCAGTCAGGGCACAAAGGTTTTTCAAATCCGCTAGAAATTTTAGGGCGGCCACATCTTATGCAATAGCCTTCATAACTAGGGCTTACTTTAAAAAAACCACGTTGGGCTTCATCCTGTTTTTTGGAAAATTCCTTTTCTCGTAATTCATTAAAATATCGGCCTTGTAAAACTTCATGCTGTGATGAAATAAAAATATCATCGTCTAAAACAGTTTCTTTTATCTGCTTAGAAAAGCTTCTTCCATTTAAAACATATCCCAACTCATAATTATTTTCTTTTGAAGAATCATATAGATTCATAGAGGTTATAAGAACCTGTTGCTCATTCATGTAAAGTTTAGTATGAAGCCGCTCCGTATAAACTACATCAAAACCATATTGAGTATTTAGGTAATCCAAACTTCTAAACGGAAACAAATTTTCATCTTGTCTAAATACAAAAACTATTTTCTTCTGTTTTTGACTAGCTTTTTCTAGTTCTCTTTCTAATACTGGCCAAGCTTGAAAATAAGGAGTTACTAAAAAGCAATATTCTTTGCTTTCTCTTATAATTTCTACAATTTTTGAAGGAATCTCATGAACTAAAAGTAAATTCTGCATACAATAACTATACAAAAAAAAAGTAAATATGCAAGAATAATTTAAGAATATGCTCCAGCTTTTAAGCTTCTGGAGAGTGCACGGGGCATTTCGGGGAGCAAAAAGAACGGGGGCTATGCCACTCGCCCCCTTACTCTAGTAAAGTTTTTACTCTGTTGGTCTCTTTTTAAGGCTCTTACTTTCAAGTATTGCCTGACCTTCACCAACGGCACCCTGCCAGCGGGGGCTGGCAGGACAGGCTTGGACGCACGCTGCGCCACTCGCGTGCTACAGCAGTAAACAATTACTCTGTAGGTCTAGATTTTAACTTATCAGAATTAAGAACTGCCTGACCAGTTCCAGTCGCCTGTTCCATCATAGCCCTAACCTTGAGAGGTAGGCCGAAGAGGGTTATAAAGCCCTGGGCGTCTTTGTGGTTGTAGAGGTCACCGGTGGTAAAGCTTGCAATGCTTTCGTTGTAAAGGCTATACTTAGAACTGCTTCCAGCTGCCCTAATCTGCCCCTTAACAAGCTTAACCTTTGTCCAGCCGGTAACAGTTTCCTGAGTCTTATCTACAAATGCCATCAATGAATCATAAAGAGTAGTAAATACTTTGCCGTCATAAATAAGTTCTGCCAGGCGCAGTGAAACCTGCTGCTTGTAGTGGTAAGTGTCGCGGTCTAAGCAAATGTGATCCATCATGCGGTGTGCAAAGTAAAGAATAGCTCCACCCGGAGTTTCATATACACCGCGGCTCTTCATTCCAACGCAGCGATTCTCACAAATATCCACAAGACCTACTCCATTACGGCCACCAATCTTATTCAATTCCTCCATAAGTTCAAGGCCATTCATCTTCTTACCATTAAGGCTTACAGGAATGCCCTTTTCCCATTCAATAGTAACATACTCACCATCTGCAGGAGC
Source organism: uncultured Treponema sp. (assembly GCA_937877515.1). Taxonomy (GTDB): domain Bacteria; phylum Spirochaetota; class Spirochaetia; order Treponematales; family Treponemataceae; genus Treponema_D. The sequence continues at coordinate 8,896 of CALFIX010000024.1, forward strand.
TTCTTCAGGAACAACTGTGTTTTTAAGCATGTGCTTGTAGTTAGGCTCGTTTTCTGTCTTTTCAAGCTCAAGACCTTCATGGGAAAGATGCCAGATGTTTTCGTCGCGGCTGTAAGACTGATCCTTTTTCATAGGAACTTCAAGTCCACGGTCTTCAAGATACTTAATCTCTGCTTCGCGGCTGTCCATATTCCATTTGTCGTCACGCCAGGCGGCAATAACTTTTAAATCCGGAGCAAATGCTTTAATTGCAAGCTCAAAGCGAACCTGGTCATTTCCTTTACCGGTAGCACCGTGGCAGATTGCACTGGCTCCTTCCTGGCGGGCATACTCAACCAGAATCTTACCAATAAGAGGACGGGCTGTAGAAGTACCAAGCAAGTACTCATCTTCATAAACAGCATTAGCCTTAAGAGCCGGCCAAATGTATTCTTCTATGTATTCCTTACGTGCATCTACTACATAACATGCAGAAGCACCAGTCTTAAGTGCACGACCTTTAATAGCTTCCCAGTCATCACCCTGGCCAACGTCAATACAAACGGCTATAACATCATAATCATAATTTTCTTTGAGCCATGGAATAATAACCGTAGTATCCAGTCCACCAGAATAAGCCAAAACAACCTTTTCCTTTGCCATAAAACGCCTCTTAAAAGTTAAATTTACATTCACACTATAGCGAGCAGAATAGAAGTTTTCAAGTAGATTTTTGTATTTTTATGCAATTTTACGCATTTTGCAATTATAAATATTCATATTTGCCGCGTAGGTGCAAGGAAGCTTTACCACTTAACCCATGCGGCTTGAACGGTAAAATGCTTTTGTTTTTCTTCTAAACTCATGTCGGAAGGTAGTCCAAAAGTTTCGCGCCTAAAAGAGCCAAACATGCTGTTACAGCAAGTACAGTCGCGGCAAACTACAATATTGTTTTCGTGCACGCCCATTTCGCGCAAAATATTAAGATTCGCCTTTGCAAGCGAAAGAGAAAATCGTTTTTCTCTTAATCGCTCGCCCTGACCGGTTCTACCTAAAATGTCATTCTGCAAGGGCGTCACGCAGTCATTTCCAAAATTTACCCTAAAGTAAGAAGCCCTCTCTTCATCAACTGTATAACAGCAGTCATGAATATGCGGCCCCATGACAACGCAAAAATTTTCTCTTTTAGCTCCGTAAACTTTTTCTGCTTTTTCTATTGCGTCCTTTACAATGCCGGTTCCCTTCCAGCCACTGTGTAACACGCCAAAAACCCCGCTTTTCTTTTCAAACAAAAATATGGGCATGCAGTCAGCAACAGTCACCACAGGAATAAGAGAACGGTTTTTAGTAATAATTCCGTCCCCCTGTTTTTCATTAAGCTCTTCAATGCTGTTTACTGCAAAAACTGTATGAGAATGAACTAATTCTACAGCAGCAATATCCTTAAATTCTTTTTTCTCATTTGAAGCAGCAGAATTTTCAGAGTTTAGAGGGGACCACTCTGACAAACTATCACCAGACAAATAACGTAAAAAGCCGGCTCTGTTTTTATTTACTTCGTTCCATCTGAAACGCATGCTTCCGGCTTCTTTTATGCTCATTCCCCAGGTAGGAAAATTATTTTCCCTTAAAGCTTCTGCATTTTCATAAAAGTTACCGGAAATAAAATATTTTTCTATCATTCTAAAACCTTTTACCTAACAGAAACGGATGGAGAATCTAAAGGTTCTATTTCTTTTAAGACTTCAAAAGAATGTTCTACCATAAGCTTACACTTATCTAATTCTTCTCTAAATTTTTTGTTTTCCCTTCCCTTAATCTTACTAAGATTTGTAATAGGACCGTAGTAAGTTGTAATTTTTTCAGAGAGAATTCCATTTAAAAGATTTTCTAAAATTCTAAACACCTTACCTGTAGAGCTCAAAATTTTTGCAGCAGAACGTTCCAGGTTTTCCATAATGGTTTTTATGCGCTCTGTTGCACTGATTGTTCTGGAAGAATTTTCATAACGGCTAAACTCCAAACCAAACTCACCACCTGCACCAAGCTGATTTGCTAAAATATCTAAATCTTCTTTTATGTGTACAAGCTCATTTAGAGAATCCGTTAATTCCATGCGATTTTCTTTTATAGAAAATTCTCCTTCCAGAGAAATAACTGTAAGTGTTTTAGAGGCTTCCGGATAAATATTTTTGAAAAAATAATAAATAAAACCGAGGGTAAGTTCATACCTGAAATTAAGCCCGCCCCATAGCCTGTGCCATGGTCTGTACGGAAAGAGGGGAAGAGAAGGCTCGTCAAAATAAGAATTGAACAATCTCTTAACTCTTTCTTTCTCACAATCCTTTATCCAGTTTTCCCAGCGGGAGTCAAACAATACGCGCCATTCACTTTTAAACTTTCCGCCCCAATCTTCTCCGCCACCCATGTATTTTACAGAATACATGGCATCAGAAAAAACAAGTTTACAAAGCTTTGCCATAGGCACAGTGTTTACAAACATATTTAAAACAGAAATCTGATTCCGGGCAGACTCAATAAATGCGTTCAGGCTGTCACCTACAGAAGAATCTCCATGAATGCCACTGCCTAACTGCTGTTCAGCAGCCTGGTATAAGGCAGAAAGTAAAGTATCCGGAACAGTATAAGACACACTAAGAACCCTGGTAAGCTGTTCAAATTCTCCCTGGGCAAGAGAAAAATCGCAAACCTTGCCTTCATCACTGGAAGTAAATTTTATGACAAGTCTGTTAACAGGGAGCCGGGCAAAATTTTTTAACCATTCGCAGGCTTTTATGGCCTCATACATTTCTTTTCGTTTATGGGGAGGAACAGAGTCTAAAGCTTCGTTCATTTTTCTGACAAGAGAAGATTTTGCCTCTTTTGTCGGTTCTTTTGTAAACGGATAAATGTACGGATCTGCTTCCTTACGAATCTGGTCTCCAAGCTCCGGCATAATAACATTGCCTAAAGTTACATAAAAAGCAGCCGGGTCCTTTTCATAACAACTTAAATAAGACTCAAAGAAGGTTTGTACATTATGAAGTTCAGAAAGTTTTTCATAAAAAATCGTATACAAAGTGTGTTTATGAAACTCTATAAGTCCGGGGTAGTCTTTTTCTAAAGAATGAGCAAGATTAGAAACTAAAGATTTATTGTATACAGCTTCTACAGAAGTTGAAGAAAATGCAGCAATAAGCCACATTAAAAAGCGTCTAAAAAAAGACTCCTGCTTAAATTTTACAGAAAGTGTAAGTTCAGAATTATCATTTATTTCTATACGTTCATCATCAGAAAAATAGCTTTCATCAGAAGAATCTAAAGAAGCTTCGTCGCCCCTTACTTTATCCAGTAAGATTTTTCTTTCGTCTTGACTTATTTCAGAAACCAAACCCTTAAAGTTTGAGTTGTCATCCTCTTCCAAATTCATGTTTTTATTTTAAGTGTAATAAGAACAGATTTCAAGTATTTTCTTGCCTGCACTTAGCCTGCCTCTCCGGCTGCTTCTTCCTCCCACCTGGTCGGCGCAGCCTCTGCTGGAAGCTTCGCTGCGGGTATGCTGGGTTCAACTCCCTCTTTTCTCACACCCCCACGAACTTTGTTTTACAAAGTTCGTGAAGCATAAAAAAACGCGAATAGCTCCCTGCTATTCGCGTTTTTGTTGCCGGTCCCTACGGGAGTTGAACCCATCTCTTCGCCTTGAGAGGGCGACGAACTAAGCCGATATTCGAAGGGACCAAAAAAAATGCTGACTTACTTAGAGCCAGCATTATTCCCCAAGGAGGATTCGAACCCCCACAATCAGAACCAGAATCTGAGGTGCTACCATTACACAATCGGGGAATGCAATGTATGAAGACTATATAACAAAGCAAAATCTATGTCAATAGATAAGCAAAAGCTTTTACAAAAAAAATCAAAAAAAAAGAAGTGCTCCAAAAGTAAGACTTTTAAAGCACTTCCGGCAAAATGCCTCCCGTACTTACAGCTGCTACACAGTAAGACTATTCACTAATTGTAGTTGGTGACTGGTAATAAGTCAGTGTACTCAAATCTAAGACCAGCTTTGCACTGCCATTCTTTGTACCGGTTATGTCGTATGCACCCCATACATCACTTCTTAAGTAGCTTTCCGTATGAGCTGAAAGCAAATCAAGACCATAACCGCCGTCTTCCCTATTCAGGCCCAAAATTGCCCAGAGTGTATTGTTAAAAAGTGAACCTGAGCAATATGGAATAACATCACTTGTATCTCCAAGACGCTTTACAACACCTTCCCTGCTTCCTGCACTCAAAAGAGGAGAACCAAAGCAAACGGTATTCATAACGTTATAATCAGCTTTTATTTCATCATCTGCGGCAACCTGCTGACAAATCATGCCGCCCAGGGAGTGACCTGCAAGAATAAGGTTTGCTCCGCTTGGAATATTATTCTGTATTACACTTACAACATTATAGTAATAGGCATTCTTTAAGTTAAAACCGGAAAGAAGGTCTGTAAGATAACCTGTTGACTGACCGTCTACAAGTTCTGTACCTGAAAGGGCAACTAAATAAACTGTCTTAGAAGTCAGACCCTTTTTATATGTTCCCTTGGTAACAGTAATTGGACCGTATTCGCCACCATTATAGCCTAAATAAACATGAGTACAGATTTCGTTGGCTTCTGTATAAGTAACAGTTTCTGCAAATAAAGCAGTAGAAGCGAAAATTAAAATGTATGTAAGAAAAGCAATATATTTTACATTATTTTTTTTCATAGTAAGCCCCCTTTTACTCTTTTACATAAGAAGTACCACTTCCGTCAGGATCCAAAAAGGACATACCGCTTACACATGTTAAAGTTAAAGAAGAACCATCTTTTTCTACGGAATAAACACCAATTACGTCCTCTCCAAATGCAGAAAGAACATCTTCTCCATTTTCTGTAGCACCAGTTAAAGAAAAAGTTAAAAAAGAATCCTCTTCGTTATAAACATAAGACCCAAAAAGGCTTCCTGTACTAGAACCATCTGAATCACTATAAGAAACAGACTCGCTTAAAGTACCATCCGTTTGCAAAATTACTGTATAAGTTGCTTCGTTTACTGTAGCAGTATAGACAGTGTTGTCTAGAACAAGAGAACTCTTTGTCTGATTACAGCTCATAAAGGTAAACATAGCCGCTATAAAAGTAAGAGCGACCGTCCAAAAACGTTTTGTCATAAAGCCTCCTTTGACATTAAATGCAGCAAATTGATAGTTTTAATATCAATCTGATAGAAATTCTATCATTACAAAAAAGTATCGTCAACAAAAAAAAAATTAATTCTTTATTTTATTTTAAGATTGAACGCAAATCTACATAGACCACATATTCTAAAACATTAAAGCCTTTGTGGCCGTCTTTTATCCGGCGTTCCGCAGCTCACTTTCGTTCGGTACTTTCGTACCCGCCTTTGGTGCCTGCTCCATGCCGTGCTAATTACGGTAGGAATTCAAAAAAGCACACTTTTACAATAAACAAAAAAAAACCGCCCCTTAAACGGAGCGGTTAATTTTACGCTAAAACGTTAATTAAAACCAGAAGCGGAAACCGAACTGGATTGGGAAACAAAGAACATCCCATGAAAGTGTATTTCCAACATATACACCAGGCTGCCAGGCTGCCTGAAGATAAAGTTCAAGAGGCTTTACAACAAAGAGGTTTACTCCACCAACTGCACGGAATGCTGCATAAAGACCTGGATTAGAAGAAACGCCATAAACACCTACTGCAAATCCTGGTCCATAGAAATAGTGGAACATACCAGCAAGCTTTGGATTAGAAACCCACCAATCGCCCTGTAAAGCGATTGAGTTAAGTTCATTACCAGACATTGAAACGTTAGCTGCAAATACAGCAGGAACACTAGAAAGCTTAAATGTTAAAGCTCCGTTAAAACCTGCATAGTCACCAGCTGGGCTGTAGCCACCCTGTAGACCAATAGCTGCACTTGCAAAAGCACCTGTTGAACCGAGCACTACGAGTGCTGCGAAAATTCCTAAGAATTTCTTATTCATAGTTTAAATACTCCTTGCATTTATAAAATTCCTTTTTACAATGCACTAAAACTGTAATACAAAAAATTATTTATGTCTAGTTTGGCTTTAATTTTTTTATAAAATTTTAAGATTTACCTTAAATGCTAAAAACCAGAGCATCATTTAACACATTACAGGTTATTACAGAACCTTCTTTTATTTTTCCTCCTAAAACCTCCTTAGCAAGAGGATTTTCTACATACGTCTGGATGGCACGCTTTACAGGACGAGCTCCAAAACTAGGGTCATAGCCTACATCTGCTAAAAAGTCCAAAGCTTTATCTGTAAAGTTTAGAGTTATACGCCTATCTAAAAGCCGTGTCTTTACCTTCTCTAGCTGCAAAGACACTATACTTTTTATATGTTCTTTTCCAAGTTCATTAAACATAACAATTTCGTCAATACGGTTTAAAAACTCCGGGCGGAAAGTCTGCTTTAAGAGTATATCAAGTTTATCTTTTAAGGCTTCGTCTGCATTTTCACCTACATTTTTTGAGGCTTCAAGAATCAAGTCGCTTCCAAGGTTACTTGTCATGATAATTATTGTGTTCTTAAAATCCACAACACGTCCCTGACCGTCAGTTAAACGTCCGTCATCCAGAACCTGAAGAAGTACGTTAAACACATCAGGATGGGCTTTTTCTATTTCGTCAAACAGAATTACGCTGTAAGGTCTTCTGCGCACAGCCTCAGTAAGCTGACCGCCTTCGTCATAACCTACGTATCCCGGAGGGGCTCCGATAAGGCGGGTTACGCTAAACTTTTCCATGTACTCGCTCATGTCTATACGGGTAAGTGCCTTTTCGTCATTAAAGAGAAAGTCAGCAAGAGTCTTTGCAAGTTCAGTCTTTCCTACTCCTGTCGGACCTATGAACATAAAGCTTCCCAAAGGTCTGTTGGGGTCGGAAAGTCCTGCCCTGTTACGGCGGATAGCATCGCTTACGGCATTTACCGCGGCATTTTGACCAATAACCCTTTTGTGTAAAACTTCTTCCAGCTGAAGGTACTTTTGCTTTTCGCCCGTAAGCATTTTTGAAACAGGAATGCCTGTCCAGTTACTTACAATGCGGGCAATGTCTTCTTCCGTAACTTCCTGGCGTAAAAGGCTTTCGTTTTCGTTAAGTTTTTCTGAATCATCAGATTCAGAAGAGGCAGCAAGGCGTTTTTCAAGGTCAGGAATGATGCTGTACTTTAACTCTGCGGCCTTTGAAAGGTTTCCTTCGCGAGTGTATTTTTCCACATCAAAGCGGGCCTTATCAAGTTCTTCCTTTATCTTCCGCCCGCCTTCTATTTTTTCCTTTTCATTTTGCCATTGAAGCTTCATTGAGTCTCGTTCAGAAGTAACCTCGGCAAGTTCCTTTTCAAGCTTCTTAAGGCGTTCCATACTTGCTTCGTCATCTTCTTTAGAAAGGGACTGTTTTTCTATTGCAAGCTGCAGGATTTTTCGCTCAAGCTTGTCTAGTTCCACAGGCTGACTTTCTATTTCCATCTTGATTCTGCTTGCGGCTTCGTCCACCAAGTCTATTGCCTTGTCTGGCAAGAACCGGCTTGTTATGTAGCGGTTGCTTAAAGTGGCAGCGGCAACTAAGGCTTCATCATTAATTTTTACACCGTGATGTATTTCGTACTTGTCGCGAAGTCCCCGCAAAATTGCGATTGTGTCTTCCACGCTTGGTTCGGCACAGTACACCTGCTGGAATCTGCGTTCAAGTGCAGCATCTTTTTCAATGTACTTGCGGTATTCGTTTAACGTAGTGGCACCTATTACGCGTAAGTCCCCTCGTGCAAGTGCCGGCTTTAAAAGATTGGAAGCATCCATGCTTCCCTCGGCTGCCCCTGCCCCTACTATTGTATGAAGCTCATCTATGAATAAAATAATTTGTCCGTCGCTTTTGGAAACTTCCGTAATAACCGCCTTTAACCTCTCTTCAAATTCTCCGCGGAATTTGGCACCTGCTACAAGCTGCCCCAGGTCAAGAGAAAGAAGCCGTTTATTCTTTAAGCTTTCAGGAACGTCTCCTGAGGCAATGCGGCGGGCAAGACCTTCTACGATTGCAGTTTTTCCAACCCCAGGCTCACCTATTAAAACAGGATTGTTTTTTGTGCGGCGGCTTATAACCTGCATAACTCGCCTTATTTCTTCGTCCCGTCCGATAACAGGGTCAATCTTATCCTGACGGGCACGGGCTGTTAAGTCTATGCAGTATTTTTCCAGTGAACGCATTTTGCTTTCCGGGTCATTAGTGTCTACACTTTGGTTTCCGCGAACAGATTTAAGAGCTTCAAGAGCCCCCTTATGCGTACAGCCTAGTTTACGTAAAAGTTCTCCAACTTTGTCGTCGGATTGTGTAAGAGCTAAAAACAAATGTTCTGTAGAAAGATACTGGTCTTTCAGAGAAGACATTTCGCCTTCTGCCTTGGAAAGCATTTTCTGAGCACTGGAAGAAAGAGCCATCTGGCTTACACCGCGGACAACCGGATAAGAAGAAAGAAGTGATTCAGTTTCTTTTATAAGGGAAGAAACGTTTACTCCAATACGCTCCACTAAAGGAGGAACCATTCCGTCTTTTTGAGTTAAAAGTGCATATAAAATGTGTTCGTTACCAACTTCGCTGTGGTCTCTCTGATTTGCAATGCTGGTAGATTCCTGCAGTGCCTCTTGGGTTTTTAAAGTCATATTTTCATAATTCATAAGTAAACCTCCTACAGCATCTTTAGCTTTAAAATACTCACAGAAAAGTAAAAAGGCAAATTTTTATTGGGATAGAAAAAAAGGAGGAACCTACGCCCGTTACGAAGTAGCGGAACGCATTATAGTGGCGAGCTTGGCGAGTTGCGTAACAAAGTGAAGAAAGCGGGGAATTTCTATACATAAAAAACTTATTTTCGAGTAAAGCTTATATGTCTAAAAAAGTGTCGTTAAAAAAAATTACAAACTGGGAAGCTCTATGTTGCCGTATTCACAGGAACAGCTTGCAAGCTCCGCTTGTTCTATAAGCTCGAGGCTTTTTCTAACTTTCTTGTAAAGACGAAGTTCTCCCGTACCGGTACCGCCGCCCAAAATCTTTAGCACCTTGCGTCCTCCGGCAGGGCTTTCCCAGTCACACAAAAGCATACTGTTTGTATCGCAGTAAACGTCTATATCTACAACGTAACGACTGTCGTGAGCGCTGACACTCCAATGCAGGCGAACGGAATCATCTTCTCCGTTTACTTCCTTACACTCATGGGTAAGCGAATATTTTTTTCCTGAGTCTGCATGAAACTCTACGTCGCGACCTTCTATACAGCAGAGAATTGTAAGCCTGTCGTTAAATTCTCCACGAACGGAAAAACATGAATTTTCCAGCTGCTTACCGGAAATCTGACTTATAAAATTACTAGAGCTTAAGTGAATGTGGGGACTTACAAAATCTTTTCCCCAGGATTTATCAAAATAACCAAAGGACCTTTTTGGATAAACATTAAAATCTTCGCCGTCTACGGTTATTACGCCAGAAAAATTTGTCTTAGAACCAAAGCATGCCCAGTTTCCCGTTTTGCCTTTATAGTCCGGAGCAAAGCCAATCTGCTTGTCAAAACGAAGATTCCAGCTTAAAGTACCGCCATCGCACAGAAGTTCTGGTTTTTCTATCAGCTCGTCGTCTTTTACACTGACGCTTCCTTTTGTGTAATCCGAAGAAAGAATGCAGCCGTCTACATTTTCTGTTCCGACGCGTAAAATAAAGTCGTTTTTAGTAGTTTCCATTGTTCCGCATGGAAAGTAAGCGTTTACATGCTTGCCATTTTGAGAATATACTCCGGCTTTTACCATTACAAAAGAAGGCTGAACAAAACTTTCTTCCGTTGCAGAAAGGGCAGAAATTGTTCCTGCCAATGCATACTGTAAGTCTTGAGTTGTTTTTGAAAAACGATTTTTAAAGCCTAAAACACATTCATTTGGGGAAAGCAGGGGATTTACTACATAAAATTCTATAAAAAAAGTGCGTTCTTCGCCGGTTTCGTTACTTACGCCGTTTGTTATAAGCTTCCAGTGCTCAAAGCCATTCTTTTTTAGTGAACCTTTTAATAAGTATCTGTCGCTGTGGCTTTTCTTCTTTAAAATCATTACTATCCCCAAAAATACAAGTGAAAGCCTTTTTATAACACAATTTCAGGTTTAAAAAAGACTTTCTCACCTTTGATTTTCGGAAGATAAAATACCTTATTTAAACATTTTCTTTAAGTTTTTAGAAAATTCTTGTTTGTCATCCGGGAAATATTCATCTAAAAACTCAAAACAATTCTGTGCATTACGCTGAACGTGTTCATACCAGATTGAATAAAGTTCGTTATTTTCTTCTTGACTAGGGTAAGGGGCTCCCTGAACGTCAGAAACAAGCTGTCTCATAAGCTTTACAAGTTCATTTATCTGTTTTTTGTCCATTTTCTTCTCCAACTAAGAGGTAAATAGTCCTTATCTAAAAAGCCACTTCTCTAGATTATAATGGTATTTTGATTATTTTACCACTATTTTCAGCATTTTTTGATTTTAAAAGAGATTCATTACATAAAACGACTGTTTTTCCGCCTTTTTTAGTATTTGCGTAACGTACGCTTGCATTGTGAATGTCTTTAGGTGTAATGGAAAGCAACCGCCTTACCCTTCTTGCTTTTTGAGCATTGGAAAGACCGTAAAGCCCCCATAAAAAGCCTGTTGCCCCCTTACCGCTCGGGGTGCGGGGTTCAATTTCGTAAGAATATGTGCCTGTAATGGACTTTTCCACCTCATCCTCTGAGAAAACCTTTTCCTTAGAATTTTCCAGACATTCCCTAAAAGCCTGCAAAGATTCAAACGGATGGGGGTCACGATATGTCATGAATCTTGTGGCGCCTGCATCGCTTATGGTGCTGACCATTACTCCGTAAGCTCCCCCCACAGTTCTTATACGTTTCCAAAGATCTGTATTTTCTGTACAGTGCATAAAAACTTCGTCTGCAATACATTCTTTGGTGTCAAAGGCTGAGCTTTGTACACTTGTTGCAGCAAAGCCAACTGTACCGGGAATTACAAAAACTTCATCTATATCCGAATAATTTGAAGAAACTGCAGCATAAGATGATTTTTTTAGAGGTGCAGAATTTCTGGCACAAGGAAGTTCCGTAAGGGCATAAAAATCTGAATCTTTATTTGCATAACGTTTTTTAGGCGAAGTCAGTGCTGTCTTTTTTATAAATTCTGGCAGGATTTTTTTTACCCTGCTTATGCCGGAAGCAGAAGCAGTAACGTGTAAAACAGCCCCGCCCTTTTGAATGCGTAAGAAAAGATTAAGCAGGTGAGAGCCTAAAGATTTTGCACTCTGCTTAGAGAGGTCTCTTAAATTGAATAGACCGGAAAGCCCGTCCCATATTTCTTGAATTGCCGAACTTCTGTTTAAAAGAGAACAGGAGCGCATCATGGCATACCAGTGTGCATTTGGAACAACTGAAGATGCTAAATTATTGTAGTCTGCTAAGACTATGTCTTTAAGCCTGCGGCTGTCTTTGAATGCAGTTTTTGTAAGACAGTCTGCAAGAAGATTAAAAGCCTGTTCCGTCTGTTCTTCTAAAACCTTAAAGTGAAAAATCAACCAGTCGCGGCCAACATAATTTTTTTCTTTTATCAAGGATTGAGAGCAATAAGGAACAGAGCTTGTTCTCAGGTAAGAGCCAAAGCCGCCTGTCGTTCTCTGCAATAAAGACACGGCATTGTCCCAGCTTAAGTTTCCCCAACCAACTTGAGTACATGAAGAAGCTAAAACAGAAAGATATTTATATTCACCGGCAGGTAAGGTATCTACCGGGAAAGCAACGTCCGCATATACTATGCCGTTTGTTTGCTCTTTATTTACAAAAAGAGGAACACCGGAAACTTCTGTAACCTTAGTCGTTATTGGCTCTATTTTTGCAGAAAGATCAGAAAGTCTTACTCTCGGCAAAAGATTATTTTCTTTTTCTGTAATTGGAGAGTTCTGTGCATTATGCATTTTTTTTAATGCTTTTAATACAGCTTCTTTTCCGACGGCAGAAAAATCTCTTCGAACCAGGGCTGCTTCCTTTTTTTCTCTTTGCCTGCTCCAGGAAATGCTTGGTTCTACGTAAATCAGGGAGCTATTTTTATTGCTGAGTAAATACTTTTCTATAAGGTCTGGAATATAGGAAGAGTCCGTTAAAGCCTTCTCCTTTATGCCCTTAAAGTTTTCGCGTATTAAAAGGGTTTCCCATGGATTAGCCCCATAAGTCCACCCCCTTAAGCATCTGCGCAGCAAAACCAAAGAATACGGGCCTTGAAATCTTTTTATTTCTCTGTTTGAAAAATCAAAAGTCATGCAGGTGCGGTCTATGTCTTCTTTTTTTATGCCGTTTCTGCAAATTGATTTCAGGGTTTCATTTATAAGCTTCTGCATCTGCCGGGCATCTTTCTGTTCGACCCCCCTTAAACCGATAGACATAATTGCATAACGAGATTGTAAACTTTCGCCGCTTTGAGGGGCTATATCTTGACCAAGCTTACTTTCTAGGAGAGCTTTTGAAACAGGAGCACAGTCATCCCCCCATAATACGTCTCCTAAAAACATAATTTCTAATGGGAAAACAGAAGCATTTTCTTTATCCATGCCGTTTCCTACCCGCCATGCACAGACAGAAACACTTGCATCATTTCTTGACTGCTCAGAAGCAGGCCCCTTTTCCTTTACATAAGGCTTAACAGGTGTAGAAAAATCTGCCTTAGGAAGAGAAATTTTCTTTCCGCCAGAAGAAAAATGCTGTAAGAAATTTTTGTCTATGAACAGAAGCTGTTCTTCTGTAGGAATGTTGCCATACAAAAACAGCATACAGTTAGCCGGACAATAATGCTTTTTATGAAAGGCTCTGACTTTTTGCACTGTTAGGGAAGGAATGTCCATAGGGTCTCCGCCAGAGTCAAGCTTATAATTTGTACCTTCCAAAAGAGTTTTTTCTATGTAAGAATCCGCAACGCCATCGAAAGACGAATAGTTTCCCTTCATTTCGTTATAAACGACACCCTGACGGCAGGGCTTACCGTTTTCATCCAACTCCAGGCGATGACATTCCTGCATAAAGATTTCAGAAGTCAAAAGAGGAAAGAAAACCGCGTCTCCATAAACAGACATAAGATTAAAATATTCTTTTTTTACGGTTGTACTGCAGGGAAAAACTGTTCTGTCGCTGGAAGTATAGGCATTCAAGTATGTTGTAATATTCTGATTCTGAAGACGGGTAAAAACGTCTCTTAAAGGATAATGTTCACTGCCACACAAAACACTGTGCTCTAAAACATGAGCAACCCCTGAGGAATCTGAAGCAGGAGTCCTAAACGCAAAGGCAAAAAGATTTTCTTCATCGTCATTCAGAAGATGAAAAATTTCCATACCGGTTCTTTTGTGAATTAAATAGATTCCCTTTGATGAGGCATCCGGAACATCTACAACGTCTATAACCATAAACCCCTTGTACTCTTCACCTTTTTTCATCATACGTATATTTCTCCATCATCGCGGCCTTCTATTCTAAACTCACCGTTTTCCCAGGCTCGCCTAAGGTTGGCATAAAACTGCATGGTCACTCTTTCTACATCGCTTTTTAAAACCTTTGAATGAAGACTTTCTTCTTCCAGAACTATATCTCCACGGGTTTTAGAAATGTTCTTAAATATTTTCTGTCTAAACTCTTCGTTTTTACCGCGGATTAACAAAGCTATGTCAGAGTCAGACATATCATGCAGTTTTTTTTGCAGGAATCTGTCGTCGCCCAGAATAACATCTTCTTCTGTAAATAAAAGGCGGCGTAAATCTGCACCAAGCTCAGGATCTGAAGAACTTAAAGAATTTATTATGCTTCCTTCAGAAGCAGGATCCATTCGCTTTAGAATTTGAGCTAAAACGTTTCTTCCGTCTAAGTTTTGAGAATTTTCTGTATTCTGAGTTAACATTTTTTCATGCAGGCTCTTGTCTATGTTGGAAATGACTTCCGGAGCTACAGTCTGCATCTTTGCAAGACGTAAGACAACAGCTTTTTTGGTTTCTGTGTCCATGCCATTTATTACGGAAGCTGCTTTTTGAGGTTCCAGCTGACTTAAAACCAATGACTGAACTGCAATACTTTCCCCGTCTAAGAGAATGCGGATACGCTCTGCATCTGCTTCAGATAAATACTCAAACGGACGCCCCTGTGGAAACTTTATAGATTTATTTATAAGCTCTTCTGCCCTGTCAGAACCATAAGCCTTGGTAAGAATTGTTCTGGCCGTATCTATGCCACCTTCTTCTCTGGCCTTTACAACAAGAGAGTCAAATTCTTCCAGGATTTTCTCTGATTCTTCCGGAGAAATATGTCTTATAGTTGCAATTTCTGGAATTATACGTTCTGTCTGCTCTTCCGTAAGATGAGGTAAAATTTTTGCAGCTTCATCTACACCTATAATAACTAAAAATTTTGCTACCCTGCGGTAAATGCTTTCTTTTTCGCCTTCCTTTACAGGCTCAGAAACTTTTACCAGTGCACCATTTGTTAAATTAGAAGCAGCTTCTTTTACATCCTGGGAATCGGTAGAAGTTTTCTTTTCAAACCAGGTACCTGTCCTGCTTGCAAGCTTTGCCTGCTTTAAAGCTTCTGCATCCTTCTGCCTGGAAAGCTCATCTATCCTTTTATTTACGTTTTCAAAAACTGCTTTTGTAACCAGAGGTTCATGCCCGGGTTCTTTATTACGTCTTATTTCTCTCGAAATACTTTTAGGTTTTTCTTCTGAATCTGAATTTTTAAATTCTCTGCCATCTTCCTGAGCTTTTTTATATGCCTTAAGCCCATAATCGTTAACACTCATGGTGCCATTTTAATTTATAGCACCATGAATTACAAGAGAACTTTACTTAGAAGACTTAATTATTTCTTCATAACAAGACCAGTTTTTTTCAATAAATTCACTAAAGCCATTTATACATAAGCAATTTAATTTTGGACCATCAGAAGAAACAACCGCATATAAAGCAACATTTCTAAAATACTTATTATAGTCAGCAAAATCGTATCGCCAGTAAAGATGCTCTCCTATTTTTTCCATTACAAATGAATCAGGAACAACCCATGCATCTAGCGTAAGAAGTTGTAAAGCTATAAAAGCATACAAATCTGCACACTGCTGCAGCTGTAAATCAATTTTAAGCTCAGAAATAAAAGAGTCTCTTACAGATGTGTCTTTTATAAAATATCCGTTATCGGCTTTAGTCCAATCTTTAGGTAGATCAAGGCAAATATTACCAAGAGAAACACTTTGTGTATTTTTCCAGTTTAGCTTATTCATAGGTCGAACAATAGGTTTTTCTACAAAATTAAAATTCATTAAGTTTCCAACATCGTTCTGACCAACAAAGCCTATGTGCACACAATTAACCTTCACATTACCATTTTTATCCTCAACTTTCAGCACATTCGTTATTGGAATATAAAAATCCATGTATGCAAACTCACAAAGGCTTTCATCTATAAGATTTGTTTTTTCAGAAACGAAGGCAGCAGGAAGATTATTCCTATTTCCTAAATCTCCGAAAGAAAACAAATTCTTAACCTTTGCGACAAGCTCATTTTTAGAAAAAGATTCATCGCCACTAACAAAATCTGCATATTCAATAGAAGTGTTAAAAGATTTATTTATTTTAAGACGGGCAATTGTATTTACCTTGGATTTCTGATCAAAATATTGAACATAATAAGAGCCGTCACCTAAAGAAAGCAATTTTAAAATGTTCCCATCTGACTCCTCATACATTACAAAGGCACCAGCAAGGTTACAAACGTCTTCAAACGTAACAGAAGCAAAAGCTCTAGAAAATAGCACAAACAATATAAGAAATAAAAACTTTTTTTTCATACTTCAGATTCCTTTAGAGCTTTTAAGAAATAAAGAGATTCTCCATAGGTTTCTTCTAGAGATTCAGGTTTTATGTTGCAATAGGTACAATATACAAGCATTTTTTCCCACATTTCATTTGCTGCATCTAAGTCTCCAATTGAAATTCTATACATAAAATCTATGCACATAGCCATAAAAATAAAATCAGGTGCAGTATTTTTAGCCTCAATAATTTTTGTACATACTTCATGGGCAATAATGTCATTTTCTAGATTATCATCCAACATCAAATGTTGAGAATAAGAAATTCTTTCCACAACCTCCATTTTATTAATTTCTTCAAAGCTCTTATTTAAATTTAAATCAAAATATTCACCATTAGTAAGCAAGTTATCGTTCAACACAGCAGCCATATACGGAGAAAATCTTACAAGTCCTGTATAAGCCTTAGTTTTGTTTAGAGTACCATCCACAGGAGACTTGAATGTATTTGTTGAAATAAAAATAACCTTTTCACACTTATCTTCTACAGTCGATGCAGGATTTTCAAGAGAAATATTTATCATCAAATTTGGGGTAGTATCACCTCCAGACGAAAAATACTTACCTACAAATACTTGACGCACAAGACCCGTTTCAGCACGTTTAGGAAGATCATCAAATAAATATGACATAATCTGATACTTTTCTTCATTTGAAAATTCTCCGTGAGCTTCTTGCATATCAAGCAAATCAGAAAAAATTCTTATTTTTGACCAGTCACTTATTTCATAATATTCAGACTTATCACCCCTGACGGTAACAGACATAATCTCATTTTTCTTTAGGAAAGCAGGATTTTTTGTTTTTCCGCGAATTACTTTAGTACTGGTCAGCTCATTCATTGTAGCACAGGAACTCAGCACAAGTGCTAAAGCAAAAACAGCACAACAAAACCTAATCATTTTTTTCATAAACGACTCCTTTTATTTTTTTTAAGAGATAAACTCTCTTTTAATAACCTGTATAAGCTCTAGTTATAAGATTTGCATGAATCTGATACCCACTTCCAACATTCCAGCGTTTTAAGGTATTAAGCAGAATAATTTGATTTTGTACATCAGTAACGCAACAACCATCAGAAGCTAAATAATCTGTTCTAATCCAGGCATTATTATCATAACTCCATTTTGTATCATCATGAAAAAGCCAGCGTCCTATAAGATTCTCGCTTGCAGTATCTGTTTTTACATTTCCATCATTACCAATAAACTCTCCACTTAAAGTAGTAGCATTATTTGCAACTAAAACTTTATTTTCAAAAGAAGAGTCACCTCTAGAATCTGTATAATAACCTAGATTAAAATTTTCAGAGACAATAGTATTCCCCTGCACATAGTCATTTTCGCCACGTGCATAAGGTTGAGCATAGTTATAAGAAGACCCCATACCAACTAAATTATCTACTGTCTGATAATTATTAAGAAGTATTGCGTCAAAGTAGTCATAATTAATTCCCTCTTTTTTATAAAGCACATAATCAAGACCCAAATTTTTTGTATTTCTATACCAGTTAACTCCATCTTTACTTGTAACAGAATTAAGAGAGCGAGGATCTCTGTAGATTGTTGCATTTACAGTTGAATAAAGATACCTTCCATCACTACTAACTTCTGCAAGAATATTACCGTTTAACACTTTATCCGTTATAGCAGATTGAATACAAAAATCATTTGAAATATTTAAAGACACTCCACTCTCATTAACCCATTCATTGCCATTCCAAGAAGCCCCCATCTTCTTCATTAACACATCTCCTAACAGAATACAAATTTCTTGTTCCGTAAAAGTGATGTTTTTTAGGCTTCCTTGAATACTATCCTCATTCGAAAGCATTCGGTTTATATCTTGCTCGGAATAGCCCTTTTTAGACAAAACATCTCTAAGAGTTTCTTCATCATAAATGGAAATATCAGTGTAATCACTACCAATAAGTTTTTGAGCCTGCTGTATTCCAATAATTTTTACTAAAGAACCACTCATTCCATAGCCAGACAAATCTTGTCCATCTGGAGTCATGGTGCTAATAACTTCGCCGTCTTTATCTATGTAATCTACAGAAAGTTCTTCGTTTCCGTCATAAACAAGTTCATGAGTAAAATCATTTGTATTTACGATAAGTTTCCAATAGTCTGCACTAGAGTCATACGCCTTTTCTATATACTCGTAAAACTTGCTAAGTTCACCATTATCCATAGCACTTATGTACTGTCCTAAATCATTACACAAGTTGCCTGCAAAACCTATTTTCTCGCCACCGCTCATCATTCTGAAAGCCTCTTCTGTATGAGCTAAGACTGCACGACGAGTTTCTTCTTGCTGCACTTCCAAAGAATCAACAATTCCATTTCTATAAGATTCATGCCCTAAACTAATAGCATTTGTAAAAACATTACCCGAATTAACTAAAGTTATAGTTCTTCCGCCATTTTCATTACAAACAGTTTGAGCCGTACACCCATTTTCAACATCTGTTGCACTTACAAAATTTAGTGTATCTTTATGATTTGCTATTCTAAATGAAGTATTTTCTTGAGTTCTGTCTCCGTAAACATAATTGTACCAAACAGTACCTGCGTCCATGTTGCTTTTGTTTCCATAACTATTTAAAACTGCATAATCTGTTCCCCGTTTTATAGCATCATATAAGAGATTTCCTATGTTAGTACCGCTTGAACCTATGCGAGCCTTTACACCACTAGAAGATAAATTAACTTCTAAAAGACCTGTTCCAGAAAACTTTCTAGCATTCGCTACAAGAAAGTCAGAACTTTGACCGTTAAGAGATATTCGTGCATCAATTGTATCCATTAGATCAAAAACAGAACCTAAATCTAAAACATTAAAAGTAAGACTCATGTCGTCAAAAGCATTTTGCAAATTTCCATCATTACACACACACATTACGCCAAACTCAGAAGCTTTACTTAATGCAATTGAAGAAAGCTGAATGGCACTTCCAAAGAATTTGTTTTCGGTGTAATTAATATTAGATTTAGTCATCAAATTGCTAAACGAAAGAACTCCTGCCCCTGTGGCAGACGAAATGGTATCTTTTGAATACCATGAAGAATTTGCAGTTTCTATATCATAAATAAAATTTTCTCCATCCCAACTAAGTGCATTTACATAACCAGAAGCAACAGAAGATAAGTAGCTAGAAGAAGCACTTAGAAGACCTTTGGAAAAACCCTTAACATAAAAATCTTTTATGTCATTTACAAAACTTCCCGCAAAAGATGTTGCAGAATTTAAGCCCATGCTTATGCCTGTTAATGCAATAGACTTACCTAAATTTAGAGCAACACTAGAAGCATCCTGGTATCCCATAGTTACATCTAAAGCTCCAAATACAATATCATCAGCCAAGTTTAACGCAGCACTTAAAACAGGACCTGCACCAACAGCCGTTCCTGAAACCGTTAAAGCAAGGCTTGCAACATCGCGAATAGTTGGAGCCTCTAAAACTCCAGTTGTAAGATAAAGCTTTTTATCGTAAAAAGCTTTGTTAAATTCTTGCATTCCATGGTCTTTAATAATATCATTCCACATAAACTCAAGCATAATTGCTCCAGTTTCGCCACGACCTTCACATTCAACATTTTTCAACATGCCAGCTTTTATATCTATTTCTGAAAAATCCTTAAAAACTGGAGCATAGCCTAAATATTCTCCAAACGCACCACCTCTAACTTCTACAAGTGTTTTTGTGTATTCTAAATATTTTTTATAAGCATCAGCTTTTTCTTCTTGTGTTGAATTTTCATCAGAAAGAAGTTCTATTACTTTTTCATAATCGCTAAAATTACTTTCGTTTTCTTTTTGAGATTTTTCATATAGAGAAGTATCATGGCTTTTCCCAGCTACATCTGCAACACTTCTTGAAATTTTAAAAGTATTCACGGAGCCATCTTGAGTTCTTCCAAAAACATCTTCATACCATGCATTTAAGCTATCATAAGCACTGTTAGTTTTTTCCATAAGCTCCATAGAATCTTCAAAACCATTGAACGTTATTCCAATATCTGGAAGAACTGCTTCAAACCATTTATACTTTCTTAAAGTCTGATTCTGCCATTCACTTCCAGAGACAGAACTATCAGATACAACCGTTCTGGATATTTCATTTCCAACTACATAGCCCGACTCTCGGGCCATATACAAAAACTCTTCTTCCTTACATTCATTTTCAGCTTTTATTTGAGCCAAAAAAGCATCCTTTATCTCTTCTACGCGAGCTTTTGCTTCCTCTACCGCCAAAGCAGCAGCCCTATTTTTCATTTCTCTATCAATAGAACTTTGAGCCACCAAGGCTTTTCTATAAAGTTCCAAAGACCCGCTATTAATTTTTTTGCAAGAATAAAAATTACCACAAACAGAATCTAATGAAGAAAAAAAAGATAAAGAACTTGAAGACAATGCGTTTAACACTTTTAAATCTAAAATTCCATCTAAATATTCATCTAAACTTTCTTCAATACCACCAATTATACTCTCATTTTTTAAGAAATTGCCAAGGTTTATTAAAGATTGATTTATTTTTTCCTCACAATTTATATTTATTTCTTGCAAAAGTGAATAACTTTCTATATTTTGAGCATACATATACTGTTCACAAAGCCATTTCTGTTTTTCTGCTAAAAAAAAGGCATATTCACTTTCCCAAAGATCTTCTTTTTGACCTATATTTTTAACAAAATTCTTCCTCCAAGAATTGTAAGAATCGTTTATTTTTTTTTCTGCCTCAAGCCATTCAATATCTGCTAGATAAAGTAAAGCATCTATTTGATTTTCAGCTTCTGCAATTTGATTTTCCAAACTAACATTCTGGATTAAGCCTTCAAAGGAACGAATTGAAATTAAATTTTGCATTTCTGATGTCAATTTTTTTTCTAAAAGAGAACTCAATTCTGCAGAAACATATTCATTTCCTGAATAAAAATCTTTTAAAAGGTAGTCTGAATAAAAATCAAAAAGTAAATCAAAATAAGTACATTCATTAAATCCACTACACAACTCAGAGTTAAGACTTTTTTCTTTTATGCATAAAGTTTCTCTACATTCATAAAGTTCACTTTCTAAATAATCTGCAACAGAAGAGACGGCACTTAAACAGGAAGCAAATTCTACACCCTCATTTTGAACAGCATAAAATGCATCTTTCATGTAATCAAAGGAAGTTCTATCTTTAGATTCTGTTTGTGCTAAAAGAAAATTTATATAACTTTCCCATGTTATAGAAGTATCTCCATCTGTTGAGCATTCAGTTAAACTTAACAAAATCTCATTTTCTGATTTTAATTCTGCAAGTGCATCGGTATATTTTAAAATAGAATCATCTACAAGCTTTTTGTAATACTGCCTGGAACTTTCTGTACTATTAAAAACATTCTGAACAATTTTTTTGCCTTCTTCATATTCTTTCGCTAAACTTGCAAATGTAATACATAAAGCTATTTGAGTAGCAGCAAGTGCAAACATAGCGGGACCTGCAAAAATACTTAAAGCACTAAAAATTGCATATTGAGCAGTATGCCAGATAGCCACAGCCTCACATTCACTCTTTGAACCATCCAAATAAGACATACATTGTTCCATAGCTTTTTCAGAAAGAAGCTCCAAAGCTATCTTGTCCATATTAAGAGTGTCCTTTGTGATTATGTTATCAGTTCTGTATTTTACAAGTTTTTCTAACCATGATGACAATGAAGAATCTGAAGAAACTTCTTTATAGACGTTTTCTAGAGCCTTACTTCTTGCGTTTTCATAAGCTTCATTTATTTTATAACTTCCAGACTGATAACAAAGTTTTGAAGCATCACTTGCATAACTAATATCATCTTCAGAAAGAATTCCATTTTGAATTAAAACATATATACAGGCTAAGGACACTTTTTCTAAATTACCAGAATTGCTTAGATAAATTAATGACTCTAAAGCTTCTTCCCTCTCTTCTAATTTATCTTGATTTTTACAAACTTCTTCTGAGAGGGGAATAATATTTTGTGAAAGAGTTAAAACATTACTTTCTGCTTCTCTTACTTTCTGCTTTTGAACATTAACTTTTTCATTTAAAACACATTCTACATTTTTTGCATTATACCAGGCATCAAAGGAATCTTTGTAAGATGAAAGTTCATTTTGTATTAACTCATAAGTATTTTCATTTTCTTTTATTGCAATAAGCAGATTATAATTTTCTAAAGCTTCTTCATACAAAGACAATAGATTTTCTTTTTGTTGTTCTGGAGGAATATAACCAGTTTCTTCACAAGAGACATCTCCATGAAGATAAGAAAACTCTGCCCAACGTGTAATTTCTTCTGAAATTCGCAATGCCAAAAGACTAGTTAACACCTCATCATACAATAATTCTGTTTTTTCTACCAAGTCATTATAAAGCTCAATTTTTTCTGCATACAATTCCAAAGCCTGTAAATATTCATTTTGAGCGATTTCTAAAGAATTTTCCTTTTGCTTATAAATTTCTTTTGCTTCTGTTACAACTTTTTTCTTTTCCTCATCAGATGCAGAAGCTTCTTCTAAAAGCGATAATATTGACTTTAATTGCAACACATACATTAACCGACTACTAGAATTTTCATAAAGAGAATCTTTGCAAGTTGAATAATCTAAGTTATTTACATTTATATTTTCTAAGTTTTCAAAAACTTCACTAAGAGAACCGTTTGTAAAGAAATCTAAAGCTAAATCTAAATAATTTTCCGAAGGCTCTAATACAAGCGATAAACTATTTTCGTTTTCAGTTAGAACCGAAAGATACTTTGAAAAATCTTCTGACAAATATAAAAATCTTTCATAATAAAGAAGATATTCTACATACGCACTATAAACATCACTATTACTGTAATTTTCATCAGTTAAACTTAAATTATAATATTCCAAAGAAGACAGAATTTCTTCTTCGGTAACAGAAAAAGAGGCAACGTTCTGTACATAAAATTTTATTGCACTTTCCACATAAAGTTCAATCATCTTAGAAATAGAAAATGAAACATTCTCTGATTCAGTAAGTAAAGAAACTGCATAACTTACAAATTCTTCTTTTGACATAGACAAATTATCTTTTAAAAGAGAGGCACTGTTTTTTATCTTCTCTTCACCCAATTCTGAAAAAATTCCCGAAATGCATTCTTTATAATAAGACGATGCCTCGTCCCAATATAAAAACGAAGAAGATTTCTCTCGCTCTACGCCTGTTAAATACTCAATTGAACATTTTCTTTTTAAAAGCTCTTCTTTATAAAAGTTGCAAAAACTTTCTAATGCATCTGTTATATAAATTTCTAAAACTTCAAGTTCATCATCTCCAGTAGATTCATCAAAATATTTATATAAAAGATCTTCTAAATAAGAAATTTGCTCTAAATCTAAAGTACATACTTTAGACTTTACAGTTTCTACATCAAAAGACGAATCTAAAACAATATCTTTATTAATTTCAGAAAGATAATTTAGTGTACTTAATGAAGGAACACCATTTTCCTCATCTCCATAAGTTATAGACTCCAATAAATAATCTTTTGTTTTTGATAAAAGTTCATCTTCATAAACTACAAGAGCCCCCACATAGTCATAAAACTTACTTTCTTTTTCTTCTGCTGAATACGAAAGAGCATTTATAAGGCTACTAATACTATTGGCATATTCACAAATTGAAGAGACTGTTACGCCGCTAAAAATTTCTAATGCCTGATTATAATTACTTTGAGCTTCTTCTATTTCGCTTTGAGCATTTTCTAAAACAGCTAAAGCTGCATTTAAATTTTCTTCAGCACTTAAAAGCTCAGTATTTTTTAATTCTTCCAGAACACTTAAGGCTTTCTCGTAAACTAAAAGCGAAGCTTCATATTCTTCCTTAGCCAGAGAAAGTTTTTCCTGAGTTTCATTTGCCGTGTCCAGTAAAGAACTGTTGTTCTCTTTATAAGCTAAAACTGCATTCACAACAGTAAGTTCATTTTCATAAAACTCTATTAAAGCTTTGCTTTTTAGTATTTCTGAGTCTAACGAAGATATGTTTTTATAATCGCTAAAAGAAACTCCTATACAATCATACATATTTTTTACGGATTCTTCAGCTTTACACGACCAATACTCAGCATTTGAAGTATCCAATTCAGCCATCTGTAAACTTTGAAGATAAATATTCTGATACAATGAAAAAGTTTCCATACAACTTGTATACGAAGATAATAAAAGCTCTTCATACGAAGATAAATCTTTTTCAATCTGCTCATATAACATTAAACTACGAGAAGAAAGTGTTTCTTTTAATTCATTTATCTTTTGTGTTATTTCATTTGACCAGTTTTGTCTGCGTGCATTTAATTCTTCATAAGCATTTTGCCATGCTTCTTCTCCCTCCAATGCAGAATTTTCCACTTGAGTTTGCCACTCTAACTTAGAATACAAAAAAGTCTGCTCTGCATGATCCCATTTAGAAGAAGCTTCATCCAATGCACTCTTAAAACTTGTAAGCCACTGCGTTGTATTTATTTCTATTTCTTCATCAGAATAAGTTTCTAATTCAGTTTGTATTGAAGATAATAATTTTGTAAGGGAAGCATTATTTTCATCTTCTACAGAAGTTGCAATTTCAGAGGCAATTTTATACGCGGTTTCTGAATCTTTTATTTTTTTTAATGAAGCCTTATCGTATAAAATGTCAGAAAGCAAAGATGAAGTCTCCCATTCTAAAAGCATTTTTGTTTCAGCAGTAAGCTCATAAGAATCGCTTATATAGTTTTCGACTTCTTGTTTCCATTGATTTTTTACGTTTTCGGCTTCTTCAAATGCAACACGTCTAGTTTCTTCTCCCTCTTCAGTAATATATGTCCATTCTGCAGATTTTTCATTCAACTCATATCTTAAATTACGAAAATTATACTGATTAACTCTTTCTTCATTTATAACGGAAAGCCATTCATTTTTCTTTTCATCTAAAATCTCTAGAAATTTTTCATAGATTTCTTCTCTTTCTTCATCTAAAATTACTTGATCATTTTCTAAAACACATTTTGCCTCCCACACAGCTATAGCTTTAGTTATTCCTTCTTCTGCAATCTCGTTCCATCTAGAGTTCTCTCGAACAGTAAATGCTTTTTGCATATAATGCTCTAAATATGTTTTACCACTTTCATAACTCAAAGATAATTCTTTAGAAAACAAAATATTCTGACTAAATGTAATCAGCATCAAAAATGCAACAATTTGATAAACGATCTGCTTTTTTTTCATTTTATCTCTCCGTTTTTTTTGATGCCCGCACTATAAATATTAGAGAGACTTTTAAAATCGTATAAATTTTACAGATTTTTCTTGATTTTTTTTTAGATTTTTTTTGATCAGGATTTTAAGATTGAAAATAAAGAAACATGCCCCTTAAGAAGCAAAAAATAATGGTCAATACTAGATTCGAACTAGTGACTTCTTCCGTGTGAAGGAAGCACTCTACCACTGAGTTAATTGACCACAAAAATTACTCTGCAATCACAAAGCATATAAACGAATATATCGAAGTTTAAGTCTGATTGTCAAGGGAAACTCTTTTATGAAATTTTAGTCATCCTTACCTGAATGAGGAAAAGCCTGCCTATACACTTCTTTTAGACGCTCTGTTGTAACATGAGTATATCGCTGAGTTGTACTGATAGAGGAATGACCAAGCATTTCCTGAACCATACGTATATCAGCACCATTTGTAAGCATTGACGTTGCAAAAGTATGTCTAAAAGTATGAGGAGAAACCTGTGTTTGAGTTCCTTCTACCCCGCTATACCTGTTTACGATATACCATATTCCTTTTGAAGTAAGGGGTCCACCCTTTTGATTTATAAAAACATTATCAACAGGAGAAGCACCTTTTTTTGAAGATTTTAAAAATATAGCATCTCTTTCCATAAGATAAGCTCTTAAAGCATCTTGTGCATCTTTTTCCAGATATATTCTTCTGTCTTTTTTACCCTTACCGGTTACAATGGCACTTTCATAGCCATTAGAAAAATCTTGAAGACGCAAATTTGCAACTTCACTTACACGGCAGCCAGAAGAATAAAGAAGCTCAAAAATTGCCTTATCTCTGCTTTCCCAAAGCAATTCTTTTTTTTCTGGAGCAGCACATAGTTCGTCAACTTCTTGAGGTGTCATAAACTTTGGAAGTTGTTTTGGAGCTTTTAAGGTTTTTAATTCTAAAGCAGGATTTTTTTCTATGTAGTTAAATTTTTTGCAATAAGAAAACAGCCCCCTGACAGAAGCTATAAAACGATTTATGCTTGTAACTGAATATTTTTTTTTACTAAAGATTCCAATACATTCTCTTAAATCTTCAAGCGTAACAAGAGCAATATTTTTTTCAAAACCTAAAATATCAGAAAGATGTCTTAAATCTTCCCTGTAACCTGTAACAGTGTTTTCAGAATACCCCTTTACACTTTGTATGTATAAGAGGTATTCAGAGGAACAGTCAGAAATGGTCTCTGGCACTTTACTTGGGAAACTTGCAAATGCCCTGATTCCATCCATAATGTTTATTCTCCATCAGATTCAGCATCGGCAGAGTGAAGATAATCGCAGTCTGGATTTATACAACTTTTATAGTTGCCGTTTTTCTTGTCATACTTTTCTACCATGAACCAACCACACTTGGGACAGCTTACGCCAATAGGCTTAAAGTGTGTAATAAAATCACAGGTCGGATAATTAGTACAGCCATAGAATTCTTTTCCACGGCCCTTTGTTTTTCTTGTAACAATATCTCCATTGCAACCAGGACGCGGACATTTTGCTAAAGGAATGCTCTTTGTGTTGTGACATTCCGGAAAGCCAGAGCAAGCCAGAAAATATCCAAAGCGGCCAAGTTTTTTTAACATTGGTTTTCCGCACTGTTCACAAATTTCATCTGTAGTTTCGTCCAGGGTACCTTTTAAGCTTTCCTGCTTTTCCATAACTTCATCAACGCGCTTTTTGAACGGCTGATAAAAATCTCCTATCATGTTATTCCAGACAAGACTTCCCTGTTCAACTTTATCCAAGTCATTTTCTACATCACTTGTAAACTCTTCATTTATAACTTCTGGGAAAGATTCCACAAGTATATTACAAATTATTTTTCCAAGCTGAGTTGGAACTAACTGCTTGTTACTTCTTGTAACATAATAGCGGTCAAGCAATACACTAATAATTGGAGCATAAGTAGAAGGGCGTCCTATTCCTTTTTCTTCCAGAGTTTTTACAATGGAAGCATCTGTATAACGGGCCGGTCCCTGAGTAAAATGCTGTTCAGGATAGAATTTTCCACTGGAAAGTTTTTCATCTTTCTTTAGGGAAGGTAAGTTTCCTGTAACTTCTTCTTTTGATGAAAGGGTTTTTATAACAGAATAAAAGCCCTTTTCACTAAGCTTACTTGCACTTACACGGAAGACTGCTTCCCCGGCTTTTATATCTACACTAGTAGTTTTTGTCTTTGCATTATTCATTTGACTAGAAACAAATCTTTCCCAAATAATTGAATAAAGTCGAGCCTGGTCACGAGTCAGATATTCTTTTACACTGTCTGGTGTATATTTAACATAGGTGGGGCGAATAGCTTCGTGAGCATCTTGAGCTCCCTTACCTACGGAGTATTCAATTTTTTCAGAAGGAAGCTGTTCCGGATAATTTTTACTAATCCAGTCCCTTACATCATCTATCGCAGTCTGGCTTATACGAACACTATCCGTACGCATGTAAGTAATAAGACCTACACGTGTGTTTCCAATTTGAACACCTTCGTAAAGCTGCTGGGCAATCTGCATAGTTTTACGGCTTGTATACCCCAGTCGGTTTGCACTCGCCTGCTGAAGTTTACTTGTCGTAAACGGAGCTTTTGGTCTAACAGTTTTTTCAGTCTCTTTAATTTCAGAAACGACACATTCAGAAGTTTGAATTTCTTTTATAATATCATTTACAGCTTCTTCACTTTTAAGCTCTGGCTTTACGCCCTTATACTGAACAAGCTGAGCTGTAAACCTTGTTTTTCCTTTTACAAAATCTGCATCCAGAGACCAATATTCTTCTGGAATAAAATTTTCAACTTCTTTTTCTCTTTCACAGATAAGACGTAACGCAACAGACTGAACGCGACCGGCGCTAAGACCATTTTTTACTTTTTTCCACAAAAGAGGACTCAAGTTATAACCTACAAGCCTGTCTAATACTCGGCGAGCCTTTTGCGCATTAACTTTATTTTCTTCAATGGTACCAGGATGCTTTACAGCTTCCTTTATTGCAACCGGAGTAATTTCATTAAAAACTATACGTTCAATCGGAGCTTCTGTTTTTTCGCTTAAGGCATTACGCAAATGCCATGCAATAGCTTCTCCCTCACGGTCATTATCAGATGCAAGAAGAACCTGTGTTGAATTTTTTGCATCTTTTTGAAGTTCTTTTAAAAGTTTTGCCCTACCTCTAACTGTAATGTATTCAGGCTGAAAATTATCCTCTATGTTTATTGCCATGCGGCTTTTTGGAAGATCAATTAAATGCCCCATACTAGCCTTTACAGTGTATCCTGTTCCTAAATAATGTTCAATGGTCTTTGCCTTTGCAGGAGATTCTACAATTACAAGAGTATTCTTTTTCTTTTTTTCTACTGCCTTCTTTGCCATAGTTTTACCTCAAATATTAAAAAAAGCTGTGTGCTTTCCGGGTTCATCTTTCCTAAAAGCAACATAGTCCTCATAATTACCAATAATTGGTGCACCCTCTTGCACTAATGCATCTAAAGTACGACCGGCCTTAGCTTTTGCACCGCGAGCAACAAGCATTTTTTTTGCACGCTCGTTTTGTTCTTTTGCTTCCTTACAAAAGCAACTTTCATGAAGCACGACATCCCTGGAGCCTTCCAGTGCAAAATCAGCTGTAATTAAAGCACCGCTTCCCGCAGGAGCCTGTGTTATAACAGTTGATGGACTTAAATACGCAATAATTCTGTTTCGCTGTACAAAACGCCATGCCTCAGCAGGGGAGCCAGGTATATATTCACTTACAAGAACACCACCCGACGCTAATATATTTTTTGCAAGAACTTTATTTCCAGAAGGAACAACAGTGTCTATTCCACAGGGTAAGACTGCTGCAGTTACCCCCTCCAGCTTACTAGATAAAGCTCCCTTATGTGCAAAAGAATCCACACCGTCTGCAAGCCCGCTCACGACCGTATAACCGTTTAGAGTAGCATCTTTTGCAAACTCAAAAGTCTTCTCTGCTGCAAAACTGCACAATCTACGCGTTCCTACAATAGAAATGCAAGCTTTATGTAAGACATTTAAATTTCCTCTATAAAAAAGCATATATGGAGCATCTAAAAGTTCTCTCAGTAAAGCAGGATAGTCCGCCTCAGAGAAACACACTCCCTTTATGCCCTGAGCGTCCATGAGCTCAAAACCTTTTACAGCTGAAACATAAGCCTCTCTTGCATTCCAAATAGCTTTCTTTGGTGTACGACCTATAATACCAGCAATATCTTCTATTGAAAGTACACTAAGTGCGTCTAGACTGTCAATATTCTTCTTTAAAAGAAATTTTTCAGTTCTTGTGAGAAATGTTATTGAAGAAAGAGCTACATCAAGAATATCCACAAATTACAAGTTAATTAGTTTGAATATAAAGCGTCAAGAGCTGCTTTTTTATTTTTTTCTGCTTCACTAACTTTTTCTGCATTAGGATTAAGCTTTATGATTCTGTCATAAAGCTCACCGGCTTTTTCGAACTCGTAATTCATATAGTAGGCTCTAGCTAAGACAAACATTGCATTTGTATCTCTTGTCTGAACTTGAAGAAATCTTTCAAGATAAGGAATAGCTTTTTCACTTTCATCCTGCAGCTCAAAAGCATACAAAACGCCTATGCCATACATGGCCCTGTAATATTTAGGATCTATGCTCAAAGCCTGCTCGTAAGCACTTTCACTTAGCCTTAGATAATTCATGCGTTTAGCTTCTACACTGTTTTTTCCTTGTGCATCATAATCTAAAACAGAATTCGCCATATACCCTGCACAAATTCCAATGTAATAGTAAAGATTTGCATTGTTTGGATAAGTCATAAGTGCGGTTTTAAAACACTCTAAGGCTTTACCATAAAGCCCCTGATCTAAATAACGGGTTCCCAAAATTTTATACCATATACCAATTTGAGCTTCTGTCGTAACTAAATCCAAAGCCCTTGCATCATATTTTTTTATGGCTTCTTCCAATTCTTCCTTTGTCGTAGGATTAGAAACACCTTCTTCCATGCGCTGCATACGTTTTATTGAATTATAAGAAGGTGAACAGGAAACTGCAAAACATGCAGTAAATATAACAACAAACGAAGCCAAAACATCATTTACTTTCATCAGAAAATCCCCCCATTATTTTCTGTATATGTCGTATGGCCAGGAAAATACCCTTTGTGATAATCTCTTAGCTGACCATCGTCTATATGCGTATAAATTTGAGTTGTTGCAAGATCCGAATGTCCTAACAGCTCCTGCACGCTTCTCAAGTCTGCCCCACCTGCAAGAAGATGAGTTGCAAAAGAATGTCGCAGCGTGTGAACCTTTGCATGAACTCCACTTTTTGCTTCAAGCTCCTGGAAATTTTTCCAGATACCTTTGCGACTTAAAACATCACCCCTGCAATTAACAAAAACTTCTCCTACATTTTTGTCTTTCACAAGTAAAGGTCTTGCTTCACTTATGTATTTTTCAAGCCAGAATTTTGCAACATCTCCAAAAGGAACCATTCGCTCCTTACTTCCCTTTCCATTTACAATTAGAAGCTGTTCTTCCAGATGCAAATTGCTTAGCAAAAGCGAAGAAGCTTCTGAAATTCTAAGCCCCGAGCTGTAAATAAGCTCATACAAAGCCCTGTCGCGAACTCCGGCAGGCTTTTCTGTATCAATAGCACTAAGAAGGCTGTCAACCTGCTCAACGCTTAATACTCTTGGTAAAGCCCGTTTTGTCTTAGGCTTATCAAGTTCCAGTGCATGATTTTCTTTCCAAATGCCCTTACGTAATAGAAACTCTCCGAACGACCTTAAAGCAGAAATGTCCTTTGCAGAGGTCAAATCTGAATACCCCTGCTGCTTTCTCCATACAAAAAAATAAAGCATATTTTGTGAAGTAACATTATCTAAAGGAATGTTTTCTTCAGAAAGCCATACAAGAAAAATTTCTGCACTGAATACATAAGTTTCGCACGTAAGCTTTCCCTTTCGCTCAATAAGTAAAAGTTCATTATAAAACTCCCTCAAAAGCGAAAGAGATGCACTAGTAAGATTTAGGTTCTCCATTTACTTTGTAAGATCAATACCTCTGGAAAGATTATTAAGATTTCTCCAGCAGGCAGGCACACTTAAGTCATCAGCATTCAGAGAAATTCCTTGAGGTATCTCACGTACAGAATTATGGTGAACAGGATTAGGAGTAACAGGTTCTACATTCTGCTCAACAGAATCATTAGAATCTTCTTCTAAACGTGAAATTAAAGAATCTTTATTAAACCCAATAGAGCTTATTTTTTCTGCATTATCTTCAGATTCTTCTTCATGGCTTTTTACACTACCACCATTTAAAAGTTTTGAAAAATCTGAAGCAGAAACAACATTGTCATCTTTACGAGAATCTTCTTCATCATCTCCAAAAGCAACTTGTGATGAAGGATTATTAAAACCTGTTGCAATAACGGTAACGGCAATTTTGTCGCCCATAGAGTCATCTTGTACAAGACCAAAGAAAACTTCTACGTTCTTAGAGGCAGAAGCCTTTATGCTGTTTACAATTTCTTCCACTTCGCTCATGGAAACGTTTTCGTCACCTGTAATATTTACTAAAATCTTTGTTGCACCGTCAATCTGTCTATTTTCCAGCATAGGGTTAGAAATAGCAGCATGAGCGGCATCAACAGCACGGTTTTCGCCTTCTCCAAAGCCAACCCCAAGAATTGAGTCGCCCTGATTTTTCATAACACTCTTTACGTCTGCGAAGTCAAGGTTTACAGCCCCCGGCTTAGTAATTATTTCTGAAATTCCTTGTACACCCTGGCAAAGAACATCATCTGCCAGGCGGAAGGCTTGCTTATAGTTTATAGAACGGTCTACAACTTTCATTATCTGCTGGTTTGGAATAACAATAAGGCTGTCTACATTCTGCTTTAACTTTTTTAAGCCTTCCTGAGCATTTGCCATTCTGACTCTTCCTTCAAAATCAAAAGGAGTTGTTACAACAGCAATGGTTAATGCTCCGGCTTCGTGGGCAATTCCTGCAACGACAGGGGCAGAACCAGTTCCTGTTCCTCCACCCATTCCTGCAGTAATAATAACCATATCAGCACCTTGAACTATATTTTGAATTGTTTCGCAGTCTTCTTTTGCAGCATTCTCACCAACTTCTGGATTTCCACCGGCACCAAGACCTCCGGTAAGCTTTTGACCAATTGCGAGTCTCTTATCTGCTTTTGAAATATTTAATGCTTGTAAATCTGTATTCAGAACAATAAATTCTACGTCTTTTACACCAGCTGTAATCATTCGGTTTACGGCACTAGAACCACCACCACCGCAACCAATAATCTTAATTACAGTAGGACTAACAGGCGCAATCTCTGTTGCGTCGTCTTCTACAACAGACAACTCTATCATATTTCCTCCCAACCCACACTTGCCACATAAAAGGCTTACACTTTTTTAGATTATCCCCCATCTAAAAAAGCAGTGCTTTATCTTTTCCAAAAATTAGTTTACAAATTTTTTACTATTTTAGTAAAGGTCATAATTAGAATATTCCTAAAAAAATCTAAAAAAACTTTTTTAAGAAATTCTTTATGCCTGATATTTTATCGCCCTGTCTGGAAGCTTCTTGAGCTTTTACCTTATGCTTTCCTTTGTCATCTTTTTCTGCATCTTTATTTGCAAGAATCAGACCGACAACTGTAGCATAATCACTATCCCTATAAGTTTGGTCAGGTCCCCCAAGATCAGGAGAAAGCCCAACCCTGACAGAACTTGTATTCCAAACACTTTGTGTAAGTTCTACAATTCCTGGCATTAAAGAACCTCCGCCTGTTAAAACAATGCTGCCGGAAAGCTTTGTAAGATTTGATCTATGGACAACCTCTTTCTTTGCCATGGTTAAAATCTCTTCCATGCGGGGCTGAATTATTTCACACAATTCATAACGAGTTGTCTGCTCAGGAGCTCTACCACCTACTCCAGGAATAATAACTTCTTCCTCTTTTTCGTTCCCTAAAATCCAGCAACAACCATTTTCAACTTTTATTTTTTCAGCAGTAGCATTAGAAATTCCTTTTACGACAGCAATATCATTTGTTACCATATTGCCACCAACCGGAATTGACACTGTAAAAACCGGGGCCCCCTTGTTTAATACAATAACGTCTGTTGTTCCACCACCCAAGTCTATTAAAATGGAACCTAAATCCATTTCATCTTCATGAACACAAGCGTAAGAAGCTGCCAAAGTTTTTAGCATTGTAAACTTTCTTTCGTAACCTGCACGAGTAATACATTGAGAAATATTTGAAAGAGCTGTAACAGAAGCTGTTACAAGGTGAACACAAACCTCCAGGCGGACTCCCATCATTCCAATTGGATTTTTATAGCCGGAAATGCCGTCTATAATATATTCCTGAGGAATTACATGTATAAGTTTTTTATCAAGCGGAATTGGAAAAGCTTTTGCAGCTTCTATTGCACGGTCTTTTGCAGACTTTGCAATTTCTAAAGGACGATTTTTACCACTCTGGTCTACGCCAATCTGCCCCTTCGAGTTTATACTTTCTACCTGAGAGCCACCAATTCCTGTATAAACACTGGTTACTTCAACGCCGGCAGACTGTTCAGCTTCTTCGACGGTTTCTTTTATTGCTTCCATTGCTGCGTCTATATTTACAATAACACCGTTCCTAAGCCCCTGTGACGGACGCTTAGCAAAGCCAATAACTTCAAGCTTTTTATCTTCGTCCATTTCGCCAATTACAGTGCGTATAAAACTTGTACCAATATCCAGACCAACAATAAAACTGCTCACAGCGTATCTCCTAAAATTCACCGTGCCCTATAGGAAACAGAACCATAACGTAAATCAATTACACCAACATTTGAATCTATTGAATTTACAACATCTAAAGCTACCATCATGTACTTCAGCTGTTCTTCATCTAAAGCTCTGTCTGTAAGGACTTTTACTTTTGTATGTATAGGATAAAGAACAAGCTCGTAATTTCCATAAGCCTTTGGAAGAACTTGAATTTCAGAAATTGCTGCAAAATATTTCTGTGGCAAAGTTCTTAAATATGCAATCTGTTCCATAAGAGGCCTATATTTAGCCGGAAGTCTCATTCCATCCTGTACATTCTCTAAAGGAAGCCCCGAAATAAGCGGAACTGTAAAATCCTGCCCTTTTACCTGACTTCCTGCGGTGAATAATACACCATTTCTGTCTATTTGAATAGACTGCTGATGATCAGAAAAATTTACTATTGTTTTAGCAACTGCATCCCTCTCCTTTACGGAAACCCTAACCTTATCCGGGAAATGTTTATAAACAGAAACTGTTTCTATGCAGGACATTGTACTTAAAGCGGAAACAGCTTTTGCAGTGTCAAAGCTTATCCAGGTTTCTCCGCCAGATTCCTTTAACGTGGCATTAACTTCTTGTACAGACAAAGTTCTTAAGCCATTATACTCCATCTTTGCAGGAGAAAGGCATGGCATTACTAAAGTGTACAAAACGCCTTCTATTGCAAGTAAAATTCCTAAAACTAATACAACGATTTTTAAAATCTTTATTTTCTTATCAGGAGCTTCTTCTTGAGATGTATCATCAGAAATTGTAAGACCCAGCTGAAAAGCCGCATTTGTAAAATCACTCATTTTCCACTACAACTCCATTAAAACTTTCTATTTTTGATATATCAGAATCTTCACTATATATTTCAAATTCGTCATCTTCTGCTTCTGCATGAGAAGCATTTAAAATTAAACCGCACATTACAAAAGTCATAAACTGAGCAGAACCACCAGAAGAAAAAAACGGTAAAGGTATGCCAGTTGCAGGAAGAGCACCGCATACAACAGCAACATTCACAAGAGACTGCAAAAAGACTAATGTCGTACAGCCAAATGCACTGTAGGAAGCAAATCTTGATAAACCTGTAAAAGCAATCTTATAGCCCTGGCAGGCAAAAAATATAAGAACAATAAAATATGCACAAACACCCAAAAGTCCCATAATGTTTGTCCAGCCGGCAAAAATGTAGTCAGCCTGAATTTCCGGAATGCTGTTAACATACTTCATACCGCTTCCCATACCATTTCCTAAAAGACCTCCGGAAGTAATTGCCATACGGCTTCTCATTTGCTGATAACCAATACTGAGAGCGTAATCTTCCGGCTTAAAGAATGCCATGACACGATTCAGGCGGTATTCTTCAAGACAAATCATAATAACGGCTGCAATAATGCCTAAAACAAAAAGCGGCAAAAACCATTTCATATTTGCGCCCGTTACAAAAAACATGAGGCTTCCAACTACAAAGATAAAGACTCCTGTAGAAAAATCTTTCTGCAGGAATACAACTCCTACAAAAACTATAAGTCCAATAAGAGGATATAAAAATTCTTCGTGATACATTTCTTCGTCACGAGAGTACTTTTCAAAAAGATTTGCTAAAAAAAGCACCATTACAAACTTTACAATTTCAGAAGGCTGAATGGTTCCAATGAAAGGAATTTTTATCCAGCGGGGAGCTCCATTTAATGAAACCCCGATGCCTGGAATGTGAGTTAAAAGGCACAGAATAAGGGAAACAAAAACTAAAAGGGGTAAAGACTTTCTGATAAGCTTTAGAGGCATTAAACTTATGAATGCCATTGCCAAAAGCCCCACTCCGGACCAAACAAGCTGTCTGATGACAAAGTAATATTTATTGCCAAAAATTCTTAAGGCTGTGTTCGTAGAGCAAATAAAAAGCGTAAAGATTCCCAGTCCCCATAAAAGAAGCACAGAAACTAAAAAGAGACCTCCGCCTCGCGGCTTTTCGATAGACTTATTAGCAAAGAAAGTAAAGTTTCCCACTATTTTTCTTCCTCCAGAGTTTTTACAACCCTTTCCAAAGCCATTCCGCGAGATCCCTTTACTAGAATTACATCTCCGGCACTACTTATCTTACGGATATAATCAGAAACTTCTTCTATTGCTTTATCGTCATGTTGTTCAACATAAAAGAGACTTGACTTACCATTACATTCTTTTGCCTTTTCATAAGCAGCCTTCATTTCTTTACCTATAAAAATCAAAACTGCAGCATCACTGTTAGAAGCAAGTTCTCCACAATGAGAGTGATCTTTAAAAGATGATTCTCCTAATTCAAGCATATCACCTAAAACAAAAATTTTTTTACAGTCTGTTTTTACAGAAGAAACAAACTCTATGGCTTTTTCCATACTGTCAGGATTTGCATTATAGCAATCTTGCAAAATAGTATACTTTTCATGCAAAACCTGGCTTCTTCCAAACATGCTTTTCAAGCCGTTTATTCCGCTTGCAATTTCTTTATCAGTAAGTCCCAAAACTTTTGCTAAAGCTATGGCACCAAGAGCATTCTTATAATTATATACACCTGGCAATGAAAGGCGAGCTTCTTCATTACCGATTCTTATTACCGAGCCGTCAAACCCCTCGTCCCTTACAAAAGAAACACTTTCATCTTTTCCGTCCCCGTAAAGAACAACTTTTCCGTCAACCTGCTCCTTCATGTAATCTGTAAAATCATCATCAAAAGGAATCACTGCCGTTCCAAAGCCGTTTATCCAGTCAAAAACATGAGATTTTTCTTGTGCAATATTTTCTCTACTACCTAAAAGTCCAACATGAGCTGTTCCTATATTCGTAACAATAGCAAAACGTGGTTTTAAGACAGAAGCAATTTCTTTTATTTCATCTTTACGATTCATTCCCATTTCAAAAATGCCAACTTTATGTTCCTTACGAATCATAAAAACAGAAAGCGGAAGTCCTGTTTCGCTATTCAGATTTCCCTTATTTGAAATTACAGAATATCTCTGTGAAAAAATTGATGCACAAATTTCTTTTGTAGTTGTTTTTCCACTCGAACCTGTAATACCTATCCTTATAAGATCTGGAAACTTTTCTACATAACGAGTGGCAGCTTTTTGCAGGGCTGTAAGAGTATTTTCAACTGCAATAAAAACAATTTTAGGATTTTTTTGAGAAAGATCTGTAAAAAAAGAAGCATTTTCTTCAAAGTTCTTTAAGCGAATAAAAATTACAGAAGCACCTTTCTCTATTGCCTGAGGAACATATTTATGACCGTCCTGTTTTTCGCCAATAAGAGGAACAAATAAAGTTTTTTCTGTTACAAGGCGACTGTCCGTCTGAACAGAGGTAAAAGAAAAGTCATCTTCAGAGTCTATAACTCCAAGAACGTGTATACCACCTGTTGATTCAAGAACATCACTAAGAGAAAGTAAACTTTTTTCTTCTATCCCGCTCATTTTTTACTATCCTTCATTTCTACTCTAACTATTTCATCAGACTCAGCCATGCGCATTCCAAGCTCATTTTGAGCAATATTTTCTATGCGTTCTGAACTAGATAAAAGGCTTATGTCTGTTATCATCTTTTTATTTTGCTCTATAAGCTCCTGCTGTTTCTTTTCCAGCTCTTCTACATCCTTTTCCAAAGCTGTATAACGTTTTGCCTGAATGCCATTCAACACAAGCAAACCCGGTATGCACAATGCAACAAGACAAAGAAAAACTATGCGGAGAATGTAACTAACTTTTTTCATTACATTGCCTCCACACCATAAAGACGCATTTCATTTGCATCCCTCAGCTTACGAACTACACGCAATTTAGCACTACGGGAAGGAGAATTAATTTTTACTTCCTCCGCAGTCGGTTCTACAGGTTTTCTCGTAAGAAGTTCTGCACAGGGAGTTCCCCCGCATTTACAAGAAGCAAATTCTGGAGGACACACACATTGCTTTCCTAAGTTACGAAAATAATTTTTTACAAAAACAGATAACAGTATAGATAGCAATGAAGCCACTACAAAAAACCATCGACTTAAGTTCCCCATTAAAAGGGAAAACGATTCATTCTTTGTTATGAACCTAAAAATCCTATATACAACATATCTACTGTGATATTGCCCTTCAACATTTTTACTAAAATCTTTTAGATTTTGCAATAAAATATGAATATTAGAAAATCCATTCTTAAAAAACAGAAACGGTAGAAATGTAAGTATAATTCCGAGTATTACGCAAAAAACAATTTCCCTATATTGCTTTTTATCAAGATATAAAACTCCAAATAGCACTGGATATATTTTTCCAACAGAAGCCAAAACAAGACATATAGCTCCAAAATATCTAAAAGCTTTATTTTTAGAATCATAAAATGCTAGAAAATAAAATAAAAGTGAAGTCGTCAGCAAAATTATATTCGCCCGCTCTAATGTAAATAAAGTAACATATGACAACAAAGCGGACAAAATGATAATTTTATTTGTTTTATACCGATTGCAGAGGCAACACATTGAATGGATAAAAAC
>CALFIX010000025.1 GCA_937877515.1 uncultured Treponema sp.
GAAAAAGCAATTAAATCTCAATTACCTAATTGACATTTCA
This sequence comes from uncultured Treponema sp., assembly GCA_937877515.1. Taxonomy (GTDB): domain Bacteria; phylum Spirochaetota; class Spirochaetia; order Treponematales; family Treponemataceae; genus Treponema_D. Next base: position 41 of record CALFIX010000025.1, read on the forward strand.
TAGCAGGTCTTTTTTGTAAACATTTAAAACTATTTAAATGACTGTATAAAAAAAAAGTATACAGTCAGGTTTATGAAAATAATTTTATTAGTGTTAATATGCTTAATTTCTTTGACATTATTTTGTAAGGCAGGACTCCAAGAAACTATTTCTAGTTTTATAAAATATAAGCACTATGAACCAGAAAGAGATCCTGATTCTGGAAGAATTATTGACGATTCAAAACCTAAAATCGTTAAGCCTAAAAAGAGTTTTTTACTGCTTTTTATAATCTCAATTGTTATGAATATAATAATTTTTGTAATTTTTATTAAAAATAGTTTTTTAGTTTTCCATTAATGAAGCACCGCAGTTTGAACACATGGTTTTTATTTCTGAATCCACAAAAGCATGACACTTTGGGCAATATAAGTCGGAGCCTTTCAAGGCAAATTTTCTTCCATTTTTATAGACTATTTCATATTCATCTGTAGCATTTTCTGTTATATCTCTCATCCATAAGTTTATTTACATCTACGCTCATTGAATCATCCCTTATATCTAAGACCTTGTATTCATATATAGATTTCATAAATTTATTTTCCTTAGGTTAGTTTATTTTAATTAACTATACAAAAAAAAGTATATAATCAAGGAAAAGTTAATGGAATGTACCAAGGTTGTCATAATTTTTCTTTATGATATAATTGTTTTTATGACAGAAGCAGAAACCATTCAAAAAAAAATTCAAGAATATTTTTCTCAAAAAAAAGAAATAGATACGGTTCTGCTTTATGGGTCTTTTGCAAAAAATACTTTTAATGAGCATAGTGATGTAGATATTGCAATCCACTGTAAAAATGAATTAACTTATGAAAATCTTTCAAGTACTCAAACAGATCTTTCTTTTTTGTTACATCGGGAAGTAGATTTAGCAGATTTGTCTAAGGCAGAAGGCATTTTTCTGTACCAGATTATGACAACAGCTAAAAAAATAAAAATTGACCGAAATGTTTTTGTTCGCTATTTAGTAAAGGCTCTTTGTTTTAGAGAAGATTTTTTGCCGACTGTAGAAAAAATGCAGGATGAAAAAATCAGGAGATTCGTAAATGGATAAAGATGTTCTAAAGACAAAACTTGAAGCTCTTATAAGATGTGTCCATAGAATAAAGGGGCAAAATATTTCTAGTTTAGAAGAATTGGAAATGAATCTTGATAAACAAGAGATTATTATCCTAAATCTTCAGAGAGCGGTTCAAATTTGTGTTGATATAGGAAATCATATTTTGCTAGATTTTAAAACTCCAACGCCAGTAACAATGTCTGAAACATTTAAATATCTTGCGGAGAATAAAATTATTTCAAATGATAACGCAAAGCAATTAGCTAATGCAGTTGGTTTTAGAAATATTGCTGTGCATCAGTACGAAAATATAAATTGCAATATTGTATATTCAATATATACATCACACTTAGATGATTTTAAGGTTTTTGCTGAATCAATTTTTAAGCTGATTTAACTTTTTTTCTTAAAAAAAAACGGCACCCCCGTTTTTGAGAGTGCCGCCTTTGGTAAGAGCCAGCGTTACTTTTTCTTGTTGAACTTAATCTTTATTTCGCGTTTTATGATGTTCGGTAAGATGGCTTTCATCTTGTCTTCGCTTCTTACCATCTTGCTTGCCTTTGGATTTAGGCGTACTAAGTGAATGGCGTCAAACATACACTTTGTTGTACACTGACCGCAGCCAATACAGTGGTTTTCGTCTACTACGGAAGCTCCGCACTTTAAGCAGCGGGAAGTTTCTTTTTTAACCTGTTCTTCTGTAAACACAGCCTTTGCATCTTTAAAGCCTTTCTTTGCGTCTACTCCCGGTTTTACGCCAGGAATTTCGCGTGCGGTGTTGTCGTAACCTGAAAGGTCTAAAGCGTCTTTGTCTAACTCTATGTAGTTATTTTTTGTGCGTCCTATTGTAAGGCTTGAGTGTGGCTGAACAAAGCGGTGAATGCTTATTGCAGCTTCCTTACCGGCTGCGATTGCGTCTATTGCAAACTTTGGTCCTGTGTAAACGTCTCCGCCAACAAAGATGTCGCTTTCTGCTGTCTGGTATGTAACTTTGTCTGCAACGGCTCCGTTTCCTCTTCCAAGCTCTACCTTGCTGTCTTTTAGTAAGTCGCCCCAGATAATGCTTTGACCAATAGAAAGGAATACGTTGTCGCAGTCTACTGTTACGGTTTCGTTTTCGTCGTACTGAGGGTTAAAGCGTCCGGTTGAATCTTTAACGGCTGTACACTTTTTAAATACAATGCCTTTAACCTTGCCGCCTTCTGTTAGAATTTCTTTTGGACCCCAGCCGCAGTTTATCTTAATGCCTTCTTCTTCCGCTTCGGTGATTTCTTCTAGGGTAGCAGGCATTTCGTTTCTCTGTTCAAGACAGAACTGTTGTACTTCGCTTGAACCGCATCTTTTTGCAGTACGGCTTACGTCGATTGCTACGTTTCCGCCGCCAACTACTACGGTTTTTCCCGTAACCCTGTATTCTTTTCCTTCAGAGACACAGTCTGCTACTGTACGCAGGAAGTCTACTGCCGTCATTACGTTTTCTGCATCTTCTCCCGGAATATTTGCCTTTCTTCCACCCTGGCATCCGATGGCAATGTAGAAGGCTTTGTAGCCCTGTGAGCGAAGTTCTGCAAGCGTTATGTCTTTACCAACTTCCACGCCGCACTTAATTTCTACTCCCATTTCTTTGATGATGTCGATTTCTGCCTGAACTACATCTTTTTCAAGTTTGAAACTTGGGATTCCGTAAACAAGCATACCGCCGGCTTTTTTGTTCTTTTCAAAGATTGTGGGTTTGTATCCTTTTTCTGCAAGATAGAAGGCACAGCTTAAACCTGCAGGTCCTGCACCGATGATTGCAACCTTCTGATTAAAGCCGCCCTTGTTTGTAGGAGCAACTACCGGAGGAATGTAGCGTGTTTCTGCGTTAAGGTCGCGCATTGCGATAAACTTTTTAACTTCGTCAATTGCCAGAGCCTGGTCAATTTTTCCGCGTGTACAGGCGGTTTCGCATCTTCTGTTACAGATGTGTCCGCAGATTGCAGGAAGAGGATTGTTCTTTTTAATGAGGGCTAAAGCATCTGTGTAGCGCCCCTGGCTTGCAAGGTGCAGGTAGCCTTCTATTCCGATGTGGGCAGGGCAGGCTGTTTTACATGGAGCTGTTCCTGTGTCGTAACATTCGTTTCTCTGTGTGTCGCGGTAGTTCCAGTCCCATTTTTCAGGTCCCCATTTTATTGCGTCTGGCAGTTCGTGCTTAGGGTATGTAACGGGACCTGTTTTGTTGCAGAGCTTTTGACCGAGCTTTACGGCTCCGGCAGGACAGTACTCTACACAGCGGCCGCAGGCTACACAGTTGTCGCTGTTGACGCGAGCAACATAAGCTGAGCGGCTAAGGTTTGGCGTGTTAAACAAAAGCGAGGTTCGAAGGGCGTAACATACGTTTACGTTACAGTTACAGATTGCAAATATTTTATCTTTACCGTCAATGTTTGTAATCTGGTGAACAAAGCCGTTTGCCTCCGCTCTTTCTAAAATTTCATAAACCTGTTCTTTTGTGATGTAGTGTCCGCGGTGAGTTTCTACAAGGTAGTCTGCCATGTCGCCGACGCCAATACACCAGTCGCTTGGGTCGTCTGCACAACCTTCGCCATAAGTGCGGCGGCTTAAGCGGCAGGAGCACGGGCTTGCCGCGTATTTTCCCTCGTACTTGGAAAGCCAGTGAGAAATGTGTTCTACGCTAACAGAGTGCTGTTCTGCTTCTATTGCTTTTTCTACAGGAATTACGTGCATACCGATTCCCGCTCCGCCTTCCGGAACAAAAGGTGTTACCTTTTCCAGAGGTTCACGGGTCATGCGTTCAAAGAAAAGGCCTAAAGCAGGGTGTGCTTCAAGCTGCTTTTCGTTCATGTTTGTAAATTCTGCACTTCCCGGAACAAACATCGGAAGAACGTACTGCTTTTCTCTCTTTTTATTTTCCCAGTTCCATTCAATAAGGCCGGCTACTCCCATCTCGTAAAGAATTTTTTCAAGATAGTCCCTGTCCTTACCGGTTAACTTCATCATGCCTTCAATGGTTTCCGGATGGCGAACTTTCATCTTAAGGGCAATTTCTGCCATTTCGTCCGTAACAATTTCTGCTAAACCCCAGTATTCCGGGTCATCATAGGTAATTTTTCTTCCCAGACGGTCGGTAATTTTTTGACCAAGTTCAAGTACCAAAGGACGTTTTTCTTGAGTTGTAAGCTTTGGTTTGTACTCTGATTCTTTCATAGTGGATGTCTCCTTAAAAATTCAAGATGCATGGTAAGAGCACATAACAGCACCTCACGAGCATCCGTTAGCCACGTGATAATAGTTTGACTATAAGTTTGATAGTTAGACTATCATTGTATTATATAGCGTTATACATATGTCGTCAAATATAAAAAGCGTTATTTTTATATTGTTACATGAGGCTAATTTTGCGGGGCTCAGGTTTACGACGTTTTTAAACTGTCTTTAGTGTGTATTTTCGTGTTCCTAGTCCTATTTTTTCGCCATGTTCTAGTGTTTTGCTCCATACACTGGCAGGCTCCGAGTCATGCCAGAGGTCGCCGGTCATTTTTATTCCGCGCTTTTTTTCGTTGTCGGTAAGTCGAGTGTTTGGAAAGCGCATTGCTTTCTGGCACAGGTCTGCGCATGCCTGGTCTAAGGCTATTGGGTCAAAGCTTGCTGCCATTCCAATGTTTGGAATTAAAGGCGCGTCGTTATAGCCGTGACAGTCGCAGTACGGGCTTATGTCTAATATTAAGTTTATGTGGAAGCATGGTCGTCCGTAGCAGACTGCCTGTGCGTATTCTGCCATTTTGCAGTCAAGGTCGCTGTTTGCACTTCCGTTAGGGTTGTAGATTGCGTCAAAGTTACATGCTCCTATGCAGCGACCGCAGCCCTTACACAGTTCCTGGTTTATAACGGCTTTTCCGGTTTCGTAGCTTATTGCATCTGAACCGCATTCTTTTGCACAGCGCTTGCAGTTTTTACATTCCGCTTCGTTTACCATAGGTTTACCGGAGTTGTGCTGAGCCATTTTTCCAGCCCGGCTTCCGCAACCCATGCCTATGTTTTTTATGGCTCCACCAAAGCCTGTAGCTTCGTGTCCTTTAAAATGGCTTAGGCTTATAAATACGTCTGCGTCCATAATAGCTTTTCCAATGTGGGCAACCTTGCAGTATTCTCCGTTTACAACAGGGACGTCAATTTCATCTGTGCCTTTTAAGCCGTCTCCTATAATAACGTGGCAACCGGTTGTTATGCTTAAAAATCCATGCTGTTCTGCAATGTCTAAGTGATCTACTGCATTTTTTCTTGAGCCTGGGTAGAGTGTGTTGCAGTCCGTTAAAAAAGGTTTTCCACCAAGTTCTTTTACTGTATCTGCAACAGCTTTTGCGTAGTTAGGTCTAAGGTAAGAAATGTTTCCGTCTTCTCCAAAGTGCATTTTAATTGCTGTAAATTTTCCATTAAAGTCTATATTAGAAATGCCGGCTTTTTTTATTAAATTTTTAAGCTTTAAGGGAAGACCTCCGTCGCGTTCTGTTCTGAAATCTGTGAAGTATACTGTAGAAGGAGTGTTTTCTTCTGCCATAATTAATTCTCCCTGACACAAAATTTGCTGCCACGATTTTTATTTTAAGAAAAGATTTCTTTGTGGTCAAGTAAGATGAACAGACTTCTTTCTTTGTAGTAATGATTCTCTTTTCTCCTGTTGATACCGCTTAAATTCTTCGATATACTAGCTTCATGATGCAGGGAATTAAAGCTGTTGCTTTTGATATAGACGGAACTCTTTATAACGATATAAAGCTTTATGTTAGCATGACGTTTTACGTGTTAAAGCACCTTAAATTTTTTATAAATTTTAGTAAGGTTCGTAAAGAACTTCATAAAACAGCTCCCCTTGCAGATTTTTATGAATATCAGGCGCGGCTTCTTTCTAAGCATATGAGGGTTACTTCAGAAAAAGCTAAAGATTTAATAGAATGTATTAGCTATGAAGGTATGAAGCCTTATTTTCTTAAGTTAAAGCCTTATCCCCAGGTTTACGAGACCTTTGTAGCTTTAAAAGCTAGTGGCTTAAAAGTTGCTCTTCTTTCAGATTTTCCTCCAGAACAAAAAGGTGGCGTTTGGGGGGTACGAAGTCTTTGTGATGTCTGTATGGGAAGTGAAGAAGCTGGTGCATTAAAACCTTCGCTGTATCCATTTGGTATTTTAACTTCTAGGCTTGGCGTAAAGCCAGAAGAAATTCTTTATGTTGGTAATAGTAAAAAATATGATGTTTTAGGTGCACGTAATGCAGGTATGAAAACAGCTTATCTTTTAAAAGGTTTGAGAGCTTTGTTTAATGTGCCTCTAAAAGAAGCTGATGTTTCCTTTAAAAACTATAAACAGCTTAGAAATATTGTGCTTAACGACTAAATGGTGTATAATTTTATAGCTAAGGCTTTATTTTAAAAAGTTCTTGGGTGGGGAATAAAAGTGGGATATGTATTAAGTGTTTTGGTAGCGGTAGCGTTTTCCGCTGCTTTAGTTGTTATTTTAAAACAGACTGATAAAAATCAAAGCTCAATGGAAAAAATCAAGCGTTATGCAGATAAAAGGCAGCATGAGTTTGATGAGTATTTTAAAGCACAGGCAGAAAAACTTACTTTGCTTGCTACCGAGCTTGATACAAAAGACATCCAGGCAAAGGCAGCCATAAGCCGTTTACAGGATCAGTATGATACATGTCTTAAGTCTACAAAAAATTTAGAAAAGCCTGTTAAAGATGTAGAAAATATAATTCAAAAAATTTCTTCCTACGATGAAGTTCTTCATAACCTTATGGAGATGACTGCGGCTGTAGAAAATAATCTTCAGAGGGTAAAGAATGAAGCCGGCATTGTAGATAAGCTTAATATACGTCTTGATTCTCAGCAAAAAACAGTAGATGCTCTAGATAAAAAAATTCCAGAAATTACTCGTAAGTTTACAGAAAAAAATATTGAGCAGCTAACTTCTGTTGGTGAGGACTTATTAAGTAAGTATGAAAGCCGTGCTTCTGCAATTGATTCATCTACTCAAAAAGCTTTAGATGAATATAAAGCTGTAATGGCAAAAATTGAAAGTGATATAAAGGATGCTTACAGTCAGGCTGGTGCAAAAGCAAAGACTTTAGAAGATGAAGCCTTTAATGAATTAGAAAAACAGTCTGATGCACGTACAAAGCGATGTATGGATACATTAGATTCCCTTACGGCACAACTAGACGCAGTAATGGAAAAACGTATAAAAGATACAGAACAAAATTTAAATGAAAAGTCGGAAGAACTTTCTTTAAAAATGAGTTCTGTTTCTGAGAAACTTGAGTCTACTGTAGAAGAGCGTCTTAATTCTATTGAAGAAGAATTAAATAGTCGAGTTTCTAAAGTGGAAGATTCGGTAGAAACAGAAACACGCAGAATTGAAGATTCTTTAACAGAAAAAGTAGAAACTGTAGAAAGTTCTTTAGATGACAAAATTCGTGGTATAGGTGACGGTCTTGAAAGTAGAATTTCATCTTTAGAAAATGCAACAAGTGGTAGTGCAGATTCTATTGAAGAAAAGTTAGAAGAACGTCTTAGAGAGCTTGAAGAGCTTCTTAGTAAGAGAACGGGTGCTTTAGAAGATGCATTTAATGAAACTACGGAAAGGTTAACGGAAGGCTTTAATTCTAAGACAGGCGAACTTAATGCAAGTTTTGCAGAAAATTCTAAGGCTCTGGAAGAAAGTTATAATAAAAAGACGGAAGAAATTACTGCCGCGTTAAATTCTAAAACTGTAAATCTGGATGCCGCCGTAAAGACAAATACTGCTTCTATAATTGCAAAGTTTAACGAAACTACAAAGAGTCTAGAAGACCAGATAAAGCAGCGTTATTCTTCTTTGAATGATGAACTTGATAAGGATTCTGGAGAATTAAATTCCCGCTTTAAGCAGAAGTATGCAGAGTTAAAGCAGAAGTATACAGACTTTGTAAGTGAAATAAAGGCAAAAACTGATGAAGCATTATCCATCTATAAGTCTACTGATAAGAGTTATTCTGAAGACGTAGAAAGACGTACAAATGCCCTGCGTCTTGCCTTAGAAGAAAAAACAGGTGCGTTAGAAAAAGAACTTAATGAGAAAACTAGTGCATTGGAGAATGCTCTTAAAACTCAGAACTCTACACTTACATCTGTGTTTAATGACACAATTGCTGGCATGAATAGGGATTTTGAAAAACAGTCTGCCTCTTTGCATGAAAATATAGACAGCCAGATAAAGTCTTTGGAACAGGAAGTTCAGACAAGAGCTTATGATATAGCAACATCAGTTTCTTCTTCTCTTGCAGAAACAGAAAAGACTGCGGAAGAGCTTTCTAAGGCTTCTAAGGGTAATGCTGAGCAACTTTCAAAAATACAAAGTGTTTTAGACCAGCAGGTTCAGGAGCTGAAAAATCATTACGATGGTTTGTATGAAGAGGCTGTGCAAAAGGTTAGTGGTGACGAAAGTTCTGCTTACGAAAAGCTTAGTCGTATAAGCTCAGAAAATTTGGAAAGTTATAAAATAGATTTCCAAAAACGCGTAGATGAAATGCAGGCCTCTATAACACGCACTCTTTCTGATATGGAACAGAGAGCCGAAGTTATGCGTGGTAACGTAGAAAATAGCATAAAAGAAATTCAGGCTAAGTATGAAGAAGCAGAGTGTGTTTCTAAAGAAACTGCAACAAAGATAAATGAAGAAACTCAGACTAGCTCAGAAAAACTTTCTGCGTTTAATGCTACAATGAAAAATCAGCTTAAAGAATTCGACCAGACTTTAGCTAACAGCATGAAAGAAATTGCAGAAGATTATGATGCAAAGCAAACAAAGTTTTTGGCTACTTTGGATAAGAATCTTGAAGCATACAAAAAAGAAATGGAGTATCGCTTTAAGCGTTTAAATACCGCAGGCAGTGATGTAGATAAGCTTGAAGCTTCTTTGCGTAAGGTAATGGAGCAGGCTCAGAAAAAAGTTCTGACAGACTTTGAAAAATTCTCTGACAGCATGAATAAAGAGCAGGACTCATTTACTGATAATATTAAAGCAAAGGAGTCAAAGCTTCTAGAAGAGCTTAATGGTGTAGAAAAAAATCTAGAAGAGCTTAAGCAAAAGGCTTATGGAAACGTAAGCGCCAAGCTTAAAGTGTTTGAAGATGAATTTACCGTAGATTTAAAAAAGAGAGAAACAGCTTTAGATACTCAGCTTTCTGACTGGAAAAGTAAGTTTGATTTAACTCTTGCAGATTTTTCTGATAAGGCAGAAGAAAGTCGTCTTGGATTAGAGACAAAGTATACTGATGCCTTAAAAAAGCGTATTACAGATTTGCAGACAAAAACTCAAGAGCAGGAAAAAAAGTTTCAGACAGCATTACTTTCCGGACAGTCTACAATTCAGGACCAGATAAATACCGTAAACATGAGGCTTCATGAGTTTATAGAGCAGTATCGCTCAGAGCTTAAAAAGACTACGGAAGATGCGGAATCTCTTTTGCAGAAAGAAACTCAGAGTTACAACGAGAGGGTAACAGAGCAGATTGCAAAAAATGAAAAAGCCCTGGAAGTAGAGTTAGAAAAACTTAAGGGTGACTTGGAAGATAAGTCTCAGACTACAACCAGTCGCATAGATGCCGCAATTAGCGAAATGAATACGTGGAAGCAGCGTTTAGACAGACAGTTTGAAGAAACCAGTAAAGATTTTGAAGACCGTATTTCTGTCATGTCAAAAGAGGCTAATCAGGGAATTAGTGAGGTAGAAGAAAAGACTCGTGAAGCTGAGGCTCGCTTTAACGATACAGTCATGGTAATTACTAATAAAGCTGATCAGGCAATTGATGACTATGAAACAAAGTCTAAAGAAATTTTAAAAGACCTGGACGCAAAGTTTACATCTCTTCTTTCTGAAAGTGATAAAGAAATGAAAGCTTTTAAGAAGGAGTTTAATGATGTTTCTGCAAAGGACAAAAAATCTTACCACGATATGATTGAACGTCTTAATACTGACACAAATAATATTCAGCTTAAGATTGATGAAATAAATAAGGGAATTGCAGATTTTACTTCTCAGACCGGTGTTTTTGATAAGGCAGATCAACTTAGAGTTCAGTTAGAAGATTCTATTGACGACTTAAAGAAGCAACTGTCAAAGGTAGAGTCTTATGAGGCTAAGCTTAATGATTTAGATGATTCTGTCCGTTCATTAGATAAACTTAGCCTTGAAGTAAATTCTAAACTTAATGGCTATGAGGGCGACAAGACCAGAATAGATTTTATTGACCAGAAGTTTACTCGTCTTGTAAACCTTAGTTCCAGCATGGATGCAAAAATAGAAGAGCTTACTTCTGCGAGCGATGAGCTGTTAAATATGCAGGCGCTTATACGAAAGTTTAAGGAAGAGCTCAGCGATGTAGAAGGTAAGTGCGAGCGCATAGAAAAGAAGGGTGAAACTATAGAGCGTGTTACTACAGAAGTTGATGAGTCTTTTGAAAATATTAAGATTTTAGAAAAGAAGCTGGACGCGTACACAAGGCAGATAGATTCTTTACCAAAAGAAATAAAGGGTGTGCAGTCTGATATAGACCAGATTCTTAAGAATTCAGAAAAAATTGGTGATGTTGTAGACCGTCTTTCTTCCATTGATCAGATGCTGGAGGATGCAGACAGCCGCATAGAAGCAATTAATACTTCTAGAAAAGGAATCGCAAACATCGAAGAGCGTCTTGTAAAGCTTTCTAAGAACGCTGATGATCAGTTAAAGGCTTTAAGAAGCATTTCTCAGGCTTCCAGTTCAGAAACCGGAACAAAGAGAAGCTCCAGAGCAAGCAATACAATTTCGCCACAGACAAGAGAAAGTGTTTCTACATTAAGGAAACAGGGATGGACTATTCCAGAAATTGCAAAGAATTTAAAACTTTCAGAGAATGAAGTTCAGCTTATTATTGACTTGAACGCTGAATAAGACAGACTGCGTAAGCTTTTATTGCGTTTCCAAGGCCAACGGAGTCCTGTCCTTCGTTGGTCTTTGCTTTTATAAAAACTTTTTTTTCCGGCACTTCTAGAGTTTTTGCGATGGAAGAAATTATTTTTTCTCTCCATGGAAGAATTTTTGGTCTTTCAGTTTCTACAACACAGTCTAAGTTTACTAATGTCCACCCGTTACTTTTTACATCAGCCCAAATTTTTTTTAGAAGCTCCCGGCTGTCTGCGTCCTTCCATTTTTCTTCTGCAGGTGGAAAATAAGAGCCTATGTCTCCTAAATGAGAAGCTCCTAAAAGAGCATCGCTTACTGCATGTAAAAGAACGTCTCCGTCAGAGTGTCCGTATTCGCCTTTGTCAGAAGGAATTTTTATTCCGCCAAGTACAAAGTCTCTCCCTTCACAAAGACGGTGTAAATCTGTTCCAATTCCAACACGGGTTTCTATGTTTTGCATTATGCTTTCCTTTTGAGGCAGGTCTTCCTTAAAAGTTATTTTTTTGTTTTTAATGTCGCCTTCTACTATGCATACTTTTTTGCCGCCTGTAGCTGCTGGAAAACTATCCCAAATTTCTGTGTCGTCAGTAAAAGTTTTTCCTTTTTCATTTAAGAGAAGCGCGTTTTTATGACACTTTATAAGTTCATTTAGTAAAAATCCCTGCGGCGTCTGAAGGGCTTTTATGTTTTTTCTTTCTAAGTGCCTTGAAATCTTTCGTATGTTATTTTGAGCTTCTGTTTCTACTTGGGTGTCCACTGCATCTAAAACCGGGGTTGCAGCTCCATGAGCCAGGGTGGTGTTGAAGGTGTCTAGAATTATTTTTTTTGTAACGTAAGGACGGGCTGCGTCATGAATTAAAACTACTGCATCCTTATATTCTAGAGCTTCCTGTGCTTCTCTTAATGCATTAAAAACAGATTCCTGCCTTGTTGCTCCGCCTTCTGTAAAGATGAGCTTTGTGTCTTTTAAAAGGGGTAAAATTTCATTGTCTCTAAAGAGTGCTTTTTTTGCATCTTCAGTGCCGTTTTTTTTAGTTGTGATTATAAGCAGGTCAACTTTTAGTGAAGTTAAAAAAGCTTTTGCAGAAAAAGACAGCACTGTTCCTTTTTTGCCGTCTATGCAAAGTTCTAAGTATTCTTTTTTTATACCGCCACCCATGCGGGTAGAAGAACCTGCGGCTGTAACAACAACCGCAAGCTTATTACTATTAATCGTCATCTTCCATGTCGTCGTCGGAATCATCTGAATCTTCGGATTCTTTTGAATTGTCTAATTCATCTCCAAACTCATCATCATCGTCGTCATCGTCGTATACGGAAGTTTTCTTTTCTATGCGTGCCCCAAGAGGTTCCAGCTTTGCATGAAGCATTGCTTCTACTTCTTTTGAATCTTTACCCATTGCCTCTGCAATTTCGTCTTCCAGGAGTTTTTTTGCGTTGTCATAAAGCTTGCGCTCCAGGATTGGAAGTTCTTTTACCTTTGAGCGGTGGTAAAGACAGCGGACAATTGATGCAATGTCCTCTATGGTGCCTTTTTTTAGAAGTTCAAGGTTCATCTGGTAACGAAGCTTCCAGTCTGAGGTTGGAGGTTCAAATTCTTCACTAATCATGTCTAAAGCATGCTGAGCTTCTTTTGCAGAAACTGTAGCCCTGATTCCAAGACTCTGGGCTTTAGAAACTGGTACCATAACGTACATATCAGAGACTTCTAGGTAAATTTTGTAATAATAAACCGGCTCTCCGTTAAATTCTTTCTTAAAAATTTCGGTGATTTTTCCAACCCCTTGACTAGGGTAAACAATCTTTTGATTTACAGAAAATTCTGTTTTTGGTTTTGTAGGCATGATTCTATGATATCATAAAGCGCTAAAAAATTCAATAAGTTGTAATTTTTGTACTTACGGCAAAGACAAGTGTTTGCACTTGCCTTTGCAGAGTCGAACTAGTATTAGTTCTTTGGGAAAAGCTTTTTAAAGTCTACTAAAACTTCTTTTGAGTCGCGTGCACTGTCAATGTCTGTAAGTTTTCCCAGCGGACGGTAAAAACCTATTAAAGGTTCTGTCTGTTCGCGGTAAACTTTAAGACGGTTTGTAATGCTTTCCAATTTGTCATCATCGCGAGTGTAGAGTTCTCCTCCGCAGCTGTCGCATTTGCCTTCTACCTTTGTAGGGTGGAATTTTATGTTGTAGATGGCTCCACAGTCCTTGCACATGCGGCGGTTGGAAAGGCGGGCTACAATAAGCTCATCGTCTACTTCAAAGTTTACAACCTTTACATCGCTCTTGATTTTTTCCAGCATTTCGGCCTGAGGAATTGTGCGTGGGAATCCGTCTAAAATAAATCCGTTTTTGCAGTCGTCCTGACTAATGCGGTCTTGAACAAGTTCGCAAGTAATTTCGTCAGAAACAAGTCCGCCAGCATCTATGATGGCTTTTACTTTTACTCCGAGTGGAGTACCGTTTTTAATGTTTGCACGAAAAATGTCACCTGTAGAAATGTGAGGAATGTTGTATTCTCCTGCAACCTGGCTTGCCAGTGTTCCTTTGCCAGCTCCAGGTGGTCCTAAAAAAATAAAATTCATTGCCATAAATATTTCTCCTAATAAAATATGCTTCAAGCATTTTACACTTTATCTGGAAAATCGGCAACAGTTTTTATTTTAGTTTAAAACTGCGGTAAAAAATATGTTATGATTTTTCCATGTGAAAATCTTCTTAGAACATTCAGTTTTTAGAACCTTTACAATTTTAGAAACTTCTTCTTTTCCCAGTTCAGATGTTAAAAAGCTTCCATAAGCACTTTCTGCGTTAAACCAGCGGTCAATTTCTTCTTCGCTGATTCTTCTTTCTTCTAAAAGCTGTATGTTGTGCATAGATACTGTAAAGCCAAAAGATTCAAAGGTTTCTTTCAGGGTGTCCTCGTCCCAGGAGAAAAGAGGTGAGCTTTCGTCATTAAAGAATTTTTTTTCTGCTGTTGCGTATCTGTCAAAAAGTACTTCGTCGTGCAGTATGTTTTTTGTGTATTCAGAAAGACGCTGACCTTTGCAGGGAATTTTCTGGCTGAAGACTAAGACACTGTCTTTAGAGAAAAGTTCATTTTGTGAGGAAGCTGTTTTTTCTTCTTCCGAGAATGAAATATCCCTTTCTTTTTTTTCTGCTTTTGAAAACAGATTTCTTAGGAAGGAGACTGTGTTTTTTATTTCTTCTTTTTTAGAAAATATATCCCTAAAGAAAGCCCTGTCAAAAATAAAGTCTCCCTCTGAGTGAGAGAGGTTTCTAATAAAACTTTCACTTTCCTTACTAAAGGCTTTTTCTTCTTTAGGAAGTGTCTTTAAGACAGGCTTATCTAGATCGCCGAGGGTTGAAGAATACTGTCTTAAAATTTCTACACTTTTAGGGCTTTTACAGAGTGCGCACGTTAAACCTTCCGGGCATTTTCTTAAAACTTCAAATATTAAAAGAGCGTCGTCTGCATTCCAAATTAAACTTCTTGTATGCCGCAAGAGGCCTGCATCCTTTATCATTGTGTCTCTGATGCTCATAAGAATTTGAGCTTTGTTGGAGTCGAGCCTTGCCCGCCAGCTTCGTTCTGCCTTATCTAGTGCAGCTTCTTTTGCTTTATCTTTAGGACTGAATGTCAGGTTTTCTTCTGTTTTTGCAAAGCCGTTAAAGTGTCCGCTTTTTTCCCACCAGGTGCCGATCGGGTTAATCTGACCTTCGCCACTGGAAAGTTTTTCATTTTCCCTTTCCAGAAGGGCTGCAATCTGGAGTTCTCTGCGGCTTAATACTTCTTCCCGTATTTTTGCTTCGTAGCCCTGTGTGCTTGGTGTGTAAAAAACTTTTCCTACAAGAGAAGACGGAAGATATTGCTGGGCTACCCAGTGGTCGCGGTATGCGTGAGGGTAAAGATAACCTGAGCCGTGACCAAAGCCTTCCGCGTCCCGGCTGGCATCCTTTAAGTGGTTTGGAACTTCTGCATCTTCTTTTTCTACACTGCTGAGCGCGTCAAAAAATGCCATGCTGGAGTTTGACTTTGGAGCTGTAGAAAGATAAAGGGCTGCATGAGCTAAAAAATACCGTCCTTCAGGAAGGCCTACTCTGTCAAATGCCTGGGCGCAGCTTGTTACAACGCTTATGGCGTGAGGGTCTGCAAGTCCAGTGTCTTCGCATGCACTGATCAGCATTCGGCGGAATATAAAGTCGGGGTCTTCTCCGGCTTTTACCATCCTCGAAAGCCAGTACATTGCCGCATCGGGGTCCCGTCCGCGTAAGCTTTTTATAAATGCACTTATTATGTCGTAGTGGTAGTCTCCGTCCTTGTCGTAAAGCACCACTTTTTTCTGTATGGACTCTTCTGCGGTTTCACGGCTTATGTAAATGGTGCTTCCCCAGCTTGGAACGGGAGTTTTTTCATTGGGAGCCCATTTTTCAGGCGTTGTTTCTACAGCAAGCTCTAAGGCATTTAAGAGGCTTCTTGCATCTCCGTTTGCGGTTTCTACCAGGTGTTCAAGTGCGCCTTTTTCAAATTCTACTTTCCAGTGCCCATACCCGCGTTCTGTGTCGCTTAATGCCTGCTCTGCGGCCTTTAGTAAATCGTCTTTGGTAAGGGGCTTTAACTGAAAAACCCGGCTACGGCTTACTAAGGCTTTGTTTACTTCAAAAAACGGATTTTCTGTTGTGGCTCCGATTAAAATTATCGTTCCGTTTTCTACCCATGGTAAGAGTGCATCCTGCTGGCTTTTGTTCCAGCGGTGAACTTCGTCTACAAAAAGTATGGTCTTCTTTTGATAGAGCTTTCTCTGTGTCTCTGCATCGCTTATGGCTTTTCTTATGTCCTGAACTCCTGTTAAAACTGCGTTCAGCGTAAGAAAGTTGGAAGAAGTGTGATTTGCAATTACCCGGGCAAGAGTTGTCTTACCACTGCCGGGCGGTCCATAAAAGATAACGGAAGTTAGCTGGTCTGCCTGGATTGCACGGCGTAAAAGACGCCCTTTACCAACAATGTGGTCCTGACCTATGTATTCATCTAAAGTGCGAGGCCTCATGCGGGAAGCAAGAGGCTCGTGTTTTTTTGAGAGGGAGGATTCTGCTTCGTCAAATAAATCGGACACTAAAATTTTCCTTATATCTTAGTTTCCACCTGAGGAGTTGTCGTCTGTTCCGTCTCTGTTCCAGGTGCCGCGACCTGGGTAGTAAGAGTAAAGGCCTGTTTCGTCAAAGCTGTCGGAAGAGCTGGAAATTGAGCCGTAAATTGTAGAGCAGGCGTATTCGTCCGTTCCATAAGATGTATCTGTTGAGTCTTCGTAGTCAGACGGATTTAATACAAATACATTAAACACATAGCTGGAAATTATAGAACTACCATTTGTTGCTGTCCAGCTGGCTTCATCTTCAGAAGGAACTCCGCTGGAGAGGGCAGTGTGAGAAATGCCGGAAGTCGTTCCCAAAAGAAGGTTGTTGCTTGCAGGCGCAATGGAAAGAATGCTTCCGTTAGAAAAATCTACAGAGCCTGTGTATTCGTCGTTTCCTGTCCAGCTTGTTGCGTAGTAGAGAGTTGAGTCTGTTTTCATGTAGCTGTCGCTACTTGAATCTCCGTCATAAGTATAGCTTTTTGCGTAGTAAATATATGTGTCGTTTGCTGCAAATGCATAGTACTTACTAAAGTAGTCCGTTCCCTTGTAGTAGGCGGCACGGCATGTGTAGCTGTCAGCCCCGGTGCCGGAAGAAACAGCAGTTGGTGTGTTTCCTCCGTCTAGTTTGTAAACTGCATACGAAGAACCGTTAGAAATGCGGGCGTATGCATTTCTCAAGCTTATGTCATAGCTGTCTGCAGCAGTTGCACCCTTTGAAACGCTTACGTATTGGTTATCAAAAACGCTTTTTACGTATTGAATTCCTGATGAACCTGAGCTCTTTAAAGTTTCGTCAGAAGCTCCAGTAATGTTTGAAATGTCTAGAACGCTCCAGTCAGAAGCTTCTGGCTCTTCCTTGTCTGTGTAAAAGATTATTGTATTGTAAGGAGCATTGTAACCGCTTGTGTCTTCATACCAGGTAATGCCCAAGGCATAAAGGTAGGTGCTGTCTGATGCTAAAAATGTTACCTGAGAGTTTGCTTTTGACTCGTCATCTGACTCGTAGCTGGAGAGTTCTTCTGGTAAGCTTAAGTTTTCCCACTGGCAGTTATAAGCTCCTATTGTTTCATAGTAGGACAAAGAGCTTTCTGCCGTCTTACGGTAAAGCTTTCCGTTTGCAAGGTAGATTGAGCTCCCTGTTCCGCTTGTTTCTCCATGGCGCACGATAGTGTTTATTGTGCCGTTTATACCGTTAGACTCAAGGGCAACTTCCGAGTCTATAAGCTGAAAAATGTAGCCTGAGTAACAAGATGTGCCTAAAAAAGCTATAGCAGCTGACAGTAAAAATGCAAAAAATTTTTTCATATAATTCACCATAAAATTAGAAGTAATAACGAGCTGCAATCGCAACGTTTAAGAATTGACCGTAGTAATTTTCCGTACTGTCAAAGTGGTATCCAAATTGTGGCATGAATGTGTAGGAAATGTCTCCTCCCAAAGACCAGCTTGGACTTAATCTGTAATGAAGGCCAACTTCCGGTTTTACTATAAGACCAGGAAAGTAGTTGTAATTTGAATATGTTTCCCATGCAAAACCAACTCCTAATGTTATAGGAATTTCAAATTTTCCAAAATATGGCTGGTATGTAACAGTTCCTACTAAAGGCACGTAGTTAAAGATGTTGCTTCCGATTGTTACGGCAGAACCAAAGCCTGCATCTATACCGAATGCCAGCTTGCTTGTAACAAAGTAATGGTAGCCTAATGTACCTGTTCCGCCAATGCTAAGCTGATGCTGACCGCTTACAAAAAGCTGCCAGAAGCTGTCAAAATTCAGCGGAAAAGCTACTGCCAGAGAAATGCGGATAAACTGGTCTCCGGCCTGGTTAAGTTGATAGTCATAGAATATTTCTTCGTCAGGAATTTCTTCTGGATTGTCCTCAGCGTTATTTGTCTGTGCCATACATGGGCTCAGTCCCATTACTAGCATACAGATAAATGGTAAAAAGCGTTTCATAAAGCCCTCTATTGCCTCTTAATCTATGGCAATTTATTAGAATATTTTGTACAATGCGCACATCTTACCGAATTCTCGGGTATGTTTCAACATTGCTATTAAAGTAAAAATATTCATGGGGGAAAGGTTACATGAGTGCACAGCTTATAGACGGAAAACAGATTGCAAGTGAAGTAAAGCAGGATGTTGCAGAAAAAGTAAAGGCCTTAAAGGAGAAAGGTGTTATTCCATGTCTTGCAGTAATTTTAGTTGGCGAAAACCCGGCAAGCGTCAGTTATGTAACAGGTAAACGTAAAGCTCTTGCAGAATCCGGAATGAAAGACCGCAGCGAAGTTCTTCCTGAATCAACATCAGAGGAAGAGCTTTTGCATCTTATTGCTCAGCTAAATGAAGACAAGACAGTGCACGGCATTTTAGTTCAGCTTCCACTTCCAAAACATATTAACGAAGAAAAAGTAATAAACGCTATAAGCCCGGAAAAAGATGTGGATGGATTCCACCCTGTGAATGTAGGCCGCCTTATGATTGGCTCAAAGGGATTTTTACCATGTACACCGCACGGAATATGCGTAATGCTAAAGAAAATGCATGTAAAGACAGATGGAGCAAACGTTGCAATTATCGGAAGAAGCAACATTGTCGGTAAACCTTTAGCCATGCTTTTAACACGCCGTGAATATAATGCTACTGTAACATTGTGTCACACCGGTACAAAAAATCTTTCAGAGATTACTCGTAATGCAGATATCGTTATTGCCGCGACAGGTCATTTACATACAGTGACCGCCGGAATGATAAAGCCAGGGGCCTGCGTAATTGATGTCGGTGTTAACCGTGTTCCGGATGCAAGTAAGAAAAGCGGATTCCGCCTGGTCGGAGACACAGATTTTGACGACTTAAAGGAAATTGCCGGCATGATAACTCCTGTTCCCGGTGGAGTAGGTCCAATGACAATCGCCATGCTTATTTACAATACTCTTGAGTCTGCAGAAAATACATTGCAGGGGTTAAAATGATAGATGTTCAGTCTACTCCTGATACACGTGAAATTCCTCTTGAAAAAGTCGGCGTAAAAAACCTGCGTTATCCGGTTAGCGTAATGGATAAGGCAAACGGTAAGCAGAATACGACGGCAAGTGTAGATTTGTTTGTAAATCTTCCTCATGACTACAAGGGAACGCACATGAGCCGCTTTGTAGAAGTTTTTCACCGTTACAGCACAGATTTAAGCCGTTCCAAATTCTTGCAGATGCTGGAAGAAATCCGCACCACCCTTGATGCGCAAAAGGCTTACGGCACAATGAGTTTTCCCTTTTTTATAAAGAAGAAGGCTCCTGTAAGCGGTTCTGAAAGCATTATGGAATACACTTGCATGTATGAGGGCTGTGTCTCTGAGGGGGAAAGTGAATTTTTCTTGGAAATAAAAGTCCCTGTTACAACGGTTTGTCCCTGCTCAAAAGCCATAAGTGAATACGGTGCCCATAATCAGAGGGGAATTGTTACGGTAAAGTTAAAGAATACAAGTCTCTTCTGGATAGAAGATATTGTCAGCCTTGTAGAAGATTGTGCTAGCTGCGGTCTTTACAGCATTTTAAAGAGACCTGATGAAAAATTTGTAACGGAACGAGCTTATAATAATCCTCGTTTTGTAGAAGATGTCGTGCGCGAGGTTTATTTAGCTTTAAAAACATTTAATAAAAGCGAAAAGCCTTTTTCCTGGTTCAGTGTGGAATGTGAAAACTTTGAGAGCATACATAATCACAATGCCTATGCCTTTGTTGAATGGACAGGTAAGTAATTGCATTAAACAAAATGCCGTCATCATGCGGTTTACGGAGAACTATGACATACTTTTTTGAAACGTACGGTTGCGAAATGAACATTGCAGAATCTGCCAGCGTTGAGCAGATTTTTATTTCCCGCGGATGGACAAAAGCCTCAGATGTTCAGCTGGCTGATTTAGTAATAATAAATACCTGCTCTGTACGTGCTACTGCAGAAACACGTATTTTTGGCAGGCTGGGTTTTTATGATGGACTAAAAAGGGTACGAGCCAAGGAGCCGGGGGCTAAAACCCGCACAATGGAAGCAGCTGCTGAATATGTAGAAAAAAATGGGGCGATTCCTTTGACTTTAATAGTTATGGGGTGCATGGCAGAACGCCTTTTAAAATCTTTAAAAAAAGATTTTCCTCAGATAGACTATGTTGTCGGAACCTATGCAAAAAACAAATTCGGTGACATTATTACGGAAGTAGAAAATGGGCTTGCTCCTCAGAATGTAGAGGAAGAACCTGTTTATACTTTTGCAGAAACCTCCTATGAAGAGGGTGCTTTTTCTACCTTTGTGCCCATTATGCACGGATGTAACAATTTCTGCACTTATTGCATAGTCCCCTATGTTAGGGGAAGGGAAGTAAGCCGGCCTGTTTCTGAAATTCTTCATGAAGTAGATGTTCTTTCCAGTCGCGGAGTAAAAGAAATAACTCTGCTAGGGCAGAATGTAAACTCTTACAGTGGCAAATTGGAAAAAAATGAACAGAGCGTGGAAGTCATAAACTTTCCGTCACTTTTAAGAATAATCAGTGAGCATTTAGATAAAACCTCTTCAAGCATAAAGTGGATTCGCTTTGAGTCCAGCAACCCGAAAGATTTTTCTGATGAACTTATAGCAGTTGTTGCAAGTGACAGGCATATTTGTAAATCCCTTCATGTGGCAGTTCAACATGGTTCAACAAGAATCCTGAAGAAGATGAACAGAAAATACTCAAGAGAAGAGTATTTAACGCTGGTAGAAAAAATCTACAGGAATATTCCGGATGTTGCCTTAAGTACTGACATAATGCTTGGCTTCCCAAGTGAGACTGATGAAGACTTTAATGATGTGCTTTCTTTAATGAAAGAAGTTCAGTACGAAATGGCCTTCATGTACTATTACAATCCTCGTGAAGGAACTCCTGCTGCTTCCATGCCAGAGCAGGTTGACATAGAAGTAAAGAAAGAGCGGCTTCAGAAAGTTATAGATACTCAGCTTTCAATTCAGGCAGAAAAAATGCAGAAGAGGGTAGGCTCAACGGTAACCGTTCTTGCAGACATAATTAGCCGTGACAACAGGAATGAACTTCTTGGAAAAACTGAACATAATCATCGTGTGGCTTTTGAAGGAAAGCCTGGTCTTATAGGCTCTTTTGTAAAAGTTCATATAGACAGCTTAAGCGGTAACACTTTTCGTGGTACATTGGTAAACTAGCAGTCAGCCAGATTGCAGAAAGCTTCTTTCCTAAAGACTGCTTTTTTACATTCCGATAAGTCTAAAGAGGTGTTTTATGCCAATAAAGTTAATACTTACGCTAATTCTTGTAGCCTTTGTTGCAGTTTTTACAGGCTTTAATTTAGATAATAGCTGTGATATATGGCTTTTTCATACTTTTAAGGATGTTCCGGTTTTCCTTACAATTTTAATTTCACTTGTCTGCGGCGTTGTCATAACCTTGCCGTTTACTCTAGGAAAAAGAGTAAAACAGGTAGAACAGGAAGAAAAGCAGAAAAAGCTCCGCAAGATGGAAAGGGAAGAAAAAAAAGCTCAAAAAGAGGCAAGAAAGGCTCAGAAAAAATCAGCTTCAAAATCTTCCGCACCCGAAAGCCAGGAGGCAACTGCTTCTGCAGAACAAAGTGCTTCTTTCACGGTAAGCCCTGCCGAAGCTGTAGCCAGTGCAAGCACGGTAGATGCAGCTTGTGACCCGGAAAGTGCCCAGTAAGGTTTTGTAAATGATAAAAAAAAATCATCTAAGAAAGGTTTTAACTTTTGCATTTATTTTTTCTGCAATTCCACTTTTTTCTCAGGAAAATTTATCAGCAAAAAATTTAAGGGAAAAAGCCTTCCGTCAGAGCTCCGTACAGGAAAGTATTTCCTTCTTAAATGAAAGCCTTGAAGAAAATCTTTCCAAAAAAGACAGGCGTTCCGTCTTATATTTAAAAGGCACTTTGGAAGAACAGCTCGGGCTTTATACGGAAGCTTCAAAGAGCTATGCACTGGCTGCCGGCATTGCTGCAGAAGATGCAGATGGTTTTGCTCCGGTAACGGCAGAACAGCTTGTGCTAAACGCCGTAAGGACAGCTTTATGTGCAGGCGAATATGACACGGCGGACACTTATCTAAACAGCGCAGTCCGCTCTTCTAAGAACGAAACTGTAAAAGCTTATGTAAACCTTTACAGCGTGTGGAGCAGCCTTTGCAAGGCAGGTGAAATAAAAGATACGGAAGAAAGTATTGCCTTACTGAATGCATATAAAGGTATGCCGTCAATGGCTTGTGTAAAACCCTCCGTCCTTCTGACACTCTGGTATCTTACAGACAAAAAAGAATATTCAGATGCCTTAAAAAAAGAATTTCCTTTAAGCCCTGAATGTGCGGTTGTAAAAGGTGAAGCTTTTATAATGAGCGTACCGTTCTGGTACTTTGTTCCCCGTATGGAACATTCAAATGTAGAGGAGTATGCTGAGCCTTCTGTAAAAGCAGGTACTTCGTCTTCCCCTCTGGAGTCAAAAGAGCAGAAGGAGATGGCCTTAAAAGTAAAAAGACAGCAGTTGGGACTTTTTAAAAGCGAAGAAAACTCAAAAGCATTAATAGAACGTTTAAAAGCAAAGGGGTTTAGTGCCTATTTTTATACGGAAAAAAGAGCTTCCGGTACTACCTATTACATTGTAGTTGTAGATGAAAATAAAGAAGGTACAATGGGCTTAAAGCTAAAGGACGCAGGCTTTGAAAGCTACCCGGTAGAGTAGTAAAGATACAGTGCTTCTTTACCTCTAGTGGCTTATTTTAAGAACATTTAGCTATTCAATTGACGCGTAAAGCTCTAAACGCTATTATGTCGGCATGACAATTTACGAAAATATCAACGCACTTACAGGCTATGCCCTTACTACGGGCCTCATAAAAAACGAAGATGCAGTTTTCACACAAAATCGCCTTTTAGAACTTTTTGATTTGGACGGATTTGAGTCTCCAGAACAGGCACTGGAAATTCCAGAAACACAGGTTTCAGATCTGGAACGCATATTAAAAGAAATGCTGGACTATGCAGGAGAGAAAAAACTCTTTAACGATGAAAGCATAGTTTACAGAGATTTATTTGACACAAAAATAATGGGACTTCTTGTAGCTCGTCCAAGTGACGTACAAAAAGAATTCTGGGAGCATTACAGAAAATCTGCAAAAGAAGCAACAGACTGGTATTACAAGTTCAGTCAGGACACAGACTACATCCGCCGTTACAGGGTATGCAAGGATCTAAAATGGCAGAGCAAGACAGAATATGGCGACATGGACATTACAATAAATCTTTCTAAGCCGGAAAAAGACCCAAAAGCAATTGCCGCAGCATTAAATGCAAAGCAAAGCGGTTATCCTTCTTGTCTTCTTTGTAAAGAAAACGAAGGTTACAGAGGCCGTGTAAATCATGCAGCCCGCCAAAATCACCGCATAATTCCAATTACATTAAACGGAAAGGAGTGGGGCTTACAGTATTCTCCTTACGTTTACTATAATGAGCATTGTATTGTGTTCAGCTACGAGCACACTCCAATGAAAATTTCAAAAGACACATTTAAAACTCTTTTTGACTTTTTAAAGCTTTTTCCTCACTATACAGTAGGAAGCAATGCTGACCTTCCCATAGTAGGAGGCTCAATTTTAACACACAATCACTACCAGGGAGGTAACTACGAGTTTGCCATGGCCCGTGCCCCAATAGAAGAAAGCTTTTGCGTAAAAGGTTATAAAGATGTCAAGGCCGGCATTGTAAAGTGGCCGATGAGTGTCATTCGCTTAGACGGAAAAAATCCTGAGCATGTAATAGAACTTGCAGACCACATTCTTACAGCCTGGAGAAGTTACACTGATAAAGAAGCTTTTATCTTTGCAGAAACAGAAGGCAATCCTCATAACACAATTACACCAATTGCAAGAAAGAGGGGAAAGCTTTTTGAACTGGACTTGGTTCTTCGCAATAACATAACAACGGAAGAACATCCTCTCGGCGTTTACCATCCGCATGCTTCACTTCATCACATAAAAAAAGAAAACATCGGCCTTATAGAAGTTATGGGCCTTGCAGTTTTACCAAGCCGTCTTAAAAAAGAACTTAAAGATCTGGGGAATGCAATCGTAAACAAAAAAGATTTGCATTCTGATGAAGTTCTTTCAAAGCATGCTTCCTGGGTAGAAGAGTTTACTCCAAAGTATGCTTCTCAAGGCGGAATAACAGAAGCCAACGTAGAAAAAATTCTTCAGGACGAAGTGGCTTTAGTATTCAGCAAAGTTTTAGAAGATGCCGGTGTTTATAAACGCACTCCAGAAGGAAAAGAAGCATTTCATAAATTTATAAAAGTGCTTTAATTTTTTTTTGACGAAAACTGCCTGCATGACAAAAATGCGGGCAAGAAAAAAAATGTTTTATAGCTAAACCCGCTTTTCGCGGCTTTGGTCGCAGGCGACTGGCTTTGCCACCGCTACAATCGGGCGTAGGTTTATAAATAGGAGATTTATATGTCACAGTTGTACATTCCTGGCGGATACAAACCGTTACTTGGCGAAAAAGAAACAGAAGGCGCCATCGTTTTAATCAAAGATTTTTTTCAATTGGCATTAAGCACAGAATTAAATCTTACCCGCGTAACTGCACCTCTTTTTGTAAAGAGCGGAATGGGCATAAATGACGACTTAAATGGAGTAGAACGTCCTGTTCGCTTTCCTGTAAAAGACATGAACGAATCTCAGCTGGAAATTGTTCACTCTCTTGCAAAGTGGAAGAGGTTAAAGGTTACGGAAATGGCACTAAAGCCGGGGTTCGGCATCTACACAGATATGAACGCAATCAGAGCAGACGAAGACTTAGACAACCTCCATTCGCTTTACGTAGATCAGTGGGACTGGGAACTTTGCATAGACGAAAAAGACCGCACCGTAATGTATTTGAAGACAATAGTAGAAAAAGTTTATCGCTGCCTTAAACGTACGGAGTTCTATATTTATGACCGCTATTCACAGATAAAACCGGAACTTCCGGAAAATATTACATTCCTTTATGCAGACGATTTGCAGAGAGAGTTTCCGAATAAAACTCCAAAAGAAAGGGAGTATGAGGCCTGTAAAAAATATGGTGCTGTATTTATTATTGGCATCGGAGGAAAACTTCCTGACGGCTCCATTCATGACGGACGTGCTCCAGACTATGACGACTGGATTACAGAAACAGGTGACGGTCACCGTGGACTAAACGGCGACATCATGGTATGGAACTCTGTTTTAAATAATGCAATGGAACTTTCCAGCATGGGTATTCGCGTAAATAAAGAGTCTTTAAAGCTTCAGCTTCAGGAACGCAATTTGGAGGAAAGAGAAAAGCTTACATTCCATTCCATGCTTTTAAACGGAAAGTTAAGTCAGACATTGGGCGGAGGAATTGGTCAGAGCCGTCTCTGCATGTATTTCTTAAGAAAAGCTCATATTGGCGAAACTCAGGTCAGTACATGGCCTGATGAAATGCTTATTGAGTGCCGCAAAAATAATATAGCAATACTGTAGTTTTTGGAGTGTGCGGAATGACTTTGCCTGAAAAAAATGCGGATTCTTCCGCACACAAAGAATATAATTTTTCTTCCAGAGAAATTATAAAAGAACTTCCTCACTTTACAGAAAAGGGCATAACGGAATTTTTTGTTCATGACAGAGAGCTTTCTTCAGACAAAAAGGAATTAAAAAATCTTTTTTCTAAAATGGCCCTGTATGCCCCGGAAGTCTTTTATACAATAGAGCTTTCTCCCGAAGCTTTGGATAAGGAGCTTGTTTCTCTGGCATCTCAAATAGACTGTTCACTGGAGTTTTATTTAGACGGTAAGGAAACTCAGAATGGAAACCTTCTTTTTGACAAAAAGCTTTATTCTTCCAAGGCCCGCCTTTTAAACGAAGCAGATCTAGTGTTTGGTTTTAAGCTTAACTGGGCTTTACAGAAAGGAGACACTTTTAAAGCTTTCAGGGACCGCTTAGATTTTGCTTTAAGCCTTTACCCTAATCACATAGAATTTGAGCAGTTTGAAGACAAGGAAAAGCTTTTCCCCCGTTCTACAAATATTTTTTCCTCTAAGGACATGGATTTTGCCCGCGGAATGGCTTTTGCCTGCCGTACATTTTATTCTGCGGGGCGTGCAGTGCCCTGGTTTAATACTGTAATAAATGCTTTACGCATTAGCCCGAGTGCTTTTTTTGCAGACTTTGACGAATGGCAGCAGTGTAATAATTGCAGCATGGACACAGGCTTTATTCCGGAGGAGAGGAAACACGAAGAGTTGGAAAAAATGCAGCTTGAGTTTTTAAAACAAAAGCTGGACGAAAAACATAAAAGTCATCTTTTTCCCTGTGTAAAGGATTTGGTTAGCCTGCACGGAGCTTTCTCTCGACTGGTAGAAGAGGGTAAGGAGAGTGAAGTTGAGACATCTTATAATCCAGATGATGTACTTTCACCCTATGCGTTAAATTTAGCTCTTTTTGCAGAAAATGTTACGATGGAAAACAGTACTGTAAGAATTTTTAACAATGAAGGTATTCCTGATTATAAAATTCTATAAAGTTTTTCCTCGGTTTAAAAAGCAATTATACCCAAATGGCTCAAAAGTATTTTTACACCAATGAGTATTAAAATTGCTCCACCTGCAATTTCTGCTTTCTTTTCAAAGCGACTCCCCACTTTTGCACCGATACGTATTCCGCAGGCAGAAAAAGCAAATGTTACAGAGCAGATAAAAAGACTTGCAAGTATTATTTCTTTCCATGTTTCCAGTAAAAGACCGAATGTAAGCCCCACGGCAAGAGCGTCTATGCTTGTCGCTACAGCCATAATAAACATGGTCTTTACTCCAAAAGAAGCGTTCATGCTTTCTTCTTCATCCTTAGAAAAAACTGCTTCCCTAATCATGTTAAGACCTATTAAAAGCAAAAGTCCAAAAGCAACCCAATGGTCTATGCTTTCTATGTATACGCGGAATCTAGAGCCTAATAGCCAGCCTAAAAAAGGCATTAAAGCCTGGAATCCTCCAAACCAGGCACCCGCAATACACATTTCTTTTACACCGGACTTTTTAGAGGCAAGCCCCTTGCATATAGATACTGCAAAAGCGTCCATGCTCAGACCTACTGCAAGAACAAAAAGTTCCCATATTCTCATTTTTTTTACACCAGCCTTGAGGCTTTATTATATAAAGAAAGCCCCCCGTTGACAACGGGGGGCTTTTGAAAAAGTTAGGAGTTTCTATGAAGAAGACAGGGTGTTTTATCACTTGCCTTTCATAAACATTAACCAACTACTTATTAGTTGGTTACATACTGTTTTTATAAAAAAACGTTATTTCTTTTACTTTCCCAGTTTGTATCTTCCTGTGCTTATTGTGTGCCCGTCAGAATAAACGTCAAACCAAATTTCTTTAGAACCTGTTGTGTCTAAAGCTTCGTAAAACTCTTGTACGTTAGTAACGGTTTTGTCATTTACTGCTGTAATTACGTCTCCGTTCTGCAGTCTTAAAGCTGCTGCCGGAGATTTTTCCTGGACATTTGTTACCACAATACCCTTAACTTTATTGTTTTCTAACTTTATTTGCTTTCTAACATCGTCTGTTAAAGGGGAAGCTATAAAGCCTGGCCACAATTTTGCGTTGTCAGAAGCAACATCTTTTGTGCGTTCATCTATCTTTACAGAAAGTTTAATCTTGTTTTTTCCGCGCATTATGGTAAATTCTGCGGTGTCTCCTGCTCTAATATTTCCCACTTCACGAACAAGCTGGTCTACGCTCTTTACAGAATGCCCGTTTAATTCTGTTATAAAGTCTCCTGCCTGCATTCCACCTTTCATTGCAGGACTGTCTAAGAAAATTTCAGAAGCAAAGGCTCCGCTTTCGCCACCAACTCCAAGTTCTTCTTTGTATTCTTTTGTTATTTCTGTAAGGCTTACTCCAAGCCAACCGTAGCTTATCTTACCTTTGTCAATAAACTGGTCAATTGCAGTTTTTATGTTATTGATCGGAATAGAAAAGCCCAAACCTTGACTACCGCCACTTTGAGAAGCAATCCATGTGTTAATGCCAATTACTTCTCCCCAAATGTTTACTAAAGGACCTCCAGAGTTTCCTTGGTTAATTGCAGCATCTGTCTGAATAAAGTCGCTTATAGAACCAATCTGTCCGCCACTTCTTCCTGTTGCACTAACTATACCTTGAGTTACGCTAGCGAAATATCCAAGTGGGCTTCCTAAAGCTAATACAATGTCACCTTGTTGTACTTCATCAGAATTCCCCATTTTTGCAACTGTAATAGAGTCATCGTTACATTCAAAAGAAACTAAAGCTACATCCATTCTTTCGTCTGCACCTATCAAAGTTCCGTCAAATTCGCGTTCGTCGTTTAGCTTAATCTTTATTGTGGTAGCATTTCCGGCTACGTGGTTATTTGTAAGTACGTAAACAGTTTTTCCTGTTTTCTTTACAATTACACCAGAGCCAAGTCCTGATTGCTGGTATTCTCTGTATTTTTTGCTGTCATCATCTTTGTCATTGCTTTTGTCATTTGGTAGACCAAAAAAGAATGGTAAGTCTTCAAATGGGTTGTAAGTGCGAACTCTTGTTGTTTCTGTAACATCTACTTCTACAACAGCAGGAAGAACCTGACTAGAAATTGAACGGAATGTAGACTGTAAGGCCTGTGTAACTTCTAAAGAGTCCTGCGGAATGTTTACAGCAGGCGTTGTTTCTGCAAAGGCTACATTGGCAGAGCCGGAATTTGCCTTGCAGGAAAAAGATACAATTCCAAAGGTAACTGCTGCGACAAAGGCAACTCCTAAAACGTTTTTTGTTAGTTTTTTCATTATTCTTAACCTCCAATAGGTTTCATTCTCTGTAAATATAATACATAAAACCTGTAGTGTGTTACGTTTTTTTTAAGAAATTTCTGTTATTCGCATAAGGAGAAAGTTGTTCTATCGTAATGTTAAAATGTTCCCTGTGTGTCTTACTTACAAAAATTAAGGAATTTGACTATTCTTCTATTGACTAATTTCTCTTTAATCGGTTATTATTGCCTACAAAATTCTGCACAGAGGTGCAAGGCATCTTAAGGGAACCCGTTACTCCCTTGAGACAAATATGTCAACAGAGGTTTTTAGTATGTACGCAGTTGTTGAGTATAAAGGCAATCAGTACAAGGCAGAAAAGGATGCTGTTCTTACAGTTAGCAAGATTAGCGATGCTAAACAGGGTGACAGCATTACAATTGACACTGTTCTTTTAGTAAGCGATGGTGACAAAGTTTCTGTAGGTACCCCTTATGTAAAGGGTGCAAAGGTAACTGTAGAAGTTGGTGAAACTTTTAAGGACAAGAAAGTTCTCGTTCTTAAATACAAGAGCAAGAAGGATTATCACCGCCTTATCGGTCAGCGTGAGGAATATACAAACGTTACCGTAAAGGATGTGGTGCTTGCATAAGTGACCAAAGTTCTTTTGGTTTCTGCCCCAGATGGTTCTTTTAAGAGCGTTAGTGCTAAAGGCCATGCGGGGTTTGGCTTTAAGGGTAAGGATATTGTTTGTGCTGCAGAGACTTGTTTACTGCGTACGGCAATGAAAGTCCTGAATGAAACCGAAGGCATTGTTCTTGAAGTCCATTCTGGCAACAGAGGTGAGTTAAGCTTTTCTGTTAGCGGTAATGGCGACAGGGAACGTCTTAAATGTATTGCAGATTTTATAAGGCAGGGCATTAAAGACCTTTCCCTTGAGTATCCTAAGCTTGTAGAGTTCAGGGAATTGACTTAAGTAAAAACAAAACTGGTTTTCCAGTGGAGGATTAAAATGGGACGATCAAAAGGTGGTAGCGGCGCAAAAAACGGCCGTGATTCAAACCCAAAACACTTGGGCGTTAAAAAATACAGTGGTGAAGTTGTAACTGCAGGTTCTATTCTGGTTCGTCAGAGAGGAACTCGTGTTCATCCTGGTGACAATGTTGGCCGTGGTGGAGATGATACTTTGTTTGCTCTTACAGACGGTAAAGTGGTTTATGGCGAAAAGCGTGACCGCAAAGTTGTTTCTATTGAACCAGTAGAGGCTTAAGTTAAGTCAATGAGGGGGTAAGCCCAAAACTGTATGGTATGAATGCTCGGTATGGTTTTTCCTTGCCGGGCTTTTTTTTTAGGGGTTTAGGGAAGGTTATGATTCAGTTTGCAGATGAAGCTACAATAAAGGTTGTCTCTGGTAAGGGCGGAAACGGTTGTGTTTCTTTTAGAAGAGAAAAGTATATTCCAGATGGCGGTCCTAATGGTGGCGACGGTGGCCGTGGTGGAGATGTAATTTTTTGTGTAAAGCGCAATTTAAGGACTCTGGCGCATTTAAGGTATCATCAGATTTTTAAGGCAAAAAATGGTCAGGATGGAATGGGGTGGAACAGACATGGAAAAGACGGAGAAGATGTTGTAATTCCCGTTCCTCCCGGAACAAGCATTAAAGATGCAGAAACAGGTGAGCTTATTCATGATTTTACCGATGAAAACGAATCAGAGCAGTTTTTATTTTTAAAAGGCGGAAACGGTGGCTGGGGCAATGTACATTTTAAAAGCAGTACAAATCAGGCTCCAAAAACTGCAAATAAAGGTCTTTTGGGCGAAGAACGCATGCTTAGAATAGAGCTCAGCATTATGGCAGATGTTGGTCTTGTTGGTTTTCCTAATGCCGGTAAGTCCAGTCTTTTGGATTTGTTTACAAATGCCCGTCCAAAAATTGCACCGTATCCTTTTACTACAAAAGTTCCGAATCTTGGCGTTTTGCATGTGGACTCAGATACAGATTTAATTATTGCAGATATTCCGGGCATCATAGAAGGAGCTTCTGAAGGTGCCGGGCTTGGTATAAGATTCTTAAAGCATATCAGCCGTACGGCAGGACTTTTGTTTATGATAGACTGCTCTGATGAAAATTGCTTTAATTCTTATTCTTCGCTTTTGCATGAATTAGAACAGTTTGGAAACGGTCTTATAGAAAAACCCCGTATTGTTCTTTGCAATAAGATTGATGTTGAGGGTGCAAAAGAAAGGGCAGATAAGCTTGCCAAAGATATAACAAGTGCAGAACCTGATGTAAAAGTAATAGAAGTTTCTGTTTTAGAGCATATTCATATAAAAGAAGCAAGAAGTGCAATTATAGAACTTGTTGATAAAATGGAACGTCTTAGAGTGCCTAGTAAAAATCATTCTAACTCAGAAAAATCAGACTCTGAAAAAAGTGCGTTTTTAAAAAGCCGTTCTGTAGATGATTCTATGGAAGTGCAGTTTCCTGGAAGCGAGTAAATGAAGATTGCAGTTTTAGGCGGAACATTCAATCCCATTCATAACGGGCACATGGCTCTGGCTGACAGCGTTTGTAAGGAACTTGGATACGATAAAATTATTTTTGTTCCAAGTTTTATTCCGCCTCATAAAGAACTTTCTTCTTCTGTAAGTGGTAAAGAGAGAATTAAGATGGTGGGCTTTGCCTGCAGGAAAGATAAGAGGTTTATTTTAGAGACCTGTGAGTTTAAGAGAGGTGGCGTGTCTTATACCTATGACACAATCTGCTATTTAGAAAAAAAATATGCTGGTGTTTTAGAAGGTAAGATGGGCCTTATAATGGGTGAAGATTTGTTTTCCGGTTTTCACTTGTGGCATAAGGCAAAAGAGCTTAGTGAAAAATGTACGCTCATTCTTGCAAAAAGACCCGGGGTTGATGTTTCTTATTTAGAGAACTCTGAAAAATTTATGAATCCTTCTTTGGGTGAATATGCAAGGCTTTCTAATGACTTTGAGCTTTCTTCCGAGCCGCTTTTTAAGAATGCTGTTGTCTTAAAGACTCCAATGTTACCAATAAGTTCTACAGAAATCAGGGCTCTTGCTGCAGAAAATGGAGCTTTCTGCTACCTTGTCCCGGAAAAAATTTTTAAGTATATTACAAAGGGTAAACTGTATGCAAAAAATAAGTGATGCTCTTGTAGAAAAAATTAGACTTTATACTCAGGGGGCTGTAAAAGCTTCCCGTTATGAACATAGTGTCCGCGTTGCACAGACGGCAAAAATGATGTGCGAGCGTTATTCCTTAGATGCAGAGAAAGGGTATTTGGCAGGTCTTTCGCATGATATGTGTAAAGATTTAGATGACCTGTTGCTTCTTTCTTTTGCGGAACGAGATGGTTACCCTATAAGTAAGGTTGAAGAAAAAAAGCCTGCTCTTTTACATGGAAGGGCAGCCGCTGTAAAGCTTAAGGAAAGTTTTGGAATAGATGATGAAGAAATTTTAGAAGCCGTAAGATGGCATACTTTTGGTGGTGAAAACTTATGTGCCCTTTCTAAAGTTATTTATGCAGCAGACAAAATAGAACCGGGCCGGCCTAACTCCAGCCCTGAATATGTTGAAGAGCTTTTAGAAAAATCTTTAGACGCTCTCTGTCTGACTGTTGTAGAAGAAAATTTAGAATACCTGCGTAAAAAGGGAAAAGCGGTTGCCCCGGTAACGTTAAAGTTTAGAGATGCCTTAAAAATGAATGTTAAAGAGGAGAGTGAATAGATGAGTTCTTCACGTGAAAAAAAAGGTATAATATTTCTCTTTGCAATTCTTGTTATTCTTATAGCAACTGTTATTTTTTTAGCAATATCTTTAAGAGTAGATCCTGTTGCGGAAAATTTAAGCAATGACCAGGTTATAAAAACTTTACTTGTAATTAGCGATGAAGAAAAAAATGTTCTTTCGACAGATGTTATTGTTTATTACCCAAAGACTCTGAAGGGAGCTCTATTTAATATACCGGGCAATACTGGTGCAATTTATGAAAGCTTGGACCGTGTTGACCGCATAGATGTTGTTTATAAAGAACTTGGTGTTGATGCGTATAGAAAAGAAATTAGTAAGCTTATAGAACAGACCATACCTTTTTCCATAGAGCTTACAATTAATGATTTAGGTAAAGTTACAGATTTACTGGGCGGTTTAAAGGTTTTTGTTTCTTCTCCAGTTGACTCTGTCGGAGAAGACGGTCAAAGATACCTTTTACCAAGTGGTGCCGTAGTTCTGGATGGAGATAAAATTCAAACCTTTATGCAGTACATACTGAAAGATGAGTCAGAAAGTGAACGTCAGGACCGAAGGCAAAATGTCGTAATTTCTCTTTTAAGTGCGATAAGAGAAAAAAAGAATGTAATATTCAACAAAAACTTCTTAAGAGAATTCTGTAACAGTTTTAAAGTAAATATTGATGACGATGCTTTTAATACACTTTTATCACATCTTTCAAATTTGGATGCAGAACAGTTAACGCCTCAGACTGTTACTGGAACTTTGCGTTCTGTAGACGGTCAGATGCTTCTTTTCCCATTTTACAATGGTCAGCTTGTAAAGGACATTGTTAAGCAGCGTATCAGTATGCTTTTAAGTGATAACACAGAAGTTCAGACCCGTGTTTATGTTCTGGAGGTTCAAAACGGAACTTCTGTTCAAGGAAGGGCAAGAAACACTGCAATTCTTCTGATGAATGCGGGTTACGATATATTGCAGTCTATAAATGCAGACAGAGATGATTATGAACATACTGTGATTATAAACCATATTGGTAATAAAGAGGCGGCTGAAACTTTAGGTAACTTTATTGGCTGTTATAACATTGTTGAAGAAGATGTGAAGTCCGAGTACGAAGATGCTGATAGTGCGGCTCATGTGGACTTTACTTTAATTTTGGGTAGAGATTTTGATGGTCGTCGTGTTGTCGGTGGCTATAGACCAGAAAGCTCTACAGAATCAAACGACTAAAATTCAAGGAGATATTTATGGAAAAGAGTGAAAGCGACAAAGCTTTAGAAATTGCTTCTCTTATGGAAGACGGGAAAGCCAAGGATGTTGTTGTTCTTGATGTTTCAGAATTAAATAGCTGGACAGATTATTTTGTAATTGCAACTATTTCCAGTAGCGCTCACTGGCAGGGACTTTTTAGACAGCTTAAGGACTACGCTAAAGGAAACGATTTGGAACTTCACAAGACAATTCAAAAATCTTCACAGGGTGATGACTGGAATCTCATTGATTTTGGAAACATTGTTGTTCATTTAATGAGTCAGGATGCCCGCGATTTTTATGAACTGGAACGCCTCTGGCATGCCGGAAAAAAGCTCCGCTAAAAAAAATGGCCGGTTGTAGATTTTACAAACCGGCTTTTTCTATATTATATGTATAAGCTAGAAGTCTAAATCTGCTGGATCAGAATCTTCTTCTATTTCTTCGTCATCGTTATACAGGGCATCATCAAAGCCATGAACGCGATTGTCGTAGCCATCCTCAGCTTCTTGATCATCATAAGGTTCGTCAAAGTCGTCTTCGTCTAAATCATCATTAAAGCCGTCATCGTAGTCTTCGTCGTACTCATCATCCTCAAAATCGTCATCATATTCTTCATCAGAAGAAAAATCGTCCGAATAGTCATCATCGTAAGAAAAACCTGCCATAGATGAAAATTCTACGCCGTCGTCATTGAGCATGATAGTAAACTCCTTGTGTGTTTTTGCTATTTTTATTGTATGTAAAATGTAAATGAGCATTGCTTTTTTGTCAATTAGTTTAATGTATTTTGTTTAAGTTTTAATATGTGCTATTGACATTAAACTTTTAGTTATGATATATTCTTTGCGTATGTCTAAAAGCATAACGGTAGATGCACCGGCAAAGATAAACTTAGGTTTAGAGGTTTTGCCAAAGCGTTCTGACGGTTACCATGGCATAAAGAGTATTTTTACAACCATAGGTTTATGTGATGTTGTAAAGGTGACTCTGACTCAAAACAAAGGCGAATGCCTTGTTAAGAGTAAGAATATGGTTCTGCCAAAAGAAAATACCATAACAAAGGCATACAAAGCTTTCTGCGTACTGACTGGTGTTAATCAGGGTGTTGAGGTAGAACTTACTAAGAACATTCCTGCCGGCGGTGGATTGGGGGGCGGCTCTAGCGATGCTTCTTCTTTTTTGCAATCCATGGACACTTTGTTTTGTACTCGTCTGACGAGAGAAGATTTTTATAACCTTTCTTCTCAAATTGGAAGCGATGTATTCTTTTTTACAGAAGCCTTAATTTCTAAAAAACATGGTCTTTGTAATACAGAATGTTTTGCTGCAGAAGTAGGTGGCAGGGGCGAAGTTATTCATCAGATTGATGCAAGGACTGACCTTAAGCTGCTTTTAGTTTTTCCAGGTGTTTCGGTTTCTACAAAAGAAGCTTATTCTTTGGTAGATGCTAAAAAAGATTGGAATAGTGGTAAGTTTAAGAGTGCTATGAAGCAAAACGCATGTAGTTCTCTTGAAATGATATATAGAAAACCAGTACATGAATGGTTTTTCCAGAATGATTTTACTTCTCCGGTGGTAGAAGTTCATAGAGAAATTGGTTTTGCATTAAACTGTATAAAAGAGTGCAATGCTGATTTTGCAGATATGTCTGGTTCTGGTTCTACTGTTTATGGTGTTTTTGAAGATGCTGAATATGCAGAAAAAGCATTTTCTGCGGCTTTAGAACGGTGGAATGCTGTTCTTGTGTAAGGAAACTTACAAAGGAGAAGAAAATATGCAGGCTACAGAAATTAGGATTCGTAAGGTTGAAGGCGAAGGAAAACTTAGAGCTTACGTTACTGTTACATTTGACAGTTGCTTTGTAGTTCATAACATTAAAATTATCGAAGGTAAGTCAGGTTTGTTCATTGCTATGCCAAGTCGTAAAACTGCATCTGGTGAGTACAGAGACATCGCTCACCCGGTTAGTCCAGAATTTAGAGAAGAATTACAGTCTAAAATTCTTTCTGAATATGAAGCAGGACACGTAGAAACAGGTAACAGTGCAGAAGACTAAAATCTTCTGTTAGTTATAATTTTGGGACGTCGTCAAGTGGTAAGACAACGGCTTTTGGTGCCGTCATTCCGCTGGTTCGAATCCAGCCGTCCCAGCTTTATTTTTTGATATAAAAATATTAGAAGGAGTTCTTAAATGGAACAGTTAGTAATTAACGCAAAAGTCCGTAAAGAAACCGGACGCCGTGCAGCAAAACAGCTCCGTGCAACTGGACGCATTCCTGCCATTGCGTACAACGAAAAGGGCGAGTCTACAATGCTCGACATTGATGCTTCAGAGTTTTCAAAGGTATGGAGATCAATTACTCGCACAACACTTATTAACCTCAAAATTGACGGACAGGACAATCAGGCTTATATTCAGGACACTGAATACGACATCAAGACAGATAAAAACCTTCATGCAGATTTCCACATTGTAAGCGGAACAAAGCCTGTAGTTGCTACACTAAAAGTACGTTACTCTGGTACACCGGCTGGTGTTCTTAAGGGTGGATTCATGGTAAAGCACGTACCAGATGTAAAACTTAAGGCTCTTCCACAGAATATGCCACAGTCTGTTACAGCTGATGTTTCTAAGTTGGAAATCGGTCAGAAGTTTGCTGTTTCTGATCTTAATCTTGGTGATAAGGTTACTGTTCTTACAAAGGCAACTTCACTTATCGTAAGCATAGCACCACCAAAGAAATAATTTATTTTAATTCTTATAAATAAGAAAAGCAGCTTCATTAGAGGCTGCTTTTTTTTGTCTTTTATTTTTATTCGTCGTCCTTTTCCTTCAAAACGGCAAGGAAAGCACTCTGAGGAAGCTCTACGTCGCCTGCCATAAGCATACGTTTCTTTCCTTCTTTCTGCTTTTCGAGAAGCTTTCTCTTACGTGTAATATCGCCACCGTAACACTTTGCAAGAACATCCTTACGGACAGGATTTACAGTTTCGCGTGCAATTATCTGGCTGCCGATTGCTCCCTGAATTGCGACCTTAAACTGCTGGCGTGCAATTTCACCCTTTAAACGCTCGCAAACCTTCTTTGCCCTTTCAACTGCACTTGGTCTGAAGCACAACTGGGCTAAGGCGTCTACAGGCTTTCCGTTAATGAGAATGTCTATCTTTATTAAATCAGTTGGCCGGTAATCCGTAACCTCGTAGTCAAAGCTTGCATATCCGCGGCTGTAACTTTTCAGTTTGTCGTAAAAGTCAAAAAGCACTTCGCTAAGCGGCATATCATAAGTAAGTTCAACTCTCTTTTCGTCAAGATACTGCATGTTTGTCTGACTTCCGCGTTTAAGGCGGCAGAGCTCCATTATGCTTCCTAAGTATTCAGCGGGCGTTATGATTGTAGAGCGGATGTAAGGCTCTTCCGAGTGCTCTATTTTTCCGTCTGGAAAATCAGCAGGATTATCTACGAAAATTTCTTCCTTACCTTGCGCCCTAACTTTATAGCGTACACTTGGAGCGGTAAAAATTACGACCTGGTCAAAGTCTCGTTCAAGACGCTCCTGAACAATCTCTAAGTGCAGAAGTCCTAAAAATCCGCACCTGAATCCGTTTCCCAGTGCAAGAGAATTATCCTTTTCGTAAACTAAGCTTGCGTCATTCAGCCGAAGCTTTTCCATTGCCTCTTTTAATTCTTCGTAGTCGTTAGAATCAATTGGATAAATGGAACTGAACACAACAGGCTTAACGTCCTTAAAACCCGGAAGCGGAGAAGAAGCAGGCTTATCCTTTAGGGTAATGGTGTCTCCAACTCGTACATCCTGAACAGTCTTTATTCCTGCAATTATGTAACCTACGTCACCTGCCTCAAGCACGCCGGTTTCTTCATATTTAATTTTAAAAACACCAACCTGCTCAACACGATATTCCGTGTTGCTGCTCATAAGGCGAATTGTGTCGCCAACTTTTACGCGGCCTTCTTTTACACGAATGTGAACTACAACACCACGGTACTCGTCATAGTGGCAGTCAAAAATAAGTGCCTGTAAAGGAGCTTCTGCATCGCCCTCTGGAGGAGGAAACTTTGTTACAATCGCTTCCATCAGGTCGTCAATTCCAACACCGGTTTTTGCACTGACTAGGCAAGCGTCACTAGAGTCTAAGCCCAAGTCGTGGTCTATCTGTTTTTTTACGTTAGGAATATCTGCACTCGCCAAATCAATTTTGTTTATGACAGGAACAATCGTTAAGTCCTGTTCAAATGCAAGATACATGTTGCTTACTGTCTGACTTTCAACTCCCTGAGTTGCATCAATTAAAAGAAGTGCTCCCTCGCAAGA
The DNA here is from genome assembly GCA_937877515.1 of uncultured Treponema sp. GTDB lineage: Bacteria > Spirochaetota > Spirochaetia > Treponematales > Treponemataceae > Treponema_D. The sequence goes on from CALFIX010000025.1 coordinate 38,427, forward strand.
CGCAATGGCACGGCTTACTTCATAAGAAAAGTCTACGTGACCTGGAGTGTCAACAAAGTTTAATTCATAATCGTGACCGTCTTTTGCGTGGTAAGGAATCGTTACTGCCTGACTTTTTATAGTGATTCCCCTTTCTCTTTCAATGTCCATGTTGTCTAGAATCTGATTCATCATCTGGCGGTCGTCAATAATTTTTGCCCTCTGAATAAGGCGGTCTGCAAGAGTTGATTTTCCGTGGTCAATGTGTGCTGTAATGCAAAAGTTTCGCTTGTATTTTAATTCTGTCATAGGTATAGCGATAATATCAGAAAATTTAAGTGCAAGCAAGGCATACTAAAAGTAATATGGACTGTCTAAGCTTGCTGAAAGACCTATGCTAACGTCTAAAAATCCGTTTTTCCTTTTTTTTGCATATAGTTCAATATATATTGCACTTTTGTCTTCGTTCAGCTGGACATTTAAAATGTCAACGGGGTCTGTCTCGCTAAAGCCTGCTTCATCTGCAATGGAACTCTTTAAAATTTTTGTTATTGCATAATGCTTAGAAGAACTGGATGAGGCGTGAACCATCTGCATTCCCAGAATAGGAAGCAGGGCGTCTTTAAGTAAGTCATGCTTGTAAACTTCGTAGCCGGGAGACGATGGACGTTTATCTAAATAGACAGGAAATTCCTTTAATTCATTTTTTTCATCTTTTGTTGTGATGCGAACTATAGAATCTGCTTCTAATGACATGGCTTTTATTTGAAAATCATCTAGGCTTGTTATTGGAGTGTCATTTAATTTTATAATTGTCATGTCTTCCTTTAGACCTGAGTAATTTGCGCTGCCTCCTGGCAATGTGTAATTTATTGTAAGACCTTCGTTTGCTCTTCCGCTACCAGGCTCCCTTTGCGTTCTGCCGTAAGAACCAATCCATGGATGTTCCCTTTCTCCTCCCGCATACAAAAATGGCAAGGAGCTCTTTAAGTATTCAACAGGAATTGCAAAGTTCAGTCCCTGGTAGTTTTGGACACCTGCAAAAACAATGGCTTGAACTCTGCCGTATTCATCAATAAGCGGTCCACCTGAGTTTCCTGAATTTACAGCTGCATCTACTTGGAAAACTGTTCCTGCTGTAAAAAGCCTTCTGTCCTTGGCGCTTATAATTCCGCTTGTTAGAGTGCGGTCCAGCCCTAAAGGAGAGCCTATTGCGTATACTCTGTCTCCTGTATCCAAATCTTTTGAAGAACCCAATGTAAAGACGTAAGGCGCTTCAACTTCTGTTTTTATTAAAGCTAGGTCCAGAGTGCTGTCCCAACCAATAACTTTTGCAGGAATACGTGTGTCGGGGTCCTCTGCAAGCTTTATGTAAAGTCTTGAATAGCCTTTGGATTTTTTTTCTACCATGTCTTCTATTACGTGGTGATTTGTTACAATGTAACCGTCACTTGAAATAAAAAATCCAGAACCTAAAACAGCATCAGTGTAGCCCATTCCTTTTTCTATTTTTATTCCCTTGTCAACATAAACCGTAACAGTTCCTTTTATTAGCTCTGAGACTTTTGCTTTGTTTTTTTCTTTGCCGGATGAATTAAGACCAGGCACCTCAGAAATGTCTATTTCTGTCTTTTCAATTTTTTCTGAATCCTTTAGAACAGCTTTCATGCTGTCGTATAATTTTTGAGCATTTAGCTTTTCTCTTATGGAAGAGCTTTCCTCTTTAGCTTTTTTTCTTTCGCTTTCTAATTCCTGTATTGATTTTTCTTTTATAAAGTTAAAAAGATTTTGAACTTCTGTGTTTTCTGGAACTTTTTCTAAAAGAATCGAAGATTTCCATAAAGCCTTTATTATTTGAGTTTCAGAAAGGTCTCTTATACTTTCAATTTCATCTAGTACGGCATCTTCTTCTGTGTAATCTATAGGCTTAAAAACTTCTGGTTTTTCAGTTGTTTTACAGCCTGTAAGCGTAATAGCGCCTGTAAAGATTAAGAGTAATGCAAGTGAAGAGTAAATTACATTATTCTTCATATTGAATGGGTTCATCATTTTTTAATGCCTCTTGTTCTATTAAAATTCCATAGTTTACGCTTCCCACTTTTATACATAGGAGACGTTCGTTTTTGTGTTCTACTATATAGCAAACACCTTGAGGGGCATTTTGGTTAAGGATTTCTACTGATTTTTTTGCAATTTCTTTATTTCCTACCGCTCCCAGCCAGAAGAAATTCTTTTCTGTTTTATCTTCTGTAACAGTAAGCGAATACTCGTCTTTAGAAACTTTAAAAGGTTTGCCATTTTTTGATGCAATTTGAACAAGACTGTTCTCCGGTTGAATATAGAAAAGGGACTCTTGTAAATCTTCTTCTGGTGTGTTTATAAAGCGGGTTTCCCAAAGTCCGTCTCCGTTAGAGTCCCAGGAAGTTATTACTTTTCCGTTTTCCTTATATTCTTCTGTAAAGTCCGGAACTGTATCTTCATTTGTGTCAATTTGAATCATCCTTAAATAAAATGATGCATTGTTTGAAGGAAGACCAAATAAATTTGTCATAACAAGGCGTTCATCTTCTAGGCTATGAGCATTTCTTTTGCCTTCCGTGTCAATGTCGTAAAATTCAGTTGTCTCAAACACTCCATCATCATCGGCATCTACCATACGTAAAACAGGAACAGAATTTTTAAATTCTGCAAATGCGTATTGCCTTCCTTGAGCTTCGTATATTGCTGTGTTTACAGCTCCATTTAGAAGTGTAAATGTAATCGTTGCACCCTGCCTTTCCTCAGATGGAATTGTAAAGCTGTAAGACGAGTTTATGAGCATTTCATTTGTAATTTCTTCTCCCTTAGTAAGAATTTCAGGAAAGAAAAACTGCATGGAAAGGCTGCTGCTTATTTTATTTCTGTCACTCATTAAAACAGGAGTCCACTTAAGTGTTTCTGAAACAAGATTAAATGTCTGTCGAATGTTTTCTTTTGAGTTTTCAAAATTTACTGTCTTCAGGTAAGGAAAATTTTCCCACGTTACACTCATATTTCTTTCTTTTTGAGAAAGTGCAACTGGAGTTCCAAAATCGCATGTTATTGTCCATTCAAAAATTCCATCTTGATTATGATCGTAAAAGATAGTAGCCGGCCGTCCTCTTTCGTATTTTATATGAATGTTTTCTATTCCATCATCGTCTGTGTCTGTGTAAATTATTCCACTGTAAGAGTTAAAATATTCTTTTGCATTTTTTATTGTTTCGTCATCTGTCAAAAGCTGCAGAAAGTTTTCCAGAATGGAAAGACTTATAGAAGAGTCTGCAAAGTCTGCAATGTAATTAAAAGCTTCCTTTTGTGTAATAAGATTTGAGTTTAATGCAACGGTTGCGTACATAGGATGCCTTAAATCTCTGGCCTTAAAAGATTTTAATAAATGTTCTTTAGTATCTCCTGTTGCAAAAGAAGCTGCATATATTTCTAGCTCTGCATCTTTATCTGGAGACGCTGCTACATATTGGGTAATTTGAGAAATAAAAATATTTGCAAGTCTGATTACATCTGTATCTCTGGAAAGCGGAGATTCATTCATAAAAAATAAAAGAGGGAATCTTGTGTCGCTAGGATACATTTTTCTTGCACTGTCAATTTTGATTCTTGCCTTAGAAATAGAATCCGCGTCTTTCATTCTGTAGTATGCTTTTGCTCTTACGTATTCTGCATCTGCCGAATAAATCATCGGCTCTTCATCTAATATGTTCGGAACTAAGAAGAATGCACCAGTGTCGCACAAAATGTCTGCGTACATCAGGCGGGCATTATCTCTGTTGTAATCAACCCAATTATCTTTTTGCAAGGCATTTTGAACTAAGGGTAAAATTTCTGCAAAAGGTGATTCTAAGTTTGCTTTGGCAAGGGCAGAAAGATACCAGAGATCAGATATGTTTTCGTCATAAGCTATGCCAAGTGTGCTCTGTGAAATTACGGCATTCCAGTTTTTTTCTGCCGTGTATCCCTTTGCAAGCGAAAGACATCTTAGTGCCGTCCGCTGGTTTGCTTTTTGTGCAGAATTATTTGTTGCTGCAAAAATATTGAAAGTTAAAAAAGCCAGGGTAAAAAATAAGATTTTTTTTTTCATAGGTTATGCCTCTGTTTTTATAATCCAGTTCTTTGTTCCGCGAAGTTCGCCCCATAAAGCAATAAGAGGCTGTTCTTCTGTTCCTAAAGACTGAATGCATGGAATCGTATTACAGTTATTGTTATATTTCCAATTTGAGAATATTTTTCTTACAGATATATTCTTTCCAAAAGCATCTTTTATAGTGTCACCACATTGAAAAGATCTAAAGGCAATTGGAAAGCTTGTATTTTTTAATTCTAAGGTTTTAATTTCTCTTTCCTCTATGGATGCCGTAAAAATTATAGAATTTTCTTTTTTCTTACAATTTACATTATACGACTCGAAAATAAATTTTTTCTCACACTCTATTATATAGTAAAAGCCGGTTTCTGTCGCCTTATTTTTTTTTGAAGTTATATAAACGTTTCCTTTATCTGCTTTTATTGTGATTCCTTCTGATTCCCATTGTATTTTTTCTTTTTCAGAAGAAAGTTCCTTGCTTAAAAAATAAATATTCCTAAATGGAACTCTCTTTGAAAGTTCAGCAGGCTCGTTTTTCTGCAAATTATTGTTTTTTGAATTCTCACTTAAAGCTTTGTAGAGAACCCTTATTTTTATTGATTCTTCAAGGGCTGAAAAACAGTTCCTCTTAAAACTTGATGTGTCAGATGACAAGTTAAATTCAATTTTTGTAAAAGCTTCATCAGAAAGCTTTTTTAACAGGTCTTCATCTAAAGAATTTTTTAATTCGAGGTTAAGGACTGCCTTTGACCAGCCTTTTACTTCTGAATCTAAAAATGGAATAATATTATGCCTTATCTTATTTCTTAGTATTGTTGTGTCAAAATTTGTTAAATCTGTTCTGTAGGAAATGTTCTGAATTTTTAAATATTCTTCAATTTGACTTCTTTCTATGTTTAAAAGAGGTCTTATAAATTTTTCTCTTTTTTCAGGAATTGAAGAAATGCTTCCCTGCAGAAAGTGCATGAGAAGAGTTTCTATTCTGTCATTTTTGTTGTGGGCAAGACAAAAGTAAGAAATGTTTTCATTATTTATTACCTTGTTAAATATTTTGTATCGTTCGTCTCTTGCTAAGGCTTCTAAACTTAGATTTTGACTTTTGGCTTTTTCTTTTAATTTACCAGGAACAATGTCTTCTCTAATGCATTTTATGTTTAGAGCCTTGCAGTATTCTTGAACATATTCGGCGTCTCTTACACTTTCTTCTTTTGGCCTTATATTGTGATTTACTGTTACTGCAATCAGTTTGCAGCTTTGAGGTAATATATTTTTTAGAGAAGTAAGCATTGCAATGGAGTCTGCTCCACCGGAAACGGCTGCTCCAATTACAAGATTTTCAAAACTAGAAACACCTGCTTTTATTAGACCTTGTCTTACACTTTCTTCAAATTTTTTAACAAGCTGTTCCATGCTTTTACTTTATCATATTAGAGCGTTTGATTCCATAGCGTATTTGCTTAGAAAAATAATCAATTTCGGCTCTTACACGTTTTAAAAAAGAAATGTCACCTGTATATTTATATCCATCTGGAAAATGAAGATATAAATAATCTCTTTTTTCTATAAGATTTTTTAACTGTTCTTCGAGACTTATTTTTTTTGTTCTGAAATCAGATGAATCACCATTTATAAGCAGATCCTTTATTTCTTCCAGAGCTTTTAATTCATTTTCGTAGTATGATTTTGCTTTTTCAATGTTCATCTTTCTCTTTTTATCTATAGTTAAGTCTGTTTTTGAGGATGAGCCTTTTATTTCAAAGGTTTCTTTTATTTCCAGGCCTAAATAAAGTCCGTTTGTGCATAATGAAAACAGATTTTTTTCAGAAGAAAACATTTCCTTAAATTGTTTTGCATAGGAAGATAATGCTATTGTGGTTCTTGCTACACTTTTATTGTTTTTTGCGTCAAATGTTCCTTGAGAAAATGTTGATTTTATATTATCTAAGAAAGAGAGTTTTCTGTTTTTTAAAAGTATCTCTGTGTGTTGCGGCGTTCCCCTTGAGTGTGTTTTTCCTCTGGTAAAGCAAAAGTCTAATCCCGTTAGGTAAACAGGTGTTTCCTCTGATTTCCTTAGTCTTAGGGCAATGTATGTTGCCGCAAGTCCAACTGAGCCCATGGGCGGTATGACGCTTTCTGTTAGCTCCCTGCTTAAAGTCTTTATGAAGGAGCTGGAAGAGTATTCTGTTAAAAAATAAATTATTTCTGAATGAACTACGTCCGGAATTTCTGGTCGGGAGCATAAATCTAAAAAAATATATTCAGGACTATTTTTTATTCCTATGTATGCTTTTTGAATAATATTTTGTGCTTCCAGGGCTACAACTGCGTCAGCTTTTAATTTATGCTTTTCTAAAACCGAAAGTGAAGCATCTGCTGCAATTATAAAAAAATCATCCGGTTTTTTTAAGCTTTCTAAAGTGTTTTCTAAACTTTCTCCCGCTCCGCAAACTAAAATAGGCTTTTCAACTTTTTTTGAAACATCATTAAGTTCTGTAAAGTTTGTGAAGTATAAAAGATTTCTAAAAATGTTTTTATTGTATAGCCTTCCAAATTTTGTAAGTGTTATCCGGTTTTTCCAAAATTGAGCTATAAGTTCTTCTGCTGCAGAATAAATTTTTTCGTATTTTTCTTTTGCAAATTGAACGCCTGCGCTAAAGTCTATTTTTACAGCTCTTTTGTATTCTCCTGTATTTGCAAAGCTTCTCAGTAAAGTGTCTAACTTAGAAAAATCATTTGCATCTTCTAAAATAACTTCTTTCACTAGTTTTTTTGAAAAAAGGGCAAGTTGTTTTTTTGAAAAGTTTAATAAGGGCCCTTCTGCTTCTAACGCAAGTATAAGGCAGTTCTCTGGAATTTTTGCTTGTAATTCGTTAAGACCATACCATAAAGCAGGGGAGGCTAAAATGACGAGTGTTCCGGGTAGTAAATTTAATTTTTCTATTGATGATATAATAGAGCGTGAAGGGTTATATTTAGAATAAAGATAACGAGATTTATATAGAACTGTTTCTAAACTAGAAGAGCCCTGACTAGTTTTTTCTAGACAAGGCTCTTCCTTTTTTAAGCTTTCCACTAAATTCCTATTTTGTAAACATTGCCTGATAAGCTTCGCTAAAGTTATCTTTTACACGGCTGGAAGTCATTAAGGCATAGTTTGCACTTGTAGAATCTGTGCTTGCAATTGTCTCTTCATAGTTTGAACTGTCTGCTTTTTCTGCTTTTACAACATCAGTACATTCAAGGATTACAATCTTGTTTCCAATGGAAATAGGTTCAGACATTTCTCCTTTGCTTAGAGAGAAAGCCTTTGTCAAAGTTTCGCTATCAGAAGCAAGATTTGGAATGTCACCTACACTTTCAATATTTGAAAGGAAAGATGTGTTTCCGTAGTTTAGTGCGAATGCAGGAATTTTTGTGCTTGTCAAACCATTTGCCTTGCAGGCTGAATCAAAACTGGAAACATAAGCTGCGTTTATAAAGTTTTTTGCAAGCTCAAGATAGTAATTTTCAATAGTTCCTCTTTCGCTTATCTTCATGTAAGAAAGAACATCATTTGCTAAATCTTCTGATGTAAAGTCTGCGGCAGTAGATTCTCCATCGGTTCTAAAAACTATGTATCCGCGATTAGCCTGAATTACAGAGCTGTATTCGTTTAATGGTGTAGAAATAACATCTGTTAAGTTTTCTTCATTCTTTAAGATGTTAGCAATCTGATATCTGTATGAGTTAGAGATTTTTCCTTCAGAATTTGTGTAGTATTTTTGTGATTTTTCCTGAACAGCATCTTCAAAAGTGATTTCTCCTGCCTTTATCTGTTTAAGGGTAGCTTTTGCTTCTGATTCAGAATCAAAACATAAAGCAGAAAGATTGTATTTAATGAACTTTTCTGCATTTTCTTTAGCAAACTCAATAGCTTCTGAAGCAGGGTAGTCTTGTGTGTTAAAGCTTGTTACATTAAATGCTTTCTTTTCACATTCCATTTTAGAAATAAAATCAACTTCCTTTGATGAAACTTTAAGACCAAAGAGTGCTTTGTTATTAAACTGACCATATACCGGTAATTGAAGCCCCTGACTTGTGTAATCAACTTTCTGAGTTCCAAAAACATCATCCGTGTAGCGCTGGAAAGTAAGACTGTCAGTAGCCTCTCTTCTTAGTGTTGTTAAAGTTGACTCGTCTGTCTGGTTGTAAAGCTTTGCAGAATATTTACCGGTTTCATCTGTAAAGCGGGGAAGAATGGCCCTGCTGATTGCAACGGCTGGAACTTCATAGCCGCTCTTTTTAACGGCATCAGAATAAGCCATGCTGAAAAGAGTCTGGCGGAATGCCAGCTGCATTATATATGCGTAAGACTGTTCGTTTAACTGGATGCCTGCTCTCTGATAGTTTTGAGCAACGTTAGAAGCGTAAGTTGCAAATTTGCTTCCTGCTTCATAAGTTATCTTTTTGTTGTTGTAAGAACCGAATGACGGACTTTTGTTTTTGTTAAAAAGTCCCTGGAATACAGCAGCTCCTCCAACTGGAAGAAATACGATTGCTGAAATAATAAGAATAATTACGGCACCAACTTTAGTGCCGCCTTTTTTTGATTTATGTTCGTTTTCCTGAGCCATAAAAATATCCTTTTTTTTTAGTAATAAAATTTGTGTGCAATTTTATCATTGTAAAAAGTACCTGTCAACGTATAACTCCTTTTTATGGTTATTTTAATTCTTTATTTTTTTTCTGTTTTGTTGCGGCTTAAAAAAAATGCAAAAAAAAACTGTTTTACGCTTGACATAATTTTTCCCCTATGATATATTCCAACACATCACGGGGTGTTAGCGAAGTTGGTTATCGCGCTGGCCTGTCACGCCGGAGACCACGGGT
>CALFIX010000026.1 GCA_937877515.1 uncultured Treponema sp.
GTAGTACCCGGGCTTCCCAAGCCTGTGAGGCGGGTTCGACTCCCGTCAACCGCTTATATGTCATTTTATGATTCATTTGATGTTGCAGTTGTTGGCGGAGGTCATGCAGGTATAGAAGCTGCTCTTGCCAGTGCACGCATGGGATTAAAAACAGTTTTAGTTACTCAGACCATAGATTCAATTGGACGCATGAGTTGTAATCCGTCTATTGGTGGAATTGCTAAGGGTAATATTGTGCGCGAGATAGACGCCTTAGGTGGAGAGATGGCGCATCTTATTGATAAGAGTATGATTCAGTTTAGACTTTTAAACCGTAGCAGAGGCCCTGCGGTTCAGGCTCCAAGAAGTCAGGCTGATAAACTTTTATATTCTCAAATAGCCCGCAAAACTATAGAAACAACTCCAAACTTAAGCACATTAATGGACACTGTTCAAGATATTCTTGCAGTGGACTCTACAACACCTCTTCCTCAAAATAGTGACACGTCTGCCGAAGTTGGTACTATACCAGGCGAAAAACGTAGTAGCGTAAAAAATACTTTGCGTAAAAAAGTTGTCGGTTTAAGAACAGAACGGGGGCGTATTATTCCTGTTAGAAGCATTGTTCTTACAACAGGTACTTTTTTAGGTGGTCGCATTTTTATTGGAGAATATGACGCTCCCTGTGGCCGTCTTGGAGAAAGTGGAGCTTTTGGTCTTACAGAGAGCTTACAGAAATTGGGCTTTACAACAGGAAGACTGAAGACAGGAACTCCTCCCCGCATTTTGCGTCATACTGTGGATTTTTCAGTTTTAGAAATTCAAGATGGTGATGCAGACGTTATACCATTTAGCTTTGATAACGAAAAAGTTGAACGCCCATTTGTTCCATGTCACATGGTTTACACAAATGAAAAAACTCACGAGATAATTCGAGCCAACATAGGACGCTCTCCCTTGTATTCTGGTAAGATTAGCGGTGTAGGGCCACGTTACTGTCCAAGTATAGAAGACAAGGTTATGCGTTTTAAAGAGCGCGATAGACACCAAATTTTTGTTGAACCCGAAGGTTTAGAAACTGACGAAATTTATCTTAACGGACTTTCGTCCAGCTTGCCGGAAAGTGTTCAGGATGCTTTCCTGCGTACCATGACAGGGTTTGAGCATTGTACGGTAAGTCGTCCAGGCTATGCCGTTGAATATGACTATGTAGAACCAACTCAGCTTTTTGCATCTTTAGAGACAAAAAAAGTTGCCGGTCTTTTTAATGCCGGTCAGATAAATGGAACCAGTGGTTATGAAGAAGCAGCTGGACAAGGTCTTATTGCCGGTATAAATGCAGCTTTATACGCAAGAGAACATAAAACTTTTTGTGGTCCACTTTGCATAGCATCAGAGGAAATGGATGCTCTTATAAAAAGTGGTAAATCAACTTGCACGGAAGCTGTAACAGAAAAATTATGTGCTGTTCAAAAAGAAGCCGGCTTTGCTCATACAAAAGATATTCCGGAATACACTCCTTTAATTTTGGGACGAGATGAAGCTTATATTGGCGTTCTAATAGACGATCTTGTAACTCTTGGTACAAAGGAACCTTACCGCATGTTTACTGCCCGCGCCGAGTATCGCCTGAAGCTTCGTCATGACACGGCAGACAGACGTTTAAGGGAAAAGTCTTACAATATAGGGCTATGCTCAAAAGAACGCTATGAACGCACGCTAGAAAAATATCACAATGTAGATGAGGCTGTTTTACTTCTTAGTAAAAATGCAGAAGCAAGCCGTCCTGAGTTCTGTTCAGAATCTGAATGGCTTATTGCAAAGGAAGATTTTAAATATCGCTACTACATTCAAAAGCAGGATGCACGTGTGGCAAAGTTTCATAAAATGGAAAATGCAAAAATACCGCAGGACTTTGACTACAAAAAAGTCGTGTCATTGAGTGCAGAAAGCCGCTTAAAGTTAGAAGCTGTGCGTCCTCTTACTCTAGGGCAGGCAAGCCGCATTTCTGGCATACGTAATAGTGATATTATGCTCTTAATGGTGTACTTAAAATAGAAAATTCGTTATTATGTGCCCATGAAAACAAAAAGCATTCTCTTTGCAGCTGTTTTATTTTTTGCTGCCGTTTTATTTTCTTCTTGTTCAGGGCTTTTAGGCTATAGCGTAGTTTTGTGGAATATTGATGAATATAATATTCCAGACGGAACAATTGTACCTGTATACATTAAGTCAAATATTTCTCATGTTTATGTTATAGGGCTTGAAGACTCAAAAGAAAAAATAGAAGTCCCTCTTTGGAAAATTACAGAACCAGAATCTTTAGGAAAAACAAAAAAAATTGCAAATCGTTATAAAGAATATGAACATCAGTATGCAAAATGTGTTTTAGACGGTTTACCAATAAGAAGCGATCCTGTAAATACTTCTAAGCAGGTTTATCGCCTTAGAAAAGACGAAATTGTTAGGGCTCTTTATGAAGGAAATGGAGCTGTTCCTACAAACGGAAAAAGTAATTTGGAAGGTGTATGGCTTAGAGTTCTTACTTCTAATGGAACTTTAGGCTGGTGCTTTAGCTATAACCTTAGACTGTTTACAATAAATGCAGACGGTACTTACGGCGAGGGAGCAGAAGAAGCAGAAGTAAAAGAAGTAGATTCTACCTTAGACTCTCTTCTTTCTTCAAAGTGGTACCCGGATTATTACACTCAAATGATAAACAGCGGAAACATAGATCTTGTTTCTATGCGAAGTGGTTATGGTTTTGATACTGGTTATGAATCTGGAACTGTAAGCATTCATATTCCAGCTTTAAACGTGGAATATGAGTACATGGGAGCAACAAAAACAGATGATAAAGTTTACCGTTTTAATGAAACTCCTATAGTTGTAACAGTACGCTCTGGCCGCAGCATTATGGTTCAGTATACAGACGAAAAAGGCATGCCTAAGAGTTATAATTTTGTTTTGCTTTCAGAAGATGTAAATATTGATGAAATAATAAAAGCAGAAGCAGATCGCCGCCTGTCTTCTTACAATACGCTAAGAGCTTTAGGCCCGGACTTTAAGAGCTCTAACTATGGAACTCTTATTTTTACTGGTGACAGTTTATTTGAATGGAAAAATTTTAACCTTTTAGTTCCGCAGGTAATTTCTCGCAATGCAAAAGGAAGCGGTACTGTAACCGTAAAATACAATTTACCTAAGGCATTAAAGGCTCAGTGGGATGGTGTCTTAACGTTCCAGTTTGAAGGCATGGAAGAAGAGGTTGATTTCTTGTACAAGTCAGAAACAAATGGCCTTCGTCTTTCCAGTGCAACCGTAACAAAAGTGTTAAATGAAAGTACTAATCGTACGTCAGTTACTGTAAGCCAGGGTGTAAATGCTTTAGTAATTTTCTTTCAAAAGTAGACTGGAGTTTTAAAATGGCATTTGTTCAGTTTACAAAAGTAAGTCTGTCATTTGGTGCTCGCGATATATTGAAAAACGTAAGCGTAAATTTAAGCTCTGGTACAAAAGCTGCTTTAACAGGCGCAAATGGAGCTGGAAAGTCTACGCTGATAAAAGTAATGGCAGGACTTGTAGAACCGGACTCTGGAGAGAGAAGTGTTCAAAAAGATAGCCGCATAGCATATTTACCTCAGAGCGGTTTAGTTCATTCAGGGTGTACATTAAAAGAAGAAGCCGATAAAGCTTTTGACTGGGGATATAAGTTACAGGAAAAAATTGATTTTCTTGGTTCTCAGATGGAAGAGCTTAATAATAATGGTAATGTAGAAGGTGCCGAACGCCTTGCAGTTGAACATTCAGAACTCTTAACAAAACTGGAAGAAAGCGGCTGGTACAGAAGAGAAACTCTAGCAGAACAAATTTTATTGGGCTTAGGTTTTTTGCGTTCGGATTTTACAAAGATGACGGAAAGCTTTTCTGGCGGATGGCAGATGCGCATTGCCCTGGCAAAATGTCTTATGGCACATCCGGACATTCTTTTGTTAGATGAACCTACAAACTATCTGGACATAGAAGCCAGAGACTGGCTTGAAGATTTTTTATCTGGTTACAAAGGCGGCTTTTTACTTGTAAGTCACGACAGATATTTTTTAGATCACACTGTAAATGAAGTATACGAACTTTTTAACGGCGACCTTAAACGTTATGCCGGAAACTTCAGTCATTATGAAGAAGTTCGTGCTGTAGAACTAGAAACATTAATTGCAGAATACGAAAAACAGCAGGCAGAAATTGCTCACCTGGAAGAATTTATAAATCGCTTCGGATATAAGGCAACAAAGGCTTCTCAGGCTCAGGAGCGTCAAAAGATGCTGGATAAAATTTTGGAAAATAAAATTGAAATTCCAGAAAGCCTGAAAAAAATTCATTTTACTTTTCCACCAGCTCCGCATTCAGGTCAGCTTGTTGTTCAAATTTCAAGCCTCTGCAAAACTTACAACGGCTCATTAAATGTTATAAATAATTTAGAGCTTCTTGTAGAAAAAAATGAAAAGCTTGTAATCTCTGGTCGTAATGGTGCAGGTAAGTCTACTTTGCTTCGTATGATAGCGGGTGTTGACAGTGATTATACCGGAAGCATAAAACTTGGAAGCGGAGTAACCGTAGGCTACTTTAGTCAGGACAATGCAGAAAAAATTACAGGTAGCGAAAGTATATTAGACCGCCTGGAAAAAGAATGTCCTCTTGAGCTTATTCCAAAAATACGTGATATGCTTGGAGCTTTTCTGTTTAGGGGAGACGACGTTTTTAAAAGCATAAATGTTTTATCTGGCGGAGAAAAAAGCCGCATTGCACTTTTAGAGCTTTTGCTTAAGCCTGTAAATCTTTTAATTTTGGATGAACCTACAAACCACTTGGACATGCACTCAAAAGATGTTCTGCTTGAAGCATTAAAAAATTATAACGGAACGGTAATGTTTGTAAGTCATGACAGAGGATTTATAGAATCTTTGGCAACAAGAGTTTTAGAATTAAAGTGTGACGGTGAACATAACGGAACTTACAGAAGTTTTCCCGGTGACTACAAATATTACATGCAGCGTTTGGAAGATGAGGCAAACGGTGTAGTCTTACCGCCAGAGAGTGTACAGGAAAAGTCAAAGTCAGCAAAGGCTTCTTCCGCACCGGAAGTTGCAGTGAGTGCTACAAAGTTAAGCTGGGAAGAACAGAAAAAGGCAGAAAGTGAAAGACGAAAAATAGAAAGAGAAGTCTGCCGCCTGGAAAAAGAAATTGCCGGTGCAGAAGAACAAAAGGCTGTGCTTGAAAATCAAATGGCAGATCCGGAAGTTTATTCCAATGGCGAAAAAGCAAAGAAAGTTCAGGCAGAAATAGAAAAAGTTACACTTCGTATAGAAGAACTAACTTTGCTCTGGGAAAAGGAAGCAGGAAAGCTTTAGACTGTTCTTGTCCTTTTTTTTGAGTCTGCCCCGCTATGGAGTGGTGGGAGCGTAAGCGGACGACCGCGCGTAAGCAAGCCACGGAACAGCGGTTAAACGTATAGAGACGGCACAGAAAAAATTTAATTAGAAGCCATATAAGTGAAACAAAAACTTAAACAGCAGTTTACTCTGTAAGGTAAAGAACAGTCATGCACGCAACTGCACGGGTTAACTGCTGTTTTATTTTTTCGATTTCTTCGTTTGAGCGGTCAATTTTTGCAGAAAGCACGTCGGTTTCAGAACCGTAGCCAGACTTAAACACGGTTTCTGCCTGAGAGATTTTTGATTCGGCAGATTCTATTTTCAGTTCCTGATATTCAATCTTTAGCGTACATAAATCCGCTTCCTTTAATTTGCTCGAAAGAGTCTTTTTTATTGTCGTGCGGGCATCAAGTTTATTTACGTCTGTAGTTTTCTCTTCGCTTTTTTTACGGGCAACATCGTTCAGTTTTTTACCGCCGTCCCAGATTGTAGTTTTTATTCCAAGCGTTACGTTTAGCGAGTAGTCATCTTTTCTAAGCCAGTTTTCTTCTAAAAGCGGAAAGCGGTATCCTCCGTAACCGGTTGAAAGTTTTAAGGCAACGTCGGGCTTCCAGTTTTCGTAACCTTTGGAAATTTTCAACGCAAGGGCATTTACTTCTTTTAAGAGGCTAAGCATTTTTATTGTAAGCTGATTATCAGACAGGGCTTTTAACGTAAGTAATTCTCTGTCTTGCGAGAGAAGTTCTGTAAACCACTCCTCGTCAATTTCAAAATCTATATCGCCTATCGTAAGGTTTTCTATGCCGGAAATTCGCTCTAATTCAAGAAGCTGATCTTCGCACTGCTCGTTTACTTCTACCTGAACCATTTCAAGCTGCTTTGCCTGAAGTTTTGCGTCTACAACGTTCTGATGTAAAAGCATGCCACTTTTTTCTGCATTTTCAGAAACTTCTACCATGCGTTTTGCATAAACTTTTTCTTCTTCCAGAGTCTCAAGAATTCTCTGAAGATATGTAAGAGTTACAAGGCGAGTTTCTAATTCCGTTTCTATTTCTTTTTGCTTTGAAAGGATTTCGGTTTCTTTTATCTGGGCAACCATTTCGTAGAGTTTTACGGCATTTGTAAGTTTTCCCCACGTCCAGATGGGCTGCGTTAATTCCAGGGCAAAATTGTAGTACGTGTTTTCCATGCCGTCATATATTTTTATGTACTGCCCGGTGCTTGAAGGAGTTACCCAAGACGGCCATGAAATTGCATTTATTATATCGTCTACATTTAAATACACGGCGTCAACCGGAGGATTAACCATGTATGTTCCGGAAACAGTTAAGTCTATCGTAGGCCCGAGACCTGCTTTTGCATCGCGCACATCTAAGAGGGCACGGGAATATTCTTCCTGAAGCTTTAAAAGTTCCGGGTGATTTTCAAAGACCTTCTTGCATAAATCTTCATAGGAATACGAAGAAGAATACGCAAAAGCGAATGAGAAAAAAATTACTGCGAAAAAAGTTAGAAATTTCTTCATTGCAATTGAACCGTATAAGTTGAAGTATCACTACGGATTTCAGTAATACTACTAGTTGCCGAACTTCCGTTTGCCGTAAATGAAACTTTTGCAGTAGTATATTTATCGGGGTAAGTAGAATCGCTCCACGTACCGCTTCCAAGCCCCGAGAACACACCGTGTTTTTCCGTGCTGCTAGTTCCTACCGTTTGAGATGCCGTAGTAGTAGTTCCACAATCTACGCCATTAACAAGTACCCCGATAAGAACCCCGTCAGCACTTGCACCATTACTTGACACATACTGTCCGCTAAACGTGGGAACAGAAAACTTACACGCTTTTCCGTAAAGGCTTATGCTGTAAGTGTCATACGAAGGAATTGTTTTTGTAACAGTAAAATCATCATCGTAAAAAGCATAATCAGAATCAGTTGAGTCTCCGTTGTAGCAGCCTTTCCAGGTAACATCATCTGAACTCTGGTAGTAAGAAATTGTTACGTCAGGAGTTGTCTCTGTTGTGTGAGCAGAATCCTTGTAGCGCGGGTAAGTAATGCTTATGGTTCCGGTACCGGTAATTGTTGCGTCAAAAGTTTTTGAAGATACGTCTGTTAAAGTAGCCGTTGTCTGAGGAACTTCAACTTTTACGTAAACAGTTTCAGAAGTATTTGACTCGCTTGAAACGTCCACAAGATTTACGGTAAGAACCGTTGTCATTCTGGTTTTAGTTAATTCCTGATAAACCGTATCCGAAACGCTGTCTGAAACAACTAGCGTGCTGCCTTTAGTAAGTCCATAATTTTCGTGGTAAAACAAAAGATATACATTTTCTACATCAGCATCTTTTCCAAACGTAGAACTATAAGTTTTCCAGACTATTTTACTAAGGGAAAACTCTCCGCTTGTGTTGGTAGAAGTGTGTCCGTAGTATTCTGCCTGCGGTGTAAAAGTTTCGCCTTCCGTCCATGAACTGTAATCGCTTTCCATATCAGATTCTGAGGTGTAGGCATAAACGTCAACGTAAGCAATTCCGTCTTTTGGAGTAGAAGTACTTTCTGCATCTACAACAGTGCCGCTTAATCCTCCGTCAAAAACAGAATAACAGCCTGTAAAAATAAGGGCAAAAATTCCTGGTAAAAGTTTTATATAATTTTTCATTTTCATACGCCTCCTTTTTTATTTTCTCGGCTTTTCTTTTTAGCATCCATGGTGCTTTCTATTTCTGCCTTCATAAAATCTGCTGCAATTTTTGCTTCTTCTGCTTTTAAGCAAAACTTTTCTTTTGTCGCAAGAAGTTTCGCCTGATTTTGTGCCTGCTGCCTCTGCATTTCTTTTTTAGCCTCATTCATTTTGTCTTTAATGCTTTGCTGCAATGCACTTGTATGTTCACTCATATAGTAAAGCACTGGGATTATAATTAACGTAATCAGTGTTGAAGTAATCAAACCGCCAACAATTGCCTGACCCATTGGCGCATAAATTTCTGCCCCTTCTCCATGGCTTACCGCCATAGGAATGTCTCCGAGCAAAGTTGTAAGCGTTGTAATCAAAATGGGCTTAATACGGCTGGACGCTCCGTCTGTTACGCAGGTTCTCAAAAGTTCTTCTTCTTCTTTTTCTGTAAGTTCTACGTGCCACTCACCGTCTTTATCCTGATGACCTCTGCTCTTTGCAATCTCTATGCGCCGCTCTTTTCTAAGCTGATTTATAAAGTCTACCAGAATAATTCCGTTATTTACAACTATACCGCCCAAAGAAATTATACCCATCATAGCCAAAAGGTTAAGGGTAGAACCAAACATCATAAGACCGGCTACAACACCAATAAAGCAGAACGGAATTGTAACCATAATCAGAAGAGGCTGCTTAAAACGCTCAAACTGAACAACCATAACTGTATAAACAAGGAATAATGCAATTAAAAGGGCTGTAATCATAGGACCTATCATTTCGCCAATCAGTGCCATAATTCCGCCAGCCTCGCTTTCTACACCGCCAGGAAGCGGATTTTTTGCAAGGTACTCATTTACGTGGCTAGAAACATTTGCCGTATTTTCGCTAACCAAAGATGCCGTAACCGTAATTGTCTTTGCACGATTAGAATGGTTTATCTGAGAGATACTTTTTTCAACCCGGATATCAGAAAGGTTTGCAAAAGAAACGTCCTGTCCTTTTTCTGTAACAATGTGAATGTTTGCAATATCATCTTTACCAATCGTCTTATCTGTTATGTCGCTCTCGATTCGTATGTTATAGCGGTCGCCTGTATCTGCATCTTTAAAAATTCCGCAGTCAATTCCCTGGAAAAGTATTGCCGTTGTAATTCCCGCCTGATAACTTGTGAGCCCCAGAGAACTAAGATATTCCTGGCTCATATCAATAATCATGCTTGTCGTATCAAAATCTGAGTTTAACGAAACATTCACAACTTCTGGATCTGTTTCAAGAAAATTCTTTAAGTCGCAGGCGGTTTTGTAAAGCAAGTCCATATCTTCGGAAATTAAAGTTAAACCGTAACCGCCACCATCAGAAACGTAACCGACCATTTTGTCAAAGCCACCGTTTTGAACTTCTACGGTTGCATCCGGTAAAACTGCACTAAGCATTTTCTGACTCTGAAGCATAATTTCATGCACGTTTCTCTGCCGGTCTTTTACAGGGACTAAAATAATATGAGCATAAGCACTCTGAGGAGAACTCATATTCATCAGCGGGTTAGCGTTACTCATCCCTTCATAGAAAACAGCATTTTTAATTTCGGGAATATGTTTGTACAAAAGACGTTCTGCAATTTTCATTTTTGCCTGAGTCTGTTCCACGGTGGTACCAATAGGAAATTCTACAGACAAATAAAATTCACTGTTGTCGGTAGACGGGATAAAGGCTACTCCAAGTCGCGTTGCAATAAAACCACTGAATAAAAGAATTCCGACAGAAGCCACAATTATAATGGAACGAATGTTAAGGCACTTGTCCAAAAGTTTTCTGTACCACGCTTCTACATTGTCCATGACCACATCAAACTTACGGGGTTTTTCGCGTACTTTAGGTCCACCTTCTTTTAAGAGAAGTTTTAAAAGATACGGCACAATAATAATGCTAACTACAAAAGACGCAGAAATTGCCATAATGATTGTAACGGCAATGGTATGCAAAACTTTTCCGATTAATCCCTGCAAAAGTGCAATCGGAACAAAGACAACTATTGTAGTTAAAGAACTTGCCAAAATGCTTGCAACAACTTCGTCCCAGCCTTTATAAATTGCCTGATTTACGGTGTAAAGTGAAGTTCCACTAGAAGCATCACGCTCTTTGTAATAGCGGTAAATCTGTTCAAGCATAACCGTAGAACCGTCCACCACCATACCAAGCGAAATTACAAGCCCCGAAAGCGACATAAGGTTTATGGAAATACCGGAAACCTTTAATCCGATAAACGAAAACAAAACACAAAGCGGAATGGAAATTCCTATAGTTACAGTGGCACGCCAGTCTGCCATAAAAAGTAAAATTACTAAAACGGCAAAAAGAATACCCATTACGCCAGACTGAATTACCGTCTGCATAGAAGCGTTTACGCTGCGGCTGTCATCTGATACGATTCCAAATTTTACCGCCCCTCCTGTAGATTCCTCGTAGCCTTTTAAAACTTTCTTTATCTGCTTAATTATCTTTATGGTGTTTCCGTCCGTTCTTTTTAAGACACTCACAATGATAAGAGGCTTTTCTCCGTTTGTTACATAGTAATCTGGTTCGGGATAATCCAGGCTTACGTCTGCAACATCACCTAAGTGGATTATGTTATTGTCTTTTGTTGCCCCTACAGGTAAATCCTTTATGTCTTCGATTGAACTAAAACCGCCTGAGTAACGAACCTGAATAGTTCTGTTTTCGTATTCACCACTTCCGAGCGGAAGATTTACGTTACCATAATTCAGCACCTGATACACTGTAGTAACAGCAATTCCCTTGCTTGTAAGCTCATCAAGTTTTAACTTTACGCTTAAGTTTAACTCTTTATCGCCGTCTACATTTACGCTGGAAACTCCGTCTATGCGCGTTAAAGCGGGGGTGAGTTCTTCGTGTATGAATGTAGAAGCTCGTCCAGAGTCTCCTCCGGCATCTACAGAAAACGTAAAAATCGGAAGCATTGCAATGCCACCAACCAAGGCTATTGGTTCTCCGCTTAAGCCGTCCGGTAAATCATCTTTTAGCTCACGAATTCTGTTTCTAAGTTCTTCAAGCTGCTCGTTTGCATCCACTCCATCCTGATACGTAATCGTAATAAGGCTTATGGAATTCATAGAAGAACTGGATATGCTTTTAAAGTGCGGTAAAGTTACAAAGGAATCCTCTAAAATTTTTGTAACGTCCTGCTCAACATCTTCTGCTGCAGCACCCGGATAAACGGAATAAACAATTGCCTGAGGCATAGAAATGTCTGGCATAAATTCTGTTGTCATTCCAGAAAAAGAGTAAAGCCCAAAAACTAAAAGCACAAGAAGTGCCATAGAAATTATGACAGGGTGCTTAACAGAAAACTCAGAAAGTTTCATCGCACTCTCCTACTCATACTCTTTTAGGGCATCAGAAAAAAGCCTTACTTTCTGACCGTCAAACAAGGCGTACTGACCGTCTGTAACAAAATAAGTGTCTGCATATTTTTCATCAACAATAAAGAACGAAGAATCATCGCCTAAAGTTTCAGGCATCAGGTACGAAACAGTTTGAGTTTTTTCATCATACGTGTAGCAGGAACCGTCAAGCTTTTTTGTCTGAACAGGGAGAACCGGAACATTTTCGTGAGTTCTGTAAGCGACACTTACCTTTACAAACATTCCCGGCCTAAAGCGTTCGCCCGGTTCATCTAAGTGGCACACAACTTCAAAGTTTTTACTTTCTGGAGAAACGTAAGGAGCAATATTTTCTATGGTCGCCGTAGTAAGTGCATCCTCGTACATATTTTTTTCTGCAGGACGGATTACTGTAACTTTTAGATTTTCTTTTTCGAGCGTAAAAAGGTCAAAGTATTTTTCTGGAACTTTTAAGCGCACAACCTGATTCGTTAAGTCTGCAAGGACAGCAACAGGCTGAGTCTGCGTTCCAATAGAACCAACCGCTAAAGGTGCCATTAAAATAGTACCGTCAACAGGTGCCTTTACTTCAGTATAGTTTACCTGAAGTTTTGCTAAATCATACTGAGCCGTAGAAGCGTCATACTGAGCACGGACAGTATCGTAATTTTGCTGAGTGGTCGCCCCGGACTTATAAAGGCTTTCTACACGGTCAAACGTACTCTTTGCCGCAAGATATGCCGCCTGAGCCTGAAGCATCTGCTGCCTGAAAGGTTCATCGTCAATTTTGGCAAGAAGCGTATCTTTTGTAACAAACTCGCCTGCCTTTGCAGGATACTCCATAATCGTGCCGGAGACAAAAGGAACAACCGGTATCATCGCCTTTGCTTCAACGTACCCGTTTATTGTAACAGACTCTACAAGTGTCTGGCGGTTAGGTTTTGAAATTACAACGGAAGGAAGAGTCTCTTCTTTTGCATCAGATTTTTTTGACATTGTAACAAAAATGCAAAGAGAAGCAAAAACTAAAACTACAAGTCCAATAATAATTCCACGCAAAACCTTTTTATTTTTCACAGGCAAACCTTCTTTCCTTGAATTTACTTATAAAAAGTCTGAAATTCAACTAGAAATTTATTTTTTTGAACGAAACTTTTTATGCCTTTTCCCCCCTAGGCGAGGTTCCTGTTTTACGATACGAAAACGAAAGCTCTATTTTTATGTTGTTTATCGCATTCACTCTTTGCCTTACGTAAATACCGTCCACAAAAAAAATTAATTTGAAGCCATATATGCGATAGTCATAGCATCGATACCTATATTTTCGATAATTGCATATTCGTTTGGCTGGTGGGCAAGTTCGTCCATGGTGCTCCAGACAACTGCGTTAAAGCCAAGGTTTCGTAAGCCCGCGGCAACTGTTCCGCCACCAATGCCTATAGTCTTTGCGTCTATGCCGTGAACTTCTTTTATGGCCTCTGCCAGTGCCTTTACAACGGGAGCGTCAACCGGGGTAGGAAGACTCTGCTCTGCCTGAGCCTCACTTACTTCTATTTTTACGCCATACTTTTCTTCTACGGCTTTTACTCTCTTTGCTAATTCTGTGCGAACTTCATCCAGAGTGTAACATGGGTTTATGCGGCAGTCAGCACAAAAAATGTCGTCTCCCGGAATCATATTTATGCCCTGAACATTCTGAAGCTGCATTGTTGGCTGGAAGGTTGAATAAGGAGGATCAAAAAGAGTGTCCTCTTTGTTAAAGAAGTTTTCCATGTCGTTTACGCGGAGGGCCAAATCGCTTGCGGCAAGCTTTGCATTTTTTCCAAGGTCGGGGCGGCTTCCGTGGCACTGCTTACCTATTGTGTGGAACTTAAACCATGCAATGTTTTTTTCTGAAACCTCAATTGTTTCGCCTTTAGAGTCTCCTCCGTCTGGAATTAAAATGAGGTCTTCTTTTTTAAACAGGTCTTTGTGTTCTTTTAGAAGGTAATTCATTCCGTAAGTTGAACCAACTTCTTCGTCTGCCATAAACAAAAGTTTTATTGTGTGCTCTGGAAGTATGTGCTGCTTTACAAAAGAAAGGGCTGCTAAGACTCCGCTTACTAAGCCCTGCTGATTGTCTTCTACACCACGGCCGTAAATTTTTCCGTCTTTTTCTGTTACTTTCCACGGGTCTGTGTTCCAGAGCGAAAGTTCTCCGACAGGAACTACGTCTAGGTGGGCACAAACCCAGATGTTATAGTCATCTTTGTTTCCTGGAATTGTTGCAACCATATTGGGACGCACTCCTGAGCTTACGCGGCTGTCTGGGGCGTCAAAGTGCTCTATACGGGTAATTCCGTTTTTCTTAAGATACTCTTCCAGGGCGGCACATTTTTTACTCTCTCCGTCTCCTCCGTTTTCTGGAGCAAGGGCCGGGTTTGAAGTAAGAAGGGATTCTAATTCCACCATATCGTGAGTGTGTTCTTCTATGTAAGTTTTTAATGCGTTAAATTCTTCTGACATTTTTTTTACCTCTTTTTTTTGTGTGTTTTGAGTGTAAGCTTTATAAAAGCAGCACTGCTACTTTTGGCTTTTAGCATGCGCCATTATACTACTTTATGCCTAACTTTGAAACTGCTTTTTAAAATGAAGTTCCTTTATTTCTTCTACTTCATCGCATACCTTTTTTAAGCCGCAGCTGGCGCAGTCCATTATGGAAGTCTCTGCAATATGATCTATGGTTTTTACGATAAGCTCCGTGCGGTTTATGAGTGCTTCCAATTTTTTGTATTCAAATTCTTTTAGATTTATAAAAATGTTTTTAACTTTTAGGACATGCGGATTTTTTAAAAACTCTCTTATTAAAAGATTTCCTGCCTTCTCAAAGCTTAAGCCCTTCAGAATGGACTCTTTACTTATCCTTACGCTTTCTCTTTTATTTGCACTGCTTATGCGCATCATAAAGCCCTCCGGGTTAAAATGATAGCGCGTATAATTTATTGTCTTTATTGCGTTAAAAAGATTTTCACCCTGCCCAATTTTTTTTTCATCAACAAGGCAGAGCGAAACACGTGCATAAGGAGAGTCTTCGTTTAATTCTGAAAGTTCATTGCCGAGTAAAAGATTTTCATTCTGTCTGACCAGACTTTCATCTGCGGTGGCAATGCTTACTCCAAGTGCTTCTAAAGGCTTTCTGCTGCCACCCAGTTCAAATGCCATATCCTGGGTAAGGACAAAGTTGCTGCGTCCTGCATCTGGCCATGTTTCCTGTGAATTATATACGGAATGCCTTAATTTGTAGCTTTCCAGAAGAGAATAAAGTTCTTTTACAACATCATCAAAGAGAGTCATTTTTTATAGATGCTGGTCTCTCTTTATCTTGTCATAATGCTTTTGAAAAAGCGGGAAAAGCGCACTTGTAAGCTTCATGTCTAAGTTAAAAATATAGATGCTGAATGTAAGTCCAAATAAGATTATAAATGCACCAAGCACGGTAAAGATAACTCCCAGCCACACAGGAAGCCCAAGCCCTGTAAACAAAACCCATGTTAAAACAATTAATGCAGTTCCGATTATCATAGAAAAGCTCCTTAACTACATGCCTTTTTTTCTGGCAAACTCTGCAGCCCCTAAAGCTCCCATAAGCTGAGGATCTACAGGAAGTTCAATTACTTTTAAGTTCAGAACTTTCTCTATTGCAGCCTTTAAGCCGGCATTTTTTGCACAGCCGCCCGTTAATGTAATAGAGTCTGTGGCACCTGCTTTTTTTGCCATAACAAAACATCGTTTTGCAACGGAAAGTTCTATGCCGGCGGCAATTTCGTCCATCGGTTTTCCTTCGCCAACCAGGCTTATAACCTCGCTTTCTGCAAAAACCGTGCACTGACTTGTAATGGGAATTACATTTTTTGCAGATA
The DNA here is from genome assembly GCA_937877515.1 of uncultured Treponema sp. Classification (GTDB taxonomy): domain Bacteria; phylum Spirochaetota; class Spirochaetia; order Treponematales; family Treponemataceae; genus Treponema_D. Next base: position 15,385 of record CALFIX010000026.1, read on the forward strand.
AAGAAAGATTAGAAAATTCTGTCAGGTCCAGTTCAAATGCTTTTGCCATTGCTTCAAAAAAGCGTCCTGTACCGGCAGCGCACTTGTCATTCATTGCAAAAGATAAGACAGTTCCGTCTTTGTCTACTGCAATGCCTTTTACGTCTTGACCGCCAATGTCTATTATGGCTTTTACACTCGGGTCTGCAACATGAACTCCCATTGCATGGCAGCTTATTTCAGAAATGTTTTCGTCAGCAAAAGGAACTTTATTTCTTCCATAACCTGTACCCACAAGATAAGATAAATCTTTTGGGCTTGAAAGCTCCGGCACTTTTTCTATTACTTTGTTAAGAGCATCCTCGCAGCTTAGTACGGCATTTATTCGGCTCCTTAATGTTACGTCAGAAACCAGCTTTCCGTTTTCATCTATGACGACAGCTTTTGTGTAAGTACTTCCTGAATCGCATCCGGCAAAATATTTCATTTTTCTTCTCCTTTTATTACTACCATGAATTTTCATCCGGTAAAACTTCTAGTGTCGGGTCTAAAGGTTCTTCACGTAAGACAGACCTCATATAGCGGTTTATGTCGTCACGTATGCTTTGACGTCCTATAACTCTGGGGTCAAACAAATCATGCTGAACCCATACAAGTTTTATACCCCTGGCTCTTGCTTTTTCTTCAAACTGACCGTGCATGCCGTCTAAGGCTTTGCAGCTTATGTGCTCCCAGAGAATAACCATGTCGGCGTTAAATTCTTCTGTAAACTCCCAAAGCTCATCTAGTAAAACTTTATAGCCGCCATGAGTTCTGTTACGCATAATCATATTTTCTGAAAGCCAGGCCATGTCATAAATTGCCTGCTCTCTACCTTCCGGAGTATTTTCTTCGCACAGTACTTTTGTAGAAACCATGCTGAGCATATCTGTTAAGCCGTAGATTCCCCAGCAGTTTTGAAGCCACAGTAAAAAGTCAAAATAAAAATGCGATTGAACTCCCCAAATTATTGCCCTGTGGCGGCACTCACGGGTTGGTTTAAGTTTTTTAGAAAAAGCTTTACGTGCTAAAGCTGTAATTTTTCTATCTGCATCTACAAACGCCTGCATCTTACCACATATTGCCATGTAGTTTGTTTCTGTATAAAGGGCAAGATTGCTGCCAAACACTTGCGGATAGTCCGTTTTATTCATGTCAAGCCATTCCTGTCTGTGACGGGTAGACTCGTTTACGCGTCGGGCACATTCAAAATAGTAGTCCCAGTCCCACTTTTGGCCTGTATGTTCTTCTATAAATTTTATGCAGTTACGAATTTCTTGTGCGGAATATTCTTGAACATCTTCATTCCTATGGCGTAAAGGTGCCGCCAGCTGAAAACACGGAATTCCATCTTCTAGTTCCAGACGCTTAGAAATAACACCGTTACCCATTAAAGAGCCGTCACAAGTTGTGTTGCATTGAACGGCACATGCTCCCAGAACAGGAAAGTCATCGTCTATGCTGCAGCCACATTCCGCTTCCGGCATGGGGCAAACATCCGGGCTTAAACCAAACTGCTGAGCTACATCTATGTAATGGCATGCTGCATATTGGTTAAGCAAAACTCCAACATATATTGCAGGAGTTTCGCGGCTTAGGCATTTTAAATTTGGAAAGCCCATCATAAACGTGGTCATTTCGTTTTCATCAACTAAAACTGTTTTGCCGGAAAGCTTTGTATCGTTACCAATACGTCTGTCAGCCTTAAAAAGATTATCTAAAAGTTTACATACGTCTTCCATAACAAGATCAAATTCTGTATGACAAATTCTTAAATAAGGACCACGTAAGCCTACTGTATGTCTGTCCAGCATCATTGGAGCTGCCAGAAAATTACTCATCCATCTGTAGCGGAACATAGCCTTTATATTGCGAGGCTTTATTATAAAAGCTCCCATAATTTTTAGGAGGTGAAGCCATCTTGTGTAGTCATAAAGAGTATCGCGTAAACCTTTCCACTCCCGGGCCTTTCTGACTCTGCCTTTAGTATAAAGATTTCCTAAGTTTTTTCCGCCATATTCTTTACTCATACGGCACCCCCGTTTATCTTTTTTATTTCTACGGATTCTACAAAAGCCTGAACACGAGTTCTTAACTGACCGGAGCTTCCTATGGTGTAAGGACGATCAATAGACAAAACCGGAAAGCCTGATTCATCTCGTAAAACCTTTGTACCTAACATTCTTTCGTAAGCCCAGGGATCACAAAATTTCATTTGCTCATAAATAATTCCGTCAGCCCTATATTCTTCTGCCAGATGTTTTACATACTGTTTTCTGTCTTGAATTTTTTCCTGATTCATGTACCTAGGGCACTGGGCTCTGTTCATGTAGGCTCTGCAGACTTGTGTCAGAGCATCTTCCGTGTCGTTAAGTTTTATTTCTTCTCTTCCGGGGAAAGAGCCGTAACAAAAGCGATCTGCACAGACGTAAGCACCGCTTTCTTCTATAAGGCGGACAACATCTACATCATCAACTTCGCTTCCGACTAAAACAACACGTGCCCTGAATTTGTTTTTTTCATCTGGAACTCTTGTTTTTAACTCTTCTACAGTTTCTTCCAGTTTTTCTATAATTAAATCTTTTGGGCAAACATAGCTTGCCATTGTAAGAATATTAAACTCATAGCCTGTTATGCGAGTATTTAATTCTTTTCTGTATTCTCCAATGGCATTTATTGCACGGCAAAGCCTGTTGTGTTCTTCTACAGACTTTCTAATAGCGTTATCGCTTATGTCTATTCCAAAGCTGTCGTGTAACGGTTTTAGAATATGATTTTTACACTGCAGCACATAAAGGTTTAAGCCGTTATCATCAGCCTTTAGAGGAATTTCCATATATTCGTAAAAAAAGTTTTCCTTGGGATTTACATTTAAAAGCTGCATGTTTTCTACACAGCGGTTTAGCATTGAGCATCCGTCTGGAGTTATAAGACAGTCTGCAAAATTGTAGCCGCCTTCTATGGCACGCTCTAAAATTGCCCTTGTATACTCACAAAGAAAACTCGTTAAGTAATAAGTTCCTATGTCTATGGAACCTGTACGGGGAGCCCTGAGACGCACGCTAAAAATGCCGTCTAAATTTATAAGAGGCTCAGGAACATTTTCGCAGAGATTTGCTACACATTTTTTACCATTGCTTTGAGCCTGCCTGATTAAATCATTGTTTGCATCTTCTAAAAGCTTTTCAAAAAAATATAAATGTTTTAAGTCTTTCACACAGCCACCTCTTTGTTTTTTAGATTATTTCCAACGCATTCAGAGCTTCTTTAACGCCTTTTACTATTGAACTTTCTTCCGGAATAAAGAAAACATTTTTTCCCATCAAATCAAATTCTGCCATTGTGCTGTCTGAAGGGATATATGAAAGAACAGGAAGATTTCCTGTGTCCATGGCTTTTTTTACATTTTCGCTTATCGTACCGTTTTCAGAAGGTATGCGGTTTGCAATTACGCCGATTTTTTCGTACATAACAAGACTGTCTGCCACACCTTTTATTGTTTGAATTACCTGGCAGCCTTTTTTACTTGAATCTGTTACTAAAAAAAGATGAGTTACTTTTTCCATTACGCGGCGGTTTATCTGTTCAATTCCTGCCTCTCCATCTATAACAACATAGTCGAATTTATCTTTTACAAGGCTTATTACTTCCTTCAGGTAAGTATTGATTTTGCAGTAACAGCCCGCAGCTTCCGGGCGCCCGATTGCAATAAAGCTAAAACCGTTTGACTCTACTATTGCATCAAAAATTCTATAGCGGCTTTCGCCTAAAAGTTCCATTGCAGTTTTTGTGTCGCCATCCTGAACTGTAGAGACAATTTCTTTTCGTATGTCATCTATTGTAGTTTTTACTTCTACACCCAAGGCTGTAGAAAGTCCCACTGCGGGGTCTGCATCTATTGCTAAGATTTTTTTATTGGGAAATGCTTTTACTAAAACTTTTACCATGACACTGGAAATGGAAGTTTTTCCCACTCCGCCTTTGCCGGAAACAGCGAGAACTTTTGTATTTTCTGCCACTATAAACTCCTTACACCTTATGAGCTTATTATAGGGGAGGATTTTTTATAAAGCAAATTATTAATTCTTACAGTAAGAATTCTTTAAGCCCGGAAAAATTTATATCAAAAATACTTTTTCTTTAATGTACGTAAAAAATATTTTTGACTGAATTCTATTGAAAAAAATATATGCGTGTACTATACTGATAGTGTTACTATCAATGTGAAAGTGCATTGTGTTATATTCTTCTTGCATTTTTTTTTACGTTGAGCTAACATGAAATGGGCTTATCAACACGTGTTGATAAAATAAGCTTTTCTGGAGGCAAAAATGAAGGTTTTAGTTATTGGTGGAGCAGGTTACATCGGAAGTCATGTTGTAAAATGCCTTATGGAACGAGGACACAAGGTTGCTGTTTTTGACAATCTTTCCAGCGGTCTAGTGCAGAATCTTTTTGAGGAAAACACTTTTTATGCAGGCAGCATACTCCACAAAGAAGAACTGGATGCAGCCTTTGCCGACGGATACGATGCCTTTGTAGACCTTGCCGCATTTAAGGCAGCAGGCGAGTCCATGATAAAGCCGGAAAAATATTCCATAAACAATATCAGCGGCACAATGAACATCTTAAACAGTGCCGTAGAGCATAACTGCCTAAACATGGTGTTCTCTTCAAGTGCGGCGGTTTTTGGAGAACCTCAGTATCTTCCGATTGACGAAAATCATCCAAAGAATCCGGAAAACTACTACGGTTTTACAAAGCTGAAAATCGAAGAGTTTATGGCATGGTACGAAAAGCTTAAAGGTCTCCGCTTTGCCGCTCTCCGCTATTTTAACGCAGCAGGCTATGACCCGACAGGTGTTCTTTACGGCTTAGAGAGAAACCCGGCAAACCTGCTTCCTGTTATGATGGAAGTTGCATGCGGTAAACGCGAAAAAATCAGCATCTTTGGAAACGACTATGAAACCCGCGACGGAACATGTATACGCGACTACATTCACGTAACAGACCTTGCAGAGGCACATGCTCTCGCCCTTGAATATATTGCAGAAAAAAAGGAAAGCCTTACCTTAAACCTTGGAACAGGAAACGGCATTACAGTTACAGAAATGCTTGAGGCAACCCGCCGCATCACCGGAAAAGAAATAAAAGCTGAATATGTTGGACGCCGTGCAGGAGACCCCGCCCAGTTAACTGCAACCAGTGCCCTTGCAAAAAAAGTTTTGGGCTGGGAACCAAAATACTCTGACGTAGATACACTCATAAAGAGCACATGGGATGCCTACAACAAATATTACGATGAGCAGAAAAAGCTTAAAAAGTAAACTTTCTGCATAAGTGAAAATACTTTATAAACCCCTGCCGTGGTCTTTCATGGCGGGGATTTTTTATTGGACGGAATTCACTCTATTTTTCGCTAGCATTACTTGCAGCCGCTTTTTATGACTGTAAATTTTAAAATTAAAAAAAGTTTTCTTTATCTAGTCTGTTTTGACATTAGTAAATAGAAAAAAAAATGCTGATAGTCTTAAAAAAAACTTAAAATTAAACAATTTTAAAGATTTAGTCAATCATTTAAAGTGAAAATTTCTTTGAATAATTGTTCTTACTGTGTGCTTCCGTAACAGAGAGGTTATTTATGAATAGAAAAAGTTTTTCCTTTGTATCAGTTGTATCCTTAATAGCATTATTATTGGCTTCCAGTGCCTGCCAGGTTGGTTTGGGTAGTGCGGTTGATACTCAGTCGCCGGGTATTACAATTACGTATCCACCAGCATCTAGTACAATTATGGGAACTTTTGTTTTTGCCGGAACCTGTACAGACGACCTTAAGGTTACTAGCCTGGAAGTAACTGTAAAAGATGGTGATGGAAACACGTTAAAGGAAGCCTTTTCTATAACACCTAGTGATGACACAGACACATCAGATTCTACATATAGTGGTACATGGAGTACAGAGTTAAACTCTTCTAGTGGAAGCTATGTGGGGTGGGAATTTCCAGACGGTGCAATAGAAGTAAGCGTTACAGCTTATGACAATTCAGGCCACTCTTCTGGTACATCTAGCCGCTCATTTACAGTAGATAACACTGCCCCTGTGCTACTTATAACTGACCCCACTACGTGTGGAAGTGAAAGTGAGCCTGCTAGTTATGGTCAAATAGTTCAACTTACAGGCTCCTTCTACGAACTAGGCTCAAAAATTTCAAATCTGGTGGTAAGTTTTTATGACGAAAGTGGAAATGGTATTTTAGACTCTACCTTTACTAACATAACCAGCATGAGCGACTCTAGTCCTCTTGTGGTGGCTCGTTACTATTCAAGTGAAACAGACCGCTCTTCAAATGCTACTGTCTATAACAACTACCTTTCACTTTTTGGTTCAGATAATATTGCCTCCTACGAAGATGGCGACAATGTAGAAGAAAAGCAGATTTATTTTACTGTAACAGCCTACGACAGCGCAAAAACTTACACTACCGAAGGTGACAGTGGAACTGGTAGTGGTAACAAAAGTACAGTCTTCTATCGTGGAACCACAGCCATGCAGAACCTTATTTCTGGTGACGGCGATATAGAAAATTTTTCTCTTGCAGATTTAGCCGCTTACCTTAATGAAACTTCTACTACATATAGCAGTTATGCAGAAACGATAACTTCTATTACGAGTGCAGCCCAGAGTTATTCTACCACCGTAGCAGAAACTTCTAGCATAGCAGACTGTATTACAAATGACGACAGTGCTACAGGTAAAGTATACCTTACCTTTACCCTAAACCCAAAAAATAACCCAACCTACAGCATAAGTGGCTTTGAAATTGTGTCCGAAGAAGATGCTGAAGATGACACAGAAACCTACAGTTCTAGCGGTTACCGCCTTACTTATACAGGCTCTATTGTTCCAGTAAGTATAAATGTGGGGCTAGACAACAAGAACATACTTACAAGTTCCATAAGCATATACCAGCTGGATCTTACTGCCCTTACCGAAGACGAAATATCTTTAAGTGATGTGGACGAAGCTTTCTTTACAGTAGGTAACTACGAACGTGGATACTATGACCTTATGTGGACATGGGACAGCACTGTAATAGAGAATTCTGATAATAATGCAGACTGGGCAACAAAATATACAGCAACAGCAGAAGACGCAAATGTTTCTGCCCTTTCTAAATCTCTTACCATTTCATCTCTTGTTGCAGGTCACGAATACGTATTCTATGTGGTGGGCGAAGATATTAAGGGTCAGTCTTTAGTAGCTTCTAATTCTTTAGGTTATGGCTACTCAGGTCAGGTAAATGCTACGCAGCCTACCATAAAAGTTTCTGGTGGTACTGCAGAAAACAACAAAATGTCTTTGAATAAGTTCCTTGGTGTTGATGAAAATGAAGATGCGGTTACTTCTCTTGAAAACGTTTTGTATTTGGACGGAACCGTAGAAAGCGATATTGCCCTTAATTCTCTTTCATACACGCTTACTATTACCGATAAAGATGGTAATGAGTTGGGAAGTAAAAGTAAGAATGTTACAAAATACACATACGAATCAGAAGGCTCTCTTCCGAGCGATATACTAGAGCCATACTACTATACTACTGATAGCGAAGAAAGTTCGAATATAACATATACATGGCATATTACTTCATCTGCTTTGGCAAGTTCACTAAAATCAGTAGTCGGAAATACATACTACGTAGTAACGCTTGAAGTTACCGCAAATAACGGAGCTACAAGTACAAAATCTCGCAGTTTCTATCTAGATAATTCAAGTCCTACACTTTCTCTTTCAGACATTTCCGTTTCTCAAACAAAAGAAGAGGGCTCATACTATATAAATCCAAGTAACGCCTTTACTGTAAAGGGTGCAACAGGAGATAATCTTTCTACTTCTTTAACAACATGGCTAAGCATAGAAGATTCTTCTGGCTCTTCTTTATATGATGGATCTTCATCTTCTGTAACAGGAAGCTCTTGGAGCCTTACAGTTCCTGCTTCTACACTTTCTACCACAACAGGAAGCGAAGCTACTCTTTACATTTATGCAGAGGACGAAGCGGGTAATGTTGGAAGTACCAGTGTAACTCTTCTTTCAGATGCTACATGCCCATCTTGGACTACAGATTCACAGACTGTAGACGGCAAAACTTACTCCTTTAAGATTAACAAGGCAGATTATGATAAAGATACAAGTTGGTACAAGGACTCAAGCCTTCCTGTAAGCGGTATCTTTACAGAAGCAGAAAGTGGAGTTTCAAAAATTTACTACTGGGTCACAAACCCCACTGACTCTAGTGTTAAAACAGCAGATACAAGTGACCTTACAAGTGCCACAGGTTCATTTGAGCCCACAGGAAGTACCTCTAGCTTTGCTTACTTTACAAATGTTACTCTAGGTTCATTTGTTGCATCTACCACGGGAACAGAAAATGAAAGTACTGAAGTTTACCCCAACTATTTGTACCTTGTGGCAGTAGATAACGTAGGAAACGCAAGCTCACCAGCACAAATAAGCATAAATGTAGACACAGAAAGCCCTATTGTTACATGTACAAGCCACAGTGGTCAGCAGTACACGAACACAGTAAGCGACATTACAGAAATAAGTGGTACCTTTACAGAATCTGGTGCCTCTGGTGTTTCTAGTATAACGCTCACTGTAAATGGTAATAGCATAGATGCAGTTCTTTCTACAAATGACAGCTACGCAAGTGGTACATGGAGTGCTTCTATATCCGCCACTGACTACCTGACATCTCTTTCTTCTGGCTCTTCATATCCTGTAACTGCAAAAGTTACAGATAAAGCGGGTAACAGTAATCAGTCTTCTATCTTTACTCTTTCCGTGGACACTGCTTCTCCTTCCGTAAGCATGACGACCCCCAGCGATGGTGCTACAATCAATGGTGCCATAAGTGTACAGGGCACCGTAAGCTACGACGGCGCTACCCCGGAAAGCCTTGCCCTCTACTATTCGACCAAAGAGCCCACATCAAGCACAACTCTTTCCGAGTTAACGCAGATTGGAGATGCCATAACCACTGCCTCTAGCATTTACAGCTTTACATTCAGCTCTGTAGATGTAAAGACTTTGGCAGGTGTCACCGAAAGTAGCCCGAGCGCAACGCTTTACATTGTTCCTGTAGTAATAGACACCGCGGGTAACTGCAACGTCTACACGTCCAAGTCCGACGGTACCAAAACCTACAGCTACATAAGCGGCACAAACTACTTTACCTACACGGTAGACCAGAACTCTGACCGCCCGATTGTTCAGCTTACAAGCATGGACAGTGCAGATAGCTGGCTTACTTCTAGCACATTAAAAGGTACCGTAACAGACGACGACGGCATTTCATCCTTCTATATTTCAGAAGACGGCTCTAATTACACAAGCGTAAGCGTTTCTAACGGAAGCTGGTCTTACACAATTACAAGTGCAGATAGCTCTTCAATTCCGCTTTACTTTAAAGTGACCGATACAGAAGGCACTACATTCACAACTGGAGCCAGCTCGCTCTTTAGCCGCCCGTACTATTTGTATTCAAGAACGATCGAAAGCGACTATCAGAGCACAAACACTTGGACTGACTACGGTTATGACGCAGACTCTGCCCTCTCTATAAAGCTAGACACTGCAAGTCCGGCCTTGTACACATCTGGTATTGTAAGTGCCTCTGATTACACAGATTACTCGGGCTCTAACACAGACGGCCTTGTAACTGCGGCACTTGTTGCTTCAAGCCCATCCAGCTATGCAATAAGTTCCAGCGTTTATGCAGGTGGAGAGACAGGTTACATAAAATTCTATCTTCCGGTTTATGACAAAAACTCTGTAACAGTAACAGCCGCAATTACCAACAGCAACAGCTCCGACGTAACAGAAACATTTAAATATTATGACGAAGACTCATCTAGCTGGCTAACAGCCTCTAAGCTTTCTCTTACAGAAACTTCTTCTTCTTACACAGACTCTAGTACAAGCATTAAGTACACTTACTACGAAACTTCTGCCTTAGACATAAGTGAAGTTTCTTCCAGCTTAATGACAATAACATTTACTGTAACAGATGCGGCTTCTAACGTAACTACAAGTTCATCTAATTTCTACATAGATAACACTGGCCCTGACACAATTACGGTTACAAGCCCGTCATCTACAGACGAAATTACCGGAACTACAACTATTACCGGAACGGCAAGCGATAGCGGCGTTGGAATCAGCAACATTGAATGGCTTGTTCCGCCAATTTCTGTAACGGTTGATGGCACTGCATATACTAACTATACCGATAGTTCAACTGCATCAACTTACGTAACAGATGCCATGTTAAACTCTCTTA
>CALFIX010000027.1 GCA_937877515.1 uncultured Treponema sp.
CAATTGGATAGAGCGTTGGCCTCCGGAGCCGAAGGTTGTGGGTTCGAGTCCCGTATCTCTCATTAAAAATTGCCATCCTTGGCAATTTTTAATGGTTTAGAATTGCAAAGCAATTCTAAACGTGTTCTTGGCATTAAACATATACTGCACACATCCTGTGTGCTACTGAATAAAGCCCTGTAAAAATCTATTGGCGGTAAAAAAAAGAGGCTTTGATCTTATGTCAAAACCTCTCTTTAGTATGCTTTGAAAATATTATTTTTCGTTGCTTGAAGAACCTGAATTGCCCTGTAAAGAGCGAATAAGGTTTAGAGCCTTAGTTCTGACAGGTGTTACAAAGTGATAGTTTGAAGCAATTTCTGAAATTGACTGAATCATTGCGCCTTTGTCTTGTACTGTCGGAGCAAGTTTTTCGTATGCATTTAAAATTTCCAAAGCTAAAGATGATGTAGGGTTTAACGCAGCGTATCTATGCTGAATGAATTCTATCATGTTTACTACTTCGTCATTTTCGTTAATGCCGATGTTTCCTAAAGAGCGAATTGCAGCTGTAACAACCATTGGTTCTGCGTCTTCTGTTGCAATGGAAACTAAAGTATTCTTTGATTCTTCAGAAGGAATTTCTCCTAAAAGGTCACAGGCACGAGCCCTGATGTCAGGATAGTTATTCATGACACGACCATTTGTGCGTGAAAGGCTTTTTACGCCTTCTCCTGCCAGTCCGTCAAGGGCTGCAACCATATCTGGAGAGGTGCGGCCTTCATTTATTGCATTTTCCAAATACTGGAGAGCGACAAGCTTATTGTCATAGTCTTCAGATGTTGCTAATTCAGTAATAATTATATCTTCAACATTGCTAAGATAATCTTCTTCTACGGTTTTTTCAGAGCGTGAACTCTTTACGGTCTGTGACTGGGCAAAAACTGAGCCTGCAAAAGTTACTGTTAATACACCCAGGGCAAGCACCTTATTAATCTTCATTTGTTCCTCCTAATGAACACCTTAATAGTTTATATGAATACTTTAAAAAAATCAATCAGAAAGTTCAGGTAAGTGAACACGCCATTTACCGTCATGTTTGATGAAGTTGTAATAAACAGTGTCTATTTCATCTTCGACTTGAACAGCCTTTACTTGAGCTTCTGTTTCATAGCGAATTTCGTCTACGTTGCGGCCCTTGCGGCTTGGAATGAATACGTATTTAAAGTAGTCGTTTAGAGAGTTCAGTCTCAGGCCCTTTACAGGAAGTCTCTGGGAAGCCTTTTGCAAATTGCTCTTTTTAGACCAGTATTCAACACTATCTGAGTCTACATAAGAAACCCATGCGTTGTAATTCTGTTCAGACATAACAGCGTCTAATTCTTTGATTATGTGCAGAATTTCTCTCTTGTCCTCTTCAAATGTGTCTTTAGAGATGTCTAAGTCACCTTTTGAACGTTCATATTCGTCATTTTTGGAGGATGTTTCCTGAATGACAGGCTCTTCTACTACGGGAGTTTCTTCTTTTACGGAAGTCTCTTTTGTTGTATTGCATGCCATAAATGCAAGAATTAATCCCATAACGGGTAGTGTGTAAGGTTTAAGTTTCATAGTTAATATAATAATACGAAATAGAAGCAAGGTCAACTTTTTAGGTTGAGCTTTTTATTTTTGTACGCTATATTATGCCTTATGACAACAGCAGTTTTTCCAGGATCGTTTGATCCTCCGACTTATGGACATTTAAATATTATAGAAAGAGCAAGCCGTCTTTTTGACAGCATAGATGTTGTTGTTTCCGTTAACCCGGATAAGCAGTATCTTTTTTCTGATTCTGAAAGGGTAGAAATGTTAAAAGAACTTACTTCAAAGTATAAAAATGTTAGCGTGCATAAATGTGGTACGCTGATTGTAGATTATTGCAGTAAGGTTGGTGCAAACGTTCTTTTACGCGGCATACGTAACATAAATGATTTTTCCTATGAATTTGATCTTTCGCTTGTAAACAGATCTCTTAATAATCGTATAGAAACGCTTTTTGTTCCGACTGAGCAGAGGTATTTTTTAATCCGCTCCAGCAGTATTAAGGAGCTTGCCCGTTTTGGCGGTGACATAAGCGGTATGGTTCCTCCGGTAGTGGCGGAAGCCATAAAGGCAAAGTACCAGAAGTAAGGTTTTACGCTTACGCCCGATGGTAGCGGTGGCAAAGCCAGTCTGAAAGACCGGAGCCGCGAACAGCGGGGTGGCTAAAAAAGTTTTTTTTTTGAGCCGCAGCTTTGAAATATCGTCCGAAAAAAAAATAACAAAAAGACAAAAAATGTAATTTTGTCATAAAAATTATTGACAATTTGTTCAAAATGGGATTATACTCATTGACACGAAATAGGAATCTGTAGTAATATAAGCAACGTTATACAGACGACTAACATTTTATAGCGAGGTTATATATTATGGCAGTACCTAGAGCAAAAACTTCAAAAGCCGTTACAAAGAGAAGACGCGGTGTTAATATGCATTTGGACACTCCGAATCTTGTTCCTTGCAACAATTGTGGCAATCTTGTTTTGCCACATCATGTGTGCCCTAAGTGTGGTTTCTACCGCGGACGCCAGGTGATGACACCTGAAGTAAACGGCTAAGATAGGAGAAGAAAATGGACGAATTATTTGAGAAAATGCAGAAGCTCATTGCAGAAAAACTTGAGATTGACCCTTCAAAGGTAACTCTAGAGGCTTCTTTCCGTGGTGATCTTGGTGCAGACAGTCTTGACACTTACGAGCTCGTTTATGCTATTGAAGAGGAAACAGGTGTTTCAATTCCTGATGAAAAAGCTAACGAGTTTGAAACTGTTAAGGACGCATACGAGTACATTAAGTCTCAGAAGCAGTAATTTTTGCTTGTAAGGATTTATGTCTTAAAAAGCACGGTACATGTTACTGTGCTTTTTGTGTTTTAAAAGTATAGGTGTGTTATGAATAAAAGCGATTTTTATTATGGTAAACGTGTTCTGCTTCCTGAGCGTAAAAAAAAGCTCCTGGAATTTTGTCGTAATCTTGATTTGCATTTTAAAAATTTAAGCCTTTTGGATTTGGCTTTTCATCATAGAAGTTTTTCAAATGAAAATGAGGATCACAGGCGGTATAATAATGAACGCTTGGAATTTTTAGGTGACAGCGTTTTAGGTCTTGCAACGGCTGCTTTTTTGTATGACGACATGGAAGACCATAAGGAAGGCGACCTTGCTCGCATTAAAGCTTCTGTTGTAAGTGAGCAGACTCTGGCTCCCATTGCGTTAGAAAAAATGCACATTGACCGTTACCTTGTTATGGGACGCGGTGAAGAAATGAGTGGCGGTAGAACTAAAAAAGCAATTTTAGCTGATGCCGTAGAAGCTGTAATAGGTGCTCTTTATCTTGACTCCGGGTACGGGGAAGCTGAAAAATTTGTTCTGGAACTTGTAGTGCCGGAAATCAGAAAAACTCAAAATGATATGGGAAACCATGACTGGAAAACTATGTTACAAGAGTTTTACCAGAAAAAGCATAAAGAATGCCCTAAGTATGAGCTTGTTAAAATGTCCGGACCTGATCATGACCGCACGTTTGAAGTAAAAGTTCACTTAGGTTCTGTGAGCTACGGGCCTGCTTGCGGGCAGAGTAAGAAAAAGGCGGAACAGGAGGCTGCCCGCATGGCTTGCGTTTCGCTTGGAGTTGAAGCACCTCTTGCTTAAAAATTTATTTTTTTCTGCTGTTTATATAAGAGAATTGATTTTCATCTCTCTTTGAATAGCGTATGCCTACGTTCAGTCTGTATTGCCAAGAATAGTCGAATGGCTGAATTTTTCTGTTTGAACCCAAGTTTGCGTAGTCAACAGTAAGAAAGCCGTCTGTAAGAATTGTCCAGTATTTAGAAAGTGGAAGTTCTGTTCCCAGGAGAAATGCGATTCCAAAATAGACCATGTGATATTCATCTGTTAACTGATACATTGTATGTGGACCAGGTGCAAATTTTATTCGTACGTACTTCCACATGTCGGTTTCAAAAAGCGGTGCATAAAAAATGTCAAATGCGTAAAGTAAAACTTGCTTTGCAGACTGCTTCATTCCGTTAAATGTGTGATAAAAAGGGTAGTATGCAGAAAATAAAAGTATGCTGTCTACGGGCTTCATGTTGCGGGTTTGAAAGCCCCAATATGCACCTATAAGGTAGTCTTCGCGTACAAAGTTGCTTCTGCTATCCTGAACTTCTATTCGTGTTATTTGACTGAATGCAATTCCTTCGTCAAAGATTATGTAAGGCTTTTCTTTAATTTCTGGAAAGCCTGTTTTAAGGTTAATGTCTTCTTCCTGCTCTTGACTTTCTTGTGTGTAAGATTGTGCAGTTAGAAATGAGCCTGTAAAAATAAGGAGTAAAATTGTTAGTACGTATTTATTTTTCATTTTGTCCTCTAGCGGGAAGTATGGTAAAGGGTAAGGCTTAGCTCGGAGTCTTCGTACCATGTTAAATATAAGATGCTTCCCCTGATGTCCCAGGTTGTGTTTTTGGAAGACCCTGATTCAAATGTAAAGATTAAGACATTGTCTATAACGGAGTATGTTCCGCTGTATGTTTCTGAAACAGCGTCTCCTGAGGAGTCTGTACTAGTGTAAACTTTTGCACTGAAAGTTCCGTCAGAAATAAAAGTTATTTTGTTACCGTCATTGTCTGCCCAGGTGCCGTAAAGTGGAGACGGTGTGTAGCAGGAGCTTAACGTAAAAAGAATTGATGCACATGCAAATAAAGTTATTGTAAAGTGTAAAAGTATTTTTTTTGCTTTCATTTTTCCTCTCCGTAGAA
>CALFIX010000028.1 GCA_937877515.1 uncultured Treponema sp.
GCCTGGTATAATCTGTAAAGGTACTTTTGAGCCTTCTGGCTTTTTCTGCCCTATGCGGATTTCAGGAAAAGCCAGGCGCAAGCGGCGGGTAAAGAAGGTTTGATGGACAGTCCAGCCTTTGTCTTTTACAAAGTCAAGAAAGTCTTCATAGCACTGCTTTAGAAAGACATAGCCGCCGTCGTTTACCCGTGTCAGACGCTGTAGTCCCCATTCTGCTATGGCGTTTGACACTTCCTGTTTATAATAAGGTGCAGCGTTTGCAACTTCTGCATCTGCAGCAGATTCTAATTTTACTTGAACCTGTCTTGCAGCTTCTTGTGCAGCTCCTTTTAGTATCAATTCCATAATCTTAGGGGTAAGCAGTTTTTGTTCTAAAAAAAGGTTCAGGTTATTCAGTATGTACGCCCTTGCTTTTTCCCCTGGTGTTTCTAAAGCCCCACCGTAGCTTCCCGTCTTGCGGATAGAGGGCAGCACTTGGCCCGTGACCCAGCGGCGGAACTCGCGCGCGTTTTCCTTGCGGCTCATAAAGGCTGCGTGGTAGACGCCCGCTTCACTTATCACAATCATTTCCTGTGTGCCGCCCGATGTAGAGACCGGGCATTTGGCGGTCTCGTCTTCGTCAAGATAGCGTGTCATGTCGTCTGCTGTTCTATAATCAAGTACAGCCGCGACATCTCTTGCCACAAACCACACGTTCTCTTCTGAAAGGGTACGCTCATTTAGCGTACCCTTTTGGTTTTTCTGGACCGTGCGAATCAGCGTGTCGCCAAAAGACCAGTTTGTTATACATCCGTTCATTCTTTCACCCCCTCTTTTGGCAGGTAACCTTCGTTTTTGAGTGCCTCGATTACAAGGCGTTGAATCCACTGGTTCTTCTTAATCGCTTTCTCATGTGCAAAGCGGTTAAATGCCTCTCTTTCACTGTCTGTTAAGAGCATTGAAAGAGATACTGGACGCGCAGTCTGTGTTATTGTCATTTGTCTTTACCTCCTAAAAAATGACTTATTAAATCTAGTAACTCTTGCAGATACTGCTTGTATTGCCAGCCTTCCAGGTGACATATCTCGATATCAAGTCTTATGTCGCGTAAAAGGCGTTCTTTCATTTGTTCCCGTGCTAGTTGTTGCAGCGCAAAACGCTCACTTTCAGGTGCGTTTTTGGCGAGCGTCCATGATTTCTTCATAAGTTATTCCTTGAAAATGATTATTAAAAACTTCAGGTTTATGTAAACTCATAATTCCATACGAAAAATTAACAGCCTTTTCAAATGAAACCTCTTTCCAGTCACTGAACCACGCTTTAATTTTAATTTCTGTCATATTTCCTCCTGATTTCAAAGTTTCTGTTGATATTACAGTGAAAAATAACGCTTGTCAAGCAAAAAAGTGTAATTTTTGCTATTTTTTTCTGTAAAATTGTGATAAATCCTAAAAAATGGACAAAAATAAAGATTTTTTCGGTCGTGTCAAGGCGTGGTGCAAGGAGCACAAGACCACGATTGAGGCACTGATGCAGGATGCTTCGGGCGGTGAATGGAATAAAGACACTTATTTCAGCTGGAGAAGAGGCAATTCGCTCCCGAAAGGCGAGAATATAGCGCGGCTGGCGCGTTTCATGGGCGTGTCGTGCGACTACCTTATCACCGGCGAGGAAGAAAACGGGCTTACAGAAAGCGAAATGGAAGTGGTAAAGATGGCGCAAAGGCTTTCTGCTGGTAACTTCCAGCGCTGGCTGGACTTTGGCTCCGGGCTTATAGCTGGGCAAGACAAAGACGATGCTGCTATTGCTTTTGAAAAGAGGAGGTCGCAGGCGGGGGCATGATTTTTCACATGAAGTTAGAAAAGGCGTAAAAGTAAAACTTTTTTGCTAAAAAAATATTTTTTTAAGTTGACAAAACGCTAAAAAAGATTTACTTTTACTAGTGAAAAGTGAAGGCTTCGGCAAAAGTCGAGGCTTCCCTCTCTGTTGTAGCCGGTTTAGGTGGTGCTAAGCCGGCTAATTTTTACATTTTTTTATTTTTTGAAAAGTGAAATCACCATAATAACTGTTTGAAATATCATAATGTAAATCATAATATCGTCACTAGTCATCGGCGTTTCCTCCCTGTTATGTAAAATTAAAATCTTACCAGAGAAAGAAATGACTTTTACCGAAGCGTTTTTGTTAGTTTAACGATTTTTATTTTATTTATCAAGATAAAAAAGAATTAGTAAAAGTAAACGTTATTTTTAGGCTTGACAAAACGCTGAAAAAGATTTACTTTTACTAATGAAGAGTAAAGCTTCGGCAAAAGTCGAGATTTCTTCCGAGATGTAAGCCATTTCAGTTGCCTCTGAAATGGCTATTTTTTACAATTTTTCTTATTTTTTGAGAAGGGTAACCACCATAATAACTGTTTGAAACATCATAATATAAATCATAATATCGTCACTAGTCATTGGCGTTTCCTCCGGGATGTTGAAATTAAAATCTATCAGGGAAGAAAATGACTTTTACCGAAGCATTTTGTTAGTTTAACGATTTTTATTTTATTTATCAAGATAAAAAAAGACACGCTTAGAGCGTGCCTTTGGGCGTTTTTACGTCAATGCCAGTTCCACAAGATACCGGCTGACTGTTTTTCCTGCTTTCTTGGCAAGGTCTTTTATCTGCTCTACCTCTTCTGGTAGGGCAGAAATAGAAATAGTTTTATATTCCACAGTGCGCCCTTTTATTGTTCCTGGCGGGCGACCTGCTCCAGTTCTTTTTCCTCCACTTGGCATTAAAGCACCCCCGTGCGGTGCATAACATACAAGGCAATAGCTACACACGCGCCAATAAGGGCATCTTTTGCAAGTGTTTTTAAAAATGTTTTTCTTTCAGTTGACATAAGAACCTCCTGGGGGTAAAATAAGGCTAAAGAGTGACGGTTTGCTTACTTCCCGCCACTCCTTACCCGCTAGCTGAACAATAAGCGAATTACTATTTCAGTAATTACACCTGTTGCAACAGCTATCAGGATTTCAAACGCTGCCCGTTTGATTGCCCGTAATACTTTACGGGCTTTTTTCTTTCCCTTGGTCACAATTTTACCCTCAAATTAAGAATTTTTTTTAAGGTCAACGACCTTATATTTTTATAATACAATAAAATAAATTATTTGTCAATAACTTTTAATCAAAAAAAGAGAAAAAAAGAAGAATTTTTTTTAGTTGACAAAACGCTAAAATTGATAAAAATACAGGTCAGCCAATAATCTAAAAATCCCGTCAGACGCGAAAAAACGCCCCTAGAATCGTTTCTAATCACAAAAAGCATATTTATTACTAAAAAGCCCCTAGGACCTCCCTAATGGGCTTTTTTTTGTTTCTGAATATTGCCGTTTTTTCGGTTTATTTTTCTATGTTTTATAATTTTGATGACGTGGTAGCTGGTAGAAGATTTTTTTCCGAAATTCTACCCTCGACAAATGTATACTATACATTTGTGTACACTGTATATAGTGCTTTTTTAAAAATAAATTTTACTTTTCCGTATTAGTAGTGTTTTGACCCCAAAAAAAGGCAAAAAAATACATTTGTATAGTTGTTTTTTCTTTTAAATTCCTTTGAATTTAAAAGAAATTAGAGCGGTTTTAGCTTCCAAACTTTTACCTGACTGTTAAAATCATATATAAATATATGATTTTATTTCTTTATAATACAGTAAAATATATATATTTTACTGTATTAAGGCGATTTTAAGTAAAAGTATATTGTTGAATTAAGAGTTTTTTAGTGCATTTAAAAAATTTTTTTGAGGTGAAGACATTTTTCTTTAAATTCCTTTTTTCACACTCTAATTTATCAAAAATAAATTTACTTATACTTTTGAAGGATTTTTTTTGCATAAGTCTTTATCTTATACAGATTTATAAATAGAATAACCAGCTTTTAAAAGTTCTACCAAACTTTCAAGGACAATCTGAAAATCTGCAAGCTAAACGGGCATCCAGGGGACGTGTAAGCTGGCAGAAAAAGCCAAGGTACTGTGAGGCCCCTATACCCGTGTGCAATTATTCTGCGCGGAGTGCCCCTTGTCATTTGTGTAGTAGTTTTAACAAAAACCTAATAGATTCTAAAATTGAATAGCATTAAGTCTTAATACCTAATAAACTTTTAGGCATGGAAGTTACTCAAGCGGAATTTGCCAGGATGTGCGGCGTAAAGCCTGCATCTGTATGCCAAAAAATACAGCATGGGACATTGATAATAAACTCTGGGAAGAAAATGGATACTGATAATCCTGTAAACCGCGCATATCTTTCCAAACACCAAACAAAAATGCAACTAGATGCCCAAAGTGCGCCCGTTGTAACCCCTGCAAGCCCTGAACCTGCTGCAAAGGCCCCAAAAGCAGCTGCACCTCTGCCCATAAACGACGATTTTGGAACAACTGAAGGCTTAAGCGAAATAATGCAAACAATGACACTAAAGCAGCTTACTACAAGATACGGCGGTATTCCTGGGGTTGAACGCTTTGCAAAGATACTGCAAACCCTGGCGGTAACATCTGAAAAGGAGCAGCGCATTCAGGAAAGAAGACAGGAACTTATTCCCAAGGATTTTGTGACTGCCCGTCTTTTTGGTTACGTGGATCAGCTGATGAATAAACTGCTCGACTGGCCAGAAGGAGCTGTTGACACAATAATTGCAAAAGTTCTTTCAAACCAGCAGGAATGCCGCGGGGAGCTGGTGAACTATATGAAAGATAACCTTTCGCGCTGTATATGCGATGCAAAAAGTCACATAACAAGCGAGCTTACAAGCCTGCGCGGAAAGTACGACACAAAGAGCTCTGAGCTTGAAGAGTTAAAAGACGTAGTTGAAAACCTAAAGAGCGAGCAATAAAAAGTTCGCTCAGGCGAAGTGAGGAAAATAAAATGAAAGTTTATGTTGCAGGAAAAATTTCTGACCTGAACAAGGAAAGGGTTTGTAAGATGTTTAAGAAAGCTGAAAATTTTTTATTAGCGAAGGGTCACGATGTTCTTATTCCTATAGTTTCGCCAGAGTACAAGAGCTTGTCGCATGAAGATTACATGCACATCTGCTATGCAATGATTGATGCTTGTGATGCGGTTTATATGCTTGATAATTGGCGTGAAAGTGCAGGCGCCAAATTAGAATACGAATATGCCTGTAGTAAAAACAAGGAAATTATTTATGAATGATGAATACTTCATGGCAAGAATTGCAATTTTTACAGGTGTTGTAGTTACCAAAAAGGAAGCTGAAAAGATTTTAATTTTTATGAGAGTAGAAGAGCTGATAAAAGAAATTAAAGAAGCACAAAAACAGCTTGTAACTTGTGCAGATGACTACTGGGCTAGAGAAGGGGAATGTAGTTTACAGACAAAGTTTGTAATGGCGATAAACAACTGGGCAAGCCCCTTTATTGCCTGCGAAGAATTGCTTAAGCGGATAGATAGTAATGAGGCCTTGCTAAAGATGTACTGTAAAAGCCACGGAACCACATTCAAAGAGATTGGTTATAAAAGTTGTTACAGAGAAATGAGTGCTCTTTTACAAAGTGCAAAAAGCTGCGCGCCGTGTTCGCTCAAGTGAAGTGACAAAAAAGGAAATGTTATGACTTTAGAAAAATATGTTTATGGCAATGATTCACTTTACACCTTAACTTTTGAAGATGGAAAGAAAATCAAGCTGACTGAAAAAGAATTACAAGAGCTTCATGTCCAGCTAATGCAGAACACTTTTAAAGGTTTGGTGCCAGCTTCAAATGAAAGAGTTTAAGAAAAATGTAAAAAGGGGTGTTATTTGTGGGTGAGTTTTTAAGAGGCGCGTTGATTTTTGCGGCAGGTGTCTTAGTTGGGGTTTTTATTGGCGGGGCCGCGATGAAGTATGACCTGACAAACAATGAAGAAAATACTGGTTATATCACAACGCCGTTGACGGAGTGTTTAACTACTGGCTGTCAGCCGGTATATAAAATTTTGACAGTACGGAAAAAGACGTACACTTTATTGAGAAAGAAGTAATTGACACTCTGGAAAGACAGAGAAATTGTAACTATGCAAACATAAAAATCTCCTAGCCGGACGGCAAGGGGTACACACCAGCAAAGCTGATAAGTGCGAAAGTACAAGCCGTCAACTAATTTTCATAGGGGCGATGAAGCCCCTTAATCTAAGATATTAAGGGGTAGAAAATGAGTGGTTCTTTGCACAAAAAAGGAAATAAAAAGGATTTATTAAATCTTGTACTTCTTTTAAATGAAAAGGAAGTAACAAGAGCGGAAGCAATAAAGCAACTAAACTTTTCACACGGTCAATGGAATTCAGCTTTAACAGATGCGTCTTTTTACTTTCCAATCTATGAAATTGAGGGAAGGACACGTTATGAAACAAGATATGGAATGTTACCACTAGATTTTAGCCAGAATTTAAAAAAGTTAAGAAGTTTTACAGAGGTTTAGAACAAAGCATTGTAGAAAATTGTTTTTACTGGACGTATGGAAACGCGAAATACTATAAACGCAAAAGTATGGAGTGTGAAAAATGATTAGCTATACAAATATGAATACACGTATAAAATGGTGCAAGAGGTGTTACAGGTGGTATTATGGTGACTATTGCCCTTACTGTTTATAAAGAGTAACTGAGGAGGTTTGAATAATGGATTTGTTTGATAAGAAGTTTGTTTATTTTATGTGGGATGATGAGCTTGAAGCTAGAGAAGGTTTTTTCGCTGATTATATCGGTGACTTAGAAGATTATGTAAATAGCAATTATACAGATTATAAAGGTCTTAAAACTTCCTAACTGGAATAACGAAATCTTTATGGAAATTAGTGGTATTGATGCTGAAGCTGAAATTGCAAAGGAAGAACAAAAATGACAGACTTAGAGGTTATGCAAAACGAATTAGAGTGCGTTCAAAGAGATTGTTGCAGGCTAGAAAATGAGTGTGCTAAATGCGACCTTGTTTTACCACAAGAAGAGATTGTTAGAACATACAAGAATGCAATCGCAATACTAAAACAAAAGGATAAGCAACGAGGGAGGTGTAAAGGATGACAGAGATTGATTTGAATAACGGAATGTTCAGAGAGGTTGATTTGAATAAACCTTGTTTCTGTTCAAGATGTAACAAAGAGATTGTAAGAAACGAAAAAAGTGATATATTCAATCGTTATATTGCTGAATATTCTCATGTCAAAGAAATTAAACATATAGGATTTAACATTGAATTAGTATTACAGAATAATTCAAAGGTTGGATACAGGACTGATTTATATGGTGCTTATGCGGAGGTTTGTGGAGAAAATGAAAGAACTGAAGGTAAAGATTAAATTGCTAGAAGGTGGGAAGTTGCCTGAATATAAAAGAGATGGGGACGTTTGCTTAGATTGCTATGCAAGAGAAGATGTTGAAGTTTCCTTTGGGGAGCGTGAGCTTATTCCTTTAGGATTTGCTCTTGAACTTCCTGAAGGTTATGAGGCGGTTGTAAGACCCAGGAGCGGATTGAGCTTTAAGGGGCTTGAGGGTGCTATAGGCACTATTGATACGAACTACAGGGGCGAGGTTAAGGCAATTCTTACAAACAATTCTTATTTTGATGTGTACAAGATTAAGAAGGGCGACCGTGTTTGCCAGCTAGCAATCCGTGAAGCTCCTCAAATCAAATGGGAAGTTGTAGGAGAACTTTCAGAGACAGAGCGTGAGGGCAATGGGTTTGGAAGCAGTGGGAGATAATTTAAAAGAACAGTTAGGCGTTTTTGAAAACTACATTAATGATATACCAAACATAATTGACCCTTGTAATATGCGCAAGCACAAAGACAAAGATTTTAATTATAGCGACTGTTGCAGAGACTGTTGTTGGTATTATTCTAGCGGGTTTGAGTTAAGAGAAGAACAATAAGAAACAAAAAGCGGCAGGGAAATGAAACAGAGTATAGACGTAAATATAGAATGGCAAGATAGTGACTATTACCGGCCAGGGGCAAAAAGACAGCCAAAAAACGCTCACATGGGCTGGCTTAAAGTTGAAAAGGTTGGTAGAAAGCTGCATATTGGAGTGGATACCATTAAAAAGTATGCGGCGGAATATACGGACATAAGCTGCGGGGTAGACCCTAAAATATTGCAGAAGCTGGTGGACTATGTTCTAAAAAGAAAAAAAGAAAACCTTGATAAAAAGATGCAAAAGTTAATAAAGGAACATAACCCAAACAAAAAGCCCTATGCAAGAACGAAAGCTGCTGGCGAGGGAACCAAAAACTATGAAGGGTTTTTAACTGCAAGGCAGATTTCAAAAGCAAGCGGGCTTCGTGTGGCTTGTGTTTATAAAAGAATAAAAACGCGGGGTATACAACCGGCTTTTGTTGATAACGTGGCGTATTACAAGGGGAGTGATTACGAAAAAATCGTCACTAAATTAGCAACGAAAAAGAGACCAAAGGGGTTAAAGTACAAAGACGGGGCAAAAACAAAGGAGGTGGCAAATCCTGAAAAAAATGATATGTATTATCACATAAGCATTTTTAAAGACGGCTATTGGTACGTTAAACATAGCGGGACTTTACAAGAAATGCTTGTAGAAAAATCTTTGTATGAATTCGAGGATAAACAGGTTAAGATATTGCCGAATAAAATAAGGGAATGCAAAAAATGAAAGAGCTGCCAGTCTCCTATAAAAATAAGATACACCTTATTTCAAAAAGGCTTATGGGAAAAACGTCTCCTCTTGTGGCTATACGAGGGGCAAAATCTGTTTCAGTTGACAGAATTCGGGAATTGTGTGCAGAAATTTATATTTTAACGGATTCTATTTTAGAAGTGGTTGAAAGTGCTGAAAGAAAAGAAAAGGGGTCAAATGAACATAACAGAATACAAGGTAACAAAGCAGGATCTTGATTATATAAAAGAGCAATTTTCACTTTTAACAGCAGAAAGAAAATATGAGCTGCCGCATAAGTTTGCAGAGCGAGTGCGCTATATAGACAAAGAGCTTACGCCCTTTCCTGGCAGGTTTTCTTATGACCGTTTCCCGTATTTTAAAAAGATTGTGGATGCCTTTGCACCGGATAATCCCATTCACAGAATTATTGTAATGAAGGGAAACCAGTTAGGAGCTACTACAGGGATTCTTGAAAGCGTTATGCTTTATAATATAATGTCAAATCCTGCAAGCCAGCTTTTTGTTTTAACAGACGAGGACATGGCAAAAACTGCCATGAATACAAAAATAGATCACATGATAGACGGGGCCGGAGCGCGCAAGCTGATTTATGCGCAAACAAAAAAAGCTGCAGGAAGCCGTAACACCGGAGACACGGCTTTGAAAAAAGAATACCCGGGCGGATATTTACACGCAGTTGGAGGAAAGAGCCCTAACCGTTTTAGAAACTTTTCTTACAAGGTTATTCTTGTTGACGAAATTGACGGTATGCCTGATAAGCTAAAAGGAGAGGGAACGATTCAAGACCTTGTTGAAGCCCGTAGCGATGCTTATGCTTCAATCAGAAAATTGTATTTTGGAAGTACTCCGACTATTGAACAGACCAGCAAGATTTACAAACTTTTTCTTGAAGGGGACCAGGAATATTTTTATGTTCCCTGTAAGTTTTGCGGAAAAATGCAGACTTTAGAATGGGCGGTTTGGGACGAAAACCACAATCATACAGGCGGGATAGTTTGGGAAAACGATGAAGAGTTTATGCCGATTCTTGATACTGTAGGCTATAAATGCCCGTATTGCGGTAAGGTGATGAAAAATTGGGATAAGGCTGAAATCATGTTAAAAGGCGAATGGAGGGCAACGGCTACTGCAACAGCTATTGCAACACAGAGCTTTCACATTTCGCCCTTGTACAATCCTCCTGGAATGTTTTCATGGGAAAACATGGTTGCTTTATGGGCTAAATGTTGGGATATAAAAAACAACCGTATACGCGACAAGGAAGCGTACAGGGCTTTTAGAAATCTAAAACAAGGTCTTCCCTTTAAGGAGCAAAACGAGCAAATCCGCTATGAAAAAGCAATGCTGCATAAGCGGTGGGGCTTTATAAGAAAGACTGTTCCGAACGACATAGCAGTTAAAGAAGCTGGCAGTCCGATTTTAATCGTCTGCTGTAGCGTTGACGTTCAAAAAGATTGTCTTTTTGTAGATGTGAAAGGTTATGGGGAACGGGGTGTTACATGGACTTTAGATTTTTTTAGCATTGACGGACCTACAGAAACTTTTAACGGTGTCTGGGATACTTTAGCAGAGTATGTTGACAATACGGTTTTTTCTGCAAAAGACGGAAAGTTTTACAGGATTGCAATTTGTCTTGTAGACTCAGGACACTATACGGACTACGTGTATTCTTTTTGTTTGCGCTATTCAAGCCGTGTTTATGCTTGCAAGGGTGCAGATTATATTGCCGGTGGTGAGACTTATAAACTCTTTGCAAGGCAGACTTTGATTAACATAGGACTGGGGCAGGCTTACCATATAAATACCACCAAACTGAAAGACAGAATAAGCATGATGTTGAATACTATGGTATGGGACGAGGGGCAAGTGCAGCCTGATTGGTACGCAAACTTCCCTGACGATTTTCACGATGACTATTTTAAAATGTTTGAAGCTGAAAGCAAGGTGGAAGAGTACGACAAAAAGACTAATAAATATTTGCGTACAATCTGGAAGGCAAAAGAAGGACAAGCAAACCACGGCTTTGATACTTACGTTTATAATCTTGCAGCTTTAGAGATTTTTGCTGATGACTTCTGCAGGTTGCAGCTAGGGCTTCCAAGCCTAGACTGGTCTACCTTCTGGAAGTTTGCACGGGCCGGTAATTTCTACGGGGAAAGTGAAAAGAAGCAAGATTGACGGATAAATAAAGATATATTATTATATATATATATATTTTGTGGTAAGGAGATTTTTATGACTAGTACACTCGTAATTCAGAATTCAAATAAAGATTTAATTGCAGCCCTAAAAGGAGTAATCAAATTGCATCCCCAGTCAAAAGTTTCTATAAAAAATAATAACGACGATTTTTATTCAGAGGCAAATATTAAACACCTTGAAGAAATGAAAAGATTAGCTGATGAAGGAAAACTAAAGTTTACAGAGCATGAATTGATAAGGGTGTAATATGAAGAAGATATGGACAGATTTAGGTTGGGAACAATATTTGTATTGGCAAGAAAATGACAAAAAGATCTTAAAGAAACTAAATAAACTTATAAGAGATATTGAACGTAACGGAAATGACGGTATAGGTCACCCTGAACCTTTAAAAGAAAACCTTTCAGGGTTATGGAGCAGGGAGATAGACAAGAAAAACAGGCTTGTTTACAAAGTAGAGAATGATTGTATCGTAATTTATCAATGTAAAAATCATTATTCAGATTAAAGGAAAGACTTCGCTTGAGCGAAGTCTTTTTATTTTTATTCATTTTGAAAAGCCAAATCTAATAAAAAGCGACTGGTTGTTTTTCCGCTAAGTATAGAAGAACTACGCTTAACATTTTTATCCCCCTAAAAAGATTTAACACTGGATTAACAACCCTGTACAAATATTTTAATAGTTTAACAAAGAATTTTATGAAAAACTTTTTGTATGCAATACGGATTACCATACAAAGGAAGTAAAAATTTTATAGCTGAATGGGTAGTTAGTCATTTTCCTGATAAAACTAATTTTTATGATTTATTTGCAGGTGGGTGTGGGGTCACTCATGCAGCTTTATTAAAAAAGAACTTTCAGCATTATTTTGTAAATGATATTTTAGAAGTCCCCCGTCTTTTTGTAGATGCCATAAATGAGAAATACAAAAATGAAAGAAGATGGATAAGCCGTGAAGATTTTTTTAAATTAAAAGATTCTGATTTATACGTTCGCTATTGCTGGTCTTTTGGCGATAACGGAAGAAGTTATCTTTATGGGCAAGAGATAGAACCTTATAAAAAAGCGTGTCATTATGCGATAGTTTTTGATGAATGGGAATTGTTAAAAAAAATGTGTCCTGAAGTGTGGGAAGTGGCATTTGACGCAATGCACAAAGAAAAGGACATAAAACAAAGAAGGCTAAAGTTTGCACCTGCAATAGTAAAAGAGCTAAAAAGGTTAAATGATTGGGATTTAGTTCAGAACAATCCGTTGTATAAAAGTTGTCAATTTAAGGGTAATAAACAGTTGCCCAAATTGCAAAGTTTGCAAAGTTTGGAAAGGTTGGAAAGGTTGCAAAGTTTGGGAAGGTTGGAAAGTTTGGAAAGTTTGCAAAGGGTGATAGTATCACAGAAAAGCTATGCTGATATAGAAATATTTCCCGATTCTTTAATTTATTGTGACATTCCTTATAAAAACACAAACGGATATGATAATAAAAACAACAAATCTTCTTTTGATTATGATTTATTTTATAGCTGGTGTCTAAAGCAGAAAGAACCGCTAATTATAAGTGAGTACAATATGCCAGAAGGTGACTTCATAGAACTTGACCAAAGGAAAAAACAGAACACTCTATCAGCGACCGCAAACAATACAGTTATAGAAAAACTGTACATTCCAAGGACACAGAAAGACTTGTGGCCAAAGAAAGAGAAGTTTATTCAACTGGATTTATTTTGAATAAAACGGTTGTGGAAACATAAAAAGAAAAACCGCCCTTCAAAGAAGAAGCGGTTTTGGTCAGCCGTGCTAAAAGTTCTTGCCCAACTCGCATGGCTTGTTGTTGAAATCTTGCTAACCAGATTAATAGGATAGCAAAAAGAGGGGCGGCAGTTATGGAATCCCGCCCTTCTTTTTTTTTAATATACAATACTTTTAAAATTATATCCAGACTTCGCTTGAGCGAACTTTAATCAAAGAGGTGCTGAACCGCCAATTCAGCACCTTTTATTCCTGCAAGGGTAGTGTCTATGGAAAAGCGGGTGTAATAGTCTGTCATGTCCTGACTGGTGTGACCTACCAGCTTTTGCACTGTTTCCACAGAAAGTTCACGTCTCATTCTTGTTACGTAAGTATAGCGCAAAGAATGGGGTGTGAGCTTTTTTTGACTTGTATCTATGCCGGCATATTTTAGAACACGGCGAAAAACACTTTCTGCATATTCACGGCGCAAGGGCAGGTTGTGGTATGTAAAAAGGAAGTCTTCGGAAGCTATATTGTTTGTTTGTATGTAGGTTTGAATGATTAACGAAAAGTCTGGAGGCAGGCAGACCAGGCGGGTTTTAGGGTCTGTTACAGAACCTTTTTTATTAAAGTTTGTGCGCTCCCCGTTTTCTTTGCAAAAGCCGTCTATAACAAGGGCGCTGCGGTCAAATATGAATTGTACAGGACGCAGGGCGCGAGCTTCACTTATGCGTAGACCTGCAAGGAATATGCACATAAAGAAAAGGTAAAGGGTTTGCGCGTCAGCTGATTGCCCTTGAAAGTTTTCAAGTTCAAAAAAAAGTTTAAGCTCTTCCGTGGAAAATATATCTTTTTTATTTTGGGGGCGGGTAAAGTGAGGGAATACCGGGACCTGAATATTAAAACCTTGCCAGGCAGCTTCGTCATAGATTTCTTTGAAAATTGAAATATAGCGGTTTTTCCAGCTGGCGGACCGGTCAAGAGAAAAGAGGTAATTGCCAACTTCAGGGACTTTTATTTCTGCAAGGCTGCAAGCTCCCCATTTTTCTATTATCTGGTCAAGGTAAGACCTGGCATCGTGCATGGTTCGCTCTTCTATAGGGCGTCCAAGTTGCACCCGCCGTTTTAAGTGGTCACTTTCGGGCAGATACATAAGGCGAGCTATATCTTTTATCAAGACTGATTTTTCTTTTACAGCTGGCAAAGAACTGCAGTAGGCTAGAGCCTCGTTTTTGGTGCGGCAATCTTTGCAGACTATCTGCTTTCTTTTTCCTTCAGGGGAATAATACCAGGCATAATATTGTTTTTTGACTTTTCCTGATTTATTTTTTAAGGTTTTTGAAAAAACATGATAATCCATAAAGCTCCCTTTTGTTTGTATTTTGTTAATATTCTTTTTATAAGCAAAATCAATAAGGGGTAATTCCTTATAAAATAAAGAATAAAAGTCGGGATGACTGGATTCGAACCAGCGACCCTCTGGTCCCAAATTGAAACCATAAGAAAATAAGGGGTTATAAACCTTGATAAAGGTATATATTACCGTTAAAAAATTGTCAAGATGTTTATATGGGCTTATACTTTTGTTTACAATTTTGTTAATATTTTTGACGGTAGGGATGCGGATTTTTTTTATTTTTTTTAAATAGTAAAAATGAAAGGGCTTGTATAAAATATTTTTTATGTTAATTGATCCGAACTTTCAAAATCAGAGTAGTCAGGAATTTTGGCAAGATGAATTGCAAAACTTACGGGTTTTACTTTACAGGTACGACCAGGCGATTGCAGAGCTTACAGCTGGCAAGGTGAGTGAATACAGACTTGAGACCGGACAGAGTTCACAACTTGTAAAGAAAACAGATTTAGGGACTTTGCA
Organism: uncultured Treponema sp.; assembly: GCA_937877515.1. Taxonomy (GTDB): domain Bacteria; phylum Spirochaetota; class Spirochaetia; order Treponematales; family Treponemataceae; genus Treponema_D. The sequence goes on from CALFIX010000028.1 coordinate 14,486, forward strand.
ATCTGCAAGGCAGAATATACTCATTCAAATTGATGCCATAGAGCAAAGGATTTCTGGCGGATCGGTTAAGCTGATTACTCCGGGGTGGTAAGATGAATTTTGAATGTAAAACGATACAAAATTACGAAATGTATATAGCCAACGCTTTTGATTTTGAATGGAATGGTGACAAATACCCTGGACACTTTGGACTTACCAAAATCTATAGCTATGTTGACTACTGGACTTTAAGGCAAAGGAGCTTGCAGCTTTTTACAGAAAATCCTTATTGTCGCGGCATAATCAGGCGTATTTTGCGCAATGAGATTTTTACAGGAATCACGGCTGAAGCTATGCCTATCGCCTCTGTCTTATGGCCTAACGAAAATGAAGAAGAGCGTGAGGATAAAGCTCAGGCATTAAGCGAAAAGATGACCAATGCTTTTAACTTGTATGCAAACAATTACGAAGTTTTTGACTATAGAAAACAGCTGACTTTTGGGGAATGGCAGCAACAGGTGAGAATGGAAGCTATGCTCTGCGGGGACGGGATTATTGTGAACAGAATCAATCCTGCTACAGGGCTTCCCATGTGGGACTGGATAAACGGTTATTATGTACGCACTCCAGACAAACAAAACCTTGTTACCGGGCACGAAATAAAGAATGGTGTGGAACTTGATGAAAAAGGGCGACACGTTGCTTATTATGTGCAAAACGTAAAAGAAGGCAAGGTTACTTTTGAAAGGATTCCCGTAAAAGGAAGCAAGAGTGGCAGGCAAATTGCCTGGATGATTTACGGTAGCGAAAGGTTAATTGAAGATGTAAGAGGCGAGCCACTTTTAAGTGGTGTTCTTGGGATTTTAAAAGAGTTAGACCGGTACAGGGACGCAGAAGAAAGGGCTGCGGTTGTAAATGCCATGCTTGCATTTTTTATCAAAAAGTCTCCGACAGCAGGGGTGGGAAGTCACCCCACGGCAGCACTTGATACTTTGAAAATACCGGACAGTTTGCAGAATAAAGCAATTACTGGAAGTGGTGTTGTTGAAAAGAATAGCATAAGACCTGATTTGAAAATCATGGAGCCAGGTACCACTTTTGATTTGAACAACGGCGAGGAAGTACAGAGCTTTCAAACTAATAGACCCAATGTGAATTATGCAACTTTTGAGCAGGCAATTTTAGATGCGGTTTGCTGGTCTTTGGAAATCCCCCCTGAAATTGTAAACATGAAGTTTCAAAGCTCTTATTCAGCTTCAAGGCAGGCGAATAATGAATTTGATGTTTATTTGAAATACCGTACATTTAAGAATGCAAAAGATTTTTGTCAGATTGTGTATGAAGAGTTTATTATTCAGTCTTGTATTTACGGCTCTTTGAAACTTCCTGGCTTTTTATCTGTGATATTGGATTCTTCTAAATGGCAAGAGAAAGCAGCCTGGCTTCAATGTGCCTGGACCGGAATAAACCGACCTGCAGTTGACAGACAAAAGGATGTTGCCGCAAGCATACAGGCGTTAGACGCAGGGCTTACAACTTATAATGACGAGTCTTTGAGAACTTGTGGAAAATCTTTTAAGTGGGTAATTTCACAGTTAGCAAGAGAAAAGAAACTTATGGACGCTGTAGGATTTACGCCTAAGCCTTACGAAGACCAAAACGGACGCCCCGTGTATGGTCCTAACGGTGAAGTTATTCCTGCAAACGGGATTGTTGACGATTCAGACGACGAAGATTAAAAAGTTCGCTCAAGCGAAGTTGAGATAGTGCAAAGGAGGAATAGAAAATGATTACACTTTATAAAACAGATTTAGCAGGACACAAAAGGGAATACTTTTGCCTTTCGGCAGATGTGACAGATTTACCAAATGATAAAGAGATGTTTACAGGGTGCAGTGCTTATTGCGTGGATACCGGAGACGTGTATCTTTGGGATAGCGAAAACGAACAGTGGAGGAAACAATAATGAGTAGATTTCACTGTTGCAGGCTTGTTGATTATTGTAAATACGGAAAAGAGCTGATAAAGCACGCATTTAATAACGAAGTGTGGCTTGATGCTGAAGATGAAAAAGGTTTTATTTATGAAAAATGCACAAAAGAAAGGGCCGAAAAAGAAATTCTTGACGTTTACGACGATCTTGTACTTCAGCTTTTTAACTTAAATGCAGGAGCGTGTGCACATGAAAAGATTTCAGAAAGGCAGGGGTGTAAAGTAAACATGATAGAATATGCAAAAGAAGCTGGAAAGCTTTTCAAGGAAAAAGGCTATGATGAATATGAATTTGAAGACCCCAAAGAAGATGAAGAAGATCCTTTCTGGGGTTTAGTTGAGAAATAGGGTGAACGCAGCTATGCTTAGGCTTGTAGCAAGACAGGTTCTTTTAAAGAAGTCTCCTCGTGAATATAACGGCGCACGGCTTCGGTTGCAGCTTCTATCCAAGTTATTCCCTTTTGCTTTGCGATATTTTCCAATACATGGAATTCAGGTTCAGGAAGGCGAAAGGTACCATGTAACACAGCAGGGTGAGAGGCTGCTTCCATTAATTGGCGGCGAAGTTCCTCTTGATTTTCACAAGGGACAAATTCATCAGAATGTTCTTCATACCACATTTCTTCAGGATCAAGATTATCATACTCAGGATGTTCCCAAAGAAATTTTTGAAATTCTTTGCGCTCTTCTTCAGTGGCATTATCATAATCAAAAGGAATTTTCATTTCTACCATACTCAAATCCTCTCTTTATCCTTGCGGCTAGGATATGCAGTTTTAAGAAACCAACCACCATTTTCCATAATAACAAACGGAACGGCGTATGGATAACCATTGATTTTAACAACCACACGCTTTTGATGCCCTCTACCTTTAGCAGGGTTGACTTCAGGTCCTATATAATGTCCTGCATTTATCTCTGCTTCAATTTGCTCAAAACTGATACCACGAGTTTCTTTAAGCAGCTTATCTTTTGCAGGGTCCCAATTAATAACCATAATCACATTATAGCATAGTTATTTATATATAGCAATATATAGAAGTATACAAACCAAAACAAAAGGAGGCGTATAACATGGATATAATTACACTTGCGATGGCAAAGAAATACACACAGGATTCCCTGATTGGAAAGGGCGCGATTAAGGGCGAAAAAGGCGATAAAGGCGACCGTGGGGAAAAGGGAGAGAAAGGCGACAAGGGAGAAACTGGGGCTACTGGTGCGAAAGGCGAAACTGGAGCGCAGGGACCGCAGGGCTTGCAGGGAATACAAGGCATACAGGGCGAAAAAGGCGCGGACGGCGCGACAGGCGCACAAGGCTTGCAAGGAATACAGGGACCCAAGGGCGACAAGGGAGATGACGGCTACCCGTTTCTGATTTACAAGGAATACGAGACCATCGGCGACTTTGACGCGGCGGACTTTCCCGAAGTGGGCTTGATGTTTTTGATTAAGACACGGGAAAGCGACCCCGACACAGGCGAGGACTTGGGCTTTCCGATTTACCGCTTTACGGGCGCGGAGGAAACACCCCCGTACTCGCTCATCACCTACATGAACACCAGCGGAATCAAGGGCGAGAAAGGCGACAAGGGAGATCAGGGCGAGCAGGGAATACAGGGCGAAAAGGGAGAGAAAGGCGACAAGGGCGACACGGGTGCGCAGGGCGAGCAGGGCATACAAGGCGAGCAGGGAATACAAGGAATACAGGGCGAGCAAGGCGAGCAGGGCTTGCAGGGGGAAAAGGGAGACGACGGCTTTTCCCCAAGCGCGAGCGTTACGCAGCTTAGCGATGGAGCTGTGATTGAGATTACCGACAAGAGCGGCACGACCAGCGCGACCGTGCGCAACGTGGCGGGCGAGCTGATTCCGAGCGTGAGTTACTATCAGAAGGGTACTTCGACAATTCCTTCGGGAACTGCTGGTAGGTATTCTGTAACTTTACCGAACGCTATGCCTGACAGCGATTATGTAGTCGTGTTTGAACCTAGTTATATTAACGATGAAGACGTTAATGCCGGAGTGCAGGTGCATTTTACTGAGCAGACGGCAACGGGGTTTGACCTTTGGGTATTTGGTACTCCCACCGACCGTGTGGAAATCAAGTGGGAAGCATTCAAGCTGATGACCGATGCCGCGCTTCTTGCGGACGAGCAGGCTATAGCGCAGAACGCAAGCGACATTGCCACGCTAAAGTCAAAGACAAATCTTGCCACAGTTACACCAACATACACATCTTATATCGACAGTGGCTTAACCGTGCATAAAATGAATGGGCTTGCGATTGTGAACGGATTTATACACGTTCCGCAAGATTTGCCCACTGGCGTCAGCACGGTACTTGTAAGCGGACTTCCAAAAGCAAAGGTGGCTAATACAGCAAGGCTAATAGCGTGTAATAGTGGGGTTACAGCGACATTTGACATTGACACATCAGGTCAAATGAAGCGAAGCAATATCACACCATTAGTGTCTGTTCCAGCAGGGTGGTACGACATAAGCACTTGTGTTTATGAGTATGTAGACTAAGCGAGCACAATTTGAATTGCACACAGATAATCGGGGTCAAGTATCCGAGTATTTGAGGGGT
>CALFIX010000029.1 GCA_937877515.1 uncultured Treponema sp.
GATGACTACCGAGAAGTTGATAATATTTATTATTCAAGTGAATATGACAGAATCTCTGTAGAGGGTGGAAAAGGATATCGCTTGACGTATTTAGAAAAGGGCAATGATGGATACTATGACTGTGGTTTTACAATAGTTTTTTTGCTACTTGCAAAAGTAATTGTCTTTTTTAAGTGGTTAAAATTACTCGTTACTTATCTTTTGGCGTCTTTCTGTAAAAACAATGTATTCTGCCATTAAACCGCAGGCACATATTACGGCACAGATCCACGTGTTTAGCGGAACTAAGAGTGGCAGTAGTATAAGGACAGCACTTGTTATTAGGGAAAGAATGTAAGAAGACGGTGCTTTAGGATTTGTTTTTCCAAGGGATGAATTTGTTTTTTTTACAGAGTGAATTTTTATGCAGAAAACTAAAGCGATAATTGCATAAAAAAGAATGCTCCCCGTGCAGATAAAAAAATCTATACTTAAAGCCATTAAGAATTTTCCTCCGGATATTCTTCTTCCTGATTTTCTTCTTTTTCAGAAAGATAAAAATTTAGCGTTTTTTTTGCTGAATCAAATGCAAGTGGAATTTCTTCTATAAGAGAAATACTGTCTGCCTTTACCCATTGTAATGCAGAAACTTCGCTTTGCTGTGTGTTAAAGCTATAGCTTTTAGGGAGCTCTGCCGTAAAAAACATGTCGCATGTTTTATATAGGTGATTTTTAAACTCGTAGTTATTTGGAAAGCTGCAGAGGTATTTTACGTTTAGGGGAGTAACTCCAATTTCTTCCCTGCATTCACGAATTGCGGCTTCTTCTGCAGTTTCGTTAGGGTCTGTAAAGCCGCCCGGAAAAACAAGGAGACCTTTCTTTGGTTCTTTTGCCCTCGTCTCTAATAGAACTTCTCCATTGCTATTGAATATTACCAGTCCCACGGCACTTGCAATGTTGTTGTAAAGTTCAAAGTCGCAGGACGGACACTGCCACTTTCGTATAAATGTTTTTTCTGCGTCAATATAAAATGATTTTATGTCTTTTGAGCCGCAGGAAGGGCAATATGTAAAAGCTTTTTGCATGGGTTTAATGTAACAGTGTTTTGCAGGCTTTTCAAGATTGCAGTGTGCACTTACGCCTGTTACGAAGTAGCGGAACGCATTGGAGGGGCGCGCAGCGTTCTTGCACAGCAAGAATGAAACCCCGAAAAGCAGGGTCTTTTTTAGACTTACCGTTTATCGTAATAACCTGTGCTTTTTTAAGAGGGTGTCGTCCTAAAAAACTTTACAATGGTTGAATAAGCGTTAATTTAAGTGTATATTTATTCAGAAAGGATATGATGTTTAAGGCTAAGACAGCTCTGGTACGTTTGTAAACTATTCTGGCGGCCGTTCATTTCCTCATTTATAGGAGTAGTTGTTATGAGCATGACTCTTGATGACATCAAGCACCCAAAAATTAAGGCATGGGTTCAGGAATGCATTGATATGTGTGAGCCTGACAATGTAGTTGTAGTTGACGGTTCAACAGAAGAATATGACCGTCTTATGAAAAAATGCGTAGACGAGGGACTTGCAACTCCTCTCGCAAAAAAGCCTAACAGCTTCCTTTTCCGTTCAGATCCGTCTGACGTTGCTCGTGTTGAAAAGCGTACATTTATTTCTTCTGTTAAACAGGAAGATGCCGGTCCTACAAATAACTGGATTGACCCTGTAGAACTTAAGGCTACAATGAAAGGTCTTTACAAGGGCTGTATGCACGGACGCACAATGTATGTTCAGGCTTTCTGCATGGGACCTTTAGGTTCACCAATTTCTAAGAATGGTGTAGAAATTACTGACTCTGAGTATGTTGTTCTTAACATGGATATTATGACTCGTGCAGGAAAGAAAGTTTTAGACATCTTTAATGCTGATCCTAATGCTGACTTTGTTCCTTGTCTTCACTCTGTCGGTAAGCCACTTAACAATGGCGAAAAAGACAACGGTGTTTGGGCTTGTGCTCCAGTAGAAAAGAAGTACATTACTCAGTTCCCAGAAGAACATCTTGTTTGGAGCTACGGTTCCGGATACGGCGGAAACGCTCTTTTAGGAAAGAAGTGCTTTGCTCTTCGTATTGCAACTGTTATGGCTCGCGACGAAGGCTGGCTTGCAGAACACATGCTTATCTTAAAGCTTACAAACCCAGAGGGAAAAGTAAAGTACGTAACTGGTGCTTTCCCTTCAGCTTGTGGAAAGACAAACCTCGCTATGCTTATTCCAACAATTCCTGGATGGAAGGTTGAAACTGTAGGTGATGACATTGCCTGGATGAAGTTTGGTGAAGACGGACGTCTTTATGCAATTAACCCGGAAGCAGGTTTCTTTGGCGTTGCTCCAGGAACATCTGCAGAAAGCAACAAGAATGCTCTTATTTCTGCAGAAAAGAATACAATCTATACAAACTGTGCTCTTACAGAAGACGGAGACGTTTGGTGGGAAGGAATTGGATATCCTGCAAAGGGTAACCTAGTTGACTGGAAGGGAAAGACTCGCCCGGCATTCCCTAAAGACAAGGCTCCTAAGGGAGAAGAAATGGCTCATCCAAATGCCCGCTTTACAGCTCCTGCCGCTCAGTGTCCTTGTATTGCTCCAGAATGGGAAGATCCAAAAGGTGTACCTATTAGTGCTATCCTCTTTGGTGGACGTCGCCCTTCTACAGTTCCACTTGTACACCAGAGCCGCTCATGGAACCATGGTGTATTCTTAGGTTCTATCGTTGGTTCAGAAATTACAGCTGCCAGCACAATCAACCCGGAAGAAGTTGGTAAGATTCGCCGTGACCCATTTGCAATCATTCCATTCTGTGGATACAACATGGGTGACTACTTCCAGCACTGGATAGACGTAGGAAACGCTGCAAAAGACAAAGATTTACTTCCAAAGATTTTCTACGTTAACTGGTTTAGAAAGGATGAAAATAACGATAAGCTTCCTGGTGGATTTATGTGGCCAGGTTACGGTGACAACAGCCGCGTATTAGCTTGGATTTTTGACCGCTGTGACGGAAAAGATAACTACGTTGACACTCCAATCGGATTTATGCCAAAAGAAGGCGCTCTTAACACTGAAGGTCTTGCTGACTACTACAAGGAAACTCTCCCAGAGATTCTTAAGGTAGACACAGAAGGCTGGAAGAAAGAAATTAAGGATATTCGTGAAAACCACTATCCAAAGTTTGGAAAACACCTTCCAAAAGAATTGTCAGATTGTCTGGACGATCTTGAGAAGAGACTCAACGCTTAAGTTTAGTTAGAGTCTTTTGGTTCCCCCCACAAGAAATTCTTGCGGGGGATTTTTATTTTTTTACTAAGAAACATAAATGGACTTTACAATAACTGAAACAAACTTTTATCTTTGTTAAGATTAAACTTCTTTTTTCATCATTAACGAACCACCAATGTAGTGCTTTGTTACTTTAAATCCTAATTTTGTATAGAATGCGTATCCAACAGTTTTTTTATTTTCGGTAACAAGATAAAGATATTTCAATCCATTGGAGCTAATTTTATTTTCCATTTCACTCATTAGCTTTGTTCCGATTTTCTTTCCCTGATGATTGTGGTCGATATTGATGTGGAATGCAACTCCGCCTTTTAAATCTTGTTTTTTATTAACTGCAATGCAGAGTTCGTGAAAAATTCCCCAAACTTTTGAAATTTTCATAATTTTTGGAATATAAATCTTTTTCATTTTGGATTGAAAAAGTTCTGTATTACAGCTTCCGACAATAAATCCACATACAACTCCATTGTCTTCACTAACTAGAACATTTTCAGGTTCAAAATCAAAATAATAATCTGAATACATGTAGCAAAGACATTCTTTTTTGCCTTCAGAAGCACATTCCTTCTTTTTTTTGAGTGTAAGAAGCCTCATTTTTCAATATGTTTCTAAGTGCTTCTCTGTCGCTTTCCTTGTAAGAGCGAATAATTACCCCTGAATTTTCCATAAGAATTCCTTAATTGTAATTTTAAGTTAAAATAAATTATTTTTCAATAAAAGTAATTTTTTCTTATTTGTTAAATGCTTTTAAATTAGTTTATTTTGATTTATAATGAAGACATGAAGAAATTTTATTTATTTTACATTCTGATTTTTATTACTCTCTTTACTTCTTGCTCATCTTTAAAATATAAAAATATAGATTTTAGAAGCGAGATGAGGAGTTTTGTAATTTCGCTTGCAGAGTATGCAAGAACAGAAGACGAAAATAAAAACGAAAACTTTATAGTTATTCCACAAAACGGTCAGGCTGTCCTGTGGGATTATGAAAATGACGATGTGATGAGTCCTGTATACTCAGAATACATTGATGCAATAAACGGTACGGGGCGGGAAGATACTTTTTACGGCGGCTCTGGGGACTATAGTGCAACTTTAGAAAGCGATTCAGAGCTCTTTCAAAGCTGGTGCGACATTTACAAGGACAGAGGGGTTGCAGTTCTTTCTATTGATTATTGTACTTTAAGTGATGCAGAAACTTCATTTAACTTAAATGATGAAAAGGGTTATGTTAGTTTTTGTGCCTTAGACAGAAACTTAACGGAAATACCGTCTCTTGATATTCACAATGAGAACTCTGAGAATTGCACTTCTTTAAGTGACTGTAAAAATTTTTTATACATCTTAAACTTAAGCAGTTACAGTTCAAAGGAAGAATTTATTCAGGCGGTTTTAGAAACAAATTATGATGCCATAATTATGGACGCATACTTTAATGACGGCACCCTGTTTACAGCTTCTCAAATAGAAAACCTAAAGACAAAAGCGAATGGCGGAACACGCCTTGTAATAAGTTACATGAGCATTGGAGAAGCAGAGGATTACAGATGGTACTGGGACAGCATAAAAAAGAAGAGCTGGGTGCTTGAAGAAAATGCAGACTGGGAAGGAAATTATAAGGTTGAGTATTGGACTTCAGACTGGCAGTCCGTTATTTACGGTTCAAGTTCCTCTTACCTTGCAAAAATTCTTTCGTGCGGTTTTGATGGAGTTTATTTAGATATAATCGATGCCTATGAATATTTTGAAGACCTTGTCTATTGACACTCTTTAGTGATTTTGATATTCTCTTACACATTATGGCGTCGTACCCAAGTGGTAAGGGACTGGTCTGCAAAACCACTATGCATCGGTTCGATTCCGATCGACGCCTTTAGCTCCTCAAACTATGAGGGGCTTTTTTTATGTGTTAAAATTAATAGAGAAGAGGATATTTATGAAAGTAAAAATTAGTAAGAGAGTAAAATTTATTTTCTTAAGTGTGTGTGTATTTTTTTATGCTGTCTTTTCCACAAGTGCACGTTCTGGACTTTTAGCAGGAGAAAAAAATATAAGGTATATTCAAACACAATATTTTGACATAATTTACCCAGAGTCTAGTACTGCTTCTGCATCTCATTTAGCACTACATGCAGATAGCATTTATGATGAAATTTGTGAAGCTTACGGAGTAGATTTTAGGCGTCATATTCCAGTTACAATTTCTTCTTCCAGCGACTACTTTAATGCGTATTTTTCTATTGTTCCGTTTTGCCACATTGTACTTTTAGATACTCTTCCTACAGAAGACATGCTTGTACAGAATGATAACATTTTAAATACGTTTAGACATGAATTAACTCATGCTGTTACCATGACGTATTCATCTGAGGAGTTTCAAAAGATTCAAAATGCTATTGGAGATATTTACAATTTTCAGGTTTTTCCTGTAACAGGATTTTTAGCAGAAAGCGCAACTGTCAGCTTTGAAAGTCAAAATGGAGAAGGAAGACTAAACGACGGGTATTATTTACATACATCTAGACAGGCAAAATTGCAGGATGCTTTTCCAAGCTATAAAGATGTTACAGGCTTTAGAGACATTTATCCATCTGGAAGCTATTACACATTTGGAGGAGTATTTGCAGGGTGGCTTCAGGAAAAATATGGAATGCAAAAATATGCTTCCTGGTGGTACTGGTGTGTAAATGGTAAAGATAAAAAATCTGGTTTTGAGTTTCGCACCTATGAAGGCTATTTTAAAAATGCTTATGGTTTTTCTTTAAAGCAGGCATGGAATGAATTTTATGAAGAATTAAAAGTTCCTGACTGTATTCCAAATCCGTTGGAAGAGAAAGGTGTAAATGCCTTATTTAATAATGCAATTGGAGAGCGGTATGCTTTATATTCAACTGTAAAAACAGAAAATGGCTATGCCTTGCTATACGCAAAAGAAAGTAATAATGGCGTCTGGTTAAAAACTTTTACAGATGATGGGTTAGCTCAAAAAGATCAAAAGCTTTTTTCTAAAAGTGCATTACAAAATTTAAGTGCTTCTAGTGATGGACGTTTTTTAGCTGTTACTTCTCTTAATTGCAATCATGCAAATTATAAAAATGAAGTTAGGGTTTATGATTTAAAAAACAGATGCTGGGTAAAAAATGTAAGGCTGAACCTTAGAGATGCAACCGTAGTTTGCAGTGAAAACAGATGGTATTTGTGCGGAATAAAAGTTTTGGGGCAGACAGAGGTTTTAAAAGTTTATGAGCTTATGCCCGGAAAGAATGGGAAAGTTATAAGTTTTAGTTCTGTTTACTCTAAAGAGCTTCCCCGTGGCGAAATGCTTTACAGCTTGTGCGATGCGTCGGGCACGGCGTTTACAGAGGGGTATAAAGCTTACACAGAAGCCTTTGAGACATCTGATGACGGCAAAGCTTACGAGGGGGCTCTGCTTGGGGGCCTTTACAAAAGAGGCTTAGAGTGGACTTTCTGTTCTGTAAGTGGTTTTGAAAATGAAAACATTGTCTGGAAAGAAACAAAGCTTCCTTTTAATGGTATGAGGCTTCGTTCTTTAAGAGCAGGTTTTGATGAGAATAAAAATAATGTGCTTACATTTACATGGTGTACAAAAGAAAACTTCCCTCGCTTTGGAATTTTAAAAAATTATAGTAGTGATAGTGTAGAAGTTTCTTTAATGAATGAAGAAATTTCTGGCGGAGTTTATACTCCATTTTTATGTGGAAAAACTTTATATTTTACAGGTAACTTTGTTAACGATAAAAAAGCATTTTCTAGAGAATTAAGTTTATTCAATACAGAAAACTTTAAATGTTCGTCAAATATAAAAGAAGTAGAAGAGACTAAAGAAGCCATAGCTAGTGAGGAAGAGAAAAAAGTTTTAGACTCATCTTTACCTTATAAAAAACTTTATAACAATCGCGGAATAATTATTCCTTTTTCTACGCTATACCAATTTGATAATGAACTTTCAACAACAGCTACGTATTCAGTGCCAGGTATTACATACATAACTGGTAATCCTTGGGATAGTGAACAGCTTTACATAACAGCAGGTTTTGATGCTTTAAGTCTTTCTGGTGGAGTAGGTTTTTCTTTTACAGGAAGCACTTCTACAGGCATGGGAACACCCATTTTTTCTTATGCATTTAATCCGAATATTGTTTTTGATGCATCAGGTTTTAAACAAACTTATGATTCAATTTCTTTACAGGAACAGTTTTCTCTCTTTAATCATTCTTCTATTGCCCTTGTAGAAGAAAATATTTTGTTTATGGGTAGAAGTCATACTGAAGAAGATTCTTTAAGAGCTTCAAATTGGCTTTTAGAAGCTGAAAATTTGGAGTTTAGTGATTTACTAAAGTTATTTGGTATGAATGCTTCTAGCGATTCAACTTCTTACTTTACAGACCTTTGGGGTGTAAAGAGTGTGTTTTCTACAATACATTCTGTTGGTAGTGGTCATTACGAAAAAGCAGGTTTCCAGTTTGGCTTACAGTATGCAGGCTATTACCTTACTTCGTTTAACAACTTTACAGGAGGCTCTTTTTATAGTGAACTTACTCCTTCTGTTGTATTACGTGTTCCAAGATTAATTCCTGTAAGCTGTGTGCAAGGTCTTACTTATAATTTACCTCTCATCATAGAAGCTGATTATACACCTAGCTTAAAAAAATTGTTTAGCTATGAAGCTGAGATAGTTTTATTTGCAAAAGAAATTCAAAGAGGCTTACCTTTAGCAACATTCGTAAATCGCCTCGAACTTTTAGCAGATTATTCAGGTTATATGTTTAATTTAAATGAAAACTTTGAAATTTTTAAGATGGCAGAAGATTTAAGTTCTTTAAGTGAATCTAATTTACGAGATAGTGTAGCTTTAAAAGTGCTTTTTACAGGCGGAATAAATACAGGAACTTTAGTAAACTCTCCTCTCTCTTTTGGTCTAAGTGTGGAGTATAAGATTCATAGAGAAACAGGTTCTAGTCCTATTGCTATTTCCGTTGCTACATCTTCAAAGTTTTAGATAAATGGGAATAAGAAAATATATTGTGTACAATTAAATTGTATTGACAAATATTTTTTTGTGTGCTAGGATAAAAACATGGAAAACAAAGATTTTAACTTTATTATTATTGGTGCAGGTCCTGCTGGTCTTACCGCAGCTCAATATGCTTCTAGAGCAAATATAAAAACTCTGCTTATTGATCAAAGCTTACCAGGCGGGCAGGTTACAAATATTTTTAACTTAGAAAATTATCCTGGTGTTTTTCCAAGTGTAAATGGATATGCCTTTATAGAAAATATGAAAAATCAGGCTACAAGTTTTGGAGCAACTATAATACAAACCATTGTTTCTTCAATAGATAAGATTGGAAAAAATTTTGTTGTAAAAACTTCTAATGGCGAATTTTCTTCTCCTACTTTACTTTTAGCAACGGGTGCAGAACATAGAAAACTCGGAGCTATTGGTGAAAAAGAATTTGAAGGACGTGGAGTGTCTTATTGTGCAACTTGCGACGGGCCTTTCTTTAGAAATAAAGATGTAATAGTTGTGGGAGGAGGAGATAGTGCCTGTGATGAAGCAACTTATCTTTCTACTTTGTGTTCTCATGTAACCATTGTGCATAGAAAAGGGCAGTTTAGGGCTCAGAAAAAAGTTGCAGAGCGTGTTTTAAGTAATCCAAAAATTACAGTGTGTTTTAATTCATCTGTAAAAGAAATAAAAGGTGAAAAGAAAGTTTCTTCTGTAGAACTTTTAGACACTGTAACTGGAGAAACTAGAGAACTAGAAACAAGTGCTGTGTTTATTTTTGTAGGAATGATTCCACGCACTTCTTTAATGTCTACACTTAAGACCGACGAAAATGGTTATATTATAACAGATGAAGATATGCACACGTCTGTTCCTGGTCTTTATGCAGCAGGTGATGTTCGCTCTAAAAGTTTTAGACAAATTGTTACAGCTTGTGCAGATGGAGCGATTGCGGCACACGAGGCAGAAAAATATGTACGCGAAATGAATAACGAGGTGTATAAATAATGCATTTATGCTACCTAAAGCGTTTTTTGTTTTTTTTCTTGCCATTTATTTTTTGCATAAGCTCTGTTTTTGCAGAGCTTCCTGAATCAATAGATTTTTGGAGTAATTACCCAAATGATGTTTTGTCAGATGCAATTGTAGAACGCATGACTGATGAAGAACTGCTTTCTCAAATTTTAATGTTTGGCTGGGCAGGGGCTGAACCAAGTGATTTATTAAATGCCTGGGTTACAGACCGAGGACTAGGTAGTGTAAAAGTTTTTGGCTGGAATACAGATGATATTCAGCAAGTTGCAAAATCTGTACGCCTTTTACAGCAAGAAGCTCAAGAGCGTCGTTTTAAAATACCTCTCTTTGTTGCAACCGACCAGGAAGGTGGTCTTATAAGGCACGTAAAAGGAGAGACAAGCTATACTCCAGGTAACCTTGCTATAGGTGCTTCTGGGTACCCCATAGATGCATATTATTCAGGTTATTATATAAATAAAGAAATAAAAGCTTTAGGCATAAATATGAATTTTGCTCCAACTGTAGATTTATATTCTAACTTAAAGTCTACAGTAATCGGTTCTCGTTCTTTTGGAAGCAATCCTTATAATGCTGCAATAATGGGTGTTGCTTTTGCAAAGGGGTCTATGGATGCAGGTGTTATTCCAACTGCAAAACATTTTCCTGGTCACGGAGATACAAGTTTAGACAGTCACGGACGTCTTCCTCAAATAGATATTGACTGGTATACGATGAAAAACAGAGAACTTGTTCCATTTAAAAGCATAATAGAAGCAGAAATTCCTGCCATAATGAGCGGTCATCTGTCTTTTCCAAAAATAGAGAGTGACGGAACACCGGCTTCTTTAAGTTATAAATTTTTAACAGAAATCTTACGTGGAGAACTTGGCTACAAAGGTCTCATCATTACAGACGATATGATGATGAACGGTGCTACAATTTTTGCAGGTAGCGTGCACAAAGCTTTTACAATGGCAATAGAAGCCGGAAACGATATTATTATTTCTTCTACAACCGCTTCTTTAGGTGACCCACTTTGGACCCGGAACCTGGAATTAATGAGGACAAATGAAGATTTTAAGGCTCGAGTAATGGACGCTGCAAGAAGAGTTATAAATGCTAAGCTTGTTTATTTTAAAAGCGAAAACGCAGCTCCTCTTTTTCCTGATGAAGGAAAAATTTACGAAAGCATTCCAGATAAGGAAGGTCAGAAATTCTTTTTAGAGCAGGCCTGCCGTTCTATAAGTGTATTAAAGGGAAGTGAATTTTTACCCTATAAGCCCGAAGAAAATGAAAAGGTTTTAATAGCTGGTCCTTTTTTAGCTTTGTACAATGAGGGAAAAAAACGTTATCCAAACGCTTCAACTTTCCATTATAGCTATGAATTAAATTCGGATGACAGCAATTATGATGAATGGAATGCAACTCGCTTTGAATGGGTTTGCAGAAGTTACGACACAATAATCATAAATGTTTACAATGAGCATACGGCAAATATTGCTCGCCGGTTGCGTTATGCAGGAAAAAAGGTAATTGTTCTTTCTATACTTTCTCCTGTGTTTGTAATGAATGATATGGATTTTGCAGACATAATTCTGTGTGGATATTCATATTCTGATTTTTCGTTTGCAGCTTTGTTTGGTGCATTGAATGGTGAGTTTACCCCTAAAGGTCTTGTGCCTCTTGAAGAAGCTAGGTAAATCTTATTAGGTAAATCTTATTAGGTAAATGTTGACACTGTTTTTGTAAAGCCTTAGAATACGGTGCCTTTGCGGTTGTAGTACATCGGTAGTACCCGGGC
>CALFIX010000030.1 GCA_937877515.1 uncultured Treponema sp.
ACGAGTGGCCTGAGCCTGTCAGCGGAAAATTTCGGATAATTTTGAAGAATGTATGTAGTTATGGAAGAATTTTTTGAATTTTCAAGATTGAATGTTTCGTGAATCATGGATTTAGTATAAAATATTGGGGGTGGCGGGGCAAGGGAGACCACTTCCCCCTTCTTTAAAAAAAGAAACCACCCGCTTAAAGGAGGAGAAACGGCGGGTGGTTTTGGTGACTGCTTCCAACGGAAGTGTCTTGCAACTACGTTGCTTTTCTTGCTGCTGACTATATATTAGACATTTTGGAGATTTTAATCAATAGTTTTTTTGAAAAATATTGAAAATATTAGTGTTTTTTACGAAAATAACAGAAAATTATGCGGTTGTTCGCAAGGGGTAACATAAAATGAAAAAAATTGGAATTATCGGTGCTATGGAAGTGGAGGTAAACTTCCTGCGCAAGCTGATGGGGGATTCTGTCACAAAAACTGAAGCCGGTGGAATTTTGTTTGAGGAGGGGAAAATTCACGGTGTGGATGCAGTTCTCGTCCGTTCCGGGGTCGGCAAGGTAAACGCGGCTCTGTGCGCGCAGCGCCTCGCTCTCCAGTTTGCCTGCTCCCACATCATCAACACGGGAATCGCCGGTGCAATGGCCCATGGGCTTGGCGTTATGGATTTCGTTGTTTCCAGCGATGCTGTCTATCACGATGTGGACGCAACCGGATTCGGCTACAAAGCTGGTCAGATTCCACAGATGGACGTGTTTTCTTTTGAGGCTGATAAAAACATGGTTGAGGCGGCTAAAAAAGCTTTCCGTGAATCTGAGCTTGCAGAGGGACACAAGATGATTGAGGGCAGAATCGCGACTGGCGATCAATTTATCAGTGAAAAAGGTATAAAGGCCAAAATTGCCGAGAATTTTTCACCGGCCTGTGTTGAAATGGAAGGAGCTGCAATCGCTCATGCCTCTTATCTGAACAAAGTGCCCTTCGTGATTTTGCGATGCATGAGCGACATGGCGGACGACCTCAGCTCAAACGGCTACGATTTCAATGAACCTGTTGCCGCAGAACTGAGTGCCCGCGTCGTTGAAAAAATGATTCAGCTGATAAAAAGGTGCGCGGCAGGCTCTTAGGCATCTGCGAAGATTCTGCCGTCATCGAGGGTAATCTGGAGCTGTGTGTATTCGCTGTGGAAGTCGTTTTTCAGTCGGTCTAAATACCGCTTGCTTTCCCACTTGCACATGGGAAGGTCGTGGAGCAGATAATTTCCGCAGGCTTCCGGGCGTGTGGCGGGAACTTCGTCCTGAGTGAGAATCCATTCAAGGCAGCGGATTGTGAGCTTGCGCATGTCCTGCACGTTGTATGAGCCAGTCATGATGATGTACATTCCCGTAAGGCAGCCCATAGGTCCGACATACACGACGTCCTCTTTTACCTCTGAATTGCGGAACCAGGTGGCCATGAGGTGCTCAAGGCTGTGGATTGCGCTCGGTCCGATGGCAGGTTCCTTGTTCGGTTCTGTGATGCGCAAATCAAATGTAGTGAACCCCTTGTCCTCTCGTGAGACGTAGATTCCGGGCTTCAAATGGGTGTGGTCAATTGTAAAACTTTGAATGACTTCCATAAACATTGCTCCCTGCAGTTTTTTCTATTAGGTCAAATGTCGAGTTTTGCAAATTATTGGATAATCACAAAAACAAGCTCTCGGCGGGAACATGGCACTGGAATCCACGGTTGTGCGAAATTGGAAATTAGACTCGCTTCGCTCGCTCGCACAAAGTGGATTCGTGCCATAATCCAAACGAGCACGACAATCAAAGTGCTCGCCCCTACGCTTGTTTTTGCACTGTTCAGCAAATGCAAAACTCGGCATTTTTCCATTCTATGTCTAAAAAGCCGTCGAATGGCGAGTTTTGAACTTGTCGAATATTTCAAAAAACGGCGTGAAGGAGTGAAACGGCTTACGAAAGCACTCAGTTTGTGCTGCCGCGTAAGCGGCAAATGTATATAATTACAAGCACAAACTGCGTGCAGCAGGCGAGCCTGCGGTTTCGCTAAGCCGTTTCCACGACTGGAAGCCGTTTTTTGATACAGTCTGTAAATTTAAAAACTCGACATTTGACTTAGTATTTTTTTTGAAGAATTTAAAACTGCGAAAATAAGAGTTGACACGTTTAGTCAACACGTGTTACAATTTTTAACATAGAATGTTGACAGTTAGCTTTTCGTAAGGAGGATATTATGAAAAGAAGTTTTGTTTTAGGTGTTTTTGCTTTGAGTGTTTCTGCATTTGCTTTTACGGGCTGTGCAAAAAAAGATTCTTCCGGTGCGGCAAAATCGAGCGGTTCCGGCGGTAAAAAAATTACTTTAAAAGTTTGGGAAAGTCTTTCCGGTCCTGATGAATTTATTAAACAGGCCGGCGAGGCGTATTCAAAGATTCATCCGAATGTAAGCATTGAGTTTATTAATGTTGAATTAGGAGATGCCTCTGGTCAGATTGCTTTAGATGGTCCTGCTTTTGTTGGTCCTGATTTGTTTGCAGCTCCTCATGATAAGCTTGGAGAACTTGTTAGCGGAGGACACGTTATGCCGACTGTTGCTCCTGACGAAGTTGCTTCTGAAGTTTTGGGCTCATGTTCCAAGGCTTTAACTTATGACGGTGTTATGTACGGTTATCCTGTCAGTGCAGAAACCTATGCTCTTTTTTATAACAAGGCTTTGATTAGCGAAAGTGAAGTTCCTTCAAGCTGGGAAGATCTTGCTTTCTGGACAAAGAAATTTAATGCCGCTAATCCTGATAAGCGTGGATTTATTATGGATGTAGGTAACGGATATTACACAATCATCTTTACTACTGCTAATGGAAACCGCCTGTTTGGTGAAAGCGGAACTGATACTTCCCATACAAATCTTAATAATCAGACTGCTGTAAAAGGCATGACGTTCTTCCAGGGCTTAAGGGAGATTTTAAATGTTCCTGCAAGCGACCTTGGTACGAGTAATGCAGACGGTGATTTTGGGGCAGGAAAGGCTGCCATGCACATTACAGGATTGTGGAACGTTAAAAACTTCCGTGACTTAGGAATTGATTTTGGTGTGGCTCCACTTCCTTCTTTGCCAGGCGAGTCAACTCCGGCTGCTTCTTTTAGCGGAACCCGTGCAATGTTTGTAAGCGCTTATAGTGATCATCCTTCTGAAGCTGCTGATTTTGCACGCTTCCTTATTACACCAGAGATGCAGCAGCTTCGCTTTAAGCTGACAGGTGCCATGCCTTCCATAAACACGGAAGTTGACAGCCCTTACATGAAAGGTTTTTTGAAGCAGCTTGATTATGCCTTCCCTATGCCTTCTATTCCTCAGATGGGAGAATTCTGGACAGCAATGAATAACGCTTCAAAGAATATTTGGGATGGTGCAGACGTTGTTACAGAGCTTAATGCCTGCAATGCGACGATTCTAGGTAAGTAGACTGTCATCTGGCATGAGCTTGTGCGGCGGGTGGCATGAGCTTGTGCGGCGGGTGGCATGAGCTTGTGCGGCGGGTGGCGTCAGTTGCCATGTGTACCAGAAGCTTGCGGCGGGTGGCGTCAGTTGCCATGTGTGCCAGAAGCTTGCGGCGGGCACGGTGACAAAGTAGAAAATGAAATTTAAAAAGAGGATTTTATGAACATAAAGACGGATGGTTCAGACCAGAAGAAAATTACAAGAACTGCGTGTGCATTTATGGGGCTTTCACATATTCTGTATTTAAGAAAATATCTGCAGGGAGGGCTTTATGCGGCAGTTGAAATTTTATTTTTGTGTTTTCTGCCTGTTACAATAAATAAGCTTGTTGGCCTTGTAACATTAGGTTATCCGCAGCCGGATCTGCCCGTCAGGGAGCGAAACAATTCCGTGTTTATGCTTATTGACGGTATTCTTTTTCTGGCTCTGATTGCTGTCTTTGCTGCCACTTATGTAATTTCCGTTAAGAGTGCAAAAAAAGCTTATAAAGAATATTGCCGTACGGGGCGTTTTGCTCCTAAAAGTAATTCTCCTGTGGAGCTTAGTAATCAGGCTTTTCCTCTTGCCGGTCTTGCTCCTTGCGTGATTATGCTTTTAGTTTTTGTTGTTGTTCCTCTTTTGTTTAGCATTGCTGTTGCCTTCACAAACTATTCCATGCCGGACCACATTCCTCCAAAGAATACTGTTGACTGGGTTGGCTTTCAAAACTTTAAGGACCTGCTCGGCGGTAACGCTACCTGGTCAAAAGGTTTTGTCCGTATTGCAGTCTGGACTCTGGTATGGGCTGTGCTTTCTACATTTACGTGTTACTTTGGAGGCCTATTAGTTGCAGTTCAATTAAAAGAAAGCGGAATAAAATTTTCTTCTGTCTTCAGGTTTATTTTTATTCTGCCTTATGCCGTTCCAAGTGTCATTACAATGCTTGTTTGGAAAAATCTCTTAAACGGAACTTTTGGCACCGTAAACAGAACGCTTCAGGCATGGGGACTCTTAAATGGTACAATTCCTTGGTTGGGAAATGCAACCTTGGCTCAGGTAATGTGCATTGTTATAAACCTTTGGGCCGGCTTTGGTTACTTTATGATGCTTTCCATGGGAACTATGACAGCAATCCCCCAGGATTTATATGAGGCGGCAAAAATAGACGGTGCGTCAGGGCCGCAAATTTTACGTCATGTTACACTGCCGTTAGTGTTGTACCAGACTATGCCGCTTATAATTATGAGCTTTACTCATAATATAAATAACTTTGGCATCATATACTTCTTAACGGGCGGAGACCCGACTGTTGCAGACAGTACAGTTACAAGTGCCGGTGGAACGGATATTTTAGTAACATGGATTTACAAGCTTACAATTACGCTTCTTAAGTATAACTATGCTTCTGTAATTGCAGTTTTAATTTTTGTTGTCTTAGCGCCATTTGCTGTTTATCAATTTATGAATACAAAGGCATACAAGGAGGGTGAAGTATGAAAGGTCATTCATATAGCGTTGTAAGCACACTGAATAAGACAGTTATCTATTTAATTTTTATAATTATTTCTTTTTTTGTATTTTATCCTCTTGTTTATGTTGTAAGTGCTTCTTTTAGCCCGGGAAACAGTATTTCCTCTTTAAATATTGTTCCCTTTGGCGACGGAATTACTTTTGAACATTTTGTTTATCTTTTTACGCAAACTCAATATTGGCTCTGGTTTAAGAACACTCTTATAATTTCTTTATGGACGGCTTTGTTGACGGTTATTATTGCATCATTGAGTGCCTACGTCTTCAGCCGTTTTAATTTTGTGTTTAAGAAAAGTCTTTTGGTTAGCCTTTTGATTTTGCAGATTTTTCCCAGCTTTGTTGGAATGATTGCAATTTACGTAATCCTTTTGCGTATAGGCGGGCTTGATACGTTGTGGGGACTTGTTCTGGTTTATGTTGCCGGTAACATTCCTTACAACACTTGGATGGTAAAAAGCTACATGGACACCGTTCCAAAAAGTTTAGACGAAGCTGCCCGTATTGACGGTGCAAGTCACTTTAGAATTTATGGAACAATAATTCTTCCCGTAACAAAGCCTATAATTACCTTCTTGGGAATTACAAGCTTTACGGGGCCGTGGATGGATTTTATCTTCCCAAAGATGGTTTTACGTTCACCGGCAAAGCAGACTTTAGCCCTGGGGCTTTTTAGTTTTGTTTCTGATAAAAAGAATGAATTTACAAACTTTGCAGCAGGTTCGCTTGTTATTACGATTCCGTTTGTAATTTTCTTCCTGCTTACACAAAAGTCTATGATGGCAAGCATGGGGGCTGCTGCAGTAAAAGAATAGTCCGTGCATGGCTCGGGCTTGTGCGGTGTAAAAATCAGAAAAAGGAAAGATTATGACATATTCGTATGATAATATAAGTTTGCTTCGCGACGGAAAAAGATGGTTTCCTGTAATGGGGGAAATTCATTATTCGCGTTTTCCAAGTGAATATTGGAAGGAAGCGATTTTAAAAATGAAGTCTGGGGGAGTTGATGTTATAAGCTCCTATGTAATTTGGATTCATCATGAAGAAGAAGAGGGTGAATGGGATTTTACAGGTGTACGGAATCTTCGCGCTTTTGTTGAAACAGTAAAGGAATGCGGGCTTACAATGTTTTTGCGCGTAGGTCCGTGGGTTCATGCAGAAGTGCGTAATGGCGGTTTTCCAGACTGGCTTTGTTCTCGCTTTGGAAATAAAGTACGCACAAATAATGAAGGATATTTTTCTTGTGTAAAAAAGTTTTATGAAAAAATCTACGAGGAAGTAAAAGGTTTATTTGTAAAGGACGGTGGACCTATAATCGGCATTCAGGTAGAAAATGAATACGGTCACTGCGGAGGTCTTACGGGAGCAGAAGGCGAAGAGCACATGAAGCGTCTTACTTCCATGCTAAAAGAAACAGGCTTTGACGTTCCCTACTGGACTGCTACAGGGTGGGGCGGAGCCGTTACGGCAGGACTCCTTCCTGTTATGGGCGGCTACTGTGACGCCCCTTGGGATCCCAGACCTGCGGAAATAGAGCCGAGCGGTAACTTTGTCTTTACCTATGAAAGAAATGACCATGCAATTGGAAGTGACTACGGTCTTGGAGAAGGCATAACATTTGACATGTCAAAAGTTCCATACCTTACGGCAGAACTTGGAGGAGGATTGCAGGTAACTTATAAAAGGCGGCCTGTTGCAAAGGCTAAAGATATTGTTGCAATGAGTATTTCTAAAATGGGAAGTGGCTGTAATCTTCTGGGGTATTATATGTACCACGGAGGTTTTAATCCAGAAGGAAAACTTTCTACATTGCAGGAAACTCAGAGTACCGGAAGCTTCTGTGAACTCCCTGTAAAAAGTTATGACTTCAGGGCACCTCTCGGAGAAAACGGAACTCCTTACGAAAGCTATTTCTTCATGAGGGAGCTTTTTAATTTTGTTCACTTACATGGCTCTGAGCTTTGCGGAATGGAAACTTTCATACCAAAAGAAAATCCGTCAACTCCGGAAAATTTTAAGGACCTTCGTTACTCAATTCGATGGAATAAAGAAGAAGAGAGAGGCTTTTTATTTATAAACAATTATCAGCGTCGTAATGAAATGCTTGACCATTACGGAGCTTCAATAAAAATAAAAGATACTGCCTTTAATATTGATGTAAAAAATGGTGAATATGCCATTTATTCATTTAATTTAAGAGAAAAAAATCCTCTTCTAAAAAAGGAATTTCCTTTATATGAAAAAAGCGTTCAGTTTAACGGAGTAAAGTTTACAAGCTCTTCTCTTCTGTATGCAGATAAAAATTTAATTTACATAGAAGACAGAAACTCTCCTTTCTTTACAGCCTGTCCCCAGCTGCATAATATTCCGGCAGGTTTTAAATGCACTT
Source organism: uncultured Treponema sp. (assembly GCA_937877515.1). GTDB lineage: Bacteria > Spirochaetota > Spirochaetia > Treponematales > Treponemataceae > Treponema_D. Next base: position 7,384 of record CALFIX010000030.1, read on the forward strand.
CGTTAAATACTCAGAAAAATGAAGCTTCCTATGAGTACACTGCAAGCCTTCCTTTAGCACCGGGCTTTAGTCATAAGGTTCTCAGTGCAACGGAGGAAAAATTTACAATGAGTATTCATGTAGAGCCCTGGCAGGAAGACCACTTTGGCACAATGCATGATGTTTTCTTACGTATTCAGTACGTAGGTAACGGGGCAAGACTTTACCTAAAAGATAAGCTTGTTATGGATAATGTTTATTTAGGCTTAGATGAAAATAACCGGAATTACTGGTGGGAAGTCAGCCTGCGCAGGTTTGGAAAGGAAGCCTTAGACTTTATTCTTGAAGTAGACGCGTTAAAAAAGGATGCTCCCTGTTACATTGAAAACTGGCCAGACTTTGAAGACAAAAAGTCTTTGTGCTATGTTCAGAATGTTGATGTTTCAAGAAGTGTTCGTATAGAGTTTAAAATTTAAATTTTACAAATGACTTGACATATACCTCCTGGGGGTATTATATTAAATACCCGTAGGGGGTATTTTTATGGAAGGCTCTCAGGTAAGCAAGGGCTGTAGCTGCTGCATTAAGCGTACAAAAAAACGCAGCCCGGAAGAATTTAGAAAACTTATGAATCGTCTCAGCAGGGTAGAAGGCCAGTTGAAGGGTGTAAAAAATATGCTTGAAAACGATGCCTACTGTCCGGAGGTTTTAATGCAGGTTTCTGCAATTACTTCTGCCCTGAATGCATTTAATAAGGAATTGCTTTCCGCTCATATAAGAACTTGCGTTGCTGATGACATAAGAAGCGGCAAGGAAGAAACCTTGGATGAACTTTTATCTATGCTTCAAAAGCTTATGCATTAAAATGGAGTTCTTATGGAAAAATTTTCTGTTACGGGTATGAGTTGTGCAGCTTGTCAGGTTAGGGTAGAAAAAGCCGTCTTAAAAGTTAGTGGCGTTACAGAGTGTTCTGTAAACCTTTTAACAAACTCAATGAGTGTAAAAGGGGATGCCTCTTCAAAAGAAATAATTAGAGCTGTAGAAAAAGCAGGCTATGGTGCCAGTAAAATTGGTCAAAAAGAATCCGGCAATAATTTAAAAGATAATTTTGAAAACTCTGAAACAAAGGTTTTAGTAAAAAGACTCTGCTTTAGTTTAATTTTCTTGCTTCTCCTGATGTATGTAAGCATGGGGCATGTAATGCTTTCGTGGCCTCTGCCTTCTTTTTTTAACGAAAATTATATTGCAATTGCTTTGCTAGAACTTATGCTTTCTTCTGTTGTGATGATTATAAATCAGAAGTTTTTTATAAGTGGTTCAAAGGCTTTAATAAAATTAAGTCCAAATATGGACACCCTTGTTGCCTTGGGGTCTGGAATTTCTTTTTTGTACAGTACTGTAAATCTCTTTTTAATGACAAAGGGCAGTCATAACGAGCTTTACTTTGAAAGTGCCGCGATGATTGTTACTCTCATTACAGTAGGAAAGCTTCTTGAGTCTGTTTCTAAAGGAAAAACTACGGATGCCTTAAAAAGTCTCATGCATCTTATGCCAAATACGGCTAAGGTTTTAAGAGATGGCAGGGAAGTAGAGCTAGAAATAAATGACGTTTCAGTAGGTGATGTTTTTATTGTCAGGCCAGGAGAAAGCATTCCATGTGATGGTGTTGTCTTAGAGGGAACTTCGTGTGTAGATGAAAGTGCCATTACTGGAGAAAGTATTCCTGTAGATAAAGAAAAGAATTCTAGGGTCAGTGCGGCTACAATAAATCAGAATGGAGTTTTAACATGCAGGGTAGAAAAAGTTGGAGCAGACACAGCCTTATCCAAAATAATACAAATGGTTTCAGAGGCTTCCAGTTCTAAAGCTCCTGTTGCTAAAGTTGCAGATAAGGTTTCCGGAGTATTTGTTCCGTTTGTTCTGGTGGTAGCTTTAATTACTTTTGTAATATGGCTTATTGTTTTGCGCGGTGAAGATAATTCCCTCAGTTTTGCATTGTCCAGGGCCATTTCTGTCTTAGTTATAAGCTGCCCCTGTGCTTTAGGCCTTGCGACTCCTGTTGCCATAATGGTTGGAAGCGGGCTTGGAGCAAAGCATGGACTTCTTTTTAAGAATGCTGCTGTTTTGGAGGAAGCCGGTAAGTGTAATATTTTAGCTTTAGATAAAACAGGAACCATAACAACAGGTAAGCTTTGCGTAACAGATGTTATTCCTTTCCAGGAAGAGTTTAGAAAAGATTTTTTACAGTTGGTCCTCAGCACGGAGTCTTTAAGTGAGCATCCCATTGCAAAAGCAGTCTGTTCCTATGCACGAAAAGAAGGTGTTACACATCTTCCTGTTGAAAATTTTAAATCTTTACCTGGAATGGGCTTAAGTGCCTTTGTTAGAGAAAAAAACTTTTATGCCGGTTCTGTAAAGTTTATTAGCGAAAAGGTTTTACTTCCTAAGAAAGTCTTAGAGAAAGCTGAGACACTTTCTAGAGAAGGAAAGACCCCTGTTGCATTTTGCTTAGGCGAAGAATATTTAGGTTTAATAGCATTAATGGATTCCATAAAGGATGATTCTTTTAATGCTATAAATGAGTTTAGGAAAATGGGCTTTTTTGTTGCAATGATTACCGGTGACAATGAAAATACAGCTCAAGCCGTAGGAAAACTTTCCGGTGTAGATAAGGTTTATGCAAATGTCTTGCCAGAAGAGAAAGCCTTAATTGTTCAGAGCTTAAAAAAATATGGTAAAGTCTGTATGGTCGGAGACGGCATAAATGACGCCCCTTCTCTTACTGCAGCTGATGTAGGCTGTGCCATAGGGGCAGGAACGGATGTTGCCATAGATGCGGCAGGTATGGTTCTTGTAAATAACCGTTTAACCGACGCATTAAACGCAATACGCTTAAGTAAACTTACATTAAGAAATATTTACGAAAATTTGTTTTGGGCGTTTTTCTATAATGCGCTTTTAATTCCTGTTGCTGCAGGTGCATATTATAAGGTCTTTGGCCTGGCATTAAATCCCATGCTAGGAGCCTTGGCAATGAGCCTTTCAAGCTTTTGTGTTGTGACAAATGCCCTGCGATTAAATTTGTATGACATTTCTAAGCCGCGGTTTATGGCAAAGAAAAAAAATATAACGGAGGAACAGCTCATGTTCGGAAAAAAGGAAGAATTTGAAAAGACCATTAAGGTAGAAGGTATGATGTGCTCACACTGTGAAGCTCATGTAAAGGAAGCTTTAGAGAAAGTTTCTGGAGTTACGGAAGCTGATGCCAGCCATGAAAAGGGAGAAGTTTACCTAAAGCTTTCTAAAGATGTTCCGGAAGAAAAGCTTTCTGAGGCTGTAAAAGAAGCCGGATACACTTTTGTATCATAAAAAAATTAGTTTTTTTTTCAAAAAATGCTAGTATTCTTTGCCTAAAATGTGCTACTATCGCGTTCACATTAAATTTTTTGAAAGAGGAAAACGACAGTGTTTAACCGTAGCGAGTACATTTCGGACAAAGAGTGGCAGCGTTTTAGAGATGCTTCAGAAAACTTTGCGACTCCAAATCTCTTCATTAATCTTAGAACAATAAAGCAGCATTTTGTTCAGCTTAAGGATTCATTCCCTTACGCTCACATTTATTATGCGGTAAAGAGTAATCCTGGTGTACCAGTTATTAGAATGCTAGATGAACTTGGCTCCAACTTTGATATTGCAAGCCGTTATGAGTTAGATAGCGTTCTTGCCTTAAATATTTCTCCAGACAGAATTTCTTACGGCAACACAATAAAGAAGGCTTTGGACATAAAATATTTTTATGACAAAGGCGTACGTATGTTTGCAACAGATTCAAAGGAAGACTTAAAGAATATTGCAAAATATGCTCCCGGTAGCCGTGTCTATGTACGTATTTTGGTAGAAAATTCTTCTACAGCGGACTGGCCTCTTTCTCGCAAATTCGGCTGTCACCCGGATATGGCTTACGATTTACTTGTTCAGGCAAGAGACTCCGGCCTTACTCCTTATGGAATTTCTTTTCATGTCGGAAGCCAGCAGAGGGATATTGGACAGTGGAATGATGCAATTGCTAAGACAAAATATCTTTACGAGTCACTGGAAGACGAAGAAGGTATTAAGCTTACCATGATAAATATGGGCGGCGGTTTTCCGGCTCATTATATTCAGCCTACAAATGAACTTTCTGAATATGCTTCTGAAATTACCCGTTATCTGGAAGACGACTTTGGAAGTGATATTCCAAGCATTATTTTAGAGCCTGGACGTTCTTTAGTTGGTGACAGCGGAATTTTAACAAGCGAAGTTGTTCTTATAAGCAGAAAAAATAACACTGCCTTGCAAAGATGGGTTTATCAGGATTCCGGTAAATTTAACGGTCTCATAGAAACACTTGATGAGTCTATAAAGTACCCTGTTGTTACAGATAAAGATGGCGGACGTGAAGGAGAAGTAATTCTTGCAGGTCCTACTTGCGACAGTGCCGACATTATGTACGAAAACGAAAAGTATAAGCTTCCGGTAGATTTAAAAATTGGTGATAAACTTTACTGGCTTACAACCGGAGCCTACACTTCCAGTTATGCAAGCGTAAACTTTAACGGCTTCCCTCCCATTCAGGCTTATTACATGACAGAAGATGGCGTGTATGATGCCGCCGGCAATAAGGTGGAGTCTTAAAAGATAGAATATTGCTAAAGTGAATGAATCCTTTTATACTTTCTTGTATGAAACGATTCATTCACTTTTTATTTTTGTCATTAGTTGTTTTATTTACTGCCTGTTCAAATTTTAATACTTCAAAACAGATTGAGCATTACACACTTCAAAATGGACTGAATGTTTTTACGGTAGAAAATCATTCTGTTCCTCTTGTATATATAGAAATTGCAGTTCGTGCAGGAGCAGTTACTCAGACTAGCGAAAATGCTGGGCTCTTTCATTTATACGAACACATGATGTTTAAGGGGAATGAACTTTATCCAGATGCTTCCAGCGTGCAAAAGGCTTTAACAGATATGGGCGTTGCTTCCTGGAACGGGACTACAGGAACCGACTGTGTTAATTACTTTTTTACAATTCCCTCAACGCAAATAGAGAATGGTCTTGCCTTTTGGAATGCAGCCATCAGAACACCTCTTATGAAAGAAAGTGAGTTAGAAAATGAAAAAAAAGTTGTTCTTTCAGAAATAAAGGGTGACGAGTCAGAGCCGTGGAGGATTGCAATGAATCATATTCATTTAACGCTTTTCCCGGATGCACCTTATAAAACAGACCCTGCCGGAAGTGTTCCCGTTGTAGAAAATGCGACAGTCAGTCAGCTAAAAGAAATTCAGTCAAAGTTTTACATACCTGCGAATGCCGCTTTGTTTATTGGCGGCGACATAGACCGCAAAGAAGTAAAGACTTTGGTAAATAACATTTACGGCAGCTGGGAAAATCCAGAAGGGAATTTTTCTGAAGAGGAAAGTGCAGGGGTAGAGCAGCTTAATGCTTATCCGCTAGATAAAGCTGAGTATCGTGTAGTAAAGATGGATTCTGTTTCTCCAGGTATAGCTCAGGTTTTAATAGAATTTCGAGGACCGGATGCAGATTATAACCTAAAAGATACCTACACTGCAGACATGTTAAGCTTTTCCATACAGGAACCGGGAAATGCCTTTAATAAGGTTTTTACAGAAGATGACTTTTTAGAAATTCCTGACGAAGCATATATTAATTTTAGTTATGGAACAAATCGAAAGACAGGAATTATAAATTTTTCTAGCGTTCTGTTGAATCCTTCTGATAATATAGCTGAACGTGTAAAATATTTAGAAAATACTTTTAAAAATAAAGCCTTGCATGCTCTTACTGACGAAATGTCTTTAACAAAGCAAAAAAAAGATTCAATATTGCATACAATACATAATGATTCTCTTTTTAATGCTCAGACAGCTAGTGGACTTCTTTCTACATTAAGATTCTGGTGGACATGTACAAGTCCGGATTATTATTTTAATTATGAAAAGAATATTTCTAAGGTAAATCAAAAAGAAATAAAAGATTTTACGGAAAAATATTTTGCTTCTCAAAATCCTCTGGTTGTTGTTTTAGTAAATCCTCAAGTTTATGAAGAAAATAAATCTTCTTTTGAAGAAAATGGATTTACCCTGGTTACAAAGGAAAATTCTTTCTGGTGGAAGAATAAAAAGTTTTCTGTAAAAGATTCAGATAATGCTTTTAGCGAAAGCTTAAATGAAGTTGATGCTGCTTCAAAAGCAATTTATAAGCCTGAAGCTAATGCTGAACATTCTAAAAAAGATAATTTGCTTTCTAAGAAAGTGTTAAAGCTTTCTAACGGAATACCTGTTTATATTCAGAAAATGCCTTCTTCTGTAGATACTGTAAATATTGGCATTAAAGGAGGCGTTCTTAGATTAACAGAAAAAACTTCCGGCCTGGAAGATGCTCTCTTAGGTGTAATGGCAAACAGTTCTCGTTCTTATAGTTATGATGAAAGAAAAAATATTTTATATTCAACAGGATCTTCTATAGATTCGTTTTCAAAGCTAAGTGGTTCTGCCCTTACGTTAAATTGTCTGGATTCTGACCTGTATAAGATGCTTCCTGTTTTTGTAGATGGATTTATAAATCCTGAGTATGAAGAAAAAGTTATGTCACTTTTAAATACATCTATGGCTCAGAGTGTTCAGTCTTTGCAAAATGAACCTGAATCTCTTTTAAGTTATTATGGACATAAAGAAGTTTACAAAAATCATCCTTATGCAGCATCTTATAATGTTACTCCTGAATCAATAGAAAATATAACTAAAGAGAATATGATTCTTCTTCATAAAGAACTATTAGACCCTTCAGTTTTGTTTGTAGTTGCAACAGGAAATATAAATGAAAATAAACTTATAAAAGAATTAAATAAAACCCTTGGTAAGTTAGAGCAAGTTGAACTTTCTATTCATGAAAAAAATGAAAATGTCTTAAATGTAAAGGTTCCGGAGGTTTCTATAAGCGATGAAAATAAAGTTTATGTTCACCCTTCAGCAGGATCCAGCGGACACATAATGAGAGTTTTTAGGAGCCCTTCTAATGAAAGCGAAGATTTCATTCCTTGTGTTATAGCTTCTAAACTTTATTCTACGCTTATGTTTAATGTTGTTAGAGAACACTATGGGGTTTGCTATACTCCAAGCTCTTATGTTGTAGGCTCCCATGCGCCTACAGGAAGTGAATATCTTTACCGTGTTTCAGATTTTAAGAATTTTAAGTCTGCTGTAGAAGAAGCCCGCACTCTTATGTTGGAAGATAAGCTTATAAAAAGCGTTTCTCTGACCGGTGAATATGTTTTTACAGATATTGAGTCAGAACTGGAAGGAGCCAAAAACTCTTACATAAATTCTACTTATGCAAGTTCTGCAAAATCTTCCGGAGTGGCGGCGACATTGACGTATAACATTTTGCAGTTTGATGACATGAATTATGATTCAGTTCTTCTTTCTAAAGTTAGGGCTGTTACTTCTGGAGATGTGCTTAGAGTGTTTAAAAAGTATTGGACAGAAGAACCCTCGGTTTGGTTTGCCGTAGTTGGAGAAGAAAATTTTAATTTAGATTTTTAGTGGTACTTGTTTTGTGTAAAGTAAATTTCTTGCGATATTAAGTTTATAAAAAAAAATTATATAGCTAGAAATTTGACATTGCCCTTTTGATGTTTTAAAATAAACTTTATACATTTGTAGAGGAGCACTTTATGTCAAAGAAAGAAAAAAAAACAAATACAATACATACAAATTTTTTTAATAAAAGTATTAAAAGACAACTTTCATTAAGTATTGGTGTTGCTCTTGCTGTTTTACTTACTCTTTGTTCTGTGTTGATTACTATAAAAACAAAAGATGTTACAGGCGGAGTGTCAAATAGTTATCTTCAACGTACTGCTGATTATTACTCAGAAACTACAAAAAATATTCTTGCAAAAGAATTTAATGTTTGTGCGACGCTTCAGACAGCTTTTCAAAGCTATCAGAACTTACCTGCTAGTGTCCGCCGAGAATACTTTGATCAGCTTTTAAAGCAAACTCTTATAGACAATGAAGGCTTTGTTGACACATGGACTACGTGGGAACCAAATGCATTAGATGGAATGGACTCTTCCTACGTAAATGCTCCTCATCACGACTCTACAGGACGCTTTATTCCTTATTGGACAAAGAGTGGTAACATAATAGATTGCGTGGAACTTACAGATTATGAGGATGGCTTTTGGTATGTAAATCCGCTTCATAGTGAAAAAGGAATATTAATTGATCCTAATCTTTACGAAGTTGGAGGTCAGATGATTTGGGTTTGTGGTGTAGCATTCCCAATAAAAAATAGTGCAGGGGTTCCAGTTGGCGTTGTAGGGCTTGATATGTCTTTAGACACTCTTTCTACAATGTTAAAACAAGTTAAACTTTATGACTCAGGTTATCTTTCTCTTTTGTCATCCACAGGTCTTATTGCTGTAGATAAAGATTCTGCACACGAAGGAAATATTTCTACACATTTTACAGATTCAAAAACAGCAGGGCTTTTTACAGAAAGTAGTAGGAGTTTAGAGCCTATGGGCTTTAACGAAATTGTAGATGGTGAAAACTGGTTACGCATTTATATTCCAATAAAAGTAGAGGAAGCTGATGAAGTTTGGTTTTTGGGTGTAAATGTTCCTCAGAGAGAAATTGATTCTGTAATAGTAGGTCTTATAACTGTAAATGCAATTGTTTTTGTTATTACTCTTATACTAACTGTTTTATTAGCATACTTTATAATTGGGCAGATAACAAGAGAAATAAACAAGGGTGTAGATGCAATGAAAAATATTGCACAAGGGGACGGAGACCTTACTGTTCGTATGCAAGTAAAAAAACGTAATGAACTTGGCGACATGTATACCTACTTTAATGAAACCATGGAAAAGATTCAGAACTCAATAACATCTGTTCAAACTGAATCAGAAAATCTTGCAAAACAAGGCTCTACTCTTGCAGATAATATGAACGACACAGCTGCAGCTGCAAATGAAATTACTGCAAACATAGATTCTGTAAACCGTCAGGTTCAGCAGCAAGGGAAGAATGTAAATGATGCAAAGAATTCTCTGGCTTCTATAAATGCAAGTGTAACAACCCTGGTAAATAATATACAGAGTCAAAGTGCAAGCGTTGTAGAGTCTTCAAGTGCAATAGAAGAAATGGTTGCAAATATAAGAAGTGTTACTGGAATTCTTGAAAAAAACAGTGGTACAATAAAACAGTTAGAGGAATCTTCTGAGACTGGTAAAATAAGTGTAACTCAATCTGTAGATGCCGTGCATAAGATTGAGGAACAGTCAAAAACTTTGCTTGAGGCAAGTAAAGTTATTCAAAATATTGCAAGTCAGACAAACCTTCTTGCCATGAATGCTGCAATAGAAGCTGCTCATGCAGGTGAAAGTGGAAAAGGATTTTCTGTTGTTGCAGACGAAATCCGTAAGCTTGCAGAAGACAGTAATAAACAGGGTAAGAGCATAACAAAGAATTTAAAAGAAGTTCTAAAAAGTATTAACGATGTAACTTCTAGCTCTTCTACTTTACAAGAAAAGTTTAATCAAATTTACTCTCTTACTCAGCAAGTGTCTCAGCAAGAGCTTACAATCATGAATGCAATGCAAGAGCAGTCAGAGGGTGGCGGTCAGGTACTGCAGGCAATGAAGCAGATTAACGATATTACAATAAATGTAAAAACTGGTGGCGACAACATGCAGCGTTCAACAGATGCTGCAAACACAGAGATGGACAATCTTAGCCGCCTTACAGAAGAAATTACTTCCAGCATGCAGGAAATGTCTTTAGGTATAGAAAACATAAATCACTCAATTAACAGTGTAAATGACTTAACGCACAAAAATACGGAAAGCATAGAAGCACTTGGAAAAGTTGTTTCTGTGTTCAAGGTTTAGGTTTCTGGCGGCATATATAAAAGAAGCTCCCTTGAAGTGCGGGGAGCTTTTTGGTTTTAGAAAACTTTTTTGTTATTTCTTCATTACCCAGCCGATGAGTGAAACAACCCAGCCGGCTATAACCATGTAGAAACCGACAAATGCACATTTAAGCAGGTGCTTTGCAATCTGCTTGTAAACTGCTCCGCTAAGACCACTTCCTGTTGCAAAACCAATGAATAAAACTATTCCACCGGCAATGCTGACGAGTAAAGCCACAAGACGGAATGTGTTCATGTTCTTTCCTCCGAGGAAAGAAAGAACTACACCACAAACTGCTCCAATAAAAATTAAGAGTGCTCCAATTGTAACAAAACCGAAGCTGTCAAAATTGATAAAGTCAAAACCGTTGTAGCGGGTTCCTAAGAGCTTACCCTGAAACATTGGTACGCAGAAACCAACAACAGTTAGAACCATTCCAATTAAATAAATAAGTGGAAGCTTACTTTTTTTTGCCATTTTTTTTCTCCTTTTCAGCAAAATTATAACATTATTTTATATCTCATATTTTATTTTTTCAAGTTAAGTTTTGACAAGTACTTGCTTTGACAAGTACTTGCTTTGACAAGTACTTGCTCCTTGACAAAAAGCCCCCCTCTCTTTATGCTTTATGTAAGATGAATAAAAGGCAATGTGAGAGGTGATTTTTCGCGGTAAAAACGCAAGGTAACCTTTCATATTGCCTTTTTAATTTTACATTCTCTGAACGGAGGAAATTATGGCACAGGTAAATGTTCCGGAACTTTTTGGAAGCATGGTTTTTAATCAGAAAGTTATGAGGGAACGCCTCCCGAAAGAAACATACAGGGCTTTAAAAAAGACTCAGGACGACGGAGAACCTTTAAACATAGATATGGCAAACCAGGTGGCACATGCAATGAAGGAGTGGGCCATAGAAAAAGGTGCAACCCACTTTGCTCACTGGTTTCAGCCTTTGACAGGCGTTACGGCAGAAAAACATGACAGCTTTACACTCATTCCGTGTTTCTGAAAAACTTCGCAAACACATGAAGATGCTGCTCTCGC
>CALFIX010000031.1 GCA_937877515.1 uncultured Treponema sp.
TATCGAGGCTAAACTGCGCCCTTGCGTTTTCGGCCATAATCAAATGTCCGTAATGTATGGGGTTAAAGCTTCCGCCCATTATCCCGATTTTTTTTCTCTCAAACATACTTGCCTCCATTATATGGTATTATCTCGGCAGTGTAATTATCTTATCCTCGGATTCTTTGTAAAGTACTATCTTTTTTCCGATTACCTGTACAACCTGAGACTTTGTGCGCTCTGATAGCGTCTGTGCAAGTTCACCGGGGTCTTCGAAACAGTTTTTTAAGACACTTATTTTCACAAGTTCTCTCTTTGCAATGGCTTCGGAAACACCCTTGGTAAGCTCCGGTGTAATTCCGGCTTTTCCGATTTGGAAAATCGGATTTATCTTCATGGCAAGACTTTTAAGATACGCTCTTTGTTTGGTAGTCATATTATCTCCCTCTAATCATAATAATCAAATTCAAGAGAATACATTCTGACGGTATCCCCTTCTTCTATTCCCATTTCCTTAAGTTCATCAAGAATACCGTTTTCCTTAAGGAATTTCTGAAAAAATACAAAACCTTTTTCAGACTCGAGGTTTGTGTATCCGAGCATCTTTTCGATTTTCGGTCCTTCCACAACAAAAGCTCCGTCTTCATCGCTTATCTCTATTGTGTAGGGCTCGTCATCTAAGGCATGAAGCTGCGGGAAGAATTCCTGTTCAAATACAACCGGCTCTTCTCCCTGCTTTTTAAGCAATTCGCAAGCAGCATAAAGAAGCTCTTTAATACCTTTTCCTGTTACCGCAGATATTGGATAAACCTTTACTCCCTTTTTCTCAAGTTCTCTTTTAAGCCTGTCAACCGGATTGTTTTCCGTATCATAAATAACATCAATTTTATTGGCCGCAACAATCTGAGGTTTATTTAAAATATCCGAGTTATATTTTTTCAGTTCCGAATTAATTATCTAAACAGCGGAGCGCAAGGCGGTAGTCAAAGTGAATGTCTGCCACAAGCGGCATGGAAGTCTGCTCCGCAATGCGGATAAGAGAATCCGCGCTTTCCATGTCAGGCACGGCAAAGCGCACAACATCGCAGCCGAGGGCAGACAGTGCATCGATACGTTCCAATAGAGAAGAAAGGGCATCAGCAGACAAGTCCCTGATGCCCTCTTTCCACATTGTCTGTACGGAAACAGGCGCATCACCGCCTATTTCCAGCACATTTGTTCTGCCCGCGCCGCCGATTCGCACGGTACGGGTCTTCTTGTACATACGTTCCCCTGCGATTAGCACATAATCATGGAGAACACCATTGCGAACAAAGCTACCGTTTCGCAAAGACCAACTACCATGATGTAGTTTGTAAAGCCTTTACCTGTTTCTCCAAGAGCATCGCTACCTGCAGCACCAGCTTTTCCCTGAGCAACAGCAGACATACACATTGCAAGACCTGCTGCTAAACCTAAAGCTAAAGCCATAAGAGGATCTATAGCTCCAGAAGAAACTTTTCCCTTAAGAGTATTCATCAAAAGGAAACCGTAAATAGTCTGTGTAAGTGGAGCACCTGCAAAAACAACCAAAAGGAATGGAGCAGGCTTGTTATTTAAGTAACATCTTTTCCATGCACCAATTGCACCCTGTCCTGCAATTCCAATACCAATTGCTGAACCCATAGCAGCAATACCCATAACCAAACCGGCACCAATCATACCCCAGTTCATAATTTTCTCCTTTAACGGCTCATTGACCGTCTATTATTTATTTTTTTTACACAGAAGTCATAAAAGACTACCGCAATATCTACTTTTCACTAAACGGCTTGTATTTTGTTCCACTCCAAGCCATTCCCAAATGCTGGCTAAATTCCAAAGTATTAAGACGAACTCCGTGAACAATAACTGAAAGCACGTTCAAAATCATGTTCAAGCCATGTCCAAATACTAAGAGAGCAACCATCAAGACTGCAAAAATAAGCTTTGCAACAAATGTACCCGCTCCTCCAAAAATTCCTAACGCCATAGAATTTACAGTTTCGCTAATTGCAGCACCTGCAAGAGCAACAGCCCAAAGACGTATGTAAGAAACTATATCAGAGAATACGTTTACAACACCTAAAAGCACAGAAATAATATTCTTTAAGCTTTCAAGTATAGATTTGCCTACGCTACCCTCGTAATTTGCAAAGATAAAGCTAAATACAAAGCCTACTCCAATCATTCCAATACAAACTGTTGGAAGAATTGCAGGGAAAGTTATACCAAACATAACAATCGGGTCACTTCCGGCTACCATTGGATAAGCTGTTGAATCTACTACCATGCTCATTACAAGATAGAACATACCCCAAAGCTTTATTAAATCTCCAAAATCAGCTAAACACTTAAGAGATTTTATATCCTTAAAGAACAACTTAATGTGAGCCACACTAAGCTGTATTAATGCAAGCGTAAAACAGAAAATCTTCTGATTTGTATTTGCAAGATCTTCAGCTGCCTGTGAAGACATTTCTCTAGAAAGTAAAGCCTTAGAAAATGGTCTGCAAGAAATATCTGTCATCCATGCAGGAAGCTTACTTGGTTCAATTCCAAACCAGGAGCATGTCATTACACCCCATGCAGATGTAAAGAGCCCTAACACTATTATAAGTGTTGGTAAGCTTCTGGAACCCTTTTTGCTTTTTGCAAGAATAAAAAGTCCCAATAAAGCTATAAGAGCTCCATAACAAGCGTCACCGAAAATCATTGCAAAGAATATGCAGAAGAACAAAAGGAACCAGCCTGAAATATCAAACTCATGGTAACCTGGAGTTACATCAAGGAAGTCCATAAGCGGATAAATAAGGCTTACAATCTTTCCATTCTTAAGCTTTGTCGGAACAGGATCGTCATCAGCTGGATCTGTATAAGCCAAAGCCCATTCATTTTCTTTACAGCTAGCCTTTAAGTTTTCAAGCTCTGGAAGAGGAACATAACCTGTAAGCCAGGCAAGGCGAACTTCACCCTCGCTTTCTTCATTTTCTGTTTCTTCTTCAAGATTTTCTCGTGACATACCTGAATATACAGTTTCAAATTCAATGTCACCAGAAAGCAGAGTCTTATAAGCATGCAAAGCTTTCTCAAACTTCTTGCTTTCCAAAAGCTCTTTTTCTATGCGAGTAATTTCCTGCTCAGCAAGACGAATTTCGTCCGTCAGAGTCTTGTTAGACTTTTCAGGAAGAGGAACTGCATAAGCTTCTGGAGGTAAAGATGCAGGACGCTCTAAAACTTCTTCTTCGCTTAAGAGAAGGAATCTTGTTGTTTTCTGAGCCGTATTTACAACGACAGTACGAACATCTTGACCAATAAGAGCATACTTTTCCTGTGGAATCTCATACATGTAAAGGTAAAGACCTTTTTGAGAAAGGAAAGCAAAATCTTCTGGGTTTACAGAACCCCACTTAGAAAGTCTATCCAGCTCCAAAGTATTCTGTGTAATTGAATCCAAGAGAGACTTTTTCTTCTCAGAAAGAGAAAGAATATGCTTTGCCTTATCACGTGATTCTTCCTTAGAAAGCTCCACAGGCTTTACGACACTCTTTTTAGGAAGTTTTATTTCTTCCAAAATAGAAATAGCCTTGTCTGTTTCCTGAGAACTTTCCTTGTAAGAAGCAAGGACAGAACCACGCCCCTCAATAGTTTCCAAGTGAACAAGACCTAATTTACGTAACTTCTTAAGTGATTCCTTTCGTGTTGAATCTAAGACAACGAGGGAAACTTTCTTCATTTTAACTATTGACATTTAGATTTCCTCCTCATCTTCTTCAGCACTAGAAGCACCTGCCTGAAGCTTTCGCTTTGAAATCTTTGAGCGCACAACGGCGGCAACCTGTTCGTCACCCAAAAATACACCAATCTTCTTAATATTTGCCTTTGTCTCGGGAATCTTAACCTTTTCAAACAGATTAACTCTCTGAGTTGTCGTGCGTAATTCTTTTTCCAGAAGACGCACCTGCTCATCAAGGACTTCTGCCTGCAAGTCAAGTTCCAAGGCTTTTTCCATGCGGTCTGCAGCCAAGTCTATCCACAAAGGAGTTTCGTAAAGGTCATAATCACCACGACCAAAATCTGCTCCCTCATAAACAGGAATCTTAACACCGGCAATATTGCCCCAGCCTTTCTTTATGTTATCAACAGTAACCATTCCAGGCTTAAAGGCTTCTTTTTCACCAAAGACGGAGATCCATTTTTCAAAGTCTGCCTCTAAGGCTTTCTTTTCTGCACGGACGGCTTTTGCCTTTTCGTCTATAGTGCGGATTTCAGACTGCAGCTGCTGTTTTTTGAGCGTAAGCGTCGGAAGATAGCGCTGATACATTTTAAGCGCGTCTTTCTGTGCCTTTTGCTCATTTTTAGTCAGCTTAATCTTTGCCATTTAACACCCCGGTTAGTTTTTTGGCCAGAACTGTTCAATAAGTTCAGTCTTAAGACCAGTTTCCTGTTTTTCAAAACAAGTTGCTAAAATCTTCCAGCCGTTATCCAATGCGTCCTCAAGTGGAATGTTTACACTTAAGTCCATCATCTGAGACTCAAAAAGTTCACCGTATTTTAGGAGCTTTTCGTCCCAAGAGCTCATGTTAAAGCCCATGCTCTTTTTTTCGAGAGTGTCTTTATACTGAGCGTAAAGACGAATCATACCGTCCATAAGTGCACGGTGGTCTTTTCTTGTTTTTCCGTTAACCTGCTGCTTTAAGCGGCTTAATGAACCAAAAGGCTCAATATGTCCGCCTTTAAGGTAGAACTGACCTTCTGTAATGTATCCGGTGTTATCTGGAACAGGGTGAGTAACGTCATCGCCTGGCATTGTTGTAACAGCAAGAATTGTTACAGAACCAGAATCAGAGAAGTCAACAGCTTTTTCGTAACGGCTAGCAAGCTGAGAATAAAGGTCTCCAGGATAACCACGGTTAGATGGAACCTGCTCCTGTGTAATTGCAACTTCCTTCATGGAGTCTGCAAAGTTTGTCATGTCTGTTAAAAGAACAAGAACATTCTTACCCTGTAAAGCAAACTGTTCTGCAACTGCTAAAGAAAGATCTGGAATCTTCATACTTTCTACAGTCGGGTCAGCAGCAGTGTGAATGAACATAACTGTCTTTGAAAGAGCGCCACCTTCTTCAAGAGTATTCTTAAAATAAAGGTAGTCATCGTACTTTAAGCCCATGCCGCCTAAAACAATTACGTCAACTTCTGCCTGCATAGCAATACGGGCAAGCAGCTGGTTGTATGGTTCACCGGAAATTGAGAAGATTGGAAGCTTCTGAGACACAACGAGTGTGTTAAAGATATCAATCATCGGAATACCGGTACGAATCATACGGCTTGGAACAATACGCTTTGAAGGGTTAACTGAAGGACCTCCGATTTCTACAAGGTTTTCTACCAAAGCAGGACCATGGTCACGAGGTTCTGCTGAACCGTTAAAGATACGTCCAAGCAAGTTTTCGCTGAACGAAACCTTCATTTCTCGGCCAATAAAGCGGATTTCGTCATTTGTAGAAACACCACGTCCACCGGCAAATACCTGGAGTGAAACGAGGTCTCCGTCAATCTTGTTAACTTCTGCAAGGGATTTTCCGAAACGAGTTGTAATTTCTGCAAGCTCGTTAAGTTTTACACCCTTTGCGCGAACGGTGATAACGCTACCGTTAATGCTTTCTATTTTGCTATATACCTTATTCATTACTCACCGTCCTTGAGAAGCTGTTTTACTTCATCAGAAACCTGTGCGTTCTTGCTTGAAAGAAGGTCATCAACACCTTTTTCGTGCTTCTTAAAGTCTTCGCTCTGGAATTGTGCATAGTTCATATCTGTAAATTCCTGACGCAAACTGTTAAAGAATGTACGGGCTTCATCTTTTTCTTCTATGCTGAATGATGAACCTAAAATAGAAACTATCTTCTTAAACACATACTTCTGACGCTCTGGGCTTGAAGCACCTTCTACATCATCAAAAGAGTCCTGCTGCATATAAACTGCATCAAGGAATTCACTCTTTAAGTATGTAATAAAGTCATCTAGAGAAGTACCTTCTTCACCAACAACCTTCATCATCTGGTTTACTTCTGAACCACGGCGGTAAAGGCTGCGTGCATATTCTACACTCTTTGAAGGCTGAACAGACTCATACTTTGACCATGAATCCAATGGGTCAATTGCAGGATAACGACGTGCGTCTGAACGTTCACGGCTTAAACCATGGAATGCACCTACAACTTTAAGTGTAGCCTGTGTAACAGGTTCTTCAAAGTTACCACCAGCAGGAGATACTGTACCACCAATTGTAACAGAACCAGTTGATCCATCTCTTAAGCGAACAATGCCAGCTCTTTCATAGAAAGATGCAATTGTTGACTCAAGGTATGCAGGGAATGCCTCTTCTCCAGGAATCTCTTCGAGGCGGCCAGACATTTCACGCATAGCCTGTGCCCAACGGCTTGTTGAGTCTGCAAGCATAAGAACATTTAAGCCCATCTGGCGGTAGTATTCGGCAAGAGTTACAGCTGTGTAAACTGATGCTTCACGGCTTGCTACCGGCATACTTGATGTATTACAGATGATAATTGTACGTTCCATAAGAGAACGACCTGTACGAGGGTCCTTTAACTCTGGGAACTCTGTAAGTGTTTCTACAACTTCACCAGCTCTTTCTCCACATGCTGCAACAATTACAATGTCTACATCAGCATTACGGCTCGTTGTATGCTGCAAAACAGTCTTACCAGCACCGAAAGGTCCTGGAATACAATATGTACCACCTAAAGCTACAGGGAAGAAAGTGTCTATAAGACGAACTTTTGTAACCATTGGTTTTTCAGGTCTTAAACGTTCTGCGTAGCAGTTTACGGCACGCTTAACAGGCCAGCGGAAACTCATGCAAATATCATGAGATTTACCCTTTTCATCAACAAGAGTTGCTATTGTGTCATGAATTTTATAGCTACCTTTTGAAGCAACTTTTTTTACAGTATACGTTCCAAGGAAAGTATATGGCACCTGAATTTTGTGGGTGAATGCTCCTTCCGGAACAGTACCGACACTATCGCCTGCCATAACAGTGTCACCTTCTTTTGCAGTAGGAGTAAAGTCCCACTTTTTTTCAGCATCCAATGCAGGAAGGTAAACACCGCGTTCAAGGAAGTATCCTGAATGTTCTGCAAGAAGAGGAAGAGGGTTCTGCAAACCGTCATAAACCTGTCCTAAAAGGCCAGGACCAACTTCTACACTTAAAAGATCTCCCGTAAATTCTACGGTACAATTAGTTGAAATGCCCTTTGTCATTTCATAAATCTGCATCTGTGCAGTGTTGCCGCGGATTCGGATAACCTCACCTTTAAGGCTCTGTCCGTCTACTTTAACATAGCCTACTTCGTTGAGAGATACCTTTCCGTCAAATTCAACAGAAACCATGTTTCCGTTAATGGCAACTACTTTGCCTTTAGTATCTGTCATTTCTTTTCTCCCAGAATCTCATCATAAATTTTGTGGTACGATAAAAGACCTTCATCTCTATTGAATTTCTTCATACGTTCTGCAAGCAAAAGTTTTAGGCCATAACCAAAAACTGCATCTGTACAAAACTGATCCAACGGCATGATTTTATCCAAAACAGACATTCTATACTGATTAAGATATTGTTCAGCACTTAAAGGACTGTCCATACCTGTTGCAGTACGAGCTGCCTGAATAACTTCTCCGTCAGATGCCAAAGGAAGGTCTTTAGTATCTTTTTTCATCTTTAAGGCGCGAACCTGTGCCAAAGCAAGACGCAAGCTGCGCTCTTTTTCGTACCACTGGTCAAGAAAACTTGAACCCGTGCTACTAGCTTTTAAAGGCGGTGTAAGCGAAAGTTCTTGTGCAAGCTTTGCATTTTCCGGAGACATAAAACGTGTACACAGGTCTCTAAAATACTCTGCCGTTATAGGAAGCTTTACGCTTGAGTCATCGTTAACTGTAAAAGCTGGAAGCTGGGCTACCAGATAATACAAATGTTCCACTAGTCACCCCTACTTTGCTGCTTTTTTTGCAGCTGTCTTTTTAGCTGGTGCTTTTTTTTCTGCAGTTTTCTTTGCAGGAGCTTTCTTTTCTGCAACAGGAGCTTCTGCTGCAGGTTCTACTTTTTCATCTGCTTTTGATTCAGATGGAATGGTTGAAGCTGCATTCTTCATCAAAGCTGTAACACGTGGATTTAAATAAGCACTAAAGAGTTCTGCAACTTCTTCTGCACTAAAGTCATAGAACGCAGAACCGTCTTTTGCACCGATCCTAAAGCCTGATGTAACAGATGAATCCTGCTTAATTACTAGCCCCTTTGAAATTTGAGCTTTAAGAGATGACTTTAAGTCTGCTTCTAAAGCTTTTAAGTCTTTTGGAGAAAGAAGAACAGCTAAATCTGAAGCATCCTGATTTTGAGCCCAAGCCTTTACAGTTTCTGGGACAAGCTTCTTTAAAGTGTCTTTTTCTAAAGCTTTTTCCGTTTTTTCCGTTACAATAGCATTAAGTTCTTTTGTAATTCCATCTCGGAAAGAAATAATAAGGTTGCGACCAGCCTGTTCAATGGCATCTTCGCTAGCCTTTTCCATGCGTTCAGTCTCTGCTTTGGCATTCTTGATGATGCCGTCAGCTTTTTCCTGAGCCTCGTTGATAATTGCTTGAGCTTTCTTTTCTGCATCAGCAATGATTTTCTGAGCAGATGTTTCCGCACTGGCAACACCGTCTTTCTTGATCTTGTCGATCAGTTCCTGTAACTGGACGTCCATCAATGACCTCGCTTAAAATATATTCGTATTAGGAAAACTAAAAAAGCTTTCCTGCCTTCTTACATATTGAAGGCGTATTTTGTTACCTGATGATATTCTTCTCCAGGCCGCAAAATGCAGCTTGGAAATTGAGATTTGTTTGGTGCATCCGGGTAAGCTTCCGCTTCCATGCAGATTGCATCATGTTTATGATATACATGACCATTTTTACCAACAAGACCTTCAATAAAGTTTCCTGTATAAATTTGAACTGCAGGTTCTGTTGTTGCCATAGTCATACTGCGACCGCTTTCCGGATCCTTTAACTTTGCAAAAAGTCTTAGTTTTCCGTCTCCTGAGCCGTCAATGCAGAATGCATGATCATAACCGTCGCCGGTCTGAGCCATATCCTTACCTAAAGTTTTTGTACGCGTAAAATCAAATGCAGGATTATCTTTTACATTAACTTTTACACCTGTAGGAATTAAATCTGAGCCAACTTCAACGTATTCTGAACAATCCATCTGAAGTTCTAAAGGCTCAATGCTGCCGGCATCATTACCACGCAGATTAAAATATGCATGATTAGTAAGATTTATTGGAGTAGCTTTGTCACTTTCCGCATAATATTCTAAAGTAAGTTCATTCTGTTCATTAAGAGTATAAATAACTTTTATTTTAACATTTCCGGGAAAGCCCTGCTCTCCATCGTAACTATAGCGGCTAAACTCTATGCCAAGACCATTTTCTGTACGGATTTTCTTTGCTTTCCAAACTTTTTTTTCATAACGGTCAAAACCTCCGTGCAAGAAGTTTTCACCATCATTTTTATCAAGATTGTATTTTATGCCATCAAGCGTAAAAGATGCTCCGCTTATTCTGTTTGCAAAACGACCAACAACTGTACCGAAACAAGCCTGACTGTTTATATAACCATCTAACGAAGAGCAGCCCAAAAGCACGTCAACCTTTTTACCACCCTTTGCAGAAAGAACTATACTTGTAAGCGTACAACCGTAATCTGTACAAGAAAAACTCATTTTACCATTTGAAATTGTGTAAAGGTGAACTTTTTTTCCATCACATAAAAGCCCAAACTTTCCTTTTTTTAGTTTTAAATTACTCATACCTAAAGTATATGCTTTTTTTTCTAAAATTCAAGAGAAAATTTTACTTCTGTAACACTTCTTCCAAGTTTTGCAGCTATTGCTTCATCACTTTCACCTAAATCATGAAGCTCCTTTACCATAGCTCTAAAATCTTTTTTTTCCTTAACTTCTATCATCTTCTCTTGAGTAAAAATTTCCGGCTCTACAATGGGAATAAGGCGAATTCTTTCTGCATTTTTAGTTAAAGTACCCTCTTCCTGAAGTGCATTTTCACCAGCTATACTTAATTCTTCCCTGGCCTTTTCAGTTATAAACAGGTCTCCCTGCATATAACGGCTTGTCAGACTTGCTGTTTTACTTTTAGACGGGACAGAACTAACTTTATTTTTCTTTGATGAAAATTCTTCTTCCTGAGACTTTTTTACAGCTTCCAGCTTTGCTTCAAAAGCCTGGGTACTTTCTACTTTTGCAAGTTCTTTTTTTAATATTCCAAGATGCCTGTCTGCCTCTGCAGATACAGCTTTCAGTTGCTTAATGCGTTCATCAATTAAAAGAATATTTCTGTCAGCCGTACGATTTATATCGCTAAGCATTTCTTTTATTTCTTTTCGAGTGCGCTCTAAAATATCATCTGTAGAAAAAAGCTTTTTAAAACGTAATGCAAAGATAACCCACATTACTATATTAAAAGCTGTCAGTAAAAACGCAATAATTACAATCGGCATAGTTTATCTCGTTATATCAATGTGCTGACCAAGCCTGGGGTCTGTAATTTGCACAACTTTTTTAGAATTTTCCTCTTCTTTTTGAGACTTCCGTCTGCTGTTCCCATAAGGAGCATTTTGTGAAGAACCATGTGCGTCATTTTTTATTTTTGGAGAATCTGCTTCATTTTTTGCAGCTTCAGAAACAGTATGGGCTTTTTGTAAATTCTCTTGAGAAAAACGCTCCTGAGAAAGCTCAGAAACTATCTGAGTATTCTGAGCCTGAGAAGCATTATACTTTGCAACCTTATCCATCTGTGAATAAACAGTAGACAAATCAATTGGTTGTAATGCCATCCGGAGCCTCCACGTCTGTAGTTACCTGAGATGCATCAAACTTACCGCGACGAACAAATCCATTCTCGTAGTAGAAACAGACAGCTTTGCAGTCGCTTTTCACTTCATCTTTTTCGTCTCTAACAAAAATCTTTGTTCCTGCATAAACTGTACCACTCGCATTTACCCTGCCAACAGTCTTTAATTCTGCAAGACGCTCCTGAATTTCTGTTATTTCTTTAGACATCTGATCACTTAAATCTACAATCTCGCCCTTACGCATCATAAGGCTCTTTAAGTTGTCTTCCTTTTCTTTTGGAAGGGTTCGACGAATCTTCTTTTGATTTTCGAGAGTAGAAATATTTAAGTCTAATTCTTCTAACTCTTTTATTAAATCTGCTTGAGAACTTTGAAGCTCCATAAGTCTCTGCTTCTTTTCCGGATCAATACCGACTTCAAGAACAGTTTCCGTACCACCGCCGGGACTTCCAATATTTTTTGCAGAAATTTCCTCTGTTGCAAACAAATGTCCACCTGTAATCTGAGCACGCTTCCCCTTAAGCAAAATCTTTTTCTTAGCCGTAATCTGACTGTTCATAATGTTATCATTTACAATTATGTATTCACCGGCATTTACAGTTTCATTCTGAATAAAGCGAGCCCAGACAGATTTTGGAGTTGTAATCTTACCTTCATCACGTCCCATTACACCTTGAGCAATAACAATGTCGCCTTCAGCTTCTATCTGACAGTTACCTACAGAACCGTAAATTTCTATATTACCGTCAGCTTTAATATTATAGCCGTCTTCTACGTTGCCACGGCAAATAACTGTACCCATGAATGTAATGTTACCGGTTTTAATATTAACACCAGGAACTTCGTAAATTTCTTCTACAGTAATTTTTCCGTTAACGAGCATTACCTGACCATTTTTTTCTGCAACAATGGTTCTGCCGTCAACATCAAATTTAACGTTTTGTCCAAGCTGAACGGTAATATCTTTGCCGTTTTTAGCTTCCAGATAACGACCTGTAATGGTTTTGCCACCCTTTCCCCGCTGTGGAAGCATTTTCTGAGCAAGAGGCTGTCCCTCAACAACGTTTTGAATAAGATTAAGCTCTTTAAAGTCTACCTGACCGGTCTCTGATTCTTTTAAGCGCATTTTTGTATGGTCAGTTTCAAAGTTGTATGCTATATAGGCATCACGGCCATCTACAGGCGCTATGGCCTCTGCAACAACATAAGGCTGATTATATACAGGGTTATCTAGATAAGCTTCAATTTTTTCATCGCTGATACCTGCGACAACACCTTGAGTTTTCAGGGCATTAAGAATCTGCTCGCGGCTTATCTCTGCCCCGCTTCCAGACGGAGGCGAAACACTTATAGAAGCAGACATCTCATCTTTTGCAACATCAAGTGCCATTACGGCATCTCCCGCGGCTTCCCTCTGATACTCGCCTACTTCTATGTAAGAATTTTCTGTTCCTTCTAGAGCGAGAGTCTTTATTTGTTCTTCTTCTACGCTGAGAGTATCTGGTCTTTTACATTTGTCAATAATGTCGTTATAGTCAACTGGCTTTCCGCTTCCTTCTGGTAAAATAACTTTGAGGAAGATATGTGAAGAAAACCTGTGTACATAAAAAATTCCATCGCGGTCGACAATCTTTTCTTCTTCTTCCAATTCGTCGTCGGAGAAAATACCTTCTTGAATTTTTTTCTGCTTTTCTTTAATTGCTTCCGGATTTTCGTAAACTTTTATTTTCCAAGGCTTCTTTGCAAGTCCCAATATTCCTGAAAATCCTTTCTCTAAAACTTCGTATTCAAGATTTGGAACTGTAGATTCTAATTGAACTGCTGCATCAGAAAGACATTCCTCTAAAGTATCTGCTTGAACTTCAATGGTTTTTATTTCTCTATCTGCCTTGAGCTGTTTTTCCATGTCCAGACGAATGACGTCAAGAGTTACCATTTTGCCCCCTAGAAAATACCCTTTCTAATGCTTGTAAGCTTTGCCCTTAAACGAAGGTTTGCCTTTGAGTGAAGCTGACTTATACGGCTTTCACTAACATTTAAGACCTGTCCAATTTCTTTAAAGGTTAAATCTTCATGATAATAAAGAACTATGACCATTTTTTCATTTTCTGGAAGTTCATTTATAGCCTGAATAATAACTTTTCTTACTTCTTCTCTCTCTACAATTACATCCGGATTTAATGAATTAGGAGCTTCAATGCTATCACCGATTGACATGTGATCAGAATCGTCTCCAGAATACCAGACATCGTTTAATGAAAGAACACTTGTACCGCTGACTTTCATAACTGTAGTCTGATATTCATTTTCTGTCATACCCATTGCTTCTGCAATTTCTGCATCACTAGCCGTACGACCAAGCCTTGCTTCAAGCTCTACAATGGTATCTTCTATTTCGCGTGATTTCTGACGTACACTACGAGGAACCCAGTCTAATTCTCTTAATTCATCAAAAATTGCACCTCTAATACGGGTTACAGCATAAGTTTTAAATTTTACATTTTTATCCAGGTCAAATTTATTAATGGCATCTAAAAGACCAAACTGTCCAAAGCCAACTAAATCATCATACTCAACATTATCCGGCATGCCTGTAGCAACTTTGCCTGCTACATACATTACAAGCGGCATATACTGTCTGATAAGCTTATCACGAATTGCAGGAGATTTAGTTTTTTTAAACTCTCGCCACAATTCTTCTTCTGTTTTTTCGTCTAAAGAGATTCCCATTCTCCCCACCCTTTTTAAGCCTTTATAACTTTATTCTTCTCTTTTTAATAAAGTCCGGATAGCCTTTGCCATGGTTTCTGTGTCATGATCTTTTGCCTTTGAACCATCAACCATGGAAATTCGTTTGTCTTTCTCTGCGTCTACAGTACCAGATTCAGCAAACTCACTATCCTTTATAATGTCTCCTACAACTTCATCAGATGAATCTATAGGAGCGTCTCCAATATCTGGAAGGCTATCTATTTCTTTCATATCTGCCGCACGTTCTGCTGCTCTCTGAGCTATACGTTCAGCCTGTGAAAGTTCTTTAGAAGCAAGCTTTTTTTCACTTACTTCTGCACTAGCCTTATTTTGCTCAGCCATAACTTGAGAAGGGGCTTTTGCAGTAGAAGTCTCTTCTACAGAGCTTTCAGCAACAGGAACTCCTAACTCAATAGGCTTAAATGGCTCTTTTTTAGGCTTTAACGGATCCATATCATCTTCCTGACTGGCTTCTGCCTGAACAAAAGCTGTCTCCGCGTCAGGAGAAGCAGTATTCTCTATAGGAGAAGCAGCATTCTCTATAGGAGAAGCAACATTCTCCATAGGAGAAGTTGACTCAACGCTAGAAGATAATGAAACTTTAGTGCCTCCACCTAAAGCCATCGTATTACCTGCAACATCAAATTTAGGTCCGTCGCCATCATCTGTAAGCCGCTCATCATCAATAGTTATATCAACCTTACTGCCCGTAACAGGAGCTGAAGTTGATTGACCTTCCTTTTGCTCTTCCGAAAAAGAAGAAGAGTCATCAGTTGCAAGAAATTTTTCATTCAGAAAACTTATTCCAACTGAAAGACCGCCAAAAATTACCGCAAAAATTAAAGCCCTCAAAAGCGACCAGCCAAAATTATGCGTTGAAATAATGCTGATAAGGAAAGAAAGTACAAGTCCTGAAACAGAGGATATAACAATTGTCTTCGGTTTCAGCATAAAATTTCCTCCCATTTTTACCTATACTATAAGATTAAGGCAAAAAACCATTCAGGTCAAGTTTAGAAGTAAATTTTCCTAATTTTTTTTACCTCCAAGGAATTTTTTAAGGAAATTTGAAACTCCAGCATTACTTCCAAGATCAGTTTTTTCAATTCTGCCTACAATATGCTTTAAGCATGTTGCAGGTTTAGAAGTTGGGTTTACAACTATAAAAGGCTTTTGTCTAATAACACTTGCCTGCACTACAGGATCATCATAAACAAAACCTATATAGTCAACTTTGTAATTTAAGAACTGACCAACTATAGTTATAATACGTTCAGAAATGCGTTTACCTTCATCAGCAGAACGTACACGATTGACCAAAAGCTTTAAATTTATTTCGCGATTAACAAGTTCTGTTGTAATAATTTTTATAATTCCGTAAGCGTCTGTAATTGCAGTAGGCTCTGGTGTTGTAACAACATAAACTTCATCAGCTGCAGCAACAAACTGCAAAACATTATTTGCTACTCCGGCCCCTGTGTCAATGATTATAATATCTGCATCTGAAAGAGAAGCAAATTCATGAGCAAAGTAATCTAATTCTTCTTTTGAAAGGTTTGCAATTTTAGAAAAACCGGAAGCACCTGCAATAAAGCGAATTCCAAATTCTGTATCCAAAATAATTTCGCTCATCTTCTTTTGATGATTTATAACATTCATCAGATTGTATTGAGGCACAACATTCAGCAAAACATTTACGTTCGCCATACCTAAGTCACCGTCAATGAGGATTACCTTCTTACCAAGCTGTCCATAAGCTATAGCCATATTTACAGCAAGGTTTGTCTTTCCTACACCACCCTTACCGCTTGTTATGGCAATAATACGGGTTTTGTGGTCTTTTTTTTCGTAACTGCCGGCCCCCTCTGCGTTATTGCCCTGCATTAAAGCTCTTAATTCTCTTGCCTGATCTTCCATTTTATATTTCTCCTCACAAACGTTTTTATGGATTTATTTTTCGCTCTGGGAGCGGACCGAAAACGTCTTCTAAGTGTTGTCTGTCTATTTTAAAGCCATCCAGACATTTTAAAAATCGGATTGGATGAGCTCTATCTAAAGAGTTAAGAACATATTGCCCGTTTGTTACCCAGGAAATTGATTTTCTTTTTTCTGAGAGAACAGAAATAAGGCTTCCGTAACAAGTTGTTTCATCACACTTTGTTACAATCACGCTCTTAAAATTAAATGATTCATAATTACGGATTATATTTTCTAAATCTTTTGCTTTTGAACCTGCAGTAACTGCAAGAAAAATATTTGCTTTCATTCCCTTTACATCTAGAAACTTGTGAAGCTTTGCAATATTTTCCAGATCATTAGGAGAATATCCGGACGTGTCTATGAAAAGATAGTCATAATCTTCGTTATAGCTTTCATAAAGTTCTTTTAACTGCTCGGGGTCTTCGCAAGATTCAACAGACATCTGCATAAGTTCGCCCCAATGCTTAAGCTGTTCTGCAGCTGCCACACGAATTGTGTCTATGGAGATAAAGCGAATCTTTTTTTGCTTAGCTGCATCCCCGGAAACCTTACCAACCTTATACATTTCCGCAGCCATCTTTGCAACTGTAGTAGTTTTTCCAACACCTGTAGGACCAACTATAACAATTACACGAGGAGGTCTGACAGGCTCCTCTTCTGCAATCTGAATATCTTTACCAATCCAGTCAACAACCCTTGTGGAAACTCTGTCAAAATCATCTAATTCATCTAGGCTGAATTCCGAACGGAGTTTTTCTGAAATTTTATCTATATAGCTTTTTGTAAATTCATTCTGATATAAGAGCTCTTCTATTTTCTTTATGCTTTCATGTTTTTCTGTCTGAGCAGAAGAATGACTCATTGCATCTAATTTTTCATTTACCTTTTCAAGCTGCTTAGAAAGATTTCCAAGCTGAAGATTTGTTGTTAAAGAAGTTCCCGCACTCTGCAAGATGGAATCTCTGTTTTTTAAGAACAAATCTTTTACGGAAGGCTCTGAGGCTGATTCCTGCATTCTAGAAACATTCGGAGGAACAGTGTTTTTAACTTGAGAAACATGCTTATCAAGAGTTTGACGCTGCGAAAGCATATATTCTGCCTCAACAAACTGACGCTGAAAAAGCCCTAAAAACCCGCCTTTCAGTACAGGCTTAAAGTTAATAATTTCATAATTAGTCTGATACTTATTATAAAGCTTCTGCCTGCAAGCATCTAAAGTAGGAGCTGTTACTTTATAAATTGTTTCTGCCCTTTCGTTATATTGCATTTACTTCTCCAATACTGTTTATCTTTATTTCTGCTCCGGCTGAAAGAACTTCTGAATGAGAAATTACAACTACACCAGGAAGTTCCCTTTCTATGCTGGACTTTACCAGCATACGCACTTCTGATGGACACAGGATAACCGGATAATAATTTTTTTCACGCACCTGAGCTATTGTTGACGACATGGCATTTATGTATTTACGGCCATCAACCGGATCAAAAGCAACGAAAGGCTTTTTACCCGGCTGATCAGAAACACCATGGCTTAAAATCATCTCACATAAAGACTGAGAAATTGTTATTACATTTAAAACTTTATTTTCGTCCGCATACTGCAAACAAATTTGAGCCCCCAAGGCTTCCCTTACCTTTTCTGTAAGCACATAAGGGTCATGAGTATACTTTCCGTAGTCACCTAAAGTTTCTAAAATTGTAACCATATTGCGTATGCTTACCTGCTCGCTCAAAAGATTTCTTAGGACAGCCTCAATCTCGCCATAAGAGAACTTATATTCACCACTTGTAACTTCGTCTACAACAACCTGATTTGTTTCTTTCAGCTTAGTTATAATTGAACTTACTTCCTGCCTGCTTAGGATTTCTGCAGCATGCTTACGAATAATTTCTGTAAGATGAGTTGCTATAATTGTCGGAGGGTCAATAACTGCATAACCAGCCCGTTCGGCTTCCTGGCGCTTGCTTTCTGGAATCCAAATGGCATCCATTCCAAAGGCGGGATCCTTTGTAGCTTCTCCTGTAAGCTCCATATTTTTAGGAACAGGCCCCATATTTATACACATATAGTAACCGATCTTTAGATGGCTTGAACCTGCTTCTATGCCGCGGATTTTAAACGAATACTGTTCAGGGTCTAAGGCCATGCTATCTCTGATACGTATAGGAGGGACAACCAGACCTAAGTCTAAAGCCTGTTCCTTTCTGATTTTTGTAACTCTCTCAAGAAGCTCAGCCCCCTTATCTTTATCTACAAGAGGAATAAGGGCATAACCTAAGTCCAAGGAAAGAGCATCAGGAGTGACCAAAGGAGAAATTTCATCTGGAGAAGAACCTGTTTGCTTAGAAGATAAAGCCGTTTCCGCTTTAATTTTTTCTGCTTCTTTTTTCTGATCTTCTACGCGTTTCATTCTAATACCAAAGAAAATAAGTAAAGCTCCACCCGGGATAAGGATGAACGCAGAAGAATTATGGAATGCAAGTCCCATAACGGCAAGGGTTGCACCAACAATAATATAAATTGTTCCGTCGATAGAGAACTGCTTTTTGATTTCGTCAGGTAAGAACTCATTACTACCACTATTACCTGTTACAAGAAGACCTGTCGCAAATGATAACATTAAAGCAGGAAGCTGACTCATAAGACCGTCGCCTATTGTAAGCTTTGCATAGGCATTTAAGGCGTCCATGGGTCCAAGCCCTGCAATCATACCGGTTATGATTCCACCGATAAGGTTAACAACAGTTATAAAAATACCAGCTTTAACGTTTCCACTTACAAACTTAGAAGAACCGTCCATCGCTGAATAAAAACCTATTTCTTGGTTTAAGAGAGCTTTTCTTCTTTTGGCTTCTTCATCTGTAATAAGGCCTGCATTCAGGTCATTTTGAATGTCAAACATTTTGTTGTTCATTGCGTCCAGTGTAAAGCGGGCGCTTACTTCTGTTACACGATCAGCACCCTTTGTTACAACAAGCATCTGAACAACTATAAGAATTATAAAAATTATAAAACCGACTACAACATTGTCACCGGCTACAATATTTGCAAAAGTTTGAACCATTTCACTCTGACCGTTCATATTTAAGCGACCGCTAGAGCCTACAACAGGATGAATTAAAATGTTTCTGGTAGATGAAATGTTTATTGCAAGTCCAAAAAGCGTTGCAAACAAAACTACTTGTGGGAATGTAGAAAAATCAGCCGAACGACGTAAATAAATAACTGTTAAAAGAATAATAAAAGAAATGGCAAGATTTAAAACCATAGCTATGTCTATTGCAACTTTTCCAAGAGGAATAAACATAAAAAGAATTACAACAATAACTGCAACTGCAAATATATGATCGCTTAAAACGGAAAAAAATTTTCCGCTAGAAATCTTTGAGCTTTCAACACTAGCCTGAGCTTCTGACATGAGTCCCCACCCACTTTTTTTTATTTAGCCCTATCCCCATAAGGCTTTTAGCATTTTATGCTTTTTTTTGTTTTTTATCCATGTATCCAATCTGTGCATATATGTTAGCAATAATTGCCATATATGACACAGGTATTATATCACCAATTTGCGTTTCTGCATAGAGTGAACGAGCCAAAGGTCTATTTTCTATGATTGGAACATCCGCTTCTTTTGCAATTTTCTTTATTGTTAAAGCCGTATTATCAACACCCTTCGCAGTAACTTCAGGAGCTTCGTAATCTTCTCCATATTTTAAAGAAACCGCATAATGCGTAGGGTTTGTAATAACAACATCAGACTCTCTAACAGCTTGAGGCATATTGCGACTTAAAAGTTCTCTTTGAGCCTGCTGAAGATGCCCTTTTACTACAGGGTCTCCTTCCTGCTCTTTCATTTCTTCTTTTACTTCCTGAACTTTCATCTTCATTTCTTCTTTGAAAGTCCTGCGCTGCATAAGGTAGTCAAGAATACTTATTCCCAAAAGAATGACTGCACAAATAACCAAAAGCTTAGAAACCATTAGTCCAACTTGATGCACGGCAGATTCAGGACCTGCAGTCTTTAAAAATGTAAGAGTTGTATCCAAATCTTTTTTTATAAGAGCATAAGCTACTAAGGCAATAACGGTAACTTTTCCAATTGATTTTGCAATGTTAAAAAGTCCCTTTAGTGAGAAAACTGTATTTTTAAAATATTTAATAAAATCAGGAACAATCTTTTTAAAGTTAGGCCGAATGGTTTTTAGAGTAAAAATAAAACCTTTATTCTGAATTAAATTAGCAGCAATACCAGCTATGGCACCGACAACAGAAAAAGGTATGGCTAAAAGCAAGAAATAACGGGCAAATGCATAAAAAAAGCGGCTGTCATCTACATGAGGAGAAAGTATATTGTTAAAGTAAAAAATAAGAATCTCTTTAAATTTATTTTCCATCCACGGAGCCAGTGCAATTAAGAGGACTACTGTAAAAAGAAATACTAAAGCTCCGTTTAATTCCTGGCTTTTAGCAATTTGACCTTCTTCACGAGCTTTTCGTAACCTAGTTTCTGTTGGGTCTTCTGTTCTTCCTTCATCTTCTGCAGCAAACCATTGCAAATCTATTTGAGGGACTACAGAAAAATTTAACGGCACAGCTTTTATAATCTGCTTAGAAGGAGAACAAAACCTTATCATAAAATTTGCCCTCCCAAACGAAGGAACAGCCGCTCCATCTGATGAAAGCCCTGAACAAAACTCGATGTAAAAAATTCACACATGTATGGCATAAGCTGAGTAATTACAAAGAATGATGTGAGCATAAGAATCGGGAATCCTTCTGAAAGCAAGTTCATTTGAGGAGCAGCCTTTGCAAGAATTCCAACTGTAACATTTATTAAAAAAAGTGTTGCCATTATTGGAAGAGCTATAGTAAATGCATTTACAAACAGAGAACTAAGACCTGAAAGCATAAAATGCATTAATTCTTCACTGTGATTTACAATAGCAAATGCATTTAAAGATTTAAAACTTGTAACTAATCCGCCTAAAAATAATTCCTGGAACCAATGATTCTGCAAAAATATGAGCATTGCAATTAAATTTAAATACTGACCCATTAAAGGATTTTCTACCTGGTTAAGGGAGTCATAAGCTTCTGCCGCACTGAAGCCCATCTGAAAAGCAAAAAATTGTCCTGCCGTGCTAAATGATGCAAATATAATCTGAATAAAAAAGCCTAAAACAATACCAATTAAACCTTCTCCCAAAAGAAGCAAAACGTATTCTAAAGTAAAAGAACCGTCACTCTGAATGTAGTCTGCATAAGGAGCAAAAGAGCCGGAAATAAGAGAAACCTGAGGAAATATAAAATATGCCATGTATCCTGTTAACGCCAGTTTTGCAATTCTAGAAATATTACGCGAAGAAAAAAGCGGTAAGGTGAGGATAAATGCAAATGTACGGGAAGCTACAAGCAAAAAAACAGGAGCTTCTGAAACAATGCTCTCCAGCATATAAAAAACACACTTCTCCTACTTTGCCATCTGAGGGATAAGACGAAACACATCAACCGTATACCCCGCCATAGAAGAAAACATCCAGCCGCCTAAAAGAGCAAGCATCAGAAGTATGATTAAAAGCTTCGGCAAGAAAGTTAAAGTCTGTTCCTGAATGGAAGTTGTTGCCTGAAAAATTGCAACCACAAGACCGATTAATAAAGCAGAGCCTAAAATTGGAGCAGTAAGCTTAAATACCTGCCATATTCCCTGTTGCATAATACCTACAATTCTGTTTAATCCCATTTATTTCTCCCATCACTAAAAAAATTAATGAATTACACTCTGAAAAAGCTGACCTGTTAAAAGTCCCCATCCGTCAACTAATACAAAAAGCATAAGCTTAAACGGCATGGAAATTTGAACAGGCGGCAGCATCATCATACCCATACTCATAAGAATACTTGCTACAACCATATCTATTACAATAAACGGAATGTAAAGCAAGACGCCTATTTTAAAAGCTACAGTAAGTTCATGTAAAATATATGCAGGAATTAAAATATATGTTGGAACATCTGCAAGAGTATTTGGCTTATCCAGATGGGCCATATTCATAAAAGTCGCAATGTAAGAAGTGTCATCCTGCATTTGTGTATACATAAACATACGGATAGGTTTTTCTGCATTTTCATAAGCTTCTGTAAGCGTAATCTGATTATCAGAAAGGGGCTTAAAGGATTCATCATAAACAGTTTTAAAAGTCGGCCACATGCAAAATAAGGTCATAAAAAGTGCGATTCCATTTAAAACGGCAGTAGGAGGAACCTGCTGTAAACTTAAAGCTCTTTTTATAAAATCTAAAACAATAGAAAAGCGTAAAAAACAGGTGACTAATATTAAAATACTTGGAGCCAACGTTAAGAGAGTAAGTAAAACCAAAAGCTGAACGCTAAACGCAACCTCATGCCCTGTCTGGGGAGCTGTTGCATTAATGCTTATATTCGGAAAATTTACTCCAGTAACCCCCTGGCTCATCTGTGTATTTCCCTGGGCAGAACCTTGAGGAAACGAAGAGTTAGACTGAGAAAAAGCCAGCAAAGGTAAAAATGCAAGAAGAAAAACTAAAAATCTTTTTTTCATTAAGACTCCTCACTGCTTTCTTCTTCTTCAGAAAGATGTTTATTTTTTAGGGAGTCAATAATTCTTGATGCACCGCCATCATCATAAACATTGGAAACACGAGACTTCTTTTTAGGCATAAAAATTTCTAAAAGCTCATCAAATGTTCTTGGTTTTTTTATACCGGCATTTTTGTCAGCATAAACATTCATATCCTGAATAAGCTCTTCATTTGTAACTTCAGAAATAAGGTTTATGGAACTATCTGTAACTCCAAGAATGTAAGCCTTGTCTATAAGAGAAACTATTTGAACCGATTTCCCTTGTCCTAAACTTATTGAAGAAACACGTCGCAAAAAAGGATCCGGTTCAGAAGAGGTTTCTTCCGGCATTGTTTTTTTTCTTAAGAAACGAAAAACAAAATAAATTGCAGCTATTACAATTAAGAGAACTATTATCATTCTAACAAAAACCCAAAGACCACCGGAGCCGCTGGAAAAATTTGCATTGTCAGTTACAGTTGAAGAATCTGTAAGCTGAATTTGAGTTTCATCAATTGAAGAAGTAACAGTCTGTTTTTGAGAAGATTCAGAATCTTGTGAAAAGACATGCTGCACTCCGAAAACGCAAAACAGCATCAGGAGTGCAAAAATCTTAGAGTATTTCGTATGTTCCCCCACCCAATAACATTACGAGTCAATTACATAGAAGATGTAACGTGCTCGATTGCAGGAAGAATTTCTGTTACACGAACACCAAAGTTTTCGTCAATAACAACAACTTCTCCCTTTGCAATTGGCTTATGATTTACTAATATGTCAACAGGTTCACCGGCAAGCTTATCAAGCTCTATGATGGTACCTTCACCCATTCCTAAAATATCTTTTATAGTCTTTTTGGTACGACCTAATTCTACGGTCATTTCCATAAAGACGTCCATAATAAGGCTTATGTTTCCTTCAGCCCCGCTTCCTGTAGTCTGTTGAAGATTAGGGAAAGAAAGAGACTGTACGTTTGGAGGAGGCTGCATCATTCCACCCATCATGTTCATGCCACCCATGTTCATACCGCCCATCTGCTGCATTCCCATGCCGCCCATATTCATGCCTCCCATCTGGCCCATGCCACCCATGTTCATGCCGCCCATCTGCTGCATTCCCATGCCGCCCATATTCATGCCGCCACCCATAGAGGCATTTGCAACAGGCTGCTGAGAAAAGCCCATGGAAGCCTGAACGGCTGCCTGAGCTGCCTTTGTGCCACCGCCCAAAGCTGTAGCCATACCGTCTGCAACAGAAGAATTAACGGCTTCCCAAAGGGTAAAAGCCTCTCCGTCTAAAGTAACCGGATATGTAAACAATGCAAACGTACCTTGTGGCATTCTGACCATTGCCTTAGGCTGATTTACTGCTTCCGGAGGATTTGTTGCAAGTCCGGGCAGCTTACCGCCTGCACTAAGCTCTGTAATTTCTGCACCGGAATGAGATGAAACAACCTCTGCTATAACAGAAAGCCCCATATCATCCAAGGTAGGATTTTCTTCCTTGTTAATTAGACCGACAAGTTTTGTTGCAAACTCTGTAGACATAATAAAGAGATGGTCGCCGGAAAGCGTTGCAGAATAGTCTGCCATTACAGCTATAACCATTTCCGGAACTTTTGCCAGAAGCTGATCACGGCCACAGGCTTCAACCGTCGGCTCCCCTACTGAGGCATCTTTTTCTGTCATATTAGACAGAACACCGGCAAGCTTATCTTTTATTTTAAGAGAAAAATCCTGCAAAGTTTTTATGTCGATTTCGGCAGAACTTTCACTCGTGGAGCTTCCTCCAGAGCTAAGACCACCCATGTCTACGCCACTAAGCAATGCGTCAATTTCTTCCTGAGATATAGATCCTTCGCTCATATAGATTCTTCTCCTTCTGCGGTTAATTCTTCAAATTCACCATCTTCTTTCTGTTCAAGCTTACCAATAATCTGTACGGCCATTTTTTTGCCGACATTACCTGCCTGACAGTAGAACTTTTTTCTATTTCCTACGTTCAGTGTAAGAGGTTCTCCTACACGAACAGTATTCAATCTGATTATATCTCCAACACGCAAATTTAATACATCGCGTATCGGTACATTTATTGTTCCAACTTCTGCAACTACTTCCATTTCTACGTCACTGAGCTTCTCTTTTAAGGTACCCAAATACTGAGTTGTAGAAGAACGACGTACAGAACTAAACCAGAACTGACTGGAAAGTTTTGAAACAATAGGTTCAATTGTAATGTAGGGAATACAGATATTCATCATACCTGCTTCCTCACCAATTTTAATTTCCAGTGTTACCAATATAACCATTTCGCTAGGCGGAACAATCTGGGCAAACTGAGGGTTTGTTTCAATCTGCTGAAGACGCGGTCTTAAGTCTATTACCTGAGTCCAAGCCTCTCGAATGTTTGCCAAAATACGAACTATAATGCCTTCCATTACGGACTGTTCAATATCTGTAAGGTCACGGTTTACTTTGCCACCTGTATCTCCAGAGCCACCGAAAAGACGGTCAATCATTATGAATGTGATCTCAGGAGCAATTTCCAAAACGGCATTACCCTTTAAAGGATCCATATTTATAACGGCAAGCGTTGTCGGAGTTGGGATAGAACGAATAAACTCTTCATAAGTAAGCTGATCTACGCTGGCCACGTGAACATGAACTAACGTACGGAGCTGAGCAGAAAGGCTTGTAGTCGTAAGACGTGCAAAAGTTTCATGCATGTTACTGACCGTACGGATCTGTTCCTTTGAGAACTTATCCGGACGACGGAAGTCATAAATCTTTATACGTCTAGTGTCACTAACCGGCTTAAAGTCGTCAGTTTCCTGATCGCCTGAGCTTATAGCCTGGAGAAGCTGGTCAATTTCGTCCTGTGACAGAACTTCATTCATGTTCTATTCCACCTTATAATAATTGTGCTACTGCTGCACAACATCCTTTGCTGTAAAGCGAACGTCTCTTATACGAGCGTTATTCAAAATATCTTCGTTAATTCCATCTCTGATTTTTTGTCTAATTACCTCTTCATTCTGAGGCTTTAAAGACTCTACTGTCTGTTCAGAGAAGAAACGCCGCAAGAAGTCTATAATCTCTATACGGCGAGAAGTAATTTCTGTAGAAGCAGCTTTGTCATCTTTTTTGTACCCCAAAGCAATTGTAACTGCAACACTCGCAGGAACAGGATCGCTTGTCGTAGTACGAATCTGATCTATAGAAGTATACCAGTCATATTCCTCTCTCTGACTTGTATATTCTTCACTAACCGGTAAAGCAGTCTGCTTTGGACCTGCTTTATTAAGAATAATTGTTGTAATAACAACTATAGTGACAATAAGAATAACGGCTGCAACACCAATTAAAATCCATTTTAAAAGCCCCGGAAGAACACCCTTAAGGCCACCTTTTTTTCCGCCACCGGAACCAGCACCCATGTCGCCATCTAAGTCGCCTGCATCTTCGTCTGCCATATTATATATTCCTCCAAGTTAAAACTTTCTAAAATTAATATCGACATTTTTTTTATTGAGTTTAGCACTAAGACTTTCTAACCCCTTAAAAATGTCCGTCATCTAACAAAATTACATCTACACGCCTGTTATAGGCTCTACCTTCTGCGGTATTGTTTTCAAATTTAGGTCTTGTGTCCGCGTAACCTGCAATTGAAAAACGTTTTTCATCTACGCCAAAATCACTTAAGTAGTGAAGGACATTTGCAGCACGGGCCGCACTGAGCTCCCAATTGCTTTTAAACTCTCCACCTGCAGTTACAGGAGTTGAATCTGTGTGACCTTCTATTCTCCAGCGTCTCTCCTGCTTTTGAAGTTCCGGGTCATTAAAAAAGCGTGCAATTCTAAGAAGGGTTTCCCTTGTTTCGTCTATATTAAGCTCTGCGCTACCCTCTTTAAAGAATGCATCACTTGCAAGAGTAATTACGAGACCTCTTTCGTCACTTGTAATTGTTATTTTATTTGATTTGATGTCCGGTGCAAAACTGGAAACAGCCTTCTTTTTTGCGTTTCCCAAAGCCCTTCCTTTTTCCATTGACGGAAGAGAGCTTACTACGTTACCCAATGTAGCAAGGCTTCCCGGACTTAAAGAAATTTCTCCACCAGTGTTATTATTGGAAATTGCAGCCTGTAAAGCAGCCATCTGAACAGCATCTGTTTCTGAAGGGTCATAAAGCATAACGAAGAAGCAGAGCATGAGTGTAATCATGTCGCCATAAGTACCCTGCCACGCGGTTGACGGCTTGTCCGGTTCTTTTTTTTCTTTTTTTGCCATATTTACAGTCCTTTTTAGTCTTTAAGAACGTCTGCTTCAATAGCCTTACGACTTTTAGGATCCAAATATGTAAGAAGCTTTTGAGCCAAAATGCGAGGGTTGTCGCCAGTCTGAATGGAAAGTATTCCCTCAAGAACCATTTCTTTAGAGTTCATTTCTGCAGTATTCTGAGCGATGAGTTTTGTAGCAAGAGGACCAAAGAGCCAGTTTGCCATCATTGAACCATACAACGTTGTAATAAGGGCAACAGCCATGTTAGGACCGAGGGAGCTTTTATCTTCCAGGTTCTGAAGCATACCAATAAGACCGATAACGGTACCCATCATACCCCAACCAGGAGCATAACCTGCCCACTGCGTCATAACGCCGGCCCATTCCATGTGACGGGCTTCTGCCTGGGCCATTTCGTTTTCCAGGATTGCCCTGATTGCCGAAGCATCG
Source organism: uncultured Treponema sp. (assembly GCA_937877515.1). GTDB lineage: Bacteria > Spirochaetota > Spirochaetia > Treponematales > Treponemataceae > Treponema_D. Next base: position 26,986 of record CALFIX010000031.1, read on the forward strand.
TTACCGTCAACCATAAGACGCAAGCCTTCCTTTAAGAATGCATCATCCAAGTCATCCAAACCTTCTTCCAAAGCTAAGATACCTTCGCGGCGGGCTTTTTCTGAAAGGGCTACCATGTTCTGAACGGCAGTTTTTTCACCGTAGTCATAGGTTTTAAAACAGCGGCTTAGAATACCCCAAATACCTAAAGCCTTGTTCATCGGTGAACTAACGAACAAAGCCATATAAGAACCACCGATTGTAATGATAACTGATGGAATATCAATAATGTTCATGATTGAAGAACCGCCAGAAAAAACACCAAGGAAAACCATGCCAATGCCACCGACGAAACCGATAATGGTTGCTATATCCATATTAAAAATATCCTCCCACGACTATTTTTAATTTGCTTGATACTTACAATTCCTGTGAATAATTACCAATACGCTTGCGATAGTTAACTATTCTGTTTATGACCTCTTCCGGGCTTTCACTTACAACAACCTTTTTCCCCGAAAGGAGTGTAAGCGTCAGGTCTGGATTTTGTTCCATATTTTCTATCTGATGTGGATTAATCCAATACTTTTTCCCATTTAAACGGGTCACTTCTATCATATTCTTATATAATGAACGGATAAGCGTTTGCCGTCAAGTATTTTTGACAAATTTTGTGCATTTTTTTTTGAATTTAAGTTCATATAAAGCACATAAATACATTAAAAAAAGAGAGTAAGAGGTCTTTTTAAACGGCTTATTAAACATACACCCGATTGAAGCCGAGCCGAAGGCTGTCCGCAGGACCGAAGCGGCGGAAAGCGGGGCTTAAAAAGCAGTAAGATATTTTAACGCGTAAACTTCCTGCCGTTATGGCATGCAGTCCATAAAAATTTGTTATACTTTGAAAATATAACAAGAAAAATATTGCGAATCGGGAAAAATGGGGCTACTTTTAAAGCATGAAAGGAAAAATTCTTGTTATTGAAGACGTGATAGAAATGTCACAGCTTGTTTGTATGTATATGGAAAACGCAGGTTTTACAACTCAGAGTGCGGAAACTGCAGAAGATGCAATAAACCTTTTAAAAGGCGGCTACACTCCAGATTTAGTTCTTCTGGACTTAAACCTGCCCGGCATGAGCGGTCTGGAATTTTTAAAGCAGTTCAGGGCAGACTACAAGGCAACCATTCCAGTAATCATTGTTAGTGCCCGCGATGCCGACGAAGACATTATTACAGGCTTAGGCTACGGAGCTGATGAATTTGTAACAAAACCGTTTAGCCCACGCGTTCTTGTAGCCCGTGTTCAGGCTAAGCTTAACCGACTTACTGCAACAGAGGCATCTGTAGAAGAAACCATAAACTTTGGACCTTACACACTTTACTGTAACAGCTGTGTATTAAAGAAGGGGCCTGAAAAAATTCCGCTTTCTACAAAAGAATACGAAGTCCTGGAGTTTTTAGTGCGTCATGCAGGCGAACCTTTAAGCCCTGAGGTTATTTACAATAATGTCTGGAAGTCTCAATACGGCGACATTACGGCAGTGGCAGTTTACATTCAGCGTCTCAGAAAAAAAATTGAAGAAAATCCGGCTCAGCCAAAATACATTACGACAATGTTTGGCATGGGATACAAATTTCTTAAGGTAAGCCAGAAATGAAAATAAAAACCCAGCTTTCTTTACTTATAGTCTGTATTGCCCTCCTGCCTGTTTTATGTGCGACGAGTCTGCCTCTTTACCACTACTTTACTTCTCCGCAGAGGTATTTAATAAAGAGCTTTAAGGAAGTCCGCAGCATAGAGAGCATAAAGCTTACGGAAGACGACTGGGATGAACTAGAACGAATGCTAAAAGATGTTCCTCCTAACGTTCAAATTGCAGTTTATTATAATCAGACTGTAATTATTTCTAATCTTACAGATTTAAAAGCCGGCAGCCATTTAGCGCCGAATGAGCTTTTTGACCTTATTCGCAGCACAAACAATAAATATAACTATCAGTTTCAGGCACCATTTTCTTCTAAGAGGCACATAAGAGGGGGCTATGAAACAATTCCAGATACAGTTTTTGTAATAAGTCGCTCTCCTGTTTCTGATAAAAGGAAAGTTGGTATAGGACACTTTTTGCTACCCGCCTTTGTATTTTTGATTGTTTTTGAAGCCGCCTGTATTACCATAATTATTTCGCTTTTAAAAAATATTACTTCTTCAATTACAGCTATTGAAAGAGATACTCAAAAAATTGCCTCAGGAGAATTAAACACCGCAATAAGTGCAACGGCAAAAAAGAACATGCCGAATGAATTAAAAAACCTTGCTTTAAGCTTGGAAAAAATGAGGGAATCTTTAAAAGACGACCAGGAAAGACGCGTAAAGTTTATTATGGGTATAAGCCATGACTTAAGGACTCCTGTAGCCTTGATAAAAGGATACACAGAAGCCATTACAGACGGAGTCGTAAATGACATGACTTCCGTAAAAAAGAGCCTTGCCATAATTCATACAAAGGCAGATTTACTTGAAGGAATGATTAACGACCTTATAAACTACGTAAAGCTTAATAACACAGACTGGAGGCAAACTCTTGGAGAAGAAGATTTATACACTGTAATCTCAGAATTTACGCAGGGTGCACAGGCTGCAGGAGACGTATACAACAGAAAGATTTCTACAAAAATAAATTTAGAAAGCGGCATAAAAGTTCAAATGGACAAAAAGCTTTTTGGCCGTGCCGTAGAAAACATTCTTTCTAATGCCTTACGCTACACAAAAGAAGGCGACAGCATTTTTATAAAGGCCTGGCATGATGAGGAAAAAGCAAGTTTAAGCATTGGAGACACGGGTAAAGGCATTGCTCAAAAAGACTTGGAGCATATATGGGATTTATTTTACAGAGGAACAAGCTCCAGGCGCGAGAGCGGATTTGGAATCGGGCTTTCTGTCGTAAAGACAATCATAGACACTCACGGCTGGTCTATAAAAGTTGAATCGGAAGAAGGTAAAGGTTCCGTCTTTACCATAGAGATTCCGCTAAAAAATCTTTAATAATGCGGTAAGCTTCTTCCGTATCGTCGGCATTTATTATGTGAGAATCTGGAATGTCTTTAATGTAGGTGTACTGTTTTTTGGCATAGTGGCGGCTGTTTAATACGATTTTTTTCTTAACAGATTCTAAATCTAAAGAGCCGTCACTTAAAAATGAATCTTCTTCAAAAAATTCATGATACCCTATGGCCTTCATGCCTGGACTTTCTTTTGTAAACCCCATTTTCTTTAACTCTTCTACTTCATTACAGAGTCCTTGAGAAAACATTTCCTCTACTCGTTTTTCTATACGGCTATAAAGCTCTTCTCTCGGGCGTTCTAAGACAATCGTGCAGAAATTAAAGTCTTTTCGTAAAGTTTCAGGCACGCGGCATAAGCTTAAAGGCTTACCCAAGGTGTAGTAGACTTCCAGTGCACGGCAAATTCTGTAGGCATCGTTTATATGTATTCTATTTGCAGTTGCAGGGTCAACTTTTTTTAATTCTTCATAAAGAGAAGAATTTCCTTCTTTTTCTATCCGCTCCTTTAGACCGGCTCTAACTGAAGGGTCACTTTCCGGAGTTTTTGGAAGTCCCATTAAAAAAGCCCTTATGTAAAAGCCTGTTCCTCCAACCACAATGGGAACCTTATTTCGACTTAGAATTTCTTTACAGGCTGAATCTGCTGACGGTAAAAAATCGCCAAGTCCAAACTGCTCATCAGCATCTACAATATCTATAAGGTGATAGGGAATTTGTTTTCTTTCATTTTCTGTGGGCTTTGCAGTTCCAATATTAAGAGACCTGTAAACCGCCTGACTGTCTGCACTTACAGCTTCTGCCATACCTTTAAAAGCATAAAGACTGCTTTGGCCAAAAAGCTTTTCGACCAGTGCAGTCTTTCCACAAGCTGTAGGAGCAAAAATCACTATAACAGGACAAGCTCCGTTTTGCATTTTTTATTTCTGAGGTGCGTCAATACGATACTGAACTTCATTTGTAAAAAGCTGGCGAGCTGCAAGGCTTACAACTTTTCCGTCATGTTCTTCTACTTCTGAGTCATGAAGCATAGCAAGCTGATAAGCACGGCGACTGGCTGCTACAGAAATTTCATACATGCCACCCTTAAATCTAATAAGTTCTTCCAGCGGAAAAATCATTTAAAATACCTCTATCCAAAAAGTTAGGAGATTTTAACACATTTAAGCTAACAGTGTCAATTTTTTGTAAAAAAAGTTTACCGTTTATAAGCTAAAAAATAACATTATATATATCGTGGAGGAATATTAAGGAGGTATCTTTTGACAGTAACAGGGGAATCTGATAAACTCTTTTCCATGGGTGAGAGGAATAGAAGTACGGAAGCAATTATACTTTCCGTTCATGAACAAGGCGAAAACAACAGAAGCGTCTGTGCTCTTTCTCCAGAAAACGGCATTTTTTACAGCACGCTTTACGGAGGTCCCAAAAGTTCTTTAAGGTCACTTGTGCAGCCGTTTAACACTGGAACGATCTGGCTGTACGACGTTCCTTCTAAAAACTCAGTTAAAATAACAGATTTTGACGTAAAAAGCTGCCACTTAAGTTTTAGAGTAAATCTTTTTAAAATGTGGGCTGCGAATCTTGCATCTGAACTTATCATAAAAACACACTGTGCAGGCGAAAGCAAAAGTGCATTCATTCTCTTAAAGGCTTTAACTGATGGAATGGAAAAATCTGACGAAAAGGAAGCAAGACTGGGGCTTTTACGTTTTATGTGGAGGTACCTAAGTCTTTTGGGCTTACAGCCTGATGTAACGGAATGTTCTGTCTGCTCAAAAAAACTTCTCTCGGAACAAAAAGTTTTTTACTCTCCTGAAACTCATAGTTTTTTGTGTTCAGAATGTTTTACTCAGTCAAACTTTAACCTGAATGCCAGCGGAGCAGCACTCACCTACTTAGCTGCAATAAATACACTTTCTCCTAAAAAAGTCAGAACCCTGAGTCTTACAGAGGAAGATGTATTTGAATTAAAAAAAATCTTATACTTCTTAATTGAAGAAGCCTGCTCTTCTCCATTGCAAAGCATAAAAAGTGGAGCTGGAATTTTGTAGGCGGTTCAAAAGCTAATAAACTTAATATGGAAACATAAGCTTATTTTGTATATACTATAAGTGAAAATTACAAAACTACGGAGAAAATAAAATGAGGGCAGCAGACATTATAATAAAAAAAAGACAGGGCGAAGAACTTTCAAGAGAAGAAATAGAATTTTTAATTAAAGGCTACACAGACGGAAGCATTCCTGACTACCAGATGTCTTCATGGCTTATGGCTGTATTTTTTAAGGGCATGACTTTTAATGAAACAGGAATCTTAACGGAATGTATGCTCCACTCTGGAGAAACAATAAACCTTCACTCTGAAGAAAATGTAAAAAAAGGTTTAAGGGGACCTTTTGTTGACAAGCACTCTACCGGCGGAGTTGGAGACAAGATAAGTCTTCCATTGGCCGCAATTGTTGCCAGTTGCGGAGTAAATATTCCCATGATGAGCGGCAGGGGGCTTGGACACACAGGTGGAACTCTAGACAAACTGGAAGCCGTTGACGGTTACAATGTAAAGCTTAGCCCGGAAAAGTTTGCTTCTCTCATAGCAAAAACAGGCTTTGCAATGATGGGGCAGACAGAAAAAATTGCTCCAGCCGACAGAAAAATGTATGCACTGCGAGATGTAACAGGAACCGTAGAAAGCATTCCCCTCATAACAGCAAGTATTCTTTCTAAGAAAGTTGCAGAAGGAAGCGATGCATTGGTCTTTGACGTAAAATTTGGTAAGGGTGCATTCATGAAAGATATTGCAGACGCTAAAAGTCTGGCAACATCTCTTGTAAAAACATCTCAGTCAATGGGTAAGAAAGCCGTTGCCTTACTTACAAACATGGAAAGCCCGCTTGGTTTTAAGACTGGCAACTATCTTGAAGTTGAAGAGTCTGTTGAATGTCTTCTGGGTAAAGGACCGGAAGATGTTATGATGCTCACTTATGAGCTTGGCGCCAGAATGCTGGTTCTTGGAGAAAAGGCAAAAACTTTGGACGAAGGCATTTTGCTCTGTAAAAAAGCTGTTGAATCAGGAAAAGCATTGGAAAAGTTCCTGGAAAACATAAAAGATCAGGGCGGAGACCCGGAAAAACTTATGAAAGAATTAGGGAAACGCCGCTCTCCTTTCCATACAGAACTGACTGCAGATGAAGATGGCTATCTGAATGTAGATGCTTACAAGGTTGGAGTTTCCTGCATAAACCTTGGAGTTGGAAGAAATAAAACTACAGATGCAGTTTCTCCTGACGCAGGCATAATCTTTAGAAAAAGACACGGAGACAAAGTAAGTAAAGGTGAAAAAATAATGGACATCTATGCAAAAGATGAAGCCTCTCTGCTCTCTGGAGCAGAAGCCTTAAAGGCCTCAATAAGCTATAGTGCTGAAAAACCGGAAATAAAACAACTTATTCTTGAGGAAATAAAATAGTGTCTACCTGGAACAAAAAAGAAATTTTAAAAGAAGATGTTGAACGTATAAAACAAAAATATAATTTAGATGCACTGACTGCAAGCATAATGGTTCGACGTGGAATTACAGAAGGCAGGGACATTCTTTACTATCTGGAAGATGATTTAAGATTCCAGCACAGTCCATTTTCTTTTAATGCCATGGAAGATGCTGTTGATAGAGTTTTATACGCAAAAGAAGAAAACGAAAAGGTTCTTATTTTTGGCGACAGAGATGTTGACGGAATTACAGCGACAACCGTTTTATACGATGCCCTAAAAAGCATTGGAATAGATGTTCAGTACAAACTTCCTGGTAAAGATGATCCGTACGGGTTAAACATGAAGGCCGTTGATGACTTTGCTTCCCAGTATGGCTCACTTATTATAACAGTAGACTGCGGTATTTCTAACACAGAAGAAATTGCGCATGCGGCAAGTTTAGGGCTTGATGTAATTGTCATGGATCATCATAATCCGCCAGAAAAATTGCCTGAACCTGCAATTATAATAGACGCAAAAACAGAAAACTCAGGTTACCCATTCAAGGACATTTCAGGATGTGCCGTTGTTTATAAATTTGTAAGCGCACTTAGATTTTCTGAAAGCAAATGGTACAAAGAAGAAGTCGCCCTCTTGAACATTCAAGAAGATAAAGAAGACGACACGGCAACAATCGATATCATAAAAGTAAGAAATCTTATTCCAGTAAGCAGACTTTCGCAAAAAATAAATGGACAAACTTCTGTTTCTGAAACAGGCATTCCGTCTTTTCTGCAGGGGCAAATAATACTTGTATGGGACAAAGCTTTACAAGACAAACTGTTAAAACAAACATTCGGTTTAGGAGCCGAATTTAACACACTTGACATAAGAGAAGAAGTTATAAAATTTTTTCCTTCAATGAACGGACTTCCACTTTCCAAGATAAAGACACTTTCTAAAATTGCAAAATACGGGAATCACGAGCCGACAGAAATCGGAGGCTTTTACAATATTTTTGTAACATACGTTCAGAAGACAATAAAAAATGAGTTTCCAGAATTTTCAGAACAGGAAGAAAAAGATTTACAGTTAGTTTCCCTGGCTGCCCTTGCAGACATTATGCCGATGAAAAATGAAAACAGAATCTTTGTAAAAAAAGGCTTAGAATCCATAAACTCAGGAAAAGTACGGCCTGGTTTACTAAACCTGATGGCAGAACTAAATCTTTTAGGAAAAAGAGTTTCTTCTACAGATTTAAGCTGGGTTGTTGTTTCGAATCTAAATGCAGCCGGTAGGATGGGAAATCCAGAATACGCGGCAGAGCTTTTCTTAACAGGAGAACAGGCTTTTAGAGATGGAATGGCAAAAAAAATAATGGAGCTAAATTCAAAAAGAAAACAGTATTCTACAGAAGGCTTCAGCTATGCTCTGACACAGGCAGAAGAATCCATAAAAAAGCATTATGGAAAGCTCTGTTTTGTTATTGATGAAAAAATAAACAGAGGTGTAAGCGGAATAATTGCAGGACGACTGACAAGCCGTTTTGACGTACCGTCCATTGTTGTTACTTTTGTAGATGACATTGCTTTTGGTTCTGTAAGAAGTTCAAGAAATTTTTCTGCACCAGACTTCTTAAATAAAATGAGCGACATATTTTTAAACTTCGGCGGACACAATGCAGCTGCAGGCTTCAGCTTAAAAAAAGAAAAGCTAGAAGAATTTAGGGAAAGAGTTTTTACGCTTAGCAGGGATATAGTTCTAACAGACTCAACTCTTGGAACATACCAGGTTGATGCAGAACTTCCTGCCTCATTTTTAACACCAAACCTCTTAAAAGTTTCTGATTGCTTTGAGCCTTTTGGAGAAGAAAATCAAAGTCTTTTATTCATGACAAAGAATATTCCTGTCCTAGATGCTCTTCTTATGGGAAAAGGTGAAAAACAGCATCTGAAAATTTATGTTGGAAATGAAAAATACAAATGGCCCGCATTATTTTGGAACGAAGGCGAAAGACTTCATAGAGATTTTGAAATTGGCGACAAAGTTGACATTTTGTATCACGTAGAAAGAAACACTTTTAATGGTGTAGAAACACCTCAACTGATACTCATCGATATAAAAAAATCATACTAAAAAAGAGAGGAGAAAATAAAATGAAAAAGCAAACAAAAAAAATTCTAAGCCTGGTAACAATTCCATTTTTATGTGCAATACTTAGCTTTGCAGAAACTAGAGAAGCTTCTTTTACAGGAGAAGACTATGACATTCACCTTGTATATAATGACTCGGCTTTTCCAGGAGATGCAGTTTTTGTAAGGATGAAATTTTCGCAGGGCTCAAAAAAGACAAAGGCCAGTAAAGAAACATTCAACTCCACAACAGCATCCCTTTCACTTTATCTAAATGACAAGCGTTTAGACAAGGCAGATTTTTATGTTTTAAACGATGAAACAAATAGAAACACTCTGACATTACTTTCCGGCATTCCTCTTTCTTCATGGTGGACAGAGGATAACGGCTATAAACTAAAGGTAAGCTATAATCTATATGGCTCTAAGCTTATGGAATTCGAGCTTCCTTTTAACATTGAAAATAAAGAATTTATTAGCGAAACAATTCCTCTAAACGATTCAAACACAAGCATAAAGACAGATACTTCTCCCAAAAGAATGTTCCAGATAGAAAAATTAAATGGTATTTTAGGAACAATTAACCCAAAAGCAATTTATCAGGTTTCTGCATACACGCCTCCAACAACAGCTACAAGAAGAACATCATTTTTTGCAGACAGAAGAGTTTACGCATATTCAAACGGAAAATCTTCTACAAGCCTACATTACGGAACAGATTATGGAATTCCAACAGGCTCTACAGTTACAGCCTGTGCAGGCGGTAAAGTTGTTCTTGCAGAAGACAGGGTTTCTACGGGCTGGAGCGTAGTCATAGAACACTTACCTGGCTTATACAGTCTTTACTACCACATGAGCGAACTGAAAGTAAAAGAAGGTGACACTGTAAAAATGGGAGAGCTAATTGGCTTAAGCGGTGCAACAGGACTGGCAACAGGACCACATCTTCATTGGGAAATGAGACTTAATATGAGTGCCGTAAACCCAGACTACTTTACGCAGGATTTTACATTTGATAAATACGATTTCTAAAATATAAAATATTAATTTTTCTGGAGCGAGAGACTTTCTCCACTCCAGAAGAAATTATATTCAACACCACTTTCTAAAACCGTCAAATCAAAAACTTCAGTTCCGACATTTTTTGAAAAGACACTGCTAGACGGTCTATAAGCAAAACGGGCTAAATTATAAAACGAAGAAGCTTCTTTTGGGATAAAATTTGGCGGAGAGAGTAAAAACATATTTTTCTCAAATAAAAACTTGGAAAAAGAAATTCCCTTATGAAAAGTATTGCTTTGCTTTATATAGACCTTTGAAGGAAATATAAATTTTTTTTCAGAAAAATCTAACCGAATGAAACTTACATAAAGATTTTTTGAATGCCAGGAACGTTCAACTGTAAAAAGCTCAGAACCGTCAAAAGAATTTACGGTAATCCTGGCACTTATAGAGTCTTCACTTCTTCCGTAAATATATACGGAAAGAATTTCTCCGGCACACACGGGAGTATTTTTTGCACAGGAAAAACATGACAGATATGAAAAACAAAATACAAACGTAAATGCTATAAAAATAATGAGAATTAAAGTTGACAGTGCATAAATTATTTTATCACTAAGCTTCATGAACAAGCCTTAAAAACTCTTCTTCGTTAATTACAGGTATTCCTAAACTTAATGCCTTTACATTTTTAGAAGAGCCGCTTGATGTATCATTTGTAACCAAATAGCTTAAGTCCTTAACTACTGACGACTTTACGGTCCCTCCATTTTCCTTAACCAGAGAAGCCGCATCATTTCTTTTTAAGGAATGCAATTCTCCTGTAAAACAAAAAGAAAGACCAGAAAGCTTACCTTCAGCAGAAGCCTGCTTTATCTTTATTATTCCATCATCTATAAGCTTTTGCATTTCTACCCTATTTTCTTCAAGTCCACTCTTTAACGTTTTAGCCATTATTAAGGCAAAACCATAAACGCCGGCAATTTCCTCTTCTGTGGCAGAAAACAAAGAATCTAAAGTTTTATAACCTGCATCAACAAGTTTTTCTACAACAGTTTCACCTATTCCTTCTATATCAAAACCGGCAACAAACTGAGAAAGAGAAATTGTTTTATGAGACTGAATTGAAGAATAAACTTTTTGAGCACCCAAAGATTTTTTTTCTTGAGAAAGACTCTCTTCATTTAAGAAAAATGGTGTTAAAGTTTCTTCTGTAAGAAAATAAAAATCAGAAATGGATTTTACTTTTCCAGAAGAAAAAAGTTCTCTAACCAAAGTGTCTCCCAGGTCTCTAATATCTAATACACTGACCCATTTTAAAAGCTGATGTAAAACTTTCTTTTCACAACTTTTATTCGGGCAATAAAGTCTGGTTCCTTCATCTATTAATTTTGTCTTACACGTTTCGCATACACAAGGTACATTAACAGGACTTAATTTTTCTTCTAAAGACACGTCATGTAAAACACTTTCCACCTTAGGAATAATTTCTCCACGTTTAACAACAACAACGTGACTACCAATACTTAAACCTAACGTTCGGATTGTATTTGGATTTGCCAGGCTTGCACGCTGAACAACAGTACCATTAAGTTCAACAGGATCAAAAACTGCAACAGGAGTATATGTAGAGCCGGACTCATTCCATTCAACTGCACGAACAACACTAACTGCTTCTTCAAGGCTAAATTTAAAGGCAATTTGCCTGTCTGGACGGGCTCTGAGAGCATCTTCATGATTTACCCTTCTCTCTTTTATGACAAGACCGTCTATATCAAATGGAAGAGTCTTTCTTTCTTCCATAACTCTTGCTCTGTAATCAATAACGGACTGAGCAGTGCGGCACAATTCCAGGTTAACAGGAGAAAAACCGCATTCTTTTAGCCATAGAATTTTATCTTCCTCGTCTACAAAAGGCTGAGAACCTTCTGTAGCCCAGACATCATAAGTTATAAGCTCTAAGTATTCACTGCCACTTCCATCCTTGCGCTTCATCAAGCCGTTTGCAGCGTTACGACAGTTAGCTTTATTAGAAAAATACTTTTTATGAACTTCATGAGCCATTATAACTTCACCACGAATTCCACCTGTAAAATCTATAGGATTATTGTCCTTATCATAAAGATAAGGAATCACACCCTTCATTTTTTTTGCATTATCAGTAATTACATCACCAACAGAGCCATCACCTCTAGTAACGGCCCTAACTAATTCACCATGTCTATATTGAAGCTCCAGACTTGCTCCGTCAAGCTTATACTCAACTAAATATTCATCATACAGGTGCTTTTCTGCCCAGGCAAGAAATTGTTCGGGGTTTGCAGCTTTTTCCTGGCTACCCATTGGCATTACATGACTTGCTTTTTGAAAATTCCCACTGTCCGCACCAACTTTATGCAATATTGGGTTTGATGGATCTAAGGATTTTAATTCATCCCAAAGCTTATCAAATTCTGCATCAGAAATTTCAGCTTCACCATTGTAATAAGATGACTGATATTGAGTAATAAGTTTTTCTAACTCGCCAACTCTAGAGTCAAACAAGTCCATTATTCTTCCTCTTTTTTTATAAAGAAAAGTTCATGAATTTCGTGCCCCTGCTCAAGACCTTTCTTTTCAAATTTTGTACGAGGTCTCCATTCCTGATGAGGAGCATAACCGTCATACTTGTTGTATAAAAGCGGCGTATTATTTAATTCTTCCAAGGCAGATTCTGCATACTCATTCCAGTCAGTTGCAAAATAAAGGTAACCACCCGGAGCCAGTTTTTGAGCAAGCAAATCTGTACGGGGACGCTGCAGCATTCTTCTCTTATGATGCTTTTTCTTAGGCCAGGGGTCAGGAAAAAATATATGAAATGCTTCTATGGAATTATCAGGAATCATCGTTTCTAAAATTTCCAAGGCATCATGTTCAATTATATATAGATTTTTTAGCTGGCGGTTTTTAATTTCTCCTAAAAGCCTACCAACTCCTGGCTTATGAACCTCACTTCCAAGATAGTTCATTTCTGGATTAGCTTCTGCAATCAATGCGGTTGCATGCCCCATGCCAAATCCAATTTCCATTGTTACAGGATTATTATTTCCAAAGATTTCTGTAAAATTTAATGTTCTGTGTTCAAAGGGAATGCACCAAACCTGATGCAGATCTGCATAATTGTGTTTTTCGCCCTCTGTCATACGTCCGGCTCTTACAACATACGTTTTTACAGGACGCCTAAAAATTCCTTCTGTTAATTCTTCTTGTAAAGGCTCATCGGCCATAGTCGAAGGGGGTTCTCCGTCAAAACCATCGCAGGAAGACTCGCTTTCTGCATTAAAAGTAATTTGATTTTCGCTCATGTTAATTTTCTCCATGAAGATTTATTTCTGGAAGCATATAAACTACACTGCTTCCTTGTGAAACATAGCATTTACGATATATTTGTGCTGTACCTAAGTCATTAAAAATGTCGCTATCTTTTTTCCAGGATTTTTTTCGGTCACCCCAGTAAATAAGCTTTTGTTCAACATCATAGATTGCAATTTTTTCTGAAAGTTTTTCGCCCTTAGAAAGAGGTATTGCATCAGGCAACTCTGTTGAATATTTTTCCAAAACACCTTTTGGGTAAGTTACGTTAAAGTAAAGTTCAGACTCTTCTCCTGCAAGGTCCTCATACAAAAATTTATATTCACCGACAGGTAAATTTTTACCTTCCTGAGCTACAAAATTTGTATACCCTACCCAATTTTTTTTGTCTCCGTCTGCATATTTTTGAGGAGCAAGGCAGACCCATTCAAGCCCTGAAGATTCATGAGTTGCAGTTATTTTTGCAACACGCTGAATTTCACTTTCTGTTTCTGCAAAGACAGCAAGACGCTCTGTAGGAAAGCTTTTTTCATCAGCAAAATCTAAAACAACAATTCCTGTAACGGAAGTAAGATGAGGTAATGAGTCTGAACAGGAAATCAGAAAAAAAACAAAAGCTAACAAAGACAAACATTTTATCAGAGACATTCTGCTTTTGTTAATTTTAGTAAAAATGTTCATAATGCTTAAAAGTAAAAAATAAGATTAATAACTGTAAGGTCACTGGAAGAGAATTGATTTACCAGTGATTCAAATTTTACGGAAACTTTTTTACAGGCATCATCCAGATAAGAAAGATAATAAAGACCTAAATCTGTTCCTTCTTCACCGTCCGGCATCTGCCTGTAAAAATCTATTAAAGACTTCTTGCTTGTATTTGCAGACATCTTGCTTTCGATATTTTCTTTCACTTCCTGAAACTCGTCTACCTTATTGTAAAGAGTTATCTGCAGACGTCCCTGCTTACCAATAGCGGCAGAGCCACCACCGATTTTCCATGACAAAAAAACAAGTTCCTGCTTTTTAATCAGCTCCTGAACTATTTTTGCCCTAATCTCAGGATCAAATATAAGAGTATCTCCATTATCTATACCGTGATAAAGAATTTTTGCTTCCTTACGCATGTTGGTATTTTCGCAGTTTAAGGCAAGCTCCATGACCATTACAGAAATATATTCTGCAACCTTAGACTTATCCATGTATTCTGCCAGGGCCTGCCTTATAATTTGCATTATCTGGTTAAAGCCTTCCTGCTTAAAGAATTTTGTAATGATGTACCAATTCATTAAGCTAAGACGGTTTAAAAATTTTTCTGTCATTAAAAGATAGACATTTTTTTCTTCTGGAGAAAGATCCTTATTACTCATTATGCCTTTCCACACAGGATCCAAAATAGACTGGCGAGACTGTTGAATAATATTGTCTTTCATTGAAAGATTATTTCTTAACTGCTTATCAGGGAGACGAGTTTTTTCATCAATAATTTGAGATGGATTAGCTCTGTTATGATGGCGAACACAGTCACACTGAATAAGAGCGTTATATATCTGCCGATCAAACTGCTTATATAAAATTGAAAAGACTACAAGTTTAGATAAGTCCATTATCTCCTGCCTTTTAGTAACAAACTCTGGCATAGAAATTTCAATTTTGGAAATGTAGTCTAAAAGAATCATATTTTGAACAGAATTAGGTGAAAAATGTTCAAGGCTTACACCATATTCTTCCTGATTATCTGCTAGTCTGAAGCGCAAAAGTTTTTTCTTGTTGCTTATAAAGTGAGATGCGCCTTCCTCTGTAAGAATAACCTTAAGCGGAAGATCAAGTATAAATTTTTTCTTTTCGCCACTCATAAACGAAAACAAACTCCTATTAACAAAATATGACTTTTTAAATTTGTTCTCTATGATTATACAACAAGGGTATTGCAATGTAAACACCAATCCATTATTCTTAAAGTATGAGGAAAATATACAAAAAAAGGATTATTTTCACATTTTTTTGCGTTTTTTTCCTCTTATTGTCTAATTTACACGCAGACGGTTATTCAGCTTCAATAATTCACCAGGACAAAACGACATCAGATGCATTATATAAAGCCCTTCTGGAAAACGAGATTAACGTTTACAGGCAAAGTTTAATTCAAAGCGACGAAGGGCATTTTCCTGAAAATCTAATAATAACTATAAATGCGACATCTTCTAAAAAAGAAGTATCTGAATACAAAGGGCCTAAAAAAGTTATTTTTGCATTCACGCAAGATTTTGCTTACTCTGCAATAGAAAATATTATTTATTTTTGTAAAGATATAAAAGAAAAAAAGCTGCCCTACACTACAATAATTTTGTTAAGTACGGGAGAAGAAGATTTTAACTTTAGGATAAAAGAAAAACGGCAAAACATTAAGGGAACAAAAAGATTTTTAGAAGATTTAATTGATGAAGACTCGACCTGTGCAATTGTAGTTACGCAAAAAGAAAACGAAGAAGACATTTCTTACCTTACATGCGGCTCAAGAATAAACCTTTCTCCTTATTGGCTTGTACGGACAGTAAAAACTGCGCACTTACATACAGGCAAAAAAGTTTTAATGCCGCGTTCTTTTTCATACCTCTATTCAAATGGAGTTTTTAAAAGTAACGAAAGGCTTTTATTTTTCTTTCAAAAACAAATAGCATCTATTTCTCTTTCCATGGGAAAAGAGCAAAAAGATTTTTCTGTACTTGAAGAAACCGCAAGCCTGATAACAAAAGTTCAAAACACATCCTGGAACAGGCATTATTCTTACTTACCGATTGGAAATAATGGCATCTGGCAGGGAGAAGCTTTTTACACGATAACATATATAATTTTTGCAGCCATAGTTTTATTCAACCTATGTTTTTTTTCTTTCATTAACAGAAAAAAGAGAAAGGCAATCCTAAAAGACTTTTCCCGCTCTGCATTTTTAATGCCTGCTGTAATTTTATTTGGAGCTCTGCTTTTAGAGTTTTTCCAAATCATACTTTCTTTGATGCAATTAAGCTCTGTAAGCATTTTTGGTCTAAAAATTACATTCATGTCCTTATTTTTAGGTTTGGCTTTGCTTTTGCAGCTGAATTTTAAATACAGGTTTTCCATTAACTCTTTAGAAATACAAGTCAGACTGGCTGCATGTCTGAATCTTTTATTATTCTGTGCAGTAGACATTTCTTTGGTATTTATTTTTTTTACAGAATATTTACTAATAAGTCTTTGCTTAAGGGCAAAAAAAATTCATGAACAAATTATTGCAGAACTTCTCTTATTTTTGCCATTTATATATCTGTACCTGAATATAATAAATTTTTCGCAGGGGCAAATTCAGCTGGAGATGGCAAATACAAGCTTTATTCGCAACACGATGCTTTCAATGCTTTTGTTTCCAATTCTTACCTTGTGGCAGCGGATAATGTTTACGCTTGACATTCCTGAGCAAAATAAAAAAACAAGTGTAAAAAAAATTATCATCAAAGACTCACGGCGCATTATAAGTTCATGCCTGATACTTTCTCTAACATTCTTTATTTTAACGGCAGTCGCATCCCAAACAAAGCCCATAAAAGATTCTAAAAAAACTTTCATGGAACCAGAAGAAAATGCTTCAAGCGAAGCTTTTGAGATAGATGTAAAAGATGTTCTCTTTATGAATTCAAAAACAAAACATTTAACTCTTTCTTCAAATGAAAACATAATCAGATATGTAGTTACTGTTAGCTCAGAAGACGTTCCGGTTTACGAAAGCAATTACGACTATGAATTTATTTCTGACGGTAAAATTTCTTTTAACATTCCAGATTACCCGGAAGGAAGGCTGGAAATAATTTTCTCCTGTCCTGAAGATAAAGATATAGATGTAAACTGCACTGCTTACCTTACAGATAAAGACGAAAAGCTGTTTGTTCAAAGAAAAAACATTCTACTGAAAAAATAAGGAGAAAGCTGAATGCAAGAATATTTTTCACCTGTATTTTTTCATGTAGACTTAGACGCTTTCTTTGCGTCTGTAGAACAGCTAGTCCACCCGGAATACAAAGGCAAACCCGTTATAGTGGGAGGACTCCCAGAAGACAGACGTGCGGTTGTTTCTACAGCCTCATACGAAGCAAGAAAATTTGGCATTCACTCTGCAATGCCCATATCTGCTGCAAAAAAATTATGTCCTGATGCAATCTTTTTAAGGGGGAACATGAAGCTTTATGCGGATAAATCAAAAGAAGTAATGGAAGTGTTTTCTGATTTTTCACCAAGCGTTATTCAAATGTCCATTGACGAAGCCTTTATAGACATGAAGGGAACGGAAAAACTTTTTGGTACTCCAGACGAAGCAGCAGTTCTTTTAAAAAACACCGTAAAAGAAAAAACAGGTCTGACTGTTAGCGTGGGGGCAGCTTCAACGATGTATCTTGCAAAAATTGCTTCCGGACTGAAAAAGCCCGACGGACTTACGATTGTTGAAGAAGGGAAAGAAGAAGAATTTATGCTTTCTTTGCCTTTAGAAAAACTTTGGGGAGCAGGCTCTAAAACTCAAATGCACTTAAAAGATGCAGGATTAAGAACAATAAAAAGCATATATGACAAATCAGAAGGACTTTTAAAAAGTATTTTCGGAGATGCAACCGGAAGTTTTTTATATGACGCAGTACGAGGTGGAAAAAACATAAGCTTTGGAGAAGAAGCTAAAACTCATTCAGTTAGCGTAGAGACAACTTATGAATACGATTTAACAGACAGATATATAATTGAGACAGCCCTGTTACAACTTTCAGAACAGCTGATGTATAGACTTCATAAAGAAAACTCAAAAAGCTATACGGTCTGCTTAAAAATACGATACGAAGACTTTACAACGGTTTCCATTCAAGAAACAGGAGAGCGCATTGTCATGAACTCTGATGATCTGTTTGAAAAAAGCAAAAAGCTTTTTGAAAAAAAATATGATGGCAAAAGAGGAATAAGACTTTTAGGCCTTTCATTACAAAACATAACAAAAGGCACAGCTATGGAACAGCAAGAACTTTTTGAAAACCTTAATGAAAAAAAAGCAAAACTGGAAAACGCCCTTTACAAAATGGAAGAAAAAAATCCGTCTTTAAAAATAAGAAAAGCCCGGCTTCTGTAAGGCTTTATTGCAAAGGCGCAAAGTAGCCAGTTTCATCTCTTCCGGAACGATTTAAAAGATAGGTTTCTACCTCGACAGGTAAATATTTTCTTCCGTACTCTATAGGAAGCGCAGATGTATAACTAAGTTGATACAAGCCTGACGGTAAGGAAATTATATCCTTTACCACAGAAGAAAGCCCCTCCGGTCTATACACATAATAACTTTTTCCAAAGGTATTGTCTGTTATGTATTGAATTTCAGAATCAACACTTTCATGACTCAACATAATATTGCTAAATGAAATTGCATTATTATTAAGATAGGCAGATATGTCAGAAAGTCCATACTGAGTAAACGCATTTTGACTTACTTTACCAGCCGTTATATATATAATTCCCCTCTTTTTTTCTGCATTTATAAGTTCATTTGCAGCAAGCCTTATTCCTAAATCTAAACTGGAAAGCTCTGTATAAGGCACTCGCAAAGACGAAACATTAAAATCTTTTAGCTTAGATTTATCTCCCGCAAACTCCACAACAGGCACTTGCCCCGCACTAACAATCTGAACAAAGGTTTCTTCTTTCATGGAAGAAACTATTTCTCTTACAGCACTGTTAAGCTCTGCTTCATAGTTTTTCATATAGGAGGAACGGTCAATTAAGAATGTTATTTCTGCAATATCGTTATTATTTGCGGCACCTAAAAATTCAAAATTTGAAACCGGACGTTTACCTTCTGTAACTAAGAAATTATCAGA
Source organism: uncultured Treponema sp. (assembly GCA_937877515.1). GTDB lineage: Bacteria > Spirochaetota > Spirochaetia > Treponematales > Treponemataceae > Treponema_D. Next base: position 45,862 of record CALFIX010000031.1, read on the forward strand.
ATTTAACCCGACAACCTGCTGTCGTCTGCGGTTTTCTACACGAACTTCAAGAACGACATTCGGAAAGTTATCTGCAACAACGCGTTCAATTTGAACAAAGAAGCCGCCAACAAGTTCAGAAGTTTTTGCCATTATACAAATTTCGTTATTTTTAAAATCTGTAACAACAAGATTTCCGTTTATATCCGGAACGGCACTTGTTAAAGCACTTGGTGCATTTCCTGTTCTGACGTTTTCATAAGTTGCACCTGTTGCGGGGTCTACAGAGATAATTCTATTTGAGTCTGCAACAAGAATATAAGAGCCCCATAATTTTAAAGATTCAGGATGAGAAAAAGTTTTATCCTGAGCCAGTGTATCTATATAGTTACCGGCTCTGTCAAATTCATAAATTCCGCCCAGAACATTATCAGCAACAAAAATCCTGTCTTCAACTACGCAAATGCCGGTAGGAGCCTTTAAGCCCTTAAAATTCTTCTGTTTTTGACCGAATGTCAGAAGAGGATTTCCGTCCGCATCAAAAACTACGACTCTAGAGTTTCCAAAATCCGTTACATAAATATTTTCAAAGGAATCTAAAGCCATGTATTGAGGACCTATAAACTGACCTTCTTTTCTACCCTTAGAGCCTATATACTTCTGAAAAATTCCATTTTCATCTAAAACTGCAATTCTGTCTCCTGCACTTTCCGAAACAAGCAGAAGGCCGTCTTTTGTACGTACAATATCCATAGGACGGTCAAGACCATTTAATGGACCACGCACACGGTGTATTACAACACCGTTAACATTATATTTTAGTAACTCATTTGTTCCATAAGAAACAACCCAAAACGAACCGTCAGCATTGCAAAGTGAAGAAACAGGCTGACTGTAAACCAGGGTTTTATTGTTCATGTACGGGAAAGTTCCGCTCTCTGTATAGCGCTGAGAAAAACCTGTACTTTCGTCTTCCGTAATACGTCTAGAACTTACGACCTCTATGCGGTTCTCTAAAAGAATGCCGCCATAGTTAGATTCTTTTGCAAACTGCCACTGCTGTATTGCAGCCCCTTCTATACCGGACCTGTAATAAGCTTTTCCAAGCCAGTCTAAAATAAGATTTTCACCGGGAAGATAAGACAAAGCTTTTTCAAATTCTAAAATTGACTCGTTAAAAGCTCCCCTGTAATAACTTTGAACACCACGCCTGAATTCTTCTTCTGCAAAGCCCGCTGCCGCAGATCTAGAACTAGAGGAAGTTTGAACTGTATCTTGTAAATTATGCTGTGAAAACAAAAAACTTGTTGTTACAAAACCAAATACTATGCACAGTAAAAAAAACCTTTTCATTCTTCTTGTGCCTCTTGAGCCATTTTTAAATGTTCGTCAATTATAGGATTTAACGAATCTGCCTTTTTGGCCCTTTTAAGAAATTTTCTGGATTCCTTATAAAGACCCATTTTATAATATACAAATCCAAGACTGTCTAAACAGGCTGCACTTTCCGGAGCCCGGTCCAATGCCCTCTTGCAATAGCCTAGAGCCGTAGTTAAATCCCTGTCTTCGTAAGCTAAAACGTAACCGAGCCCATTTAATGCCGTAGCATTATTCTCATCTTCCGAAAGGGCTTTATTGTACAGCTCTATGCAAGTATCCACATCACCGTTTTCCCAAGACAAAAATGCCATGGAAGCATAAACACCTGCTATGTGATAGCCTTCTTCTAAAAGCTTTTTTAATTCAAAATCTGCAAGTTTTTTTCTTCCGCTTTTACAATAAATTATTGCTAGAAGATACCTGCACTGCAAGACTCTTTCCCTGGCATCTGCATTTGCTTCATCTTCAGAAGTAACAACCTGTTCCAGGTACAAAAGGGCGTCATCATAGCGGCCAAGTCGAGAATAGCAAAGTCCAAGATAATAAGCCAGCTCGTAAGCATCTAAAGAAGAATCATCAGGCAGAGAAAGAAAATATGTAAGAGCCCCCGTATAATTACCATGGTTATAAAGAGTAACACCTTCTTTTATAATATTCTGATCTGCCATACAGCCACCTTAAAGCTTAAAAAGCCCCTGTTTGTCTAAAAAAGAACTGTTGTCCCATGCAGGTTCTGTCTTAAGAGCCGTTATGGAAATCATTTTCTTAGAAACGACGGCATTATCATCATTTCCGTCTCCTAAAGAAAGAATCTCAGTTCCACCCATGCAGTTTGAATACGTTACACCATTTTCCTTAGTTATCTCAACCTTATCTCCATACATTCGCGTACATGGAGAAGTAAATTTTACCCCGGAAAAAGAATCTTCAGACGGTGCGTTTACATTAACATAAAAAGGCATAACTGATTTTTTTTCTCCGCAAAGTTCGATTAAAAGCTCCAAATTTTCTGCGGCAAATTCCGAGAGAGCCTTATACTTAAAAACCTTTTCTCTGCCCCGAGATTCCCCTTTACTTTCCGAACTTAAAGCAATTCCAGGAATTCCATACAAAGAAGCCTGGCGTGAGGCAGCACAAGTTCCAGAATAAACAATATCCGTTCCAAGATTTCCGTCTCTATTTATTCCAGAAAACACTACATCCGGCTTACAGGGCAAAAAATCACCTTTTATGGCTGCAATAACACAGTCTACAGGAGTTCCGTCTAAAGCAAAAACATTTTCTTCTTTTTTTTCAAAGACAAGCTTTGTATACATTGTTATAGAACTGGAAGCCCCTGATTTATTTTTTAAGGGTGCTACAACCCAGACATTGTGAGAGTATGAAGTTAAAACCTCGCGTAAACAGTTGAGTCCTTCCGCTTCAAAACCATCATCATTTGTAAGCAATATGTTCATATAAGCTTAACACCCTTACCAGGCTTTACTACATAGCATTTAGAAGTAAAACCAAAAATGCGCTCATATTCAACTAATTTTGCCTTAAACTTGTCTACATCTTCATTACGAAGAACTGTATACAGAGAACGCCCGAAGCCTTTTCCTGTAATGCGGCCGCAGTTTACAGGTGTCCGTAAAACATCAGGTTTATCGTTGAGCGTCTGAACCCTTTTTAGTATCCAGTCAATTTCCGGACAAGATATTTCGTAAAGATCCCTTAAGCTTTCATGGCTTTTGTTTACTGCACGAGCAAAAGAGGCGAAATCTTTTTTTTCTAAAGCGGTACGCGCATCTAAAACACATTTATGTTCCTGCATTATGCAGATTAGACGCCGCCGGGTGTCTTCATTTACTACAGAAAGGACTTCGTTTACCTCGGCATTATTTTCTTCGTAATGCCAGCCGCCATAAAGATTAGAGCGCTGCTCTTTAAGTTCTCCCAGCAGAAGTACATTTTCCGGCTGCTGTAAGCTTTCTTCATTCCATGTTGTAACGCGAGGAACTCCTGCATCTGTAAGAACTATGGTATGATCTTTAAAATTAAATGGAATAACTTCATAAGTATTTTTGGCATAATCCGTTAATACAAGAGAATTTTCCTTTGAATGAATTGCAGTAAAGTTATCTGCCTTATGATTTTCTAACGAAAGGAAATTTCTGTTTGCCCTTTCCAAAACTTGTAAAATTTGAGTATCTGAACATCTAAAAGACAAAAGTTCCCTTATGGCCCAGGCGGAAGCAATTTTTATAGCCGTGGTTATGCCAAAGCCTGCAGAAGGAGCCGTCTCTGACCAGACCGTAAAGTTCATGCCCTTACATTCAAATCCGCCGGATGTAAAACCATAAACAACGGATTTTATGGCATTTGCCCAGCGGTCTTCTTTCTTAAACTTTAAGGATGAAAGATTGGCTTTCTTTTTTTCATCCAGCTGAACAAAGTTAAATTTAAGATTTGTATCATCCCTTTTAGAAACAGCAACATAAACAGGCAAATCAACTGCCATAGAAAGTGTCTTATCTCTAAAAAACCACGTGTGCTCACCTATCAGGTGAAAGCGTCCGGGTGCCTTAGCTATAACATCAGGCTTTGCATCGTATTCCTCACGATGAGCTTGAATTATGTCGTCCATTATCCCTCTTCCCCATTTTTTACTTACACTAAACTTAAATCAATAAGCTTCTAGTGTTGACTTTTTCTATATAAGATAATAAAACAATAATATCGTGAAACGATTTATTTTACAAGGTTTTTATTCAATCTTTTCTGGATTTATGCTTGCCATGGCCATTTCTAACGAAGTTCTTCCATTCGGTTCGGCCTTTATTGCACTTTTTTGTCTTATTCCCATGTATTGGGCTTTTTATAACTCACAAAGCTACGGAGAGTCTGCACTGGTCTTTGCCTTACAGATTTTAACAACACACCTTATTTCAAGTTTTTGGCTTGCAAATTTTCACGGTTACGCAGTCTTTACGCTTGGAGCAAGTGCATTTGGAACCGCATTTGAGGGAGCCCTTTGCGGAGTTATAGCATACATGTACCCTGCAAGACACAAGAAAAATTTTCTGCAGGAACTTTCCTCAGCATCTTCTAAATACATAAATCGCAGAGTTTTATGGTTTACAGCTTCCTGGGTTTTTTATGAATGGATAAAGTCTGTCTGGGACATGGGATACCCCTGGGGAACAGTCAGCATGGCTACATACAACTGGCGTGTGATGACACAAATTGCAGACGTTACGGGAGTCTGGGGCGTAACCGTAATGATGACGCTCATAAACTCATATTTTGCAGAATACCTCATCTACATAAGACGTTCGGCAAATTCAATGGACAGAAGAACATTCAAAGAAAACCTGGCTCCTTCCAGAAACATGGTCATGGCTTTCTTTGCCGTATGCTTTGTATACGGCTGTTTCCAGCTGTTTACGCCTATTACCCCGACAAAACACCTGAACATTGTTATGGTACAGCAGAACTCTGACCCCTGGGAAGGAGGAGAAGTCTTAGGAATAGAAATTTCTGAACGCCTTACAGAAGAAAAAGTAAAGGAAATGCGCGAAAACGGTCTTGAGCCGGACATAGTCTTATGGAGCGAAGGAGTTCTCGGACGGTCTTTTCCTGCCAGCCGGAGTTACTACGAAAATAATCCTGGAGAAGAAGGTCTTGGAAACTTTATAAAAAGAATGGGTGTTCCTTTTATAATTGGCGGGCAGGTAAATGTAAACCCGTACAAAAGACACACTTCAAACGCTGCCATTTTCTTTGATAAAAAAGGCACATACTCTGGTTTTTATTCAAAAATTCACCTTGTACCATTTGCTGAAGTAATTCCATACAACGAAAACCCTCTGATGAAGGCATTTATGAAAAACGTTGTAAGATTTTCTTCCAGCGGATGGACTCCCGGTAAGCAGTACGTAGTCTTTAGAGTTCCCCTTTCCAGCTCAAAAAACAGAAAACCACCTCTTGAATACGCTCTTACTCCAGAAGCCGGCATTTTCTTAGACCAGAACGGGCTTTCCAATTCAAAAGATACACAGCGTTACATTTCAAATGATAACGAAAACCCGGACAATTTTGTTTATTTTACAACACCAATATGCTTTGAAGATGCTTTTAACGATGTCTGCCGCAGGCTTTACAACATGGGAAGCGAGGTTTTCCTGAACATCACAAATGACTCATGGTCTTTAAAAGCCAGTTCCGAATATCAGCATTTTATAGCAGCAAGCTATAGAGCCATTGAATACAGGACAACCCTGGTCAGATGTACAAACTCCGGTTATTCTGTAGTAGTAGACCCCAAAGGAGAAATTCTTGCAGATTTGCCATTATTTACAGAAGCAGCCTTAGGCTACAGCGTTCCAGTTTACGCAAGAAAAAACACAATATATGCCCGGTGCGGAGACTGGTTCATATACATAATTGTTGCCTTCATCGCCCTCTATGCTTTTTACGCATTCATAAAAAACTTAAATTTTTCTATTTGACAAAATGACAAAAAATGTAAATTTGTCATAAAATTTATTGACACAACATTTTTATGAAATTATACTCAAAGTGCACGCGAAAAAATAATTAAAAAAAAAGAGGTAAAAAATGAAGGATAGAAGCTTTAGAATGATTTTACGAAGCACATTTACAGCTGTTTTTGCAGCCATAATATGTGTCGGATGCCTTGTTGCAATTCCAACCCCTGGAGGAGTTCCAATTGCGGTTCAAAACATGTTCTGCATTCTTGCAGGCGGAATTTTAGGCGGAATTCAAGGAGCGGGAGCCGTAGGTCTTTTTATGATTTTAGGTGCAATAGGACTTCCCGTTTTTGCAGGCGCACACGGCGGAATGGCCTGCCTTATCGGTCCCACAGGCGGTTATATATGGGGTTATTTTTTAGCAGCTTTAGCCATAGGACTGATTTTAGGAACACCTCACACATTTGAAAAAAAATTTAACATCATGATGTGGCTAAAAATTGCTATTGCAGCACTTCTTGCTTACGTTATAGTTTATGTTCCCGGCATTCCATGGTTTATACACGTTATGAAGGAACAGGGTAAGGATGTAAATTTTGCGAAAGCACTGAGTTGGACATGCATTCCTTTTATTCCCGGAGATTTAATAAAGCTCTTTATTACAATTCCGCTTGTAGCTGTTTTACGCCCCATTGCAGCAAGATACCTTTACCCAAATGACAAAAAGGAAGAAGAAGAACTTTTAAATTCTCTAAAAAACAATAATGAGAATTAAAAATGCAGGACGCAATAAGACTTTCCAACGTTTATAAAATATTTTCACCTCAGACAGAAGGTGCAAAACCTTTAGTTGCACTGAACAACGTTTCTTTTACAATAAGCGAAGGAAGTCTTACTGTAATTGCAGGCTCAAACGGATCCGGAAAAAGCGTTTTGATGCAAATAATTTCCGGTCTTATAGAAAAGTCTGATGGAGAAGTTTACACATCTTCCAAGCCGGGTCTTATTTTTCAGGAAGCGGCTGCTCAAATTCTAGGCGACACTCCTAGAGAAGATGTAGAAGTTGGTCCTAAAAACATGGGGCTATCAAAAAAAGATGCAGCTGTTGTAAGTCAGAAAGCACTGGAAAAAGTTTCCCTGCTGCATAAGGCAGACTACCCTGCTGATTTTTTGTCCGGCGGAGAAAAAAGACGACTTTCCGTCGCATCAATATGTGCAATGGAAAAAAACATAATTATCTTTGATGAACCGTATGCAAATCTTGACTATCCTGGCATAAAAGATGTGAATGCCCTCATAAAGGAACTTCATGAAAGTGGCAAAACTATATTGATTCTCTCTCATGAGCTAGAAAAATGTCTCGGACTTTCTGACCACTTTATAGTTTTAAGACAGGGTGAACTTGTATTTGACGGCACCCCTGAAGAAGCATTAAAGAAACATGCTAAAGATTTTTCTCTATGGGCTTTGCATAATCCTTTGACGTCCTATAACTTGCTAAGTGATTTAGTGTGGTAATAAAACATGCACGGAAGCTTTTTTCATTACAGTACAGGAAATTCTTTTTTACACAGGCTTCACCCGAGTATAAAAATAATACTAATGATTTCTCTTGCAATAGGAGCCTTTTATGTTCCACCCCTTGTTGCCTTAGCAGTTTACGTTTTTCTAATAATTTTCTCTTTAGCATTTTTAAGACTTTCTCCAAAGGAAATTTTAAAAGACAACTTTCCTGCTTTAAGTTATGCAGCTTTACTTTACGCAATAAGCATTTTCCTAAATGCAATAAATTTTTTTAAATTCTTCCCAAACGAAAATATTTTAAAAGAAGCCCTGAAAATATTTATACCCAGAACAAGCTATGTACCTTTACTCTTACACCTGGCCCTTTCTCTGGAACTGACTTCCGTATTTTTTAAGACCACAAGCGTCATGCAGTTTAACTACGGGTTTAGGTCAATTGAACATTTTTTTACTCGCAAAGAAAGAACTCCTCTGGCAGACGAACTGTCTTTAACGCTTACATTCATTCCTCGACTAACAGACTTCTGGCTTTCTCTGAACCTTGCATGGAAAGCAAGAGGCGGAAAAGATTCTCCGGAAAAGATTTTAAAACTTACTCCTGCCCTATTTAAATTTAGCATGAACGAAGCCTACACAAAGGCAATGGCAAAGGAAAACCGGGAGCCGTAAATTAAAAGAAACTCTAAAACTTGACGGATTACTCTTAATGACATTATAATCTTTCATATATGAATAACACCCGTTTTGACCTACGCAAAAAATCTTATGCAATTTTTGTTTTAGCATTTTTTGTTTTTACCATACCTGCATTTTCTGCAAAAAAAGAAAAAATTGATTGGGAACTTCTTGCAAAGGAAGGAACTGCAAAAGAAATTCAGGACGCATTTAAAAAGACTTCCAGCCTGAACACACAGGTTTTTGGCACAGAAAGAGAAACTTTTCTAATGCTTGTTTTAGAAAATGACCGCGAATTGGAAATTGTAAATATATGTTTAACGGCAGAATCAAATATAAAAGCAAGGGACAGTTCTAAAAAAACGCCTATAATGTATGCCGCAGAATATACTTCATATCCAGAAGTTTTAGACACGTTAATTACAAGTGGTACTGTATTAGGCATAGGAATTAAAGCCCGTATAAACGTTAAGGATGACTTTGGAAAGACGCCTTTTGATTATGCGCTAAAAAACAAAAAATGCAACACCTATGAAATACTTTCCAAGTACGCAAAAGACCCTGCAAGTGAAAGCAAAGTCTCTGAAGAGGCATCCTCAAAAACAAAAGAAAAAGCAGAAGAAACTAAAAGTTCAAAAAATGAAACAAAAAAGAAAAGCTCTAAAAAAGAAAAATCAACTGCAACAGAAGGAACTGTTGTTTCAGAATTTATTCCCTACGATGAACAAACAGAAACTAAAGCTAAGGACTCCCTGCAAGAAGGTTTAATAAACCTTCAGACAGAAAGCACACTTACTCCAGAAAAAGCAGCCGGCAGCTCACCTGAACAAGCTTCTGACAGAGAACCTGTTTCTCTTGAACAGGACGAAGTTCCTCCAAGGGTATCCATAGCACAGAGTTCTTCTCAGGAAAATACAGCTCCACAAAAGGAGGCAGCCGTCATTGTTCTTCCTGCGCAGGAAGAAGAGCCTGAAGAAGAAGTTAAAACTCCACCTTTAGAAGAAATTTTTAACTCTCAAAGTTCACCGCAGAAAAGCACTGCAGAAGCTTCTCAAATAAAGCCTTATTCGCAGACCTATCTTTTTGACTTTGTAGAAGAAAGCGAAGAAGATCTTCAGGAAGAAAACACAGCAAAAACTTACATAGAAAACCCAGATTACGCAGACGAAAACGGTGTAACGCTTCTAATGAAAGCTGCAAAAGCCGGTAATGACTGGGACGTACAGAACCTTCTGGAAAGCGGAGCAAATGTTCAGACCCGTGACAAGGATGGCTGGAGCGCGCTTATGTATGCAGTCCGCTACCAAAACAGCGTTCAGCTTGTAAACATGCTTATAAAAAACGGTGCCCATATACGTGTAAGAAACAAATACAATGCAACGCCTCTCTTACTTGCCGCAGACTATTCTCAGAATCCGCAAATTATTTCCCTGCTTCTTACTAACCGTTCTGCAAGCGAAGATGAAGTTTTCAGGGCATTTGTCATGGCATTAACTAGCAATGCAGGAAGCGATCATGTTCAGGTAGCAAAAGTAAAGCTCTTCTTAGATATGGGAGTTCCAGTAAACCGAATGTGGAAGGGAGAAACCCCATTAATGTATGCTTCCCAGTATTCAGCTTCAACGGCAGTCATAAAATTGCTGCTGGAAAACGGAGCAAAGACAAGCATAAAAGATGCAGAAGGGAAAACAGCTTTCGACTATGCAAAACTCAATTCAAAGCTGCCACATGATGACACATTTTGGGCGCTGAATTCCAGTTCAAGGTAAAAAAAATGCGTATTACAGGCGGAAAACTAAAAGGCAGATACACAGAAGTTCCAGATGGCTCCATGGCAATTAGGCCGGCTATGGACAGAATGAGAGAGTCAATTTTTGACATTCTGGAACCTAAGATTAAAGATAAATCTTTTTTAGATTTATTTTCCGGCTCGGGAACAATAGCTTTAGAAGCTGTTAGCCATGGAGCAGCAGAAGTAAGCCTCTGTGAAATGGACAAAAAAAAAGCCAGAACCGTTCTAAAAAATGTGTCCATGGCAGAAGAAGTGGGAGTCAGAATAGACTGTCACTTTATGGCGGTTGAGCTTTTCCTAAAAAGATGCAAAAAGAAGTACGATTTTATTTTTTTAGACCCGCCTTTTCCTTATAGGTTCAGACAAGAGCTTTTGGAAACAATAAGCAGACGAAATCTCTTAAAAGAAAACGGAACCGTAATGATACACTACCCCGCAGAAGATGTATTGCCCGAAAAAATAGAAAATCTTGAGCTTAAAGATAAAAGGCTTTATGGCCGCTCTATAGTAAATTTTTACATGCAAAAAAATTCTAATTCAAAGGACGAAATTGAATAAGTTGAATATTTAAATTAAAAAAATACAAAAAAATGGTTTAACTTGACAAATGAAAATTTTAATATAAAATTAAATTAAACCTAAGTAAGGTACGTAATGAACGATGATTTAAAAAAACAGATTGACAGTAAACAGGGACAGGAAGGTTTTATAAAAGTTACTGACAGCCCTGTTAAAGGTCTTTCCGACCCACAAAAAGTTGCCCTCAACAGGAAAGCGAATGCATTGTTTAACGAGGGCAAGACAGAAATGGCAGAACGCATTTTCATTACAACAGGTTATTCAGATGGACTTACGCGTGTTGCAGACCGTTATGTTCAAAAGAATGAATATATTCATGCATTAAAGCTCTATACTCTTGCACACAACAAGAGAAAGAGTGAACCGGTTATAGAAAAAATGGCGGGAATAGTTTCCCTAATGTTAAAAAGTGAGGATTAAAAATGAGTGATGCAATTTTTGAAAAAGCTGCAGATTTTACATTTGATGCACCTTTGGAAAATGATTTTTCATTAGACCCGAAAGAAGAAGATGGAGTTGCTTCTGAAATAAGTGAACTTTCAAAAAAAGGTTATGCTCTTCTTAAGGAAAACAGAATTCAAGACGCAAAAGATACGTTTAAGCAGATTTTAGACATTGAAGATAACAATAATTATGCATTAGTAGGTCTTGGCGACAGCGAAAGAAAACAGGGGCATTTCAGAGATGCTGTTAACTATTATGAAAAATGCCTTTCATGCCATCCAGGAAACAATTATGCGCTCTTTGGACTTGCAGACTGCTATAAAGCACTGAATCAGTATCATAAAGCTATAGATATCTGGGAACAGTATCTTGTTCATGATGACAGAAACATTACAGTTCTTACACGTGTTGCAGATGCATACAGAAAAATCCGTGATTTTAAAAAGAGCAAGCAGCTTTACTTACAGGTTTTAGAGATGGAAGAAAACAATCCTTATGCTTTAATCGGGCTTGGACACCTCCACTATGACTTTAAGGAATACCGTGATGCACTTTACTATTGGACAAGAATGTTTGATGTAAATCCTCAAGATGTAGACATTAGAGTTCTTACTTCCATTGGTAACTGCCACAGAAAATTAAAGACTTTTGACAGAGGTCTTGAATACTTTGAAAGGGCGCTGGAAATGGATCCTAAAAACTTCTATGCCCTCTTTGGAATGGCAGACTGTTACCGCGGTATGAATCAGCAGTTCCGCTCAATAGAATATTGGAACAAAATATTAGAAATTGACCCTAACAACAAAGTAATTTTAACACGTGCAGGCGATGCTTACAGAAACACAGGCGACTACAAAACAGCTGCCTCTTACTATAACCATGCAATGGATATAGATTTTGACATTTATGCAGCATTAGGATTAGCCCTTATCTGTAAAGGAGAAGGAAAATACGAAGAAGCCGTAGAACGCCTTTCCAACCTTATCAGAAATGACGAAAAAAATTACAGGCTTTACATAGACTTAGCAGACTGCTATCTGCGCATGAATCAAAAGCAAAAAGCTATAGACACATTGAAATCTTTCCAAAAACAAGGTATAAGAAGTCAGGCTATAAGCGAAATGCTGGAAAAACTAGAATTCAACAAACCTGTTTACTAATGTTAAATTGCATTTTGAAGTAGCCACATTACAGGAAACATTATGCAGGAAAAAATATCCATTGTCTCTCTTTTACCGGAAGAAATTTCTAGTGCCTTAAATTTGTCGCCAGCTTTTAGAGGTAAGCAGATTTTTAAATGGATTTCTAAAGGCGTACAAAGCTTTGATGAGATGACAAACATAGACAAGGCAACCAGAGAACTATTAAAAGAAAAAGCTACGCTTCGCACGTCAAAAGTTTCTCAGGTTTTAAAAGACCCGGACGGAACCATAAAGCTTCAAATCACCCTTTTCGACAACCTTGCAATTGAAACAGTTTTACTTACAGACAAAGAAGGAAGAAAAACAGCTTGTGTAAGCTCTCAGGCCGGCTGTGCCATGGGATGTGCTTTTTGCCAGACTGGCCAGTTAGGACTTGCAAGAAATCTTACAGCCGGAGAAATCATAGAAGAATTCTTTTACATGGAAAAAGAAGCAGGAACACTGGACAACATTGTATTTATGGGCATGGGAGAACCCATGCAGAATCTAAAAGAAATCAGAAAAGCTCTGGACGTCTTAACTCACAAAGAAGGCAGGGCTTTAAGTTCCAGGCGCATTACGCTTAGCACAAGTGGACTTACGAAAGGAATTTATGATCTGGCAGACAACGGACCTGGCCTGCGCCTTGCAGTTTCTCTAACAACAGCAGATTCAGAACTGAGAGAAAGTTTAATGCCTGTTACAAAAGGGAATCCCCTCCCAGAACTAAAAAAAGCCATAGCCTACTATATAAAAAAAACAGGTAAAAGAGTAACATTAGAGGCTGCCCTGCTTTCCGGACAGAATACAAGCGAGCAAAGTGCAAAACGCATGGTAGAATTTGCAAAAGGCTTAGACGTATACATAAACTTAATTCCATGGAACCCTGTTCCCGGCTTAGATTTTAAAACTCCTTCGAGCTCTGAATGTAAGTTCTTTATACAGTACCTTGAAAAAAACGGTCTTAATGTAAATTTAAGAACAAGACGAGGCACAAAAATAGGTGGTGCTTGTGGTCAATTAGGAAGAACAAAAGAAAAAATTTAAGAAAATATCTTGAAACTTTTCTTGTATTTCCTTAAAATACAAGAAAATCTTATCCAGTAGGAGATCCAAATGCAAAAGAAGATTTACGTTGTTGGCATGGATGATGCCGAAACTGCTGCAAAAGTAGACGCAGCTTGTAAAGCTGTTGCAGGAGTTACAAGCGTTACTTCTAGTGCAGAAAAATGTCAGGTAATGGTAGACTTTGACGAAGGAACTGCTGGAATAGAAGATGCCATAAACGCAGCCATTGCTTCTGCAGGTGTTACAACTTTAGGCTGATTTCTTCCCTCAAAAAAAATGAAAATCACTGTCTTAGATGGAAATGCACTTAACCCGGGAGATTTAGACTGGTCTTCCTTAGAAGAGTTTGGTTCTTATAAGGTTTTTCCTCGTACACAAAAAGAAGATGTCGTATCCCGCATTGCAGACTCCGATGCAATTCTCCTAAACAAAATTTCTATTACAGAAGAAGTATTATCAGCCTGCCCTAACCTAAAATATATTGGAGTTCAGGCAACAGGCTACAACGTCATAGACCTGGAGGCATGCCGTAAACACAATGTAACGGTAACAAATGTTCCCTCCTATAGCACTGCCGGTGTTGCTCAACTAACATTTGCCTTTATAAGTGAAGCCGCCTGCAGAATAAGGGCGCACTCAGAAAGCGTAATGAATGGCGACTGGATAAAATGTCCTGATTTCTGCTATCAGAAAGCACCGCTCACAGAATTGGAAGGAAAAACTTTAGGCATATTTGGGTACGGAAGCATAGGAAAAAAAGTTGCAGCAATTGCAGAAGCTTACGGAATGAACATTCTTACAACAACAAGAACCGTAAAGGAAGACACGCCTAATCCCGTTACATTTGAAACTCTTTTAAGCGAAAGTGACATACTTACACTTCACGCACCCCTAACAGAAAAAACAAAAGGAATAATAAACATTTCTACCCTAAGCAAAATGAAAAAATCAGCGTGGCTTATAAATACGGCAAGAGGTGCCTTTGTAAACGAAAAAGAACTTGCAGAAGCATTAAAAAATAACATAATAGCTTTTTATGCAGCAGATGTTATTTCTGAAGAACCCATGCTTAAAGAAAATCCGCTTTTAACCGTTCCAAAAGAAAAAATACTTCTTACACCTCATATTGCATGGGCTGCAAAAGAAACAAGAGAAAGACTTTTAAAAATAGTTATTGAAAATTTAAGGGGCTGGGTAAATGGAAAACCTCAAAACGTGGTTTCATAAGCATAACCACTTGAAACATTTATCAATACTACATATACTTAAGTAAAATTAAAGAGGAAATATTATGGGAAAGACAATCGCTCAGAAAATTTTTGCTTCACACTTAGTAGACACACCTTTTGAAGGAACAAACATTTTAAAGTTAGACAGAGTTTTCTGCCACGAAATCACAACTCCAATTGCAATCAATGACCTTGTAGACCGCAAGATGGACAAGGTATTTGACCCTACAAAGATTAAAGCTGTAATTGATCACGTAACTCCGGCAAAAGATTCAAAATGTGCCATGCAGGAAAAAATCCTCCGGGAATGGGCTGGCCGCAACAACATAAAAGATTTTTTTGACATTGGTGCAAACGGTGTATGCCACGCAATCTTTCCGGAAAAAGGTTTTGTCCGCCCTGGCTTTACAGTAATCATGGGAGACAGCCACACCTGTACTCACGGTGCATTTGGCGCATTTGCAGCAGGTGTCGGAACAACAGACCTTGAAGTAGGCATTTTAAAAGGCGTATGTTCTTTCCGCGAACCAAAAGCAATAAAGTTTGTATTAAACGGAAAGCTTCCAGAAGGTGTTTACGCAAAAGACGTCATTCTCTTTTTAATCGGACGGATTGGCGTAAACGGTGCAACTAACTGTGTAACAGAATTTACAGGCCCTGTCGTAGATGCAATGAGCATGGAAGAACGCATGACTCTCTGCAACATGGCAGTTGAGGCAGGTGCTACAAGTGGAATCTGCTTCCCGGACATGACAACAGTTGAATACCTCTGGCCTTTCATAAAGGATGAGTTTGCTTCAAAAGAAGACGCCCTCAAAGAGTACTCAAAGTGGGTAGACGATGAGGACGCAGAATATGAAAAAGTATACACTTACGATCTTTCTTCTCTTGAGCCTGTATGTACAATCAACTACAAGCCAGACCAGATTAAAAAAGTAAGCGAGATGAAAGGAACAAAAGTTAACCAGGTTTACATCGGAAGCTGTACAAACGGCCGCCTCTCAGACCTTCGCGTTGCTGCAAAAATCCTTGAAGGAAAGCACATTGCACCAGGCGTTCGTGGAATCGTTAGCCCTGCGACTCCAAAAATCTACAGCGATGCGCTCGAAGAAGGAATCATAAAAATCTTTATGGACTCGGGATTCTGTGTTACAAACCCAACCTGCGGTGCCTGTCTTGGAATGAGTAACGGCGTTTTGGCAGAAGGAGAAGTTTGTGCCTCTACAACAAACCGAAACTTTAACGGACGCATGGGAAAAGGCGGAATGGTTCACTTAATGAGCCCTGCGACAGCGGCTGCAACTGCAATAGCAGGCACAATCGTAAACTCAGAAAATTTCAAAGGGTAATTTTTTATCTAAACAAAGACAGTTAAGGCATAGTTTTTAGAACTTGAGCCTTAACTGTGATGGTGCGTTTCAATTAAAAAAACTGATTTTTCTTTGCTTTTTTATGAAAAATGTGCTATCTTAAAATAAACAATTCTTAAATTGTGGGAGAAAACCATGAAACAATTTGGCGGAGACGTTCTTTTCTTAGACCGTTCAGACATCAACACAGACGAGATTATTCCTGCAAAATACCTCACTGAAAACACAAAGCAGGCATTGCAACCTTATCTTCTTGAGGACTTAAAGCTTGACGGCTTTAACCCAAAGACTGATGTTCCTGGTAAAAAAGTTATTATCACACGCGAAAACTTTGGCTGTGGTTCAAGCCGAGAGCATGCACCTTGGGCTTTAGAAGTAAACGGAATTTACTGTGTGATTGCCGTAAACTTTGCGCGTATTTTCCGCCAGAACATGTACAACTGCGGACTTTTGGCACTGGACATGAGCAAAAAGGACATAGACGATATGTTCCGCACTTTTGCAGATAAAGACACTCAGTGTAAGATTGAACAAAAGGAAGACGGCACCTGGAAGGTAAAGCTCATTGCAGGAAGCCTTTCTAAGAGTTATCCTTTTACACTTGAAGGTTTTGAAAAGGCCCTCATAGAAAACGAAGGCTGGATTGGCTACGCAAACAATAAATACTAATCATCTGGTTTAGAATTTTGCATACCCTGAAGCTTTTTAGTTTCAGGGTTTTTTTTATTTTCAGTTCTTTTCTATAAGGTCCTTTGAAAGAGCAAAATCTAAAATCTGCTCCACAATTTGTTCTGGAGTATACAACGCGGTATCTATTTTTAAATCTGCAAAATCATAATCATTATTGTCTATTTTATAAAGCTTTAAATAGCGGCGGCTATCCTCGCTGTCACGCATAGCAGTAAAGCTTTTTATTTTTTCTAAATCCCCCCCTTCCCGGTTTAAAATTCTACGTGCCCTAACTTCATCATCTGCTTTTAGATATACTTTTATATCAGCTTCTTTTAGCATCCATATTGCAAGACGGCTGCCCAAAACACAAGACTCAGAGAGTGCAAGTTCTACCTGTCTTGTATCGACTGTAACATCATAACTGTCATCTGTTTTTGCATTTTCTATAACCTGGGCTAAAGTTAACCCTTTTTCCTGTGCAAGCTGCCGGAATGTAAAATTTATAAGCTTTACACCAAGCTTTTTTGAAAGAAGTGTACTGACAGTTGTATTACCGCAGCCACTTTTTCCACTTATTGCAATACGTAATCCACTTTTACTTTTTATTTTGTAGTCTGACATATAAAACTCCTCTACTACTCTACATTTTTACTTTGTTCTCTTATATTTTCTAGAGCATCTTTTGCTTTTATTACCATAGCTCCAACTTCTGTAAATTGATTTTTACTTCCAATGGTATTTATTTCGCGGTTTGCTTCCTGGCAAATAAAATCCAGCCGTTTTCCAGGAACTGGATTTTCTAAAAGCTCTGAACGAATAGCTTTTAAATGGCTTTGTAAACGTATAATTTCTTCATTTATGGTATACTTTACAAGCATTGCTGCAGTTTCCTGCATAATACGGTTTTCGTCTGCATGCTCACCTAAAAGCTCATTAAATTTTCTTGTAATTATTTCTTTAAACTTCTCTTCCATTTGAGGCTGCCACTCTTTAAAGAAAGAAGCACACTCATCCAGTTTTCCAAGCTTTTCAAGTAAATCGTTTTTAAGGTTTTCACCTTCCCTGCTTCTGTCAGAAATAAAACTAGTTAAAACTTCAGAAAAAACTGATTCAATTTTTTTCCAGTAAAGTTCGGCATCATATTGATGAGTTATATTTAAAACTCCCTCCTGACTTACAATAAGGCTTAAAGGTATGTCATCTTCACCTTTACCCAGCGCTTCTGCTATATCTTTTATTGCCTTATAGTAAAGTTTTGCAGCTTCAGGATCAGAAGTTACTGTTGCAGTAGAAGATAAATCTCTTACACGTAATGTTACATCAATTTTTCCTCGTACAACTTTTTCGCTAACAGCTTTACGGACTCTAGCTTCTAAAGGATTTAAAAATGGAGGAAGATTTATGTTTAAATCTAAAAATCTTGAATTAACGCTTTTTATTTCTACAGAAAGTTGTGTATTATCTACAATCACTTCCTTAAAAGCATATCCTGTCATGCTGTTCATTTTAAAGCCTCCAATATCATCTTTCCAACTTTCCAGTTATCTCCGGCACCCATGGTAACAACAAGATATCCGCCTTTTGTACCACTTGGCTTTTTTAATTCTTCTAAAATAATTTCAGCGGCTTCAGAAAATTCTTCTGCATAACGAACATCTTTACTATAAGTCTTTGCCCTTTCAGAAAGAAGCTTACCCGAAACTTTTGCATTCAATGCATTTTCCCTGGCACTTGCGTAAATTTTATTTATAATCACAATGTCTGCACTTGTAAAACAAGAAGCAAATTCTTCTAGTAAAGCTTCAGTGCGACTATATGTGTGGCTCATAAAATCTACAATAATTTTATGTTCTTTATAAAAATCTTTAAAACCAGAAAGTGTAGTTTTTATTGCTGTCGGATGATGGCCGTAATCGTCTAAAACAATAACTTCTTCGCCATTTTGAGTTTTTGCCCTTCCAACAATTTCGCTTCTTCTTTTTCCACCTGCAAAATCTAAAAGAGAAGCTTTTATTTTTTCTTTATAGTCATCAGGATTTTTTCCGTCAGCTTTTAAAAGTTCATTACACAAAGCAACGGCTCCGCAGGCATTACGGGCGTTATGTGCACCCGGCACCTGTAAAGAGCAAAGCCCTAATTTCTGAATGTAAAAATACTGACGACCAGTAGTTAGTTTAATTTTCTGACTATCAAACGTTAGGTCATTCACATCATTAACGAACGTTAGTTTGTATTCTCCGATTGCATTTTCGCCATAGCCTACCGTTCGTATGTCATTTCTTCGGCTTTTTGCAAGATTCATTACTTCTTTTGCACCCTTATCATCTTCACAATAAACAAGAGTGCCACCTAAAGGAAGCTTACAAACATAGTCTACAAAAGCATCTCTTATACTTTCGTAAGTTGGGTAATAATCCTGATGGTCACTTTCTACAGATGTCAGCAAAATAATACTGGGACAGAAAGACATAAAGTGTCTCTGGTATTCACAGGTTTCTGCAACAAAATAATGTTTTTTATCTTTTTCAAAAGATGGAGAAGTCATCGTACAACTATTTCCAAACGAGGAAATTATAGAACCTGCCAGTACCTGACTTGGTAAATCTAAAGATTTTAAAATTGTACCTGTAAGACCTGTTGTCGTAGTTTTTCCATGAACACCACAAATGCCGGCACTAAAAGCAGCTTTAGAAACTTCTCCCAATGCCTCTGTGTACAAAAGAAGAGGGAGACCCATTTTTTTAGCGGCAATTAAATCTGGACACTTTTCTACGTTGTAAGCACTTGAATAAATTACATACTGAATGTCTTTAGTAATATTGGATTCAGAAAAAGAGAGTGCTTTAAGACCAAGCTTTTCTAGAATTTCATCTGTATAAAATCTTTCAGAAACATCACTACCGGTAATAACGGCGCCCTGTGCAAAGAGAATTTCCACAAGGGCTGCCATACCAGTTCCCTTAATACCAACAAAGTGAATATGAAGACCTTTAACATCTAAAGGTAAAACATTTTGATTTTCCATGTGATAACTATATCACAATGCTAAACAAGTAGCAAATGAAAGAATAAAAGCATCAGGCTCTCTGACCACTCAATTCAATATAAATCTGATCTGCTAAGCCTAACCCTGCGCTCTTTGTAAGTTCTTCGGCATAATTATCATACATCATGTCTTCATACATTTCGCGGGCATAACTGTTCTGGTCGCCGGAAAGGCTTGTATGTTCAATTGTACTTCTCATTGAAGAAAGCATCATTTTTACAAGGTAATTTTCCATTTCCATGCTCTGCTCATAGAGTTCACTAGTACGGTCTATGACAGGCTGCTTACCTTTGCTGTTTGTAGAATTTGCAGCAAACCCCCGTGGCTTTGCATTTTTATCGCTTTCTGACGTATAAGATTCGTGAAAGCCCTTTGTATAGTCTCCGTTAACACGCTTGCCGCTGGAAATCTGGCTGGATGCAACACCAGAAAGATTTGTTCCCTCTAAATGCGCATCTTTTGAGGAAGCTTTGGCTGTCATTTCTTTTACTAGATTCATAAAGTTTTTTTGTTCACTTTCTTTTTGAACAGAACTTGTCATAAATGAACCGTTAGAAAGTGTACCTGTTATGCCTAATCCAGAAATTCCGTTTACTGCCATTTTAAATTCCCCCATTTACCCGATTTCTTTTAGATTAAAAATTATCTCTTAAGGCTTACTGCAGTCTGTAACATTGTGTCACTAGTCTGAATTGCCTTTGAGTTAAACTCGTAAGCTCTCTGAGCAACTATCATCTGTACCATCTCGTTTACAACGCTTACATTACTCATTTCCAGAAACTTATGTTTAACAATTCCCATGCTTTCAAAACCAGGGCGTCCTGCAATAGGTTCTCCGGAGGCATTTGTAACCTTATACATATTGTCACCAGTATTCTCTAATCCCACCTGGTTAGGAAAGCGATAAAGTTCAAGCTGACCGACCTGAACAGGATCTGTAGAACCGTTCACCTTTACGTTTACAACCCCAGTGTCGCTTATGGAAAGGGTTTCAATCATAAATCCTTCTGGCATGATGATTTCAGGAATAACTCTGTTTCCATTAGCGGTTACAAGCTGACCCGTGCTGTCAATTTTAAATGAACCGTCACGAGTATAAGCCCAACTTCCGTCGTACTGTTCTACGCGGAAAAAGCCTTCCCCAACAATTGCCAAATCTGTATCAACACCAGTTGCCTGTAATGAGCCCTGTGTCATAATACGCTGAGTAGCCCCAACCTTTACACCTGTTCCCATCTGAAGACCTTCCGGAGTTACAGTTTCTTCAGTGGCAGGAGTTCCTGCAAGCTTTACATTCTGATACATAAGGTCTTCAAATTCTGCACGATGCTGCTTAAAACCTGTCGTATTGACATTTGAAAGGTTGTTTGAAATTGTATCTATATTCATCTGCTGGCCATTCATACCTGTTGCTGCTGTCCATAAACTTCTTACCATATTTTTTACTCCTTACATTAAACGTTTACTAAGGTTTCTAGCGATTTACCACAACAACTTTATTCCACAATGTATCCATAAGGCCGTCTTCTGTTTGAACAGATTTCTGATTAGCTTCATAAGCACGGTTTACTTCAATCATTTGAACCATTTCGTTTACAACATTAACATTGCTTGTTTCTACATAACCTTGCATAACTCTAGGTCTCTCCTCTCCTTCTGCAATGTAAGAAGGTCCTGTTATATCATTAGAAGCCCATAAGGAATTTCCCTGTTTTTTTAAGTATCGCTCATCTTCAAAACGCACAACCTTTAAGCGATCTACCAGCTGATTATCTTCACGTGTATAAATCATTCCGTTTGGACTTACAAAAAACTTATCATCAGGAACACTAATAGGTCCATTTTCTCCAAGCACAGGATACCCGTCTTTTGTTAGTAAAATTCCCTCTTTACCAAGTAAAAAATTACCGTTTCTTGTATAGCGTTCGCCATTTGGAGTTTGAACTGCAAAAAATCCTTCACCACTTAAAGCAAAATCTGTATGAGAATCTGTATTTTTAAAAGAACCTTGCTCAAAAACTGTATAAAGCTCGTTAGTTTCTACACCAAGTCCCATTCGCCCGATAATAGGAGCAGCATCTGCAGAACCAAACGAAGTTTCATACACCCCGTCAGCTTGAGTTCTACGTAATAAAAGTTCACTAAAAGCCTTACTTACGCCAACATCACGCTTAAAACCTGTGGTATCAACATTTGCAAGATTATTTGAAATAGCGTCAAGCCTATTCTGCTGAGCATTCATTCCGCTTGCGCCTATATACCATCCTCTAATCATAAATAAAACACCTCTTTTTATTTTTCGGAAAAAAAGAAAAGCTCATTAAGAAAAAATAAAAAAAGAGATACTTGCTTTCTAAAAAGTATTGAATTATAATTTCTTAAAAGAATATGAAATCAAAAAGTAAGCTTTTATTAACTGCTTTTATTCTTATTTTCTCTTTTAAATGGACGATTTATGCTCAAAAATTTCCTAAATCTTCCCCGGAAACCATTGAACTTACAGAAGAAGAAGAAAATTTTATTAAAAATCACCACATTTTAAATGTTGCATGCGAAACCTCATGGCCGCCATTTGAATATTATGATACTTCTCTAAAGCTCCCCAAGCACACAGGCATAAACATAGAAATCTTACGTGTCTTGGCCTTAAAAGCAGGAATAGAACTGAACTTTATTCCGACTGATGACTATACAGAAAGCATTGGACTTATGAGGAATGGCAAAATAGACATTCTTACAGGCTTTGTTGAAAAAGCAGACAGTCTGGACAACATTCAGCTTACAGACGTATTGTACTCTCTAAAACTACTTCTGGCGTCCACAACGGGCAATATGCCTCAACTGGGCGACACAATTTGCATGGCAGAATTCGGCCCTAAAGAAATGGAAGAAATATATAAAATTTTTCCTCCAAATAAATTCTACATAAAAACATTTGATTATCCGGAGCTTGCTCTACAAGAGCTAAAAAGCGGAAGGTGCAATCACATTATAATAGGTCCTTACGAATTAGCTGATTATCCGGCCTTGCCGGCATACACAACATTCCCACTTGACATAGCATATTATCAGCAATATGCACTTTCTAAAGATTTAGGCACAACAGCATTAAATATTTTTAATAAGGCCATTCATTCCCTTTCTCAAGATGAATTTGAAACAATAATATTTAAAAATCAGTCTGAGCGCCTTTACTACTTAAGGGAAAAAAATTATGTAAATGCAACTAAACGTGCTTCCATGCACTACACTATTGCAGTTACGATAATAGTACTTGGAATAGCTTCTACCCTTACAGTTTTACTTATTAAAAAACAGAGTAAGGTTTTAGCCTATGATGAGCTGACGGGACTTCCGGCACTAAACAATTTTAAGAGGCTGGTAAGGGAAAAACTAAGAAATGCAAGTCCCAACGAATACATTCTTGTCTCCTTGGACATTGATAATTTTAAGCTGATAAACGACACTTACGGATTTTCCAGAGGAAACCTGATTCTTGTGGAATTATGCCAGCATTTTAAGGACAATATTTCCTTAGATGAAGTAATAACCCGTTTTTATGCAGACAATTTTATTCTCTTTACAAAAAATCCTAACTTTTTGGTCCTCATAGAAGACAAAGTTTTTAAGCTGACTATGGTTGAAGACCATATAAGAAAGCTCCTGCCCGAGCACTATAAACTTACATTCAGCTCCGGAGTTTATTATATTTCTGACCCTCATTCAGATATTGCAAGTATGATAGACAAGGCAAATCTTGCTCGTCATCAAGGTAAAGATTCTTATACAACAAAACGAGTAACTGAATACACCGCGGAAATGGAACAAAAATCCAACTGGGACAAAGAAGTTCTTCTTACAATGGACAAGGCTTTTAAAAACCACGAATTTGAAGTCTACTACCAGCCTAAATTTTACCTCTCTAACGAAAAGGTTTTGGGAGCTGAGGCACTTATAAGATGGAATCACCCAGAAAAGGGTCTTTTGCCTCCAGACACATTTATACCTCTTTTTGAACACAATGGTTTTATACAAAAGATTGATATTTACGTATTTGACAAAGTCTGTAAATTTTTAAGCGAATGGAATAAAATGGGAAAAGACGGCACTTGTCCATGCCCTCTTACAATAAGTTTTAACTTAAGTCGCTATCACCTTACAAATCCAAATATAATTCAGCTTTTAACGACAATTTTTAATAAATACAATGTTTCTCCGAGCCATGTTGAAGTAGAACTGACAGAAAGCATAATGTTTGACAATCCGAAGCTTCTCATACGCATCATGAACGAAATAAAAAAAGCAGGATTTTCCATCAGCGTAGACGACTTTGGTTCAGGTTATTCTTCTCTAAACCTTTTAAAAGACATGCCTGCTGATGTTCTAAAGTTGGACAAAGAATTTCTTTCAAAAGTAAATGACGAAGGTAAAGACACAATTATAATTTCCTCCGTAATTGAAATGGCAAAAAAGTTAAAAATGACAACTGTCGCAGAAGGAATAGAAACAAAAATTCAGTCAGAACTTTTACGGGATATGGGATGCGATATAGCACAAGGTTATTATTATGCCCGTCCAATGAAAGAAAAAGACTTCCTTGCCTTACTAAAAAGTCAGTATCCGGTTTAAAAAATTGTACATTAGTTACTTATTTTTGTTGCAAAATTCAACATAGAGAATTATAATTTAAGCATCTTTATCGGAGGAATTTAATAAAATGTCAGAAGAAAAAACTGTTGAACCTCGTGTTCTTGCAATAATTTTAGGAGGAGGAAAAGGAACCCGTCTATATCCCCTTACAAAAGAAAGATCAAAACCAGCCGTTCCATTTGGCGGAAAGTATCGTATTGTAGATATTCCAATTTCTAACTGCATAAACTCTGGTTATCATAAAATTTACCTTCTTACACAGTTTAACTCAGCTTCACTGCATCAGCATATCATTAACTCATACACATTTGACAGATTTAGTCGCGGCTTTGTTGAAATTTTAGCAGCAGAACAGACTCTTGAGCATTCTGGCTGGTACGAAGGAACCGCAGATGCTGTACGTAAGCATGTAAGTCACTTTAAAGCTCAAAATCCAACTCATTACATTATTCTTTCTGGAGACCAGCTTTACCGCATGGACTTAAAAAAATTCATGAATGAGCACATTGCAAGCGGTGCAGACATTACCATTGCTGCAAAAGCTGTTAACAGAGAAGATGCATCTGGCTTTGGCATTATGAAAGTTGATGATTCCAGCCGCATTACAGAGTTTATGGAAAAACCTGCAAAAGACATGAACATTGACGAGTGGAAGATTCCAGGCAAAAGCAGAGCAAAAGATTTACCTGAAAACTTAGAGTACCTGGCTTCTATGGGTATCTACATCTTTAATGCAGATACAATGGACGAAATGCTGGATAACGATTTTAACGACTTTGGTAAGGAAATTATTCCAGAAGCCATAAAGAGCAAAAAGGTAAACAGCTACATCTTTAACGGCTATTGGGAAGATATTGGTACAATAAAGAGTTTTTATGATGCAACCCTGGACCTTACAAAGCCTGTTCCAAGCTTTAACTTTTATGATGAAGCAAAACCAATTTATACCCACATGAGAAACCTTCCTCCTAGTAAAATTAACAATGCAGATATGACCCAGTCTCTTGCAAGCGAAGGATGTGTAATAACAGAATCCCGCCTGCAGCACTCTGTTATTGGTGTTCGCTCTATTATAAGTGAAGGCTGCGACTTGAACGGCGTAATTATGATGGGAGCAGACTTCTACGAAAGTGAGGAACAGAAAGCCCTTAACAAAAAGAAAAACGTACCAAACATTGGTCTTGGTAAAAACTGTAAAATTAACAAGGCCATTATCGATAAAAACGCCTGCATTGGAGACAACTGCTGCATAAATATAAACGGCAAAAAGTACGAAGACGGAGACCACGGTCTTTTCTACAGTGCAGACGGAATTATTGTAATTAGAAAAGGTGTAAAAATACCTGCAGGAACAGTTATTTAATCTTATTCCTGAAGCTTCTAAAGAGAATGTCAGGCATAACTGGCATTCTTTTTTTATTTTAAAAACTCACTTAATAATTTATAAGCTTCAATTACCTGATTTGTCTTATCTGCTGCAACTTTTTGAGAAGTCTTTGTAGCTCCGTGATGGTCTGGGTGATAGTAAGCAATCTTTTCCTTATAAGCCTTCTTTAGATCTTTTTTTGTAACATTTTCTTCAACGCCTAAAAGTTTTAAAGCACTTTCAACTTCTGGCGTTAATGTTTTATATTCATAATTTTTATAAATTGTAGCCTCAGAACCTTTTTGAGCATACTTACCATAATCATTAAAAAACTGACTTTTAAGTCTTTCGTCATTCGCCTTATGTAAGGCATCTTGTTCAGCCCTCTTTTCTTCTACAAATCTATTTGCTTTTTTAGCTTCAATATTTTCATCAAGCGGAGTAAAAAAAGATTCTGTTTCCTTTGAGACAGGAGGAGGTTCTTTTTTTTCTTTGGAAACTTTTACAAACTTTACTTTGCCATTTTCTAAAGTTTCATTTAGAAGGTTTCCCAATCTATCATACATCGTTTCCACTGGAATCTTCCTCTTCTTTAGCTTCCATACCCCATTCATAAAGCTTTCGCTGCAAAGTTTTTCTGCCTATGTCTAAAACTTCAGCTGTTTTACTTTTGTTATTGCGGTTAAGTAAAAGGTTTTCTTGAATAATAATTTTTTCAGCCTCATCTAAGGTAATGCCTACAGGAACTTCTATGCATTTACTTTCAGAAGAACTATGCGAAGAAACACTAGGAGGTAAATCTTCCAGTGTAATAGTATCTCCAGAACATAAAACTACGGCACTCTCTATACAGTTTCTAAGCTCTCGAATGTTTCCAGGCCAGTCATATTTAAACATTGCGGTTTTTGCACGATTATCAAGACCTTTAATTTTTTTATTATTTTCCACATTAAACTCTTTTAAAAACTCATTTACCAAAAGAGGAATATCATCTTTTCTTTCTCTTAATGGCGGAACATGAATATGAATTACATTTAATCTGTAATATAAATCCTCTCTAAAACGCCCAGCTTTTACTTCTTCTTCTAAATTTCTGTTGGTTGCCGCAACAACTCTAACGTCAACATCTATGGTTTGTTCACCACCTACCCGCTCAAACTTTTTTTCCTGCAATACACGCAAAATTTTTATTTGAACGCTCTGATTGATTTCTCCAATTTCATCTAAAAAAATTGTACTTCCGTGAGCTAATTCAAAACGTCCCTTTTGTAAATGATCTGCACCTGTAAAGGCACCTTTTTCATGTCCAAATAATTCACTTTCCAAAAGGGTTTCACTTAAGGCAGCACAATGAACATTTATCATAGTTTTATCTTTTCTAGAAGAAAGCTTATGAATAGCACGTGCAACAAGTTCTTTACCAACACCACTTTCGCCAGTAATAAGAACACTGGCCTTACTGTCAGAAACTTTTTTTATAAGCTCCTGAACCCTTTGCATGGCATTAGACTTTCCAATCATTTCTCTTAAAGAGTTTTCATCTTGAACCTGCTTTTTTAATTCCTCATGCTGCAGGCTCATCTCGCGGCTTTCCAGAGCACGCTTTACAATTAAACCCAGCTGGTCAAGATTTAAGGGTTTAGTTAAAAAGTCATAAGCTCCATGACGCATTGCATCAACAGCACTGTCTATACTTCCATGTCCTGTAAGCACAATAACAGGGATGCCTGGAGTTTCTGAGGTTATATGAGAAAGCAGGGCTTCTCCGCCCATTCCAGGCATTCTTAAATCTGTAATAACTAAATCTATATCGCCTTTCTGAACAAGAGCTAAAGCCTGCTCCCCCGTACTTGCTGTTTTTACATTATAATCTTCAAGTTCAAAATTTGCTGCAAGACCTTCCCTAATATTTTTTTCATCATCAACAATCAAAAGGGTAAATTTCATTATGCACCCTCCCTACCATTGGAAAGCAAAGGAGTTCCACTTTGAGGTATCGGAATAGAAATTGTAAAAACAGTTCCATGACCTTTTACAGAGTCCACATTTATGTCGCCGCGAAATTCCTTTATAATTTTATAAACCATCGTAAGCCCCAAACCTGTTCCATTTGCCTTTGTAGTATAATATGGCTCAAAAATACGGGAAAGAGTTTTTTCATCCATTCCGTTACCATTATCTGCAATTGTAAGAATATATTTTTCATTTTTAACAAATGTTTCTATAACAATTTCACCGCTGTTAAATTCACGGCAACTTTCACATTCAGGCTCTACGGCATCAAGAGGGAACCTTTCATTTATTGCCGCAAGTGAATTTTGAGCCAGGTTAGTAATTACTTCTTTAAAAAGCTTTTCATCAATTAAAAGACGTGGAGATTCTTCTGAAAGCTTTAGCAAAAGTTTTACATTTTTACTATCAAATTCAGGCTTAAAAAATTCACAGATTTTCTTAACGCACAGGTTTGCATCAGAAAGTTGTAAAGTTGCCTGCACGGGACGCACTGCAAAAAGAAAATCTAAAACTATTTTATTCAACGCATCAATTTCTTCATTTATAACATCAAGATAATTTTCTACAAATTTTTCTTGAGGCAAAAGACCGTCCCCTTCTCTGGCTTTTTTTATTGCCTTCTGTAAAAGCTGAATATGTATACTTATTGCACCTAATGGATTTTTTATTTCATGAGCAACACTAGCTGCAAGATTTGTAAGGCTTGCAAGACTTTCCATTCTGTGTAAAAGAATTTCCTGCTGACGTTTTTCCGTAATATCTTCTGCAGTAATTATGTAACCTACTACACATGTGTCATAGGAGTCACCGTTTTTATGCCACATTTTTTGAACTAAAGGCATAACGCTTATGTTTACAAAATGAATTTTATCAGTTGCAGAAAAAGAAAATTCTTCGCTGACATTTAATTTCTGTTCTTTGGCACACACATGCAAAAAAGAAGAAATTGCCTCATCATCTATCAAATCCCATAGGAACAAAGAATGCTCTTTTTGTTCAAGGGAATACTGATGCTTAAACGGCAAAATACGCTCAGAAGCTTTATTTTTTTGCTTTAACACCCAATTTTCATTAACAATCAATAATGCTGTAGAAAGACTTTCCATTATTGAATCTAAAGTGTCATTTTCTTTATTCAATGCATCTAAAAGCTGTACAACCTGTTCATCTGATAACTTAGAAATTTTTTGGGAAGCTTTTTTAACAAACTCTTTCATAAGCCCTCTTGAATACTCCCCCATTAAGATAATTTATCTGCATAAGATTTCTTGCAAGTTCTTCTAGAGCAGAAGCCGGATTTAAATTAAAAACTGTAACATTATTTAAAACTTCACGCAGTTCTTTTACAACCAATGCAGAACACTCTGCTCCCTGAGAGCCAAGTTCTTTTGAGCACAAGACTTTTTGAGCTTCAGTTATGCCTTCTAAAAATATTTTAAAAAGCACCCTAGGAGAAAAATTATTACAGGCAGACACAATAAGAGGAATGTCCGGAACATGACCTTCTGCAATAGTTTTAAAATATTTTTCTGAATACTCATAAACAACAGAAGGCTGTATGGAAAGATAATTCTGCAGAAACTTATCTACAGTTTCAGGGATTACACCACCAGCAAAGCTGGGGTCAAAATGAAAAACCCTGTCAATAACTTCCCTTTGATGTTCAGTGTTCCGCTCATAAAAATTATAGGTTCTAACCCTGGAAAGAATGGTTTGTAAAACAGCACCCCTGTTTGATGTTGTAAGAATAAAAACTGTATCCTTGGGAGGTTCTTCAAGAATTTTTAAAAGTGCATTACGTGCACTGTCCTGCATTCTTTCTGCATTTTCTATAATTAAAACTTTTTTCCCGTTACTGGAAGTTAAATGTGCCCATGAAGAAAAATTTCTTATTTGAGAAACAGGTAAAGATTTATATAAATAAGATTCTTCAAGCTTTAAGCAATTTTCCTCTACATCATTTAAAATTTTCTCCAGTTCATCTGGCTCCGGAACAGTTCTGCCAGGAGTTAACAACTCTAAAGATTCATCTATCTTTTGTAAAAGAGGAGAAAACTTGGAAAGCTTATCTTCTCCTTCCCATAAAACAGGACTAAAACGAGCCGTCAATTTTCTTACAGCCCTGAGATACAAATATCTGGAGGCTTCCAAATGTTTTGTATTCTGAACATTCTGAGAAAGAAATGTATTTTTTGCAGCTTTAATTTCTAACGTTCGGTTTCCAGGTCCGGTAATAATAACATTCTGACTTACTAAAGCCTTATGTTTTAAGCAGCTCGGGCAAGTACAGTTCCACTCACCTTTTTTTTCACCCCCTATCTGACAAGACATTACGCGGGCAAGCTCCAAAGCACAGCTTAATTTACCGCTAGATGCAGGTCCGGAAAACAAAATAGAACCAGGTAATCTTTCTTTTTTTATGTCATCAGAAAGTAGCTCAGAGGCACTCTGATGTAAAATATTATCAAACATTTATTTTCCCATATTCTGGACAGCTTTAGAGGCAGCTTCTGCAGCATCAACACCTGCATTTGTTGCCTTTTCAACTGCACTGGAAACAGAAGAAAGATGTGAAGAAATAAGAGGCGAAAGCATTTTGTAAAATATGCTTCCTTGCAATAATCCGTCACATTCAAACCATGGCTGAATTTTTAACGCAAACAAAATAACCGTAACTAAAGCAATGCCTTCTAAAAGTCCAAAGATCAGACCTAAAACCCTATCTAAAGACTTAAAAATCATACCGCTAAAAATACCTTTCAAAATCTTTTCTACAATTTTTACAATCAAAAAGACAACTATAAAAATCAGAAAGAAAGCAAGTATGACAGAAAGCCAGGTAATTTTTACATAAGTTTCTATTGGAGCACTAAGCTTTTCGCAAAAAACAGAAGCAAGCCATAGCCCCAATACTGGAGCGGCTAAAGAAAAAACTCCATTTAAAAAACCTTTTACAACTCCTAAAATTCCTAATGCCAAAACTATAACAATAAAAACAAAATCCATTATTGGTAAGCTCATTTTTTATACTCCAGTATAAGTTCTGCAATTTTAAAAGCAGGTTTTTCTCCTCTACTTAGATTTTCACAAGAAGCACTAAATGATTTTCTCTTTTCTTCAGAAAGCATTAGGCTCAAAGAATTTCTTAAATGCTCAGAGTCCGCATCTTTTCCCACAAGAGTTATGCAGGCTCCTTTACTTTCTACATACCGAGCATTGTCAACCTGGTCTCCCCTGCTTCCAGAGCCACACAACGGCACTAAAACCATCGGCTTTCTGCAGACCAGGCACTCCCACAGAGAGTTTGCTCCGCTGCGAGAAAGAACAACATCACTTGCCATAATAACGCCAGGCATTTCTGAATAAATAAAGGCATACGGCTTATAGCTTTCGTCCCCGCTCGCCATTACAGCTTTATTTTCTTCTGCAAAAGAAGCCCCTGTCTGATGCACGACAATAAAATGCTCCTTCAGCCAGTCCAGATTTTCTAAAACTAAAGTATTTATCTGCCTTGCACCCAGGCTTCCGCCAAGAACAAGAAGCACAGGCTTAGCATGCCCTTTCTTAATTGACAAAAATTCCAGGCCCTTTTCCTGCAAATCTTCATAAAAAACAGGTCGCACGGGATTACCTGTTACAATACACTTAGACCTCAGGGACTCTTTTAAATACCCGGAAGTATCTTTATAAGTAAGTAAAATATTTTTAGCCTTTCCTGCATTCAGACGAGTTGCAAGTCCTGGTGTAAAGTCACATTCATGCGTTACGTAAGGAATTTTTAAAAGAGCGGCTGCCCTACATGGAGGCACACTTACAAATCCGCCTTTAGAAAACAAAAAGTCGCATTTTATTTTTTTTAAAAAATGAACAGACTGAAAATATCCAAATAAAATTTTAAAGAGGTCAATAAAATTTTTTAAAGAAAAATAGCGTCTGAGCTTTCCGCAGGAAATGCCATAAAAAGCATTTACAGAACCGCCTAAAGAAACAAGATTTTTTTCTACGATGGTTCTATCCATTCCGGAACTGGAGCCTATCCAATATATTTCAAGCTCAAAACCATTTTCTCTGGCCTTTTTATAAAGGGCATCGCAAACAGCAAGTCCCGGATAAATATGACCACCTGTTCCTCCGCCTGCAAAGACAATCTTAAATTTATTTTCTCCCACCCGACCCATTTTTAAACCTCTTTGGGAGGATATTTTGCAAAAAGTTCTACCATACCCGGCTTCTTAAATAAATTTGCATAACCTCTGGCACTCATTCCCATGCTATCCTTAAGGTCCGGGTCTGCACCATTTTCCAGCAAAAGCTCTACAATCTGCAGGTTACCGTTACCAACTGCCAGAACTAAAATAGGCTGACCATCAGAACTTACAAAGCTTAAGTCGGCCCCCTTTTCAATGAAGTATTTAGTAAGATCAAAATTCTTACGCCAGACAGCGTCCATAACGGCAGAATAGCCGCGATCTTTAGAAACAGCATTTATGTCAGCACCATTTTCTACAAGCCACTTTACCTTGTCTGAACAGTCAGAACGAGTTGCAACACAGACCAGAGGAACGCCTTCTGAAGTGCGTGCATTAACCTGCATTCCGGCATCAAAGAAAAGCTCGCAGTTTTCAGTGTCGTCCTTTTCCAGGAAAGTAGCAAAACAGTCGCTTGTAAACGGAATACCCATAGTAAAAAGCTGAATTAAAGCCTGCTTCTGATTGTCTTCGGCCTTAAAGCGCTCAAACTCTGAATCTACAGAAGACAAAAGGACCTCAACTGAAGCATAGGAATGAAAAAGTGAATAACGCCCGCTGTCTACAAGCTCAAAACGAGAGCCCTTACCACTAAAATGAACAAAGGTCTGCACACCCTTACCAGTGAGTACACCAATCATAAACTTATATTCGTCCAGGGAAGACATTGAAGCCGCATCTAAAATAATGCAGTGAGTAGACTGAGTTACATGCTTAAGGTCGTCAAAAAGTTCTGCCTGAGAAATACCGTTATAAATATAAATCTCATAAGGAACGATATTGTGTTTGTTTTCCAAAAAGTTCTCAACATCCTTGAGATACTTATTTTTTAGGTCTGGAGCAATAATTAACCAATTCATTAAACTTATTATAAACCAAGAAGTTCAGTTTAACAAGGGTAAAAAAATATTTTGGACGGCATGAAATTTTTTGCCGCCGCTCACCTGCGTTAAACTTCTTTTTCCCACAACATACCCGCTTTCCGCGGCTCCGCTCTACGCTCGGTGCTTCGCACTGGCTTCGCCACCGCTCCAATCGGGCGTAGGCTTTATATAAGTTCAGGAGAAAATTATTTAAAAATAAAAAAGACCTGGCTTAAAAACCAAGTCTAAAAGTGCCAGCGGTCAGAATCGGACTGACGACATAAGGATTTTCAGTCCTCCGCTCTACCAACTGAGCTACGCCGGCAAACAACCACTTGACGTGATGAATGCACTATATACTTTTAAACATATCTTGTCAAGTAACAATTACTAAAAATCTAAAAAAAAATTTATTCATTTTATTTTGAATTTAATTATTTATGTGTTAAATTTCCTTATTGACTCTTATTTTAAAGGAGGGGTTGCTTATGAAAAAGATAAAAAATGTTTTAACTATATTTCTTTCTCTAACTCTTCTTTTTTCTGCAAACAGCTTTGCAGAAAGCTCTACAGCCTCAGAGCTCTCAGGTCATGAAGAAATTTCCGCCGGATTGGAAGCTTTTTCAGAAAGCCTGTACAATGCACTTCCGGAGGCTGCAACTCAGCAAAATGTATGGGCAGACACCTACATGGGTAAGCTCTTTCCTTCAATTATTCCTCACATGGGTGCTGGGGTAAGCATTGGAGGAACCGTTATAGACATGTCCGGCTTAAAAACGGCGGCAGAAGGCATACAGACAAGCTACGAAGACATCTGTTCAAGCCTGGGAGACGCTATAATTGCTTCCGGAAGTTATGTAAGCTTACCGTCAATAAACTTTGGCTTAATTCCGGAAACATTTATTTTACCTACGGCATCTGTAGACATTCGCTTAGGCGGAGTATTACTTCCTATGGACATAGGGCTTTGTGCAATTGCAACAAACCCTGCCCTTTCCGGTATTGACTGGAAAAATGTTACGGGCATTCCTGCAACATTGATGTCTATAAGCAACCCAATAAACTTTAATACTTTAGGCTTTAACATGGACATAGACTATCTTACCTTGGGAGCAGACTTCAGATTCCGTGTTATTCCGGAAGGAGACATTTTACCAGGACTTTCTTTAGGTGGCGGTTACTACTACATAGCAGGAAGCTTTGCAGTAAATTCAGAAGACTCTACAGAAATAAGCGGAGTCGGAACACAAACCACAACCAGCAGCATGGAACTTGACTACAGCACGCAAGTTATATTTGCACAGATTCAGCTTTCCAAAAGGATTTCCAGCTGTTCATTCTTTGTCGGAGGACGCGGTCTTCTGGCCAGCACGACAACGGCATGGAAGTGGAGCTTCAGCTCTGCAAATGATGGCGAAAGCGAAGAAGCTCAGGCACTTTGTTACAGCGACAGCGATTCTTCAGAAAATGCAGAAGGAACAACAAGCTTAAAAGAGGCATTCAGCAGCATGACAAGCGGCAGCTTTGACTGGACTAACATAAGGCCTCAGCTTTATGCAGGTGCAGGTTTTAACTTTTGGGTTGTTCAAATTACAGCTTCTGTGTGTGCAGACGTAAGAAGCTTATTCGAAAACTCAACGGACTTTATCTGGAGCGGTGCCCTTTCTTGCCATGTAAAGCTCTAAGAAATATTTTTAACACATTCCAACCCGGGAAGAATTTACAAGGCTAAAAAGTATCGCTAGTAGTAAATTCTTCCCTTGTTTTTTTAGTAAAACAAGTTGTATAATATGACGAATTTGATAAGCTACTTATCAAATTGATATGAACTCTATCAAAAAAAAGTAGGAAAAATATTTACGATGGAGGCTTTTTATGAGCACAAGACATTCACTTTTTAAGGTAAGTGTTATTTCTTTTTCTTTACTGGCACTTTTAGGTCAGAATGCATTTGCAGATTCAATAGACCTTTCAGGACTGGGAGTAACAACCAGCCAGCATGATGAAATTTCTGAAGGAATGCAGAGCTTTGCAGGCTCTCTTTTAACGGCAATTCCGGAAGCAACCACACAGAATAACGTTTGGGCAGATGCATATATTGGAAAACTTTTTCCGTCACTTATACCTCACATCGGTGCAGGCTTCTCTTTTGGTCTAACCCAGCTTGACATGTCAGGCTTAAAGACTGCAGCAGATACATTGGTTTCTGACTACAACAGTCTTTCCAGTTTAACAACCATAACAGATACTCTGGGAATTACAGATTTTTCCCTTGAATCCATAAGCTTTACAATCCCGGAGACATTTTTTCTACCGTCTTTGTCTCTGGACTTAAGAATTGGCGGTGTTCTTTTACCGTTTGATATCGGTATTTGTGCAATGATGACAAATCCAAACCTTTCTGCAATAGACACATCTGACCCGACAACTCTTACAAATGCTTCCAGCGGAATAGACTTTGACTTAAGCGGTTTTAAGGGCACTGTAAACTACATGGTTTTGGGAGCAGACATCAGATACTGCATTTACGAAGGAAACATTATTCTTCCAAAAATTTCAGTCGGTGGCGGTTATTATTACGCAAAAGGTTCTTTTGGATTTACAAGCGGCAACGAGGACGAAACAACAGTTGCAAATGTAGGCGTATCTTATGACTCCCACATTGTCTTTGCTCAGATTGAGGCTTCCAAAAATTTTGCAATCGCAACTTTATTCGGCGGTCTAAGAGGTGTCTTAAACAGCACGAATGTTGCATGGAGCTGGGACTACACTACTGACGTAGAAGTGTCAGGCGTTACATACACAATTTCTGATTCTGACAGCGGAACAGAAAGCTTAGATACTTTAGATACAAGCTACATTTCTACAATTCAGCCTCAGGTTTATCTTGGAGCAGGATTTAACTTCTTAATCTTCCAGACAGCATTTAATGTCTGTACAGATTTAAAATCTGTATGCACGGCAGTTCAGAACCAGAGCATTTCTGAACTTTCATGGAGCGGCTCCCTTTCTTTCCACGCAAAGCTTTAAACACCTACGCCCGATTTGAGCCGAGCCGAGGGCTGTCCTTTAGGACCTGGCGGCGAAAAGCGGGTAAAGTTTTAGACTAGCCGATTAAATAAAAAATAATTTCTATTCAAGAAAAAACTACCGTTCAAAACTCACAAAAAAAAAGACCACTAAAATAACATTCTAGTGGTCTAAAGTTGGAGATGTTTTATGTAAAGCCAGAAAGCTTCGGACAAGGTTTCTGGCTTAATACCTGGCTATTAGCGCTTTAAGTTAATAACAGTTTCCAGCATGCTATCGCCGGTCTGTATTGTCTTTGCGTTAGATTCAAATCCTCTCTGAGTTACAATCATGTCTGTAAGCTGTTCTGTTAAGTCTACGTTAGACATTTCCAAAGTGCCGGCTATGAGGCTTCCCTTTCCTGCAGTGCGACTTTCGCCAATATTTGCAGTTCCAGAGTTAATTGACTCTGCAAAGGTTGTGTCGCCATGCTTTTCCAAACCACCCTGATTTGTAAAGCTTGCCATTGCAATCTGACCAATTGTGCGAGTTGAACCGTTTGAATACACACCGGTTATGATTCCACTTCCGTCAATTTTAAAGTTGTCTAAGTAGCCTAATGTGTAACCATCTTGTTCACGAGCTTTTGTAGAACTCTTTGAAGCACTTTGTGTAATTGTATTTTCCATGCTTCCAATTGTTCCAAGGTTTAAGTTAAAGGTCTGGCGATAAGGTGTTCCGTCTGCATTTAATGCTGAATCAGAAACATTGTATGAAGCCTGTAAAACAATTTCACCTTCGGGGTTAGAAACGTTTCCTGCACTATCTGTAATAGACTGTAAAGTTCCCATGTTGTCAAAGTTAAGTGTGTAGGTATTTCCTACTCCATCTGTTGTTCCAAAGCCAACTCTGGTTTCTGTGTCTTCACCGGCTGCGGGGTCTACGTTTACGGTAACAGTCCACTGGTTAGGAACATCCGGCACCTTCTGAAAGTTCATTGTAAGCTGATGCTCGCGACCATAGCTGTCATAAATATTTATTTCTGTGCTCCAGATACTTTCGGCCATTTGATCTGCAGTTGGATTTTCTGGAAGAAGCGGAGTATTCTTGTTTAAGTTACAGGCATAATGAACGTTTGTTGTTGCTTTTGGAGGGTCTTTCTGTCCTACAGGTATAACAAGGTCGGTTGGAGTTCCTGAAGTATTTAAAACCTGACGACCATTGTAGTCTTCTGCCATCCAGCCTTGAACTCTCATTCCGTTTCCTGGGTTTACGAGAGTACCGTTTGAGTCAACACCAAAAACACCAGCACGTGTATAATAAGTCTGTTCTCCGCTTTTCATAACAAAGAAACCATTACCACTAATTGCAACATCTGTAGAAACGCCTGTTGACTGTAAGTTTCCTTGTGTAAAGATTGTGTCAATTGCAGCAACACTCATTCCAAGTCCGACTTCTTTTGGGTTAACACCACCAAGCTCTTCGCTGGGACGGGCAGCACCATTAAGCTGCTGGCTTATCATATCCTGAAAGTCTACACGGCCTCTTTTAAAACCATAAGTATTAACGTTAGCAATGTTGTTGCCAATAACATCCATTCTTGTCTGGTGATTCTGCAAACCGCTTACGCCTGCATAAAGTGATCTCATCATATTGCTACCCTCTTTTTTTTACTCGCCGTACACGGCCTGAATTTGTTTCATATCGTAATACATGTTGCCGACACGGATTTGCGGATTCTGTCCATAAGTGATTGCGTCCACAACACCTGTGTGTGTTGTTCCACCTAAATCTAAATCAACAACTTTACCAATAGTTCCCATTGCCTGAGAAGAGTTCATCATTGCTGTCATGCGCTGAAAACTTTCATTCATATTTGTCATCTGCTCAAGAGAAGAGAACTGAGCCATTTGTGCAATAAACTCTGTGTTTTCCATGGGAGACGTAGGGTCCTGGTTGGATAACTGAGTTATCAAAAGTTTTAAAAAGTCATCCTTGCCCAGCGACTGTTGTACGGCGCGTCCGTTCACCGTATTAGCTTTGTTAAATGAGTCTGCATAAAGGTCTAACTTAGCCTTTTCTGACGGGCTCATCTGAGTGTTCAACTGAACCTCAACTCCACTCATTTCCATATAAAACACATCTCCTTATTGGCAACAAGATATTGCCGTTAGTTTGTTTATAAAAGTTAAAAAAATTCAGGCAATCATATCTACTTTGTAATCGCCGGAATTTCTATAAACACCAGGTAAAGATGAATCAAAAGAATCTTCTTCAGCTACATAATTACCGAACGTTTGGTTTGCACGTATAAAATTAGAAGCATTCTGTTCTTGTCCAGAACCATTCTTTTGCATAAACCCACCATCTGCATTAGATGAAAGATTTAAATTAAACGAAGCTGTATCAAAGCCACTTTCTGTAAAAGCATTTTTTAACACTTCAAGATTCTGCCTAAAAGCTTCGTATGCTTCCTTTGATGCAACAGTAATTTGTCCTGTAATATTCTTATCGGAAATTTGCAAATTAATCTTAACGTTTCCAAGTGATTCAGGTTTTAAATTCATGTTAATAACACCTTGGTTATTATCACGTAAAACAATATTACCAGCCTTTACAAAATCTGGTGCATTGTACTGAATTTGTTGAGCTAAAACTTCTTTAAAAACTGAACCGTCTGCACTTGCAGTTTGAGAGTTACTAGATAAAATATTTTTTTCCGCTGTCTCAGAAAGATTTAATTCTAAAGACAATGTATTGTCTGTTAAGTTTTCTTTTGACACAACAAGAAAATCTTTTTTTTCTACACTCTCAACTTTTGTTCGTTCATCATAAACTG
The DNA here is from genome assembly GCA_937877515.1 of uncultured Treponema sp. Taxonomy (GTDB): domain Bacteria; phylum Spirochaetota; class Spirochaetia; order Treponematales; family Treponemataceae; genus Treponema_D. Next base: position 84,263 of record CALFIX010000031.1, read on the forward strand.
TAAAAACGCCCTTCTCTTCTACTTCTAAAGATTTAGAATTTGAAAATGTAAAATAATTTTTTTCTTTTTTTTCATCTTTAGCTTTTGGCTCAGAAATACTTTCTTTTTCTTTATTTTCTAAACCAGCAAGCTCTAAGAAATTTTTAGGGTCTTCAACAGAAAGATTTTGTGCCCCATTTAGTTTTTCTTTTTCACCAAAATCTTTTGTATACTCTTCTGCATTATCAATTAAAAACTCTAGAGAATCTTCTTCGCTAGATTTTAAATAAGTAAGCTGATCTTCGGTTAAAACAGGAGTTTCGCTTACGTTAACTTGTGGTAAAACGTTACTAGAAAAATCTTGTTCTAGAGAAAGATTAACATTTGTATTATTAAATTCAGAAGCATTTATATAAGAAATTGTGTAAGAATAATCTTTAATGTCTTCATCAGAAAATTCTTCTTTAGACAAAAAATCAAAAGATTCTAATTCTAAAGACTTTTCATTTTTGTCTTCAAAAGATTCAAAATCGTTTTTCTTGTCTTTTTTTATAACTTCTTTTGATTGTACGTTTTTTTCTGTAGAGTTGTTTTCTAAATTTTCCTTTACACTTTCTGTCTTTTCTTCACTTTTATGAAATGGCTTTTCAATTTTCTCTTCTTGAATTTTATTTTTACTTGAAGAAACCTTTTGAGCTTCCATAGACTTAAGCATAGTCTTAAAAGAGGAATCTTGTTTTGAGTTTTCTTTTCCACGCACAAATGCTGGAGACTTTTCTTCTGTGAAGTTTTGAGTTTGAACTTTAAGTGCCTGCATAAAAAGAACCTCCGGTAATTTTACCGGCGATTCTTTGCTTTTTTAATCCAATGAAACAGGCTTATTTGCCATTTTTCTTTGAATTTCAGCAGCACGAGTTGCCGGCATCAAGGAGAGCCAGTAAGAACCCATTGAAGAGCTGCCTTCAGCCTGTGCGACTTCTTCTGCACAACGCAAAACGTCTATTACGTCCTGGTCGTTCATTTCATTTAAAATCGCTACAGCGTTTGCTGGCTGCATACCATTTAGGTTCATTACAATTTGCTCAATGTTCCTTTCTCTAGTTTCGTACTTTTTTAGCTGATTGTTGAATGTTTTTTCGCGTTCTGCCTGAGCAATTTCTTTATCTTTTAATTCTTGGGCAATTTGAGCGTTATTTTCTTCTTGAACAGCAATATCTGCTTCTCTTTTGTCTAGTTCTTCTACACGAATATCTAGTGCTTCTAAGCGTTTTGCAAAGCGATCATCGTCTAAATCTGCAATTACAAAATCTTTAGCTGTAGCAGTTTGAGAAGTTTGAGGAGCTAAATGTAAAGCTTTATACACAGGGGCAAAAAGACCTTTGGCATCTATAACGCCAAGCATATCAAACCACAAAAGCCCAAATAAAATGAGTATGATTATTAAAAGCAAAAGTAAGAAAGTTTTTCCGAGAACTTTTGTACGTGCCATTTTTACCTCACCCAAAAATAGTTTACATTATTTTCGGCATAATTACAACTTTTTAAATAAGTCCTGCAATTGCTGAGCCTAAAGTAATGTCATTATCACAACTTACGACTTCGTAATAAATACCTCTTTCTCTTACTAAAAACTGTTCAAGATAAGAAATTATACGTTCTTTAACTTTGTAAGTTTTGTAAAAAGTAGTTCCATCGCAAAGCATACAAATAGGCTTACATGGATTTTTACCCTCGCCGCTTTGTATTGCACAGGCACTTAAAATACTTGCAGCCATTCTGCTTGCTCTATCTGTTAGAGCATCTAAAAGTTCTGTAAATATAACATAATCTTCTTCTGTTGCATTTTCTTTTAAAAGATTTGAAAGCATAGAAGAGCCAAATGGAGAATGTAAAAACTGGTCTACTTCTATAAGAGTAAGAGAGTCTACTGTTTTTAATGCATCTGTAAACTTTTTAGAAAAAAGATTATCTTCACAAGCTAAGCTAATAGCCTCGTATGCTACAGGGCCTAAGTAAGCCCCGGAACAAAGCTTTTCCATTAAAGAAGTCTTAGGTTGTGAACTTTTTTTATCAAAAGCAATGTCAAAATCAGCTTGCATAACTTTGTCAAATCGACCACTTTCACAAACAATAATCTGTTTTTTAAGTTCTGGATACTTTTCATCAGGACTTTGAATATAAGCCCCATTCATTCCAGTTCCTAAGATAAAACCTATATAACTTGAATATTTTGTTCCCTCAGGAACACATGCAGCACCTGCCAGAAGAGCAGCAGAGGTATCGTTTAGCATAGAAATCTTTAATTCATTTTTCCAGCCATGTTCTTTTAGAGCTAAAGCAAGTTCTTTTCCAATATGGCAGCCCACAACCTCTGGAGCTTTTACTTCTTTTGAAAAGCCTAAAAGGCATCCGTCTCCATCTTCTGTAATTGTCATTGGATAAGAAAAGCAAAAGCCTATATTACTAGCTTTATCTTTTAAATGTTCAAGGTTTAAAGCAAAGGCGTCAAAAAACTCTTTTTTAGAAAGTTCTTTTTCTACGCCAGGCATTTTTGTTTTTTGCATATCATTTATGGTAGGAAGCCCGTTTTGGTCAAAAGTAACAAGGCAAGAACGGAAATTGGTTCCACCTGCATCTATGCTTATAACGTTTTTGTTACGAGGAGAGTCTAAAGGTGGTTCACTGTAAGTTTTTATCATGTCTTGTCCGGACGGTCGATTACACAAACCTTCGTTCATATCAAACAAAAGTGAATCTACTACTGAATTAATATCCTGATTTATAGGAAAATTGTGTTTTAAAAGGAAAGCTGCCACTTTCTTATTCATTTTTTTGCCTCACATTTTTTTTATTTTAAAGCTATTCTAACATTTAGACGCTTTATTGTCCATGAATTCCTCTATATGACAAACAAAGCTTTCTCCCCAATACTCACACAATAAAGAACGAGCTTCTTCCTGTAATTCTGGTACAACTGCTTCTCGTAGTTGCAGTAGATTGTTTTGAAGATAAAAGCGTGTTTTTACTTTAACAGATTCAACTTCTTTAGGTAAAAGAGCATCAGGATGCTCATTTATCCATGAAGAAATAACTGTAAACACACTTGCAGTTTGAGCTATCATCTTCCATTTGTGAATGCTATCAATTTTGCGTACACTTGTCATTCCTGTGTTTACTCGGTAGCGATAAACTTTGTTTTCTATACCAATATAAGACCTAGCATATTGGGCTATAAAGAAAAACAAAAGAACATCGTCTGCCATGTTACACTCGGTATAGGGAATATTTTCGTAAGCCTTTTGCCATAATTCCCGTTTTATAAGCTTACCCCAAGTGTTCGCTGTAAAATCTCCTTTTAAAATCCAGTGACTAAACACCTCGTGACCTTCAAGAGTGCCGTAAAAAATTTTCCCATACTTATTTTCTTTTGCAGAAATAAAATTATTGTTTTCGTCAAAAATTCCCGCAGTACTTGTTCCGTGAACGATGTCAAAATATTGAAGGTTCGTGTCGTGTATAAAATATTTTGAAGCTTTCCAGAGAGAACTTAAGGCTCCCGCTTCCATTTGGTCGTCGCTATCTACCTGCGTCAAATAAAAAGCTCTTGATTCATACATGAGTGTGCGGCGAACTTCTATTAGACCTCGGTTTTCTCTATGCTCTATATAGCGAATTTGTATAGGCAGGAAACCATTTTTCTTTCGCCAAATATTACTTTCTTTTTGTGCGTCTTTTACAATTTTCTTTGCAGTCCGTTTTTTGTCGTCTACACCTCGGCTTGCATCGCTTACTACAACAATTTCAAATGAGTCAAAATTCTGTGTATAAACAGAGCGCAGGCACTTTGTCAAATAAGACTCTGTTTCAAAGACAGGAATGCAAACGGAAATTAGAGGTGTATTATGTAATTGTTCCATATTTTTTCAGATACAAAACTGCTCTACTCTCCAAGAGGAAATCCTAGAATTACATCTTCAGTATAAGCAGAGCCTGCACTCTCTCCTGTTTTCCACACAGAACCAAAGGTTCCTGCTTCAGCATAAAAAGCATTTCCTATCATAGGATTAGATTCATTTTCATGAGTAAAATTTTCAGAAACAGTCTTTTGTGAAAGTGCAAAAGTTTCTAAGTCTACAATAACGATGCGATTTATATTTTTATAGCAATATGCACCATTTGAATCTGTATAGAATGCAGTTCCGTCATCTGCAATTACAAGTTTTTTAGGCTTTATCGCAATAATTTTCTCAGGTCCGTAAAACCCACTTAAAGCATTTGAAGGTGTATATATTTTAGAAAAAGTAGTTTCACTATAGTTATGGATAGTCTCTTCTGTAGAAATCTTTGCCCAATATTCAGTATCGTCCTGAGTTTTTGATTCTGTTTCAGCCCCTGTCAACAGATGGTAATAAGAATTATCAGATTGGTCATAATAAAAACCATAGACATATTTTCCAGAAGTATCTAAAGAAGAAGAAGTCCAGCCTATAATATCTGTACTTGAACTTGTTACATCATACTTTATGACAGCACCCCGACTATAAATATTACAAATTTGAGTATTATCATCTGGATCATCTAATACATCGCGCACTAAAATGTATATAGCACCATCTTGATAAAGCATATCTGTAATCTCTGCATTATAGGAAACAGAAATATCAGGAGAGATTTTTTTTAAATCTGAGTTTTCAATTGTGAATGCATACTGTTCAGGATTTGAATCATCAACACTTACATTTGAAAGATCATACTGCGCAAGATAATATGAAAATTCATCAGAAGTATAAGACTTAAATAACAGATATGCAATATTATTGTATATAGAAAAACCATATAAAGTTTCATCTAAATCATCAGTAGGAGTCATATTGTAAACAGTTGCACTATAAGTAAGGCCATCAGAAGTTTCAGTTATAGAAAGCTTATAAAGTGCATAATAGCAAGCTATCCAAAGTGTATTTGTTGCATAATCAGAAGCAAGAAGGCCTGTTGTAATTTGCAAGGACTCATCACTACTACTAATTTCTGTTGCTTCTCCGTCGCCAGAGGAATATCGGTAAAGAGTAATAAGATCTTCGCAGGCTGCTATATATAAGGTTCCATCTGCATCAAAAGCAAAGTCTGGTACACTTTCTGAATAAGAGGGTATAGAAAAAGAATTTGTTTCTAGTGTAAAAGTGTATGTATCTTCACTTTTGTTTGCACTATATAACAAAATCGATGTGTTTAAAAGCTTAGAAAGTTCAAGAGCAATTTCATTTTTACCACTTTTTACAATAAAAGATGAAGAAGAGCCTTCGTACAAAATGTATGAATCTGAATCTAAAATTTGAACAGTAACTGTAATCTCAGAACCAATAGGAACAGATGAAAAAGTTATTTCTGTAGAAGAAATGGACGAAACATTTGTTTCTAAAGCAGTAGTTGCTGTGTAGTCGCCACTTAAAGAAGCCTCTATAGTAACGGTTTCAGCTGTTGTTGCAGCACGAAATGCTTCTTGCACATTATTTTCTAAAGTAAACGATAAGTCTCTAAAAGCAAGACTTTGATTACATGAAAAAATAAAAAAAGAAAATAAAACCATAAAAAACAAAACACTTTTTCTCATAAAACTCCCCTACTTTTTCGTATAAAAAAAATTAAAGTTTCGCTTAAGGTCTATTCTGACATGATAAAATAAAAAGTAGCAAGGGTTAAAAGAACTCTTCTATTGATTTTATAACATCATCTATGGGAACATAAATTCTCTTTGTCATTGGAACACTGCTTGTAAATTGTCTTCCGTAAGATTTTTCTACTATGCGTCTATCTAAAACCACAATAACACCACGGTCTGTACTGCGTCTCATTAAGCGTCCAAAACCTTGCCTAAATTTTATTACTGCAGAAGGAACGCTTAGCTCCATAAAGGAAGAGCCGCCTCTCTTTTCTACAGCTTCACTACGAGCCGCAAAGACAGGGTCATTAGGGACGGCAAAAGGGAGTTTTACTATAATTACCTGACTTAAACTTTCTCCAGGAACATCAACTCCTTCCCAAAAGCTGTCTGTTGCAAAAAGTACGCTTGTTTTATCTTCCCTGAATCTTTCTAAAAGCCTGAAGCGGTCATCATCACCTTGCTTGAAGACCGTAATACCTTCGTTTAATAGCCTAAGCCTTGAACTATTATAGGCATGTCGCAGGCTGTCATAACTTGTAAACAAAACTAAAGTACGTCCTCCGCTTGCAAAAATTAGGCGCGGTAAAACCTGCTCAACATAACTTTGAAACTCAGGTCTTGTTGGGCTTGGAGCGTCGTTTGGAACTGCAAACAAGGCATTGGTTTTGTAAGGAAAAGGAGATAAAAAACTGCCTTTTAAAAGCCTGTCTTCTTCAGAAAGACTTAAACCTGTTCTTCGCATCCAGTAATTAAAAGTAGTTCCCGTACGAAGCGTTGCACTTGTACACACCACGCTTGACATAGGTTCAAATACGCCCATGTTCATAAGGGGCGCTATATCTAAAGGGGTTTCCGTAAACTGAATAAAACTTGACCATTCTTCACCAGGCTTTTTTGGAGGGAGCTTTATTCTCTGAATCCAGAACACACTTTCCGGATGCTCACTCCAGTCCATAAAATTCTTACACAGAGCAACGCTATCATCTAAACGGCGCAAAACCATTTTGCTTTCCCATACGCTTGGAACATCCCGGTCTTCTTCACTTATGTTTTCTAAGACTTCACGAACCATGCCGGTAAAGTTTCCCATTGAACCTCGCAGGCGGTCCATGGCATTTAACACAGGTTCAAAAGAACGGGCATTTGCACTTGTTATGCGCATTGAGCTTTCGTTTCCTAAAAGCTCCTCTGCTATAACTTCCAGCTCCAAAAGAAAATCCTTTATGGCAGAAACTTCTGTACTAGCTTTTCCAAAAAAATCTTCCAGCGTCGTAAGGGCAGCTATCTGAACTAGAAAACCGCCTATGTTACCTTTCTTATGGCGGTACATAAGATTTACTTGCTTTAATACTTTAAACTTTGTAAGGCTTTCGCTAAAAAAACTTGTTGCACTATCTTCTATGCCATGGGCTTCGTCAAAAACAATATGCTTATAAGGTGGCAAAACAGCAGCATCTTCGTAACCTACTCCGTTCATTCGGCTTTCTATATCTGCAAAAAGTAGATGATGATTTACAACAAGAATATTTGCATCACTTGCTTCTTTTCGAACTTTCATTACAAAACATTCTTCTCTATGAGGGCAGCGACCTCCCATGCAACCGTCGCTTTCACTATTTATGCGGCTCCAAACACTATCTGGTGGCATAAAAGACAAATCACTACGGCTTCCTGTATCTGTAGTTTTAGACCATTCATAAATTTTGTCAAATAATTCTGTATCTTCTAAAAATAAATCTCTTTCAGAGGCGGCATCAGAAAGTCGCCTCATGCACACATAATTTTGACGACCTTTTAAAAGTATGGCTTTTATTTTTTTTCCGATTATCTTTTGAGCAAAAGGAATATCTTTTTCTATGAGTTGCTGCTGTAAATTTATAGTTCCTGTACTTATTACAACCCGTTCATGATTTTCTAAAGCCCACAGCATTGAAGGTATTAAGTAGGCATAACTTTTTCCTACCCCGGTACCGGCCTCAAAAACTCCAAGTTTTGCTCCGTTAAACGTGGCACAAATTTTTTTAAGAAGCTCAATCTGACTTTCTCGCTCTTCAAAATGTTCACTAAGGGAAGATAAAGAGCCACCGTTAGAAATATAGAGAGACGATTTTTCTTCATCTAAGAGCTTTAGTTTTTTAGGCTTTATGGGTTCTACAACTACATAAACTTCTGTTACTTCGTTATTCACAATGTAAAAGCCCTGGCTTGTTTCTGTTGCATTCATGGCAATGCTCATATCTGCATCGCTGGGTTCTAAAAAGCCGGAGGGGTGATTATGAATTAAAACGTGTCCTTCATGAGCTAAATTCTGATTTACTACAACTTCATGACGCTGTCCCCGAGAGCCAACTTCTACATCTATAATCAGACCGTCCTCATTTATTGAGCCAGCCCAAAAAACTTCATTTCCACCAGCTTGTTCAATATCACGTTTCATAGCGGTAATGACTGACTGACTAAATCGCTCTCGTGCGTTCATGTTCTGCATTTTAACAAAGTAAAAGTTATTGTTCAATTATTGATTCATCAGCTTACTGTGAAATATATCACAATAAAAATTATTTTCTGTGCATTTATTCACAAGAAGATTAAAATATTATAAAAATTTTTATTTTTTTCTTCTCTAAAAAAGAATTTCTATTAACAAAGAATTATAATTTTTCTATACTAGAGTTGTGGTTGGGCATATTATGCCCTCATAAAATGGTTGTGTAAAGTGACTTAAAATGTCATAGGAGAATTTAATGGCAAATACTAACAAAATTACTATCATTGGAGCAGGACAGGTAGGTTCAACAGTAGCTTTTGCACTTACCCTTAAGGAAATTGCTTCTGAAATCGTGCTTATTGACATTGCAAAAGAAAGAGCAATGGGCGAAGCAATGGACATTCGTCAGGGAACGCCCTTTATCGGACAGGTGTATATTCACGACGGAGACTACGCAGATGCAAAGGATTCAGATATAGTTATCCTTACTTCTGGAGTTGCACGTAAACCAGGTCAGAGCCGCTTAGACCTTGCTCAGACAAACGTAAACATTACAAAGAGCATTATCCCAGAAATTACAAAAGCAGCCCCGGACGCACTTTATGTTATTGTTGCAAACCCAGTAGACATTCTTACATATCAGTTTGTAAAGACAAGCGGCATTCCTTCTAACCGCATTTTTGGTACAGGTACAATGCTTGACACAGCCCGCTTTAGAGCACGCATTGCAGAGACATATAAGGTTGCACAGGAAAACGTACACGGTTACGTATTTGGTGAGCACGGAGACTCTTCTTTTGTTCCATGGTCACTTGCAAACATTGGTTCCATTCCTGTAGACAAGTATTCTGAATCTTATGAGGCTGGCGGTCTTCCTTCATTCAACAAGGATGACGTAGAGGACTACATCCGCAAGTCCGGCGGTGTTATTATTGCTGCAAAGAAGTGCACAAACTATGCAATTGGCGTTACAACCGCTCACCTTTGCGAGGCGTTAACTTATGACACAGACAGTGTTTTAACTATAAGCACGATGTTAAACGGAGAATACGGCATCAGCGATGTCTGTCTTTCAATTCCGGCTGTTGTAGGTAGAAACGGTATTACAAGCCGCCTTGTTCCTCCTTTAACAGATGCAGAGGTTGCCTCATTAAAGCACAGTGCGGACTGTCTTAAGGACGTTATTAGTCAGTTAGATTTTAACTAAAAAACATTCGCTGACTGCTTTCAGCGAGAACCCGCCCGTCTGGGCGCGGTGCACGGTAATAAGTATTAAGGTCGGGCTTTGCCCTCCCCACCGTGCAGGCACCCATTCGGTCGGAACCTCGCCTACGCAGTCAGCCATGTTATCTGATAAAAATTGAAAAGATATTAACGTCTTTTCGATGTAGGTAGAAAGTATGGAAGAATACAGAATTGAACATGACTCCATGGGAGAAGTAAAGGTTCCAGCTAGTAAGCTTTGGGGCGCTCAGACAGAAAGAAGTCACGAAAACTTTTTGATTGGCGTAGGACAGGAAACTATGCCTCGCGAAATTACAAAGGCATTCGGTTACTTAAAAAAAGCAGCCGCTCTTGCTAATAGTGAACTAAAACCCGAAAAGATGACAAAAGCAAAAGTTTATGCCATCTCAAAGGCATGCGACGAAGTTATTTCTGGAAGTCTTAATGACAACTTTCCTCTTGTAGTATGGCAAACAGGAAGCGGAACCCAAAGCAACATGAATGCTAACGAGGTTATTGCTAACCGTGCAAACCAGATTGCAGGCCAAAAGCTCTGCCACCCTAACGATGACATTAACATGAGTCAGTCTTCTAATGACACTTTTCCTACAGCAATGCACATTGCTGCTGTTGTAGAAGTTGAAGATAAACTTTTCCCTGCAATAGATACTCTTGTAGACACATTTAAACGTCTTGAAAAAGAAAACGAAGGCATTGTAAAAAGCGGACGTACCCACTTACAGGACGCAGTACCTATCAGTTTTTCTCAGGAAATTTCCGGCTGGAGGACAAGCCTTGAGCGCGACAAAAAAATGCTTGAGT
>CALFIX010000032.1 GCA_937877515.1 uncultured Treponema sp.
ACATTAGTGCAGGTCTTTCTTATTCAGTTATAAAAAATGCACTTTTTAAGGTTATAAAACTTAGAAAGGCAAGTGATATTGGCCGTAAGGTTGTAGTTCAGGGTGGAACTTTTAATAACGATGCAGTTTTACGTGCATTTGAAAAAATTGCGGGAGTAAATGTATTCCGTCCTGACGTTGCCGGTCTTATGGGAGCTTACGGAAGTGCACTTATTGCCCAGGACCAGTGGGAAGACCTGCGACGTCCGAAGCCAGATGATCCGGACCAGAGTCCAAAATTTGTTAAGAGCAATATTGCAACGCTGGACCAGCTTGAAAGTTTTAAAGTAGATTTAGAGCTTCGTCGTTGCGGTAAGTGCTCAAACAATTGTCTTTTAACAATAAACACATTCTCTACAGACGGAACGGAAGGAAGCGATAGCCGCTCAGTCAGAAAGTTCATAACCGGTAACAGATGTGAGCGCGGTGCTGAACTTGGAGACGAGGCAAAGGTTGTAGACGCAAGTAATAAAGAAGCAAGCCGCTTAGATGAGACTTCAGAAGATCCAAAGAATCTTCCGAACCTCTTTGACTGGAAGTATAAAAGACTATTCCACTATGTGCCTTTAAAGCCGGAGGACGCTCCTTTTGGAGATGTGGGAATTCCCCGCGTACTTAACATGTACGAAAATTATCCTCTCTGGTTTACATTCTTTACAAGGCTAGGCTTCAGAGTACGTCTTTCTCCACGAAGCAGCCGCGGTGTTTACGAAAAGGGGCTTGAAACAATTCCTTCAGAAAGCGTCTGCTACCCTGGAAAAATTGCACACGGTCACGTAGAAAGTTTATTAAAGCAGGGCGTAAAGTTTATCTTCTATCCTTGTGCTCCTTATGAACGCCAGGAAGATGCCGGAGCGGGTAACCACTATAACTGTCCTATTGTAACAAGTTATCCTGAAGTTTTACGTAACAACGTAGAAGCTCTTCGTCAGGATTCTTCCGTTCTCTTTATGGATCCGTTCCTCCCTATTTACGACAAGGACCGGCTTGCAGAACGTCTTTACGAGGAGCTGCACAGGCATTTTGAAAAGATTACTCCTCAGATGGTAAGAAGTGCCGTAGACGAGGCATGGAAAGAGCAGGAAAACTTTAAGAAAGAAGTTCAGGAAAAGGGTGAGGAAGCAATAGAAGAAGTTATCCGCCGCGGAGCAAATGGCATAGTACTGAGCGGACGTCCGTATCACCTTGATCCGGAAATAAACCACGGAATTCCTGAAATGATTCACGGTTTAGGACTTGCAGTCTTTACGGAAGATTCCGTTGCTCACCTTGGTGCCATAGAGAGGCCGCTCCGCATAATTGACCAGTGGACGTACCACAACAGGCTTTACAGAGCGGCATCTTTTGTTAGCGAAATGCCAAACCTGGAGCTGGTTCAGTTAACAAGCTTTGGTTGTGGACTTGACGCTGTTACCGCCGACCAGGTTGACGAAATCATGAGAAGCAAGAGCCGCATGTATACTCTCATCAAGATTGACGAAGGAAGTAACCTTGGTGCCGTCCGTATCCGTATCCGTTCACTCATTGCAGCAGTTAAAGCCCGCGAAAGAAATCACAGAAAGCTCGAGGTAAAGAGTGCTGCTTACCATAGACAGGTGTTCACGGAAGAAATGCGCTATAAGCATACAATCCTTGCTCCTCAGATGAGTCCGATTCACTTTAGGATTTTACAGCAGGCGTTTAACTATTCAGGTTACAATTTTGTTGTTCTTGATGCGGTTGACCCGGGTGCTGTAGAGACAGGCTTAAAGTATGTAAACAATGACGCATGCTATCCTTCCATTCTGGTTGCAGGTCAGATGATTGCGGCGCTTCAGAGCGGTAAGTACGACTTAAATAACACGAGTCTTCTGATTACACAGACTGGTGGCGGCTGCCGTGCCACAAACTATATAGGCTTTATTCGCCGTGCATTAAATGATGCCGGCATGAGTCACATTCCTGTCCTTTCGCTTAGCGTACAGGGTTTTGAGAAAAACCCGGGCTTTAAGATTACGCTTCCTCTTTTACACCGTGCCTTCATGGGGCTCATGGTGGGCGACATACTGATGAGGGTACTTTACCGTACCCGTCCTTATGAAGCCGTTCCTGGAAGTGCAAATGCTCTTTATGAAAAGTGGTCGGCTCGTGCAGAAAAGTCAATAAAGTCGCTTTCTGTTGCAAAGTATCATAAGCTTATCCGCGACATTATTCATGACTTTGACACGCTTCCGCTTTTACCGGTAAAGAAGCCTCGCGTAGGTGTCGTTGGAGAAATCCTGGTTAAGTTCCATCCGACTGCAAACAATCAGATCGTAGAAACCATAGAGAGGGAAGGTGCTGAGTGTGTAATGCCAGACCTTGCAGACTTTATGTTCTATTCTTTTGCAACAGGAATTTTCCGCCACGAAGAACTTGCATTCCCAAAGAAAACGGAACGCAACGCAAAGCTTTTAGTATGGTTCTTGGAGCGTTACAGACGTTACATGAAAAAGATGCTTAAGAAGAGCCACCGCTTTGACCCGCCGACACTCATTTACGACATGATGAAAGGTGTAGATGATATTGTTCAGGTTGGTAACATCATGGGTGAAGGCTGGTTCTTAACGGCAGAGATGGTGGAACTCATACATTCCGGCTGTCCAAGCATCGCCTGCGTTCAGCCGTTTGCCTGTCTTCCAAACCATGTAACTGGTAAGGGAATGATAAAAGAGCTTCGCCGCCGTTACCCCGGAGCAAACATTAGTGCAATAGACTATGACCCGGGTTCAAGTGAGGTAAACCAGCTTAACCGCTTAAAGCTTTTGCTCAGCAATGCTCCTGTAGGAAAGCATCCGGACGAAGAGTCTGACGGAATGATTCATTCTCCAGACGGAAAGGTAGAAAAACCTGAAAGCCGTCTTGCAGAAGGTGCAATGGTTTTCTCTGATCCGGAACCGGTTGCCATGCACGAGATTCCTGTAGAAGCGTAAAAAAAAAGGAGGCATACAGAATGAAGGAAAACTTAATGCAGAAACTTTTTACACTCTTTTTCTGTGTGCTGCTTTCTTCAAACGCCTTTGCACTTTATAACAGTGCGGGTCTTCCCGACAGTGCGGAAATCCGCCGTACGATAATCGACTCCTGGCTGACTGCACCGCTTGATGAGCTTAAAGATAAAAAAAATCTTGTTAAAGAAAATGAAATAGGCATTTCTTTTGAAGTCCGTCTGGAAGAATATGAAGATCATTTTGACATAGTTGTTGCTCCGGAAAAAACTATTACTTTAGAAGTTATATCTAATGGAAAAAAATCCGTTTCAGAAACGAAGTCCTATCCCGTAACAGCCCCCGGCTCATGGGTTTTACATAGAAGTAATGTAACGGGAGAACCCCTTTATATTGACTGGTATTTTGTTCAGGACTCAGAAATATGTGCCCAGTTCAGGGCAGAAAATAAAAAGACATTTGCAGATATGAAGGTGTATTCTTTTTATGCAGCCCGTTCTGTTCCTATGGGCATTCCCTTTGAACGGCTGTATTCTGCATCATTTGAAAATGTCTACAAGTGGACAAGCAAGACTCTTCCATGGAAAAAAGTAATGCCGGTTTTAGGACAGTATGAGCTTTCTAAGATAACTTCAGAAATTATCAGGGCACAGCTTCCAAAAATGAATTATTTAGAAGATGCCTGTTATAATGAACATGAAGAACTTTATTCTATAAGCACTGCAAAAAAATACGAAGTAAAAGATGAACAGAAAATAGATTACGATAAAATTAATCTATGCGGTGCCGGATTTGTAAAATATATAATTGACGGATTAGTAGTTCCTTATTCTGAAAACGGTGAGGGAACAAGGATTATTGATATGGCAAAGCCTACAGTTGTTTTGGAGTCGTTAAGCAAAAGTGGCGTGGCAAGTCAGATCTGGGATTTGTCTTTTACATTAGACTGGTGCCGTAATCTTGCCGTTTCTTCTCTTGCTGCCCGTTCCATAAAAACTGCTGCTCCGGGTTATTCCAGTGTTGATGTAACTGTAGAAAATTTTTCTTCTGAATATGTTGATGGAAAAATGCAGAACACGGCAGGGTACATACCGGATAACGGCTATAGTATTGCAGCGTTAAAGAGTTTGATGTATGTGCTTGGAGTGACAGAGCCTTCTTATATGTATCTTGCTGCAATAAGGCAGCCTGTAAAGAATCTGGACGGTATATATGCATATAATGAATGCGCGCTTTTAATTCCGTACTTTGATGATAAAGGTCGCTTTGTTTGTGTTGTGTTTGAAAAGAATAAAGAAACTTCTTTTGATGATTTTATAAAAGAATATGGTGATTCTTATATTCATTTAGAGCGTGTTAAGACAAGTGAATATTTTTACCCGATGAAATATGAGGAGAGTACTTCTCATTAGTTAAAATGGAGTTCTGTTTTGAAAAAATTAAAAATATTTTTATTTACAATTTTATTTTGTTTTTCCAGTTCTTTTGCATTTTCACAAAGAACCGTTCTGAATGAAACAGCTTTATTTAGTGAACTAAATGCTGCTTTTAAAACTAAAGCATATCCTGCAACTGTTGAATACGCAGTTAAACTGGAAGAAAATTTTCCAAAATCTGTTTTTATGCCGCAAATTTTAGTTTGTCATGGAGAAAGCCTTTTTTATCTTTCCCGCTATGATGAGGCAATAAATATATTGGAAAGTGCCTCCTCTTATTCAGAAGGTGACGCAGAACTGTATGCCAGGTCAAATTACTTTCTTGGCAGAAGTTATGCTGCAAAAGAAGAATATAGTGATGCGCTTTATGCTTTTTACGATGTGCTTCATAAGGGACTTCCTTCCAGTCGTGAAGCAGCACGTTATTATTATCTTAGTGTCTTATATTCTGCAAAGACTTATGTTATTACAGAATATTTTGACAGGGCAGAGCCGTTACTCGAAAATGCAGCTGCCAGCGGTGATTTTTACAGCACGCAGGAATATGTAGAAGTTGTTTCTCAGCTTTTTAATTGTTATTTGAAAACTGAAAAATATACAAAGCTTACGGTTTTATATGAGTCGCTTTTAGAAAGAAAAGATTTCTTTACAGAGAGGGAGTGGGGGCTCCTCTCGTTAGATGCAGGAACTGCTTATGAAAAATTAGGACATTATAAAAAAGCTTATGGTATATATTGTGAAATTCTTGTAAAAGAAGATTCTGAACTTGCATCCATAGCTTTAAAGAAAGCCTATAATGTTTCTTCTGGTCATGCAAAAGAAATAGGCGGAGAACCCGGTAGCATTTTAAAAGATGCAGGCTCGTCTTTAGAAAATTATGATTCTCTTTTAGAAGAAATGTGGACGCGTCTTGCTGTCGATGCCTTTAATGCCGGTGACAGAAAAAAAGCCGGTGAATATCTACAGAAAGCAAAAAGTGGAGAATCTCATAATTATTCCCTGCTTATTGGTTTGTATGAAGCTGAACTTAATCCTAGTAAAGCAATAGAAATATTAGACGAATATTCAAAAAATCAGACTGAACTTACCGCAGATTATCTTGCAGAGTATACAAAGTGGTATGCCGTTTCCGGTGCGTGGTCAGAGGCTATAAAGTACGGAAGTAAAGCTTTATCTAAAATGCAAAAAAATGATTCTGGAAGACCGGAACTTGTTTACTGGTATGCACTTTCTTTATATGCAACAAATGATTTTGAAAGTTCTTACACTGCCTTAAAGTCTGTAAGCCTTTCTTCCAGTAATGTTGAATATAATTCAGTCATGTTCCGTTCATTAGTTTTGTTTGCCCGAGTTCTTTCTAAACGCGGAAATGAATCTGCTGCTTTACGTATTTATGATGATCTTGCAACTCATGCAACTCTTTCAGAAGATGAGCGTGTTGATTATGCAATGCTTTTGTTTAAGGAGGGATATCTTAACTCTGCATACAAACAGGCAAGTCTTGTAAATACCCCAAAAGCAAATTATGTTGCGGCTCTTTCTGCCTTTAACAAAAAAGACTGGTCTAATGCGGAAAAACTTTTTAGTCGCTATTTGTCTTCCGGTCAAAAAGATTATGCACCTTACGCCTCTTTTTATTGTGGATACTCTCAATATAAAAATGGTCAGGATAAGGCTTCGTATAATACCCTGTCAGATTTTATAAACCGATACCCGTCAAGTGCCCTTGTCTGGAATGCATGCATTACTTCCAGTAATGCCGCCCTGCAGCAGGGAAACTTTCAAAATGCCATAGAAAAAGCAAATCAGGCAGTAGAGTTTTCAAAGGATGAGGACGAAAAACAATCTTCCCTAATTTTACTTTCTTCAATTTATGTGGACTCAAAACAGTACGATAATGCTATAAAAGTTTTAAAAGAGTCAGCCAGCCGTAAAGACTCTTATGGTGCAAGAGCCAGGTATTACACTGCTCAGGTTTATGCCAAGCAGGGAAACCTTTCTTATAGCGACAAGCTTTACCGTGAGTTGGGAGATTTATTTCCTCAGGAGCCGCTTGCAGATGAGGCAACTTACAGACGTGGCGAAATGTATTATATAGCTTCTGAGTATTCTCAGGCAGTTCCCCGCTTTGTAGATTATCAAAAGAAATTTCCCAAGGGTCAGTTTGTAGAAGCTTCTTATTTTTACATTGCAGATTCTTATACTAACTTAGGCCAGATTTCTAGGGCAATGATGCAGTATACTGTCTTAATAGAAGCGTTTCCAAATGGAACTTATACGTATAATGCAAGAAAAAATCTTGTAAGCCTTTATAGAGGTCAGGGGGAATACGAAAAGGCTCTTTCTGAAGCAAGAAAAATCCTATCAGATTATGAAGAGGAAGCCTCTAAAGATGATATTCCCTTACAAATTTCAGAACTCAAACAGCTTGTCTCTGGTATGGATGAAAAGCTTGTAGAGCTTTATTCAGAATATGAAAGAGCTGGAAAGAGTTCTACTCAAGATGGAAGAATTATAGGAACTGAGATTGCGGAAAAACTTTATGATTCCCCTCAAACTCAAAAAGACGCATATATTTTAGCTTCTGAACTTTTTCCCTTGCAGTCTGATGAAAAAAACAGTTCAAGGGAATCTTCTTACGGTGCAAGAACAGCTGTAATTATCGCTCAGTATAAACGTCAGCTGAATGAAAATAAGGCAGCTGCAGACCGATATCTGGATGCGTCCCGCCTGGCACGTCAGGGTGGTGAGGGTACGGTAGCTCAAAGAGCCCTTTATGGAGCTGCAGAAGCATTTGATGCGGCCGGTCTTTATGCAGATGCACTACTTGTTGTAGAAAACATGCAGGAACTTTATCCGACAGGACCATATACCCTGAAAGCAAAGAAACTTGTCCAATCATATAAAAAATAACTGAAGGTGAATGGAGAAAAGATGATTATGAAAAAAATAGAAAAGAAAATTATTTTATTTATAACTTTACCTTTTTGTCTAAACTGTTTACTCAGTGCAAAGGAAGAGCCTGTTGCAGATTTTGACGGTGAATATAGTTATGATAATGTAACATATTCAAATGAAGATATACTCTTACCCGGCCTTACAACAACAGTTTCTGGAGACTCCTTAACTGCAGGGAAAGATGCTGTTCCTGATTTTTCCACAGTAGTTCATTCCGTACCAAATGATACGACCTTGCTTCCAAAGCTGCCGGAATCTTTTAATGAGTATGATGAAACTTCTTTAATGGCACAGAATTCTTCTGACTATCAGAGAGCCATTTATGCGGAAGGCCTTATAGGGGGCGGCTACCCGGGATTTTTCCTTGGTGATTTTTCTGTTTACAAGAGTAGTGGAACAGACCCGTTTTTATTACAGTTTTCTCATGTAAGTGCAAATGGTTACGGACAGAATGAGGCAAGTGACGGTTTTTTTGACAGTAACACAAAATTATACGGAGAAAAGACTTTTACTTTTAAATCTGTAGAATCTTCAACCTCTGTTTCTTATTCAACAGAAAGTTATGGTTTACAAGGTCAATGTAATCCGTACTTTTACAATATGACATATCAGACTGTAAATGCAAATGAAGATTTTACATGGCACCTGCCACACGGTTTTGCTCTTTCTTCGAGTGTGTTTTCTCAGTGGTATACTCGCTATGCGGGAGTCCTTCCGTCAGAAAGTGTAACTTATGAAACCTTTGAAGCTTCTTCGTCTGCATTTTCTTTTGCTCCTAACATTGAATTTGGCTGGAATAATACAAGTTTTCATGTTTCCTGTGATGCAAAATATAATCTTGAAAATCTTAACCTTACAGAAAAATATTTTGTTAACAGGGGTGCCTTTGATGCTTCATTCGGGTGGAAAAATGAAAGCATCAGTTTAGATGCTTCTGCCGGAGTCGTGCTTACTCAAGATGATGACGGTGCATTGCAAGTTATTCCCCCTTTTGAAATTGATTTTTACGGCTTGTGGAGAGTCGGTTCTGCTTTAAGAGCTTTATCGGTTTCTGCAAAAGCCGGGCTTTCATCAGAATTATCAAGAACGGCATCTTTAGAAACAGAATATCTTTACACTGCAATTAATTCTATTCCCCGCGAAACCAGTGATTGGTTTGGAAAACTTTCCCTTGCAATTCCCCTTATGTCAAGTTTTCAACTGGACGTTCTTGCAGATTTAAGGGTTACAGCTTTTGGTAACGGAGTCTGGGAGGCTGACTATTCAACTCCGTTTACAACTGCAAATCTTTATGCACTTTCAGAAGTAGAGAGAACTATGTTCAGCACGGACATTTCTCTTTCTTACGCATGGAGACTTTATACGGCAAAAGTTTTCTGGACGTCTTACTGGGGTAGTTATGTTCCAGCCTTAGAAAATCCGTTTACTCTTGGCCTTTCTGCCGGAGCTCAGGGTGAAAGTGGCTCTTGGGGTGTAACTTTTACCTATAAACAGCCTTTAGGTAGTGGAGTGGATTTTGTTCCAGATCTGTCGTTGGAAGCTTATTTCAGACTGTTAGATTCCCTTCGTCTTGCATTTGAACTTTCAGATGCGGTAAAGTTGGTTTCTGGAAAAGATAGATGTTATGCAGACAGCATGTATCTTTCAAGATCTGGTAGTGCAACAGTATTTGTACGATTCTTTTTTTAGTTGAGGAAAAAAATGTTTGAAACATTAAAAGCCGGCGGAATCTTGATGATTCCAATTATTCTTTGCGGAGTTATAGCTCTTTTTATTATTATAGAACGCTTGCATTATTTTATTACTGTAAAAAAACGTGATGAAAAGCTTATGGCTTCTCTTAGAGTAGATTTTGAACGCTCAGATTTTTCTATGGCTGAATCGGACTGTGTGGCTTCAGGAACGCCTTGTTCTCAAGTTGTCAGGACTGCCTTGACATATCGCAACTTAGATGAAAAACATCTTACTGAAGTTGTACAGACAAAGATGGACACAGTTGTTCCTCAGTTTGAACATCTTCTTACGGCATTGGGAACGATTGCAAATATTTCTACGCTTTTAGGACTTTTAGGAACCGTTACAGGAAATATAAAGGCTTTTGGTGTTTTAGGTGGCGGTGGAACAATGGGAGACCCTGCTTTGCTTGCATCTTCTATTGGCGAAGCTTTAGTTACAACTGTAGCCGGTTTGTGTGTTGCAATTCCTTCGCTGATTTTTCACAGCTACTTTAATAACGAAGTAAATCACCGTATAAGGGAAATGGAAGCTCATGTAACTCAGATTATGCTCAGCATTACCAGCAAGAATGGAGAATCTTTATGAGAGTTTCCAGAAAAAATAAACAGTCAGTTGGTATAGATTTATCTCCAATGCTAGACGTTATTTTTCAGCTCATTTTGTTTTTTCTTGTTTCCACAACATTTGCAAATCTTCCTGGCATAACTGTAAATCTGCCGGAGAGTTCCACATCTCAGGGAACTGATATTAGCGGCATAAATATTACAGTCGAAGAAGGTGGCAGACTTTGGTTTAATGATAAAGAAGCCAGTCTTTCTTCTTTGGATTCACTTTTGCAGGCCGTCGATGTCGGTAAGCTCACAAGGGAAACTTATCCTGTAACAGTTAGTGCTGATGAAAAAGTAACGAATGGCACAATTGTAAAAATCTTTGATGCTCTACGCAGAAATGATTTTGTGTCTGTAAGTTTAAGAACAAATTCTAAGTAGGTTTTTATGACAAGTATAGAGTCTCGGGGTAATGTAATAGGTTTTTCTCTAACGGCAGTTATATGCTTTGTTTTTATTGTTTTGTGTTTTACGATAAAGATAGAAAAAAAGCCTGTTTATAAAACTATACAGATTCAGCTTGCCTCTGTTTCTCCTGCTCCCGTAAAAAATTCAACTCCGGCAAAAGAAACTGTAAAATCTTCTGTTTCTTCAAAAGCTTCTGAAAGTAAGGCGTCTTCCTCAAAATCCAGTGAAAAGGAAAAAGCTTCTGTTTCTAAGTCATCTGCATCTAATAAAACTAAAACTGAGCCTGCAAAACAGGTTTCAAAACCTGTAGAACAGAAAAATTCATCTCCGACTGTTTATAAAAAGAGTGTGGAAGAGCTTATAGCTGAGCAGCAGAACACGGCTAAAAAAAAGCTTGTTTGGGATGACAGTATGTTTGATGACGTTGATTCAGAACCGTCTGCTTCTTCCTCTTCCGTTCTTGCTACGGCAAAAAGTGGTTTTAGCGGCTCAGAAGGTACATCCTTGTCGGAGAGTGAGATTTCAAAAGAATCAGAAAGTAATGCCCATACAATGAACAATGTTTCAAGCAATACGGAATATGCCTTAAAAGCAATAAGAGACCAGCAGTATTCCGTAACTGTCGCAGATAATGTTGTTGGAAAAGTTTCTGCAAAAATTTCTTCGGCAAACGGACAGAATAATCTGCAGATGTCAGATGGAAAGCTTCGTGAGCTTTTGTATCCAAAGAAACCAACAATTATCATAAGTGAAAACAGTGCAAAAGAAGTTGATGTCACTCGCAATGTAGAGATTTCTTTTGTAGTAAGTGCCGCAGGACTTGTAGCTCGTGAAGGAATAGATTTTAAGCCTGCAGCATTATTACCTTTAAAGGTTCAAAACGAGATAAAAGACCAAATTTCTACATGGAGGTTTTCTGCGGACACTCAAAGCTCAACTGCCGTCCTTCAATATACGCTGGAAATTCGTTAGCGTTTTTAATTTGCACTGCGTAAAAACACCTCTTTCGCTTGACACGCGGGATATAACAGCTTCCGCTGTTATTGCACCAAAATGTTCATAATGATATACTCCTTTTAGTCTTACTTTAGAAAGTTTAGTAAGATTAAAACGCACAGATAAATGCCTCAACGGCAGTCATATTAGGAGATACAAAAATGGAAAAGAACATTGCCCTTATTCCGGGAGACGGAATCGGTCCTGATGTAGTACAGGAAGCAGTTAACGTACTTGACGCTATTGCAAAAAAGTATGGACACAAGTGGAATTATACAAACGTAATTGCAGGCGGCTCAGCAATTGATAAGTGGGGAAATCCCCTTCCGCAGGATCAGCTTGACATCTGTTTAAAAAGCGACGCAACACTTTTAGGTGCCGTTGGCGGACCAAAGTGGGATAACGTTGCTCCAGAGATTCGCCCTGAAAAGGCACTTTTAGGCCTTCGCGGTGGAATGAAAGTTTACGCAAACCTTCGCCCTGCCGTAATGTTCAAGCAGCTGAAAGACGCCTGTCCATTAAAAGACGAAATCGTTGGAGAGGGGCTGGACATCCTTATCGTACGCGAGCTTATTTCCGGTATTTACTTTGGTGAGCGCGGAACTGCCGCTGACGGAAAGAGTGCATGGGACACAGAAAAGTACACTTGGGAAGAAATTGAACGCATCGTACGCATGGGATTTGAGTTTGCCGAGAAGAGACAGAAGCATCTTACTGTAATCGATAAGGCCAACATCTTAAACTCAAGCCGCTTATGGAGAAAAGTTGCAGAAACTGTTCACGAAGAATATAAAGACGTAACTTTGGACTTCCTCTATATCGACAACGCTGCAATGCAGTTGGTCCGCAACCCACGCCAGTTTGACGTTATTGCAACAAGCAACATGTTTGGCGACATCCTGTCTGACGAAGCAAGTCAGATTACAGGTTCAATTGGAATGCTTGCAAGTGCTTCTTTAGGTTCCTCTGGTCCAGGCCTTTATGAACCGATTCACGGTTCTGCTCCTGATATTGCAGGTAAAGATTTAGCTAACCCTCTTGCAACAATTCTTTCTGCAGCAATGTTACTCCGCTACAGCTTTGGTCTTGAGGAAGAAGCAAAGTGCATAGAAAATGCAGTACAGGCTGTTCTTGATGCAGGTTACCGCACAGGCGACATTGCCGGCGACAAACGCGATGCCCTTAAGGCAGAAGGAAAACTTGTCGGTACAAAAAAGATGGGGAGCCTTGTTGTAGAGGCACTTAAATAGACCTTAAAAGTTGAATTCATTCCCCTTTTATGCTATAATAGGCACTGACTTTGATAAAAGACTGTCTTGGAGAAAAGGGGAATGAGTGCACTTGCAGTTGAGCAGATAATTACAAACGCATCAGTACTGCTTTCTATTGCAAGTTTATTAATCATAGTTTGTCAGCCTGCTTCAAAAGAGCAGAAGCTGGCTATGACATACACTCTTTTTTCTATAATTACTTGTCTTGGCTATGGCGGAATTATTTATTCCAATGGCAGTGAAGAGCTATTGGTCTTTGCCACAAAATTAAAATATGGTGGTGCCTTATGTGTTTCTATTACATTTTTACTTCTTCTCTTTTATATATATAAAGAAGTCCCTAAGTGGTTTACGTTTATTTTTGCTGCTTGTATTGCATTTTTCTTAATGCTTATTTTTAGCTTTGACGCAACAAGTGAATTTAGATTAAGTGACTTTAGAAGCTGGATGCATTTTATGAGCCGCTGGCTGTTTAAAGGTTATTATCCGGAAGTTTCTGACGGCGTTCCGTTCTTACGAAAAATAAATGCATGGGGTCATACATTCTTTGTTCTTTTTACAATAGGTTATTCACTGGGATTTCTGGGAGTATTAATTCATGTTTTGGTAAAAAAATATCCCGTAGACAGAGTAAATTTTATTTTGCTTTATATAATTCTTACAATTCCGGCATATTTTTATCTGTTTGAAAAAATCTTTATAAAGGTTAGCGGCTATGAATCACTTCCTGTGGTTCCTGTCGGTTTTGACATTTCCAATGCTCTTTTTGTCTATCTGATAGTTTACAGAAAATTCTGCGACGTAAACGTTCTTGCAACACCCGTTGTGTTTGATGCGGTAAATGTTCCTGCAGTAGTTTTGGATCGTAAAAAAAATATTACAAATATAAATTCTATGGCGCAAAGTATATTCCCTACCCTGAATAAAGAGCTTATAGGTCGTAGTGCGGAACTTTATCTTTTTGCAGAATATGAAGGTCTCATGTCTAGTCTTTTGATGGATGAAGCATATTGTAATTCAGAAGAAAGCTATATATACGGCAGCGGAAAAGTTTTTAGACCCCACATAAATGTTATAAAAAGCGGAAAACTGCTGCAGGGCTATGTTATCTGGCTGGATGATGTAACTCTTTTGCATGAATACAGGCAGCAATTAGAGCAGGAGGTGGAAGAAAAGACTTCTAAGCTTCAAGAAAACGTAGATAAAATGCGTGCCATGAGGGACCAGATGGTTTTGGGATTTTCTTCTATTGCTGAACATCATGACCTTTCTAGCAAAGGGCATATCAGACGTACTGCAAATTATACAGAAGCCATTGCACGAGAACTTTTGGAAGAGGGTAAGTTTAAGACAGAAATTGACCCTACTTTTGTAGAGATAATGGGGCAGGTTGCTCCTTTACATGACATAGGCAAGACTTACATAGACCGGGGGCTTTTGGATAAGGCTGAAAAACTTACTCCTGAAGAGCGCAGCGTAATGGAAATGCATACGGTAATGGGAGCTCAGTTTATTGAGACAACCATGAAACAGAATGTAGATCCTTTATATGCTAAAATGGCTTATGATGTTGCCTTAAGTCATCATGAATGGTGGAATGGCGAAGGTTATCCAAATAAAATAAGTGGTGAGCAGATACCTCTTTGTGCCCGCATCATGGCTGTTGCTGACGTTTATGATGCCCTTGTTACAAAAAGACCATACAAAAAAGTGTATACTTCTCAGACTGCTTACGAAATGATTCATGCACAGAGTGGAATTCAGTTTGACCCCCGCATTGTAGAAGCTTTTGAACGCTGCCGTGACCAAATAGAAATCATAAGACAGCATGTGGATGATACAAATTCTTAGAAAAAACTTGACGGCATAAGCTTTTGAGTCCATAATAAAGTCAAAAGTTTCTTAAAATTAAAATTTTTAGAGATTTTATTAAAAAAACATTAAAAAAATTGGGAGATTATTATGGCTCAGCTTTTTGTTTCTGGCGGAGAATCTTATTTTGGTCAGGGAGCTGTTTCTTGCCTTTCCGATATATTTAAAAAGTATAAGTTTGAAAGAATTGTTGTTGTTTCAGATGCAGAAATCGTAAATGCAGGCGTAATTCAGAGTGTTGTAAAACTTCTTGCAAAAAATAGAATCATTTACCAGGTTTTTGACAAAGTTTATCATAATCCTACAGTAGCAAACGTAAAGGCAGGTGTAGAACTTGCGACATCTTTTAATACAGATGCTTTTATTGCCGTAGGAGGAGGTTCTGTTTTAGATGCTGCAAAAGCCATGTCTTTAATGTGTGCTAACAGAGAAATTACAGATATTCGTAAACTGGAAGGCGATGTTAATAAAACAAAAAACAAAGCCATGCCTTTAATTGCAATCCCGACAAACTTTTCTAGCGGCTCAGAAGTTTCCAGCGTCTTTATGCTTAGCGACATGAACAATAATAGAAAAATCAGCTGCAAAGATAAAAATTGCATTCCTCAGGAAGTTATTATAGATCCTGATTTTGTCTTAAGCTTAAAAGCAAGGCAGACGGCTCTTTCATGCGCTTCATTATTTGCTCTTGCCGTAGAAAGTTATTTAAGTGCAAAAGCCTGGTCTGTTACTGAATATTATAGCTTACAGGCTGTCAAACTGATTTTAGAAAATGCAAAATCTGCTGTAAATAAAAATGTGAAGGCTAAAGAAAATCTTTTAAATGCGCAGTATTTTGCAGGTCTTGCTTCTTCTAACGGTGGCCTGGCCCTTATGCATGCTTTAAGTAATGCCTTAGAGGTTACGCATGATGTAAACCACGGAGTTTCCTGTTCCCTTCTGCTGATTCCTGTTCTTAAATTTAATGCGCCATCTTCTGGCAGTAAGTATAAAGATTTAGCTATTGCCATGGGTGCTAAGGTAAGCGATAAAGCAAGTCCTGCTGATTACAGAAAAACTTTTATAAATGCAGTGACAAAATTTTTCAAGGAATTGGGTGTGCCCAAAAAGCTTTCTGAAGTTGGAGTAAAAATTAATGATGGTGATTTTATGGCGGAATGTGTCTTAAAAGATGTTCACACTCAAGATAATCTAAAAGAAGTAAGTAAACGCAAGGTTCTGGAAATTTATAAGGGCATTGCGTAAAAATAAATTCATAAGGAGAGTTTTATGAAAAAGATTTTGGCTTTTGCTTTAGCTGCAGCATTAAGCGTTGCAGGAGCATTTGCTCTTGATTTGGGGGGAATTCAGGGAACATGGCAGGATGCAAAATGGGATGCAAACTGGACATTTAGCGCAGACGGACATATCCGTCTAACTAAGGCAAGTTCTGGAGAACAGGTTTATGATTTTACAGATGGAACGATTCAGAACTTTAAAGTAAATGCTGGGGCAAGTGGGGTAACAATCAGCTTTGACTGTAAGGAAACGGAACGTTCTTATTCATTTACAAAACCTGTCGCATTAAATGCAGATTTAGACATGACGGTAACACCAAAGTGGAACGCACCTAAATACGATACAAAAATTAAGTTTAAAAAATAGATTTTCTGTTATAGAAATTGGCTTCAAGTGAGGATCTGTTCCGAAAGAGTCGTTGGCCGCAGGCTCCCTGCATAATTTTTTCGTACCGGCTTCTTGCTTACGCCAATTTTTTTTGCTGGCAAATTTGTTTTAGAATTTTTATGCCGTAAGAATCAGGAAGGTAAAAAAATGTATTCAAAAAATGATGTGGCTCCTTTTCCTCCAATGGGATGGAACAGCTACGACTACTACAACACAATAGTTACAGAAGAAGATGTTAGAAGAAATGCCGATTACATGGCTTCTCACTTAAAAGAGCATGGCTGGGAATACGTTGTGGTAGATATTCAGTGGTCAGACCCGAATGCAGGTTCCACATGTCCGCAAATTCAATACGTACCATTTACTCATTTTTGTTTAGATGAGTATTCACGTCAAATTCCAGCTGAAAATAGATTTCCTTCCAGTAAGGGGGGCAAAGGTTTTAAGCCTTTGGCAGATTATATTCATAACCTTGGACTTAAGTTCGGTATTCACATAATGAGAGGTGTTCCCCGCTATGCTGCTCATACGCATATGAGTGTTATGGGAACAGATTTAACTGCGGATAAAATTGCAAACCCTTTTAGTGTAAGTAAGTGGAACGGAGACATGTACGGTCTTTTAACAGATACAGAAGCTCACTTAAAAGGTGCAGGTGCATATTATGACAGTATATTTGCTTTGTATGCTGAATGGGGTGTTGATTTTGTAAAAGTCGATGATATTTGTAATACAAATATGTATCCAAATGACCCTTATTCTGCACAGAAAGAAATAGAACTTATAAGTGAAGCCATTGAAAAATGCGGCCGGCCCATGGTGCTAAGTTTAAGCCCCGGACCTGCTGTTATAGAAAAAGCGTGGCACTTAGAGCAGCATGCAAATATGTGGCGCATAACAGATGACTTTTGGGATAAGTGGGAACTTTTACGTGCCATGTTTGAGCGGTGCGAAGTATGGCAGAATCATGTAGGCGGCGGCTCTTGGCCTGATTGCGATATGATTCCTCTCAATCTCTTAAGTAAAGGCTTTGGTGCAGAAAGAAATACAAACTTTACTCGTGCAGAAGAGAGAACTATGTTTACATTGTGGAGCATCTTTAGAAGTCCACTTATTCTTGGAACTGAGTTACCTCTTTTAGATGAAGAAAGTCTTGCTTTAATTACAAATGACGAAGTCCTTGCCTTAAATAGACATAGTCACGGTGCTGTTCAAGTAAGAAGAAATGAAGAAGAATGTGTATGGCAGAGTTTTGGCGACGGCTGTCCTGCCAGGGGACAGGCACTTTTCTTAGCCCTGTTTAATTTAAGCGAAACAGAAAGGGACATAAGTGTAGATCTTAAAAAAATAAGAGGCATAAAAGAAAAGAATACCTATACTCCACGTAATTTGTGGAAAAAGGAAGATTTATTTCCTGTGCAGGGGAATGCCTTATTAAGCTTTACTGTTGCACCTCATGATGCACTTCTTTTAAAACTAAATTGATTTTTCAATTTTAATTCAATAAAGAAAATAAAAAAGAGTGTTATAATTTGTCTTTAGAGGTTTTTATGAAGAAGACTTTTATAGCACTCTTTTTTTGTGTGCCGCTATTTTTCTGTTCCTGTATAAAAAAAGAAGCTCCTGTAAAGATGAGCATAAATTATGAAGAAGCAAGAGAAAATTTTTCCAAAGAATTTAAAGTAGAGCCAATGGATTCTTCTGTTGTGATTGGAAAAGACTTAGTTGTAATAGCTCCTCATGAAGAAGGACTAACATATACGCTTAGTGGTTATTTTAAAGGTCAAATTGTTAGTTCTACAAAAAATACAACCATAAGGCTTAATAATGTTTTTATAGAAAACTCAGAAGGTAAGGCTGCCTTAAAGTGTGATGCCAAAACAGAAGTTTCCAGTGTAAAAGAAACTGAAAATTATATAGTTTCTTACGGTAGGAATAATTCTAAAAAGGCAGCTTTAATGAGCCGAAGGTCCTTAGTGCTGGGTGGTAGCGGAAAAATTTATATTTCTGGTTCTGTCTGGCATGGAATAGAAGCAGATGATGTTAAGTTAAAGGGAACTGGTTCATTTATTGTAAGCGGAACTAATAAAGGCTCTGCTTTAAAATGCGAAATGCTTACTGTTGAACCCGAAAAAAAATTTAATGCTTATTTTATAAATTCTAAAAATGGAATAAAAGCTGATTCTAAAATTAGTATTTCTTCTGGAAATTTTTATCTGTACAATAATGAAACTGCCATGAAAACAAATACAGAAAAAGATGACCCTAATAGAGCTCACTCAATAAAACTTTTGGGTGGAACTTTTTATACTCACGAAAATAAAAAAATTATTTCTACACAAAAGGATGCTTATTTTTTAGATAATGCAGATTTTGTAGAGGAATAATTTTAGGAGTTTCTTATATGAAAAACATTAGTTTTGCTTTATTAACAATTAGTTTTTTGCTTTTACTGCCTTCTGTGGGGTATTCGCAAATAAAAATTGAAGCTGCAAAGGCAAAGAAAAATTATAATACAGATTTTATTGTAAGCCCAATGGATGATGGAGTTTCTTTTTCTAAAAATACATTAACACTTGCTCCAAAAAATGAAGGTGTAACTTATACCTTAACCGGTTATTTTAAAGGTCAGGTAGTAAACAAAACAAAGAATACAATTATAAAACTAGATAACGCTTACATAGAAAACTCTATGGGAGACCCTGCAATTTACGGTTTTCTAAAGACAGAAATTTCTACAGTAAATGGAACAGAGAATTATGTTGTGTCTTATGGAAAAAATAAAAATGAAAAAAAGACCGCTTCTATTCAGTCTAAGAAAGGCTTAGAACTTGGAGGCAGCGGAACTTTGTATGTGTATGGTCTTGTAAATCATGGAGTTAAAGCTGATGGTGTAAAAATGAAAGGCTCCGGGAAATTTTATTTTCAGGGGGCTAAAGATGGAGCTGCCCTTAATTGCGAAAGGTTTAGTGTAGAACAAGATAAAACTTTTTACGCATATTTTATAAACTCTAAAAACGGCTTAAAGGCGGACACAACAATAGATGTCTTAAGCGGCAATTTTTATTTTTATGATAATGAAACTGCAATAAAGACAGATCTTAAAAAGGATTCCCCGGAAGAAGAACATCATATTTTTCTTGATGGAGGAATTTTTCATTTTGAAAGAAATAAAAAAAATTGTGAAACTGAAGATGGTTTTTATAAAGCCGATGGTGCAAAGTTTCCTAATGACTAAAGAGGTTATATGAAAAAACTTTTTTTATTTACTTTTCTATTTATAGTATCAACACTTTTTTTAGTTTGTGTTTTAGAGGATGAAAGTGCAGAAGATAATGCAACTGCAACAGGTTCAGATTTTTCTGCTGATGAAACCGTTTATATAAATCTTACGGATAAAACTTATTCTTTAGATGGATCTTCTTATTCTGCGGATTCTTTAACTACTACAGAAGTTTCAATTTTTGATAACACGGTTTATTTAAGCTATGATGAAAGTACGGGGCTTTTAGTTGTTGACGCAACAGATGCTTCTAAAAAGATTGGAGTTTCTCTTAGCGGAACGCTTTCTACAGGCGGTGTAAAAATACAGACTAATAACGAAGATGAAATAGGACTTTATTTAAACAGCGTAACAATAACGTCCAGCAATTATCCATGTGTAGACATTACAAAGGGCAGCGCGGCCAGTGTTTTTGTTGAGGGCGAAAATACGTTTACTGATGGTAGAGAGTATGGTTATGGTTATGGTGACTCATATTCAACATCGTCAAATCCTAAAACTGAAGATGGTAGTGATTCTAAAGGAACTCTGGTATGTAAAGGCGGGATTTCTCTTAGCGGCTCAGGTTCTCTTACTGTCAAGCAGGCATATAAAAATTGCATTGCCTCAAAAGCCGGGTATTTAGAGATTGAAAGTGGAACTTATACATTGTTTAATTATACATATGATTCTACAGAGCCCTTGTCTAAATATTCATCAATTCAGTCAAGTGGAGTTGGTAAGAACGGAGCCTTTGGAGCACAGGGAGTTATCGTAGCGGGAGGTGCGGTATCTTTTTATGGCTGCGGTATAGTTTCATCATCTGATATTAGAAAAGCAAATGGCTTTAAAACAGATGACGACGATTATAGTTCCAGCTATGTTACCATAAGTGGCGGTACTGTAAATGTTGTTACATATAATGGAAAGGGAATAACAGCTCCTTATGTAAATATTACAGGTGGTACCAATACATTTACTGTTGAGGGAAGTACAACTTATGCAGAAGCTGGAGATAATCCTAAAACAGTTTCTGGGTATGACGCTGACGGTTGTTCTGCAACAATAACTTTAAAATTTGCTCCGGAAGGCGTAGAGGGAAGTAATGAAGTTAATGTTAGTGGTGGAACTACTGAAATTAAAGCAACTGATGATGCAATCAATGCCAGTGAATCTAGTGGAAAAGTTTCAATAAGTGCCGGGAATCTTTACGTGTATTCAACAGGTGGAGATGGTGTAGATTCTAATGGAGATATTTATATTTCCGGAGGAAATGTTGTTTCGTATGCACCTAACGGTTCTGAGGATGCTTATGATTGCGGAGACAGTAATAAAATTTATTTGACAGGTGGTGTTATTGCTGGAACATGCGGTTCCTCTAACGGAATTAGCAGTTTTAGTACAAGCGAACAGAAAGTTTTGTATTTTAAAGGCTCTTCTCAAAGTGGAGGCCGTACTGCTCCTAATTCTTCATCATCATCTTCTTCATTTTCTGCGGTTGCAGTTAAGATGTCCGGTTCAACAAAATATGCATATTCCTTACCATCTTCTAGCTGGGGACTTTTTGTAATGAGCTGTTCAGATTTTACAAGTTCTTCTTCCAGTGGATATACTGTTTATATAAACCCTGAAAATTTACCTAACGATTTTAATGGGTTGTGTACGTCTTCTACAACATTAGACTCTGTTAGTGATGTTGGTAGTTCTACAAAAACTCCAAGTATAAAATAAGGAGACATAAGTTTATGAAATATACTGTAAAACAAAAAGCATTATCTGTGGTGGCACTGTTGTTTTTTGCCTCTTGTGCAAGTTCTATAGCAGCTCAAACGCTTACAATAAAAAATACCTTTGGTGCAGATGAAGAATCTCTAGGAGACTATAATTTATATTCTTACTCCAAAGAAACAGATATAAATGGTGATACTGTTACCAATAGTGGTTTTGCTTTGGGAAACTCTACTCAGGCAGACTGGGTTAGCGAGCACTTGGATGCACGAATTAAGTTAGAGTTTTTGTATCAAAATATAGATAGCGATGAAATTACATTTGGCATTTTACCAACAGGTTATGTATATTATGAACCAATTAAGCAATTTGGTATTATTTTGGGAAACAATTTTTATAAAAAGTTTGCAATTCCTTCTGCTTATCTTGCAGCAAGTGATGATACAACAAAGTATGGCCGACTTTTAACGGGAAAAGCCGGCAGCGATTATTATGTTGGAAGCACAAATTTTGCAGCAGAGTTAAATGAATTTTCTGGCGGTATAACCAGTTCTTGGGGTTTTGGAGATTATGATAACATTTATTTAAATCTTGCAGCAGGCGGAACTTTTTATACAGATTATGCAGATGACTCAGGCTTTAACCTGGATTTTGGTTTAAATGCCGGAATGGATGATGTCTTTGATATGGGCTTTACGGCTCATAATGTTACAAGTGACTACAGAAAATTTGGAGCTTTTGCAGGTTTAGAAACGGTACCAAATCTAATTTTAAACGGACAGTTTTATTATAATTTTACAGATTCTGATTATTTACCAGAAGCCTGCGTTACAAGAAAAGATGATGACGGAAACTCTGTGTATAAATATAAAAAGCAGTCAACAAAATATGCCCTGGGCTTAACAGGTGGCTATGAGTTTGAAGACCTAGGGCTTGGCCTTTATGCAGATTTTATAAGCGGTCTTACAAACGAGTATATTGGCGAAGTAAAATATTATGACAGCGATGGAAATTTGGTAGAAACTAAAGTTACAACAATTATACGCGATTCAACAATTGTAAAGTATAAAAATAATAAAGCAAAAAGAACTGATGAGTACCCTCATGAAGCAATTCCTTTTTATGCGCAGGTTCGTTTAACAAAAGATTTTAACAAAAGCCTGAAAGGGTACGTTAACGTAAAGGTAAGGGCAACTTTATATGATTCAAATCAGACCTGGTATACTTTTTATCCGCATTTTACATGTAAGTTGCCAAACAAACTTGGCACAGTTGGAGCAGGCTTAAAAATTGAGGCAAATCTGACTCGTTATGCAGGAGTTTCAGGTTTGTCCATTCCTTTAACTTATACGTATAAGTTTAAGCAGAGTTTTTAAAAGAGGCAGCGTGTGGCTATAGAAGTATTTAATAGGCGCGAAATAAAATACATGCTATCTGATGATGATAAGGATGCCCTTTTAAGCATTATTGGAAACTACATGAACTCTGACCCTTTTAACAAAGACGGAAAAACTTATGCAATAAGCAATCTTTATTTAGATACTCCTAGCGATGAACTTATTGTGAAGTCTTTGGAAAAACCTGCATTTAAAGAAAAAATCCGTTTAAGAAGTTATGGAACAGTTTCTTTAGATGCAAAGGTTTTTTTGGAGAGTAAAAAAAAGTTTGATGGTGTTGTAAATAAAAGGCGTACGACTTTTACATTGCAAGATGCTTATACATATTTTGAAACTGGAAGAATTCCTGACACTCCAAAAATGAATAAGCAGGTAATGCGGGAAATCGACTACATAATGCATTTTTATCCCTTAAAGCCCAAAGTTTTTATTTCTTATGACAGACTTGCTTTTTTTGAAAAAGAAAATGCAGATTTTAGGCTTACCATTGATAAAAATATTCAGACGCGCCGTACTGACTTGCGTTTAGATTCACCGTCTTATGGAACTCAGCTTTTAAAGCCTGGTGAATGGCTTATGGAAGCAAAGGCTTTTAAAGCTTTTCCTTTGTGGTTTGTTCACTTTTTAAGTGAAAGAAAAATATATAGTACTTCGTTTTCTAAATATGGTGCGGAGTATAAAATTTATAGAGAGTCATTAAAGCATTGAGATAACTTTGCTTTTTAAGGGGGAATATATGGACTTTTTAGACGGATTTATGTTTGATTATGATTCTGGAACAATTATTTTTGGAATGCTTATGGGACTTGTTGCCGGCCTTATAATTTCTGCAGGTTATATTGTTGCAAACAAAAATAAAAAGTTTTCTAAGAATTTTGCAATAACAGTTTTTATTTTACCTGTAATTATGGCAGTGGTAATTCCATTTATTGCGACAGACTTAAAGAAAACTCTTTCTTTAGCTGGTGTTTTTGCATTAGTTCGCTTCAGGAGTATTCCAGGGGATTCAAAGGATATTCTTTATGTATTTCTGGCTGCTGCAAGTGGTCTTATAATTGGTCTTGGTAATTATGCCATTGCTTTTGTGCTGGTAATTTTTGTAAGCCTGCTTTTTATTCTTGCAACAAGATGCTGGAAGGTAGAGAATAAGCAGATTTTAAAAGTTACGATTCCTGAAGATATGAACTACAAAGATGTGTTTAATGACATTTTTGAAAAGTATTTAGTAAAATATGGCGTTAAAAATGTTAAGACAAGCAATATGGGTACTCTTTTTACAATAAGCTATTGGGTTCAGCCTAAAAAAGACATGGATGCAAAAGCCTTTATTGATGAATTAAGAACTCGTAACGGAAACTTAAATATAATCTTAGAAAACCCAGACGACCAGCAGGTCCCTGTTTTATAAACCCAAATACACCTACGCCCGATTGGAGTGGTGGCGAAGCCAGTCGCTTGCGACATGTTGTTTATCGCATAAATTCTTCGCTGTTTGTAAGTTTCGTCCAAGAGTTGCTATTTATACACTAATTTAGTATAATTATGCAAATTTTTTTAAGCCCGTATTGGGTATGACGAGGGTAAAAATGCTTACACTTAAGTTTGGCGGAACAAGCATGGGAAATGCAAGCCGCATTTTAAACAGCGTAGAAATTATGAGAGGACGTGCAAAACAGGATCGCATTTCTGTTGTTGTAAGTGCCGTAGCTGGAGTTTCTAATAAGCTTCAGGAAGCAATCGATGCATGTGTTACGGGTTCAGAAGCCGCTCCTTTTATAACTACCCTCCGCGAAACTCATTTAAACATCTGTAAAGAAATAAAAACTTCTGTAAGTGCGTTTAACGAAGAACGCGTTATGGAAAAAATAAACGCATCTCTTTTAGAACTTCAAAATCTTCTTTCAGGTCTAAAAACCTTTGGTGAGTGCCCTTCTACAGTCCACTGCCGCATCATGGGCATGGGTGAACTTATGTGCGCTCCAATTGTAGAAGAAGTTCTTACGGCTCAAGGTGAAAATGTTCTTCTTTTAGACAGCCGTAAATACATTTACACTACAGGAAATCAAAAAGAAGGTGACCCTGACTACGAGAGAAGTGCAGTTGCATTTAAAGCCTTGCGCGAAGGTGCCTTAAGCTTTACTCAGATTTTCCTTTTCCCCGGCTTTGTCTGTTCCTGGATTGGCGGAACCGGAGCAGAGCCTGTAATGGGACTTTTAGGAAGAAACGGAAGTGACTTCAGTGCGGCTATTGTCGGCTACTCTTTAGACTCTTCTAAAATTGAATTCTGGACTGATGTTGACGGCATTTACACTGCTGATCCCCGTGTTGTTCCCGATGCAATTTTAGTAAAGGATATGAGCTATCAGGAAGCGATGGAACTTTCTTTCTTTGGAAGTAAGGTTTTGCACCCTAAGACGCTTTCTCCTTTAGCTTCAAAAGGAATTGAGGCATGGAGCCTGAACAGTCATAACCCAAGTGCACGCGGAACCCGCATCGGTAACGGTCCGTTTGATGATTCTGATACAGGTCCTGTACGCGGAATCAGCTGCCTGAAGGATTGTGCAATGATCAGCGTAAGCGGTAGCGGAATGAAAGGTCGTAAAGGTACTGCTGCCCGAATCTTTAGTGCAGTTGGTAACGCAGGCATTTCTGTTCTGCTTATTACCCAGTCATCCAGTGAATACACACTTTCTTTCTGTGTCAGAAAACATTCTGCCAACAAGGCTCTTGATGTTTTAAAGGCTGAGTTTGCTTTAGAGATTACAAGTAAAATTATTGACGAAATAGAAGTTCATGACGACTGCGCAATCGTAAGCATCATTGGCGACAACATGAAGGCAAAGCGTGGTGTTGCAGGTACTTTCTTTGACTCTCTGGCAAGCCGCGACATAAATATTTTAGCTATAGCTCAGGGTTCCAGCGAGAGGTCTATTTCTGCAGTAATAAATGCTTCTGACGGCGATATGGCTGTTCGCGTCGTACATAAATTCTTCTTTAACACAGTTCAGTCTATTCAGGTATTTGCATTTGGGGCAGGAACAATTGGCGGTACGATGATTGACCAGATTTATCAGCAGCATGATGCACTTTTAGAGCAGGGCATTGATGTTCGCGTAATGGCAATCACGACGATTGACGGAATGATTTTAAGCGAAGAGGGCTTAGACCTTTCTGACTGGCGTGACCAGATGAAAAAGCCCATGTTTGCTTTTGACAGTGACAAGAATGTTAATGACATAATCAAGTTTGTTCAGGATAAAAAACCAATTAACCCAATCTTTGTAGACTGTACTGCAAGCTATGACTTACCTGACCGCTACCTTGATATTCTAAAGGCGGGTATGAGCATTGCAACTCCAAACAAGAGGGCAAACTCAAAGGACATGGCTTTCTACAAAGAACTTAGAAAAACTGCAAACGACATGCATGTCCGTTTCCTTTATGAAACAAACGTTGGTGCAGGTCTTCCTATTATTGATACCTTACAGAATCTGTTTAAGTCCGGTGACCGCTTGACCGCGTTTAACGGAATTATGAGCGGTTCTCTAAGCTACATCTTTGGAAAACTTGACGAAGGTAAAAAGTTTAGCGAGGCTGTCCTTGAAGCAAAAGAACTTCGCTACACGGAACCTGACCCCCGCGATGACCTTAAGGGAACAGACGTTGCCCGTAAGGCCCTTATTATTGCCCGTGAAGCAGGCATGGAAATTGAGCTTACTGACATAGAAATGCGTTCAATCTTCCCTAAGGACTTCAGCCTTGAAGGAACTACAGAAGAGTTCTTAAAGCGTCTTCCTGAGCTTGACTCCTACTTTGAAGAAAAAATGGCTTTGCTTAAGAAAGAAGAAAAAGTCCTTCGCATGGGAGCCAGCATAAAGGACGGAAAGGTAAGCGTCGGCATGCTGGAAGTTGGAAAAGACGATCCTCTTTACGGAGTTCGTGGTGGAGAAAATGCCTTTGTATTTACAACAGCCCGCTACACGCCAATACCTTTAACCGTTCGCGGTTACGGAGCCGGTGCCGGAGTTACGGCAGCTGGTGTCTTTGGCGACATTTTACGTACCGTCAGCTGGAATAGTACAAATCTTTCAAAATAAAATATAATTTTTAGTGCCCCTGTCGAGGGGCATTTTTTAGGTGCGGAGTGCACTGTTAAAGGGGGAATAAAAATGGTTGTTGTTTTAAAAAAAGATGTAACCGAGCAGGAAAAGAACGAAATAAAAGAGCTTTTAGTAAATCGTAATTTTAAAATAAATGAAATTGCCGGTGATGAAGATACCGTTTTAGCTGCAGTTGGAAAAGTTTCTATGGATTTACGCGAAGTAGAAATTTTACCTGGGGTTAGTAAGGTTATTCCAATCAGTAAGCCTTATAAAATGGCTAGCCGCGAATTTAAGAGAGATGATACTGTCGTCGAAATTCCAAATAGTAGAGGGCAAGTGTTACGTGTTGGCGGGCAGCGTCTTGTAACTATAGCAGGACCCGGAGCCGTAGAAAGCAGGGAGCAGATTTTATCTCTTGCTTCAAAGCTTTCTTTGTCTGGGGCAGCAATGCTTCGCGGTGGAACTTTTAAGCCCCGTTCTTCTCCTTACAGCTTTCAGGGACTCGGTCTGGAAGGCTTAAGATATTTACGTGAAGCAGGCGACAAATATGGTCTTCCTATCGTTACAGAAATTCCAAGTCCGGAATTGATTCCCGTGATGAATGATTATACGGACGTCTATCAGATTGGTAGCCGCACCATGCAGGATTTTGACTTACTAAAAAAAGTTGGGGCTACCGGTAAGCCTGTAATTTTAAAACGTGGTTACACAGCAACTCTTGAAGAATTTTTGATGAGTGCTGAATATCTTCTTGCTTCCGGAACAGAAAAAGTAATTTTGTGTGAGCGCGGAATTAGAACTTTTGAACACGCAACACGTAATACTTTAGACCTTTCTGCAATACCAGTTTTACGAAGTTTAACTCATCTACCAATTATTGTAGACCCAAGCCCTGCTGTTGGACTTCGCGATAAAATTGCTCCTATGGCTTTAGCTTCTGTTGCAAGTGGTGCAGATGGTGTAATGCTTGAAGTTCACTCTGACCCGGAAAAAGCTTTAGTGGGGGGAGCTCAAAGTATAGTTCCGGAACAATTTGATAAGATTATGCATGACATAGAAGCTCTGGCTCCTGTTTTAGGAAAAGCTGTTGCTCATATTTTAGAGGATAGTCCTCGCCAGAAAATTGTCTGCGCATACAGCGGTAAGCGAGGAGCTTATGCTGAACAGGCTATTGGAAGATATTTTGAAAATTCAGATGTAACTGCAAAGGCCGTAGATTCATTTGCAGAAATTTTCCAGGAAGTGATAGATGGTAAAGTTGACTATGGAATGGTT
This sequence comes from uncultured Treponema sp., assembly GCA_937877515.1. Taxonomy (GTDB): domain Bacteria; phylum Spirochaetota; class Spirochaetia; order Treponematales; family Treponemataceae; genus Treponema_D. The sequence continues at coordinate 27,722 of CALFIX010000032.1, forward strand.
CCGATAGAAAACTCTCTTGCAGGAAGCGTCTACCAGAATTATGACAATTTCAGTCGCTTTGAAGATGTAACAATTGTTGGGTCTTTAACATTAAATATTCGTCATGCACTTTTAGGAATAAAGGGAGCAAAACTTTCTGACATTCATACAGTTTATTCTCATCCTCAAGGATTAAGTCAGTGTAGAAAATTTTTAGAAGAATATACTTCTTGGAATTTTGCAGAAGCAGCTTCTACTTCTACTGCTGCAGAACTTGTTTCTAAAACTAAAGATAAATCTAATGCCGCCATAGCAAGTGCTGTAAATGCAAAGCTTTACGGACTTGAAGTTTTAAAAGAAGATATAGAAGATGATCCGGGGAACTTTACGCGTTTTGTAATAATCGCGTCTAAAGAAAAGTTAGAAAAAAATGCCATAAATACAAATGTAAAACCAAATATGGCAAGCTTTATCTTTAAGACAAAGAATGAACCTGGAGCTTTAGTTTCTGTTTTGAGTGAGTTTGAAAAGTTTAAGTGTAATTTAACTCGCCTGGAAAGTCGTCCTATAGAAGGACAGCCCTGGCAGTATAGATTTTATGCAGATGCAGACTTACGCAGTGTAACGGAAAATGTAAGCAACTATGTTGCTAAGCTTACACAGGCTATTTCTTTAAAATGCGATGCCGTACGCCTTTTAGGAATTTACTCTGACGGAAGATAGTTTAGTAATGCTTAAGTTTTAGAAAATATTTTTGAAAATTTGCAAACTTTTAAGCTTGTTTATATTCTCACTTTTTTCTAAATGCTATATACTTCGTGAGTTTTATATTATTTAGGATTTGTGGCTGAAAATGACAAAGTACATCATCAAAAGAATTGTCACGGCGATAATTACCGCCTATCTCGTGGCAACTCTAACTTTTTTTATCATGAATATGGTTCCGGGCGGTCCGTTTCTTTCTGAGAAAGCTGTTACTCCTCAGGCACAGGCAGCAATGGAAGCCAAGTATGGTTTGGATAAGCCGTTGGGCGAGCAGTATGTAACGTACATGGGTGGACTTTTAAAAGGAGATTTAGGTCTTTCCTTAAAAAAGAGGGGTCGCACCGTAAGCCAGATTATTGGTGAGAAATTTCCTGTATCTGCTCGTCTTGGTGGATGGGCTTTACTTGTATCTGTTTTTATCGGTGTTCCTTTGGGAGCTCTTGCAGCATTTAAGCGCGGTAAGGCTTTAGATAATATTCTTGTAGTTTTATCTACTGCAGGTATTGCTATTCCAAGCTTTTTGTCTTCTACGCTTCTAATGTATATTTTTTCTACAAAATTAAAATGGCTTCCGTCTTTGGGATTAAACAGTGCAAAGAGCTACATAATGCCGGTTTGTGCTCTTGCCCTTTACCCAACATTTTACATTGCCCGCCTTATGCGAAGCAGTATGCTTGATGTCATGGGGCAGGATTATATGCGTACTGCCAGGGCAAAAGGTGTAACTCCTTTTAAAAGCATTTTTAAGCATGCACTTCGTAATGCAATTCTTCCGGTAATTACTTACCTTGGTCCTCTTCTGGCAAGCCTTATGACGGGAAGTTTCATCATAGAAAAAATTTTCAACATTCCAGGTCTTGGTTCTGAATTTGTTGGTGCCATTACAAGCCGTGATTATCCTATGATAATGGGAACAACAATCTTTTTGGCAGTCTTTGTTATTTTTATGAACGTGATTGTTGATATTGCTTATGCCATTGTTGACCCGCGCATTAAGCTTAAGTAGGAAAGAAAAATGAGTAATGTAGTAAATGATATAAAGAAAAGCCTTAATAAAAATCCATTAAGCTTTCAGTTGAATGTAGATGATTTTGTTCCAGCCAGTGCAGAAGAAAAAGAATCCCTTGTAATTATGCGTGAGTCTGTGGGTTTCTGGAAAGACGGATTTAGACGCTTTAGAAAAAATAAAATTGCAATGACAGCATTGTTTATTGTTCTTTTTATTGTGATTTTATGTTTTATTGTTCCGCTTTTTTATCCTTATAAATATGAGCAGCAGATGAAGGAGTGTGAAAGATTAGGACCTTTACAATATTCTCCAGAAGAAATGATTAGAATTGCCAATGGAGAAAAAATCTTTCCTCATCTTTTAGGAACAGACCAGAACGGCCGTGACTATGCTATTCGCGTAATGGTTGGAGGACGAGTTTCTATGACTGTAGGAATTGTAGCCTCCTTATTGATTTTAATAATTGGTTCTCTTTACGGAGCTATTGCAGGCTACTTTGGCGGCGTTGCTGATATGATAATGATGCGTGTTGTAGACATTATCTACACGGTGCCGGATGTTTTAATAATCATTCTTTTAGCACAGACATTAAAGTTTCCTCTTCGTTCTCTTGGAGAAGCTCCAGGCTTTGGCTGGATTCAGCGTTTGGGTCCAAACATGGTAAGTATGTTTATTGTGTTTGCACTTTTATACTGGGTTGGAATGGCTCGTATTGTGCGAAGTCAGATTATGATTTTAAAGCAGAACGAATATGTAACTGCAGCCCGTGCTTTGGGTGCAAAAAATAACCGCATTATTGGAAAGCACTTGATAACAAACTGTATCGGAACCCTTATTGTAACAACAACACTTCAAATTCCTTCCAGTATTTTTACAGAATCTTTCTTAAGCTTTTTAGGTTTAGGTGTTCAGGCTCCAATGCCTTCGCTTGGATCTTTAGCTTCAAGTGCATTAAATGGATTTCAGAGTTTTCCAGAAAAACTTTTTGCCCCTGCATTTTTGATTTTTATAATTATCCTTAGTTTTAACCTTTTGGGTGATGGTTTACGAGATGCGTTTGACCCAAAACTAAAGTCTTAGGAGAAACTTATGTCAGAAGAAAATACAAATGAAAATACAGAAGAATATCTTGTAAATATTCAGCATGAAAAACTTTCATTTTATACACCGGCTGGAGAAGTTAAAGCCTTAAATGACGTAACTATTCGCATGAAAGAAGGCGAAGTTTTAGGCATTGTAGGTGAAAGCGGAAGCGGTAAGAGTGTTACGGCCTATTCTGTTATGGGGCTTACTGCAGAAAACGGAAAAATTACCGGCGGTTCTGTTACGTTTAATGGCCATCGCATAGATTTAATGACAGAAAAGGAACTTAGAAAAATCCGTGGTAAGGAAGTAAGCATTATCTTCCAGGATCCTATGACAAGCCTTAACCCTGTTTGGACAATAGGAAATCAGATTGAAGAAGCTATAAAACTTCACACGGATAAAAAAGGTAAAGAAGCACGTGAGAGGGCTAGAGAACTTCTGACGCTTGTAGGAATCAATGAACCTGACAAAAGGTTAAGACAGTATCCTCACGAACTTTCGGGCGGAATGAGACAGCGCGTAATGATTGCAATAGCCCTTGCTTGTGAACCTAAGCTTTTAATTGCAGACGAACCTACTACAGCTTTAGATGTAACGATTCAGGCTCAGATTTTAGAGCTGATGCAGGAATTAAAAAAGAAACTCGGCATGGGTATAATTATGATTACCCACGACCTTGGTGTTGTAGCCAGCATGTGTGACCATATTGCAGTTATGTATGCCGGAGAAATTGTTGAGTATGGAACGACTGATGATATTTTTTACAATCCTCAGCATGAATATACAAGAGGTCTTTTACGCTCCATTCCAAAGTTCCATGAAAAAGATTATTCACGTCTGGTTCCAATTGAAGGGCAGCCTGTAGATTTGTTGAATCGTCCAAAGGGATGCTGTTTTGCCCCGCGATGTTCAAACTGCATGAAGATCTGCCTGGAAAAACCTCCCGTTAGAAACGAATACGAAAGTTTAGGCGGAGCGTTGGTTGGAGAAAATGTTCATTACGGTCGCTGCTGGCTTGAACAGAAAGCACAGGTTTTAGGTAGTGCAGAAGCTGTTGTAAACGCAACTTTAAAAGAGGAATCAGGAAAATGAGTGAAGAAAAACAGAAACTTTTAGAAATAGAACATTTAAAACAGCATTTTCCTGCAGGCGGTGGAAAAGTTGTTAAGGCTGTTGATGATGTAACGTTCTTTATAAATAAGGGCGAAACTTTTGGTTTGGTTGGTGAAAGCGGCTGTGGTAAAACTACAACAGGTCGTTCAATTTTGCGCCTTATAGAACCTACAAGCGGCCGCGTTGTTTATGACGGAAACGTAATTTTTGACAGTGAGAAAAAAATAAAAGCAGATATGCTTCCGTATCGCCGCAAGATGCAGATTGTTTTTCAGGACCCTTATGCTTCTCTGGATCCTCGTATGACTGTTGGCGACATAATTGGAGAAGCCTTAGACATTCATAAGCTGTATTCCAGTAAAGCAGAGCGCAGAGAAAAAATTATTTTCCTTTTGGCAACAGTTGGCTTAAACTCAGAGCATGCAAACCGCTTTCCTCATGAGTTTTCCGGTGGTCAGAGACAGCGTATCGGTATTGCACGTGCATTAGCTGTTAATCCTGAATTTATAGTCTGTGATGAACCTGTTAGTGCATTGGACGTTTCTATTCAGGCACAGGTTGTAAATATGTTTGAAGATTTACAGAAAGAACGTGATCTTACCTATCTTTTTATTGCTCATGATCTTTCTGTAGTAAATCATATTTCAAGCCGAATTGGCGTTATGTATTTGGGACACATGGTAGAGATGGCAGAAAGTGATGAAATAATTTTTCATTCCATGCATCCTTATACACGTTCTCTTATTTCTGCGGTTCCTGTTGCAGACCCAAAAACAGCCCGTGCAAATAAGCGTATTATTCTTGAAGGCGATGTACCAAGCCCGGTAAACCCTCCAAGCGGATGTCCTTTTAGAACCCGTTGCCCTTATGCAGATGAGGTTTGTGCAAAAGAATCTCCTGTATTTAAGGAAGTTACAAGCGGCCATTACGCTGCCTGCCACCACTTAGATAAACTTAATTAGAATCTTTTAAAACCGCGTAAAGCGGTTGGAGGAAATATGAAAAAATTATCACTAATTGTTGCTGCCCTTTGTGTAGCAATTATGGGAACAGGACTTGTGTCCTGTTCTGGAAAAAAAGAAGCCCTTTCTGGTAGCGTTGTTCATGTTCAGGTAGGACCTAGCCCGGAAACAATTGACCCTGCATTAAACAGTGCAGTAGACGGTGCAAACATGATTCTTCATGCATTTGAAGGTCTCTTAAAGTTTGACCGCGACAACAACATTGTAGCAGGTCTTGCAGAAAGCTGGGAACAGAGTAAAGACGGTCTTACATGGACTTTCCACTTACGCCCAAATCTTAAGTGGTCAGACGGAAGCACTCTTAACGCCAACGACTTTGTTTACTCATGGAAGCGTGTTGCAGATCCAAATACTGCAGCTCCTTATGGTTATGATCTTTTAAACATGGTTGTAGGTTTTGATGCAGCTTCAGAAGGTGACCTTGATGCTCTCGGAGTAGAAGCTTTAGATGACGACACATTCGTTGTTCACTTAGTAAGCCCATGCATTTACTTTGACAAGATTGCAGCTTTTGCAGTTTTAGTTCCTGTTCAGAAGGCTACTATTGAAAAAGCCGGAGATACATGGACAACAAAGCCAAGTACTTATGTAACAAGCGGCCCATACTACATGACAGAGTTTACAGACGGTTCACAGATTGTATTTACAAAGAACCCAAATTACTGGGATGTAGAACACATTACATTTGACCACATTGTATGGCACTTAATTGAAGACCCAAATACTTCTTTCAATGCATACAATCAGAATGTAATTCAGCTTATAAAAGATGTTCCTACAGAAGAGATTCCTGCTCTCCGCGGTAACGGAGAATTCTTTGTGGAACCAATAATGGGAACATACTACGTTTCATTTAATACTCAGAAAGCTCCTTTTGATGATGCTCGTGTTCGTGAAGCTCTTTCTTTAGCTATAGACCGCACTCACGTTGCAAACGTAATTATGCAGGGTACATATACTCCAGCTAAAAACTTTGTAGGCCCTGGTGTATCAGACGCAGCAACTGCATCTTCTTTTGAAGCTGTAACCACAGCAAAGTACGGCGACCACTTTAGCTCTAACTACGAAGCAGACCTTGCAAAAGCTAAAAAACTTTTAGCAGATGCAGGATATCCAAATGGTGAAGGTTTCCCAACAATCGACTACCTTACAAATGATGCAGGTTATCACAAGAGTGTTGCAGAATACTTACAGGCTGCATGGGCAGAACTTGGAATTACAATGAACGTAAATATTCAGGAATGGAAGACAATGACTGCTGACCGCCGCTCTGGAAACTTTGATATTGCTCGTAACGGCTGGGTTTATGACTGGGACGATCCAAGCAATATGATTAACCTTATGGAAACAGGAAACGGTAACAACGACGGTAAATATTCTTCTAAAGAATTTGACAATCTTGTACGTTTAGCCAAAAATACAACTGATATTACAAAGCACTATGAATACTTGCACCAGGCTGAACAGGTAATGCTCAATGATGCTGCAGTAGCACCAATTGCTTACTACAATGAGTTCTGGCTTCAGAAACCTAATCTAAAAGGTACATGGCATTCACCTTATGGATACTGGTATCTTATGTATGGATACTTCGAGAATTAGTTCTGGACCGGTGGTTGAGCTTGTCGAAACCACATGAGCATTAAGAGCTGTTGCACGACCGCACGCACTTGCTACGGTCGTGTGTATGGCTATTTTGAGTAGGCTTTAAGTAGCCTTGCTAATGCTCCTTTTTTGTGCTATTCTTAGTGCAATTAAGGAGCTTTTTTTATGGAAAAATATGTTTTGTCAGTTCTTGTAGAAAACCATGCTGGTGTTCTAAGCCGTGTATCTGGCCTTTTTAGCCGCCGTGGTTACAATATAGATTCCCTTACAGTTTGTGAAACTTCAGACCCAGAGCGCAGCCGCATGACAATTGTTGTTCGCGGAGACGAATATATTTTAGAGCAGATTGAAAAACAACTTTCTAAACTTGTAGAAGTTATTTCCATAGAACACTGTGATAAATCAAATACAACACAGAGAGAAATGGCTTTAATAAAAGTAAAAGCTAGTGGAACAAATCGTGCAGTTATAATTGAAACCTGTAATATTTTCCGTGCTCACATTGTAGACGTTGCAGAAAATTCTCTTATCGTAGAAGCAACTGGTAGTGAAGACAAAATAAGCTCTCTTATTCGCCTTCTTGAGCCTTATGGAATTTTGGAGCTTCTAAAAAGTGGTCTTACTGCAATGGATCGCGGCGACAAAATTATGCAGTAATCCAAATATCGTTGTGTAATTCCCAAGTTGAATTTGTAAAAACTGCCTGTCCAAGTCTAAAGCTTTTTGGGCTTAAGGGCAGTTCTTTTATTTTTAAAAGCTCACAGTCTATGTTATTTTTACTTTCTGCAAAAAGAATTTTAAATGTATATCTTTTATCTTTAGTTGAAACTTTAAAATAAAAAAAAGCTTTTGTTTTTTCTACAAATGGACCAGTTAGACTTGCATCTGTAATTCTTATTTTATTTTGTACTTTAAAGACTTGTTCGTCTAGTTTTCCCCATAGAGGGTAAGATGGTAAAAGGTATTTTTCTTTTTGATGAGTTTTATTGTATTCTAAAATTATTGATTTTTGTGCCTTTGAAAGTAAGAAAAGTGTGTCTTTATGAGGGACTAAAACCGTACATTCGTAAGAGTCATTCATGATAAAAAACTATAGAGCAAAAATAAAAAAAAGTGTAGTATTTTGTTTATGAATAAAAGCTTTAAAATAGTTTTATTTACAGTACTTGCCCTGTTGATTGTTTCTTTAAGTTTTTTTTCGTTCCTAAACATGGACTCCGTAAAAGATTCCATCCTGGGAATGAATGGAGAAGCTTTTGTTGCCTTAAATAAAGAAGCCAGGGCTGCCCGAATAAAGAATCCATTAAAACATTCCTATGCATATTTTAAATTTACAAAAAATCAACAGCTTGAACTAAAAAATCTTGTACGTAAAAATAACGGCGAATCTGTAGAAGTTACCTTGGAGTTTTTGGAAGATTATAAAAAGTCTAAAGATACAAATTTCGCTCTTGGCTTTTTATATGAAAAGGATTTTAAGAAAGAAAATAAACTGTATCCTTCAATAGAAAGTAGACCTCTTGTTTATGGAGAACTTCCAATAAGTGAAGACTATAAAAACATAACTCTTTCATTTGCTGTCTTACCGGAAGAAGAATGTCCCTTAGGTTTTTTTATTTACTCTAAAACGAAACTTCTTGTAAAAAGCGTTCATTTTATAGAACCTAAGCTGGGGTGGAGCCGTAACGAAGAAAGTGCTGCATTTTGTTTTTCTTCTAATGGCGGTAAAGCAGATTTTTCCTTTTCTGTTGCGGATTTTACAGAAGGTAAAAATCTTTTCTTTGATGAGACTTTGATTAAGAATAATGTTTTTCCAAAAATTTTACTTGGCTTTTCTGATATAGAAGATATAGGTACTTTTGCATCTCAGGTTAAAGTAACGTTAAATTATGCAGATGAAGAGCTTTACATAAGGCGCGCTCCTCATAAAGTTTCTACAGTGTTACAGACTTCGGCTTTTCAAGAACCTTTTTCCTTAGTAAGCCTTGTAGAAAATGCTCAGATGGTAACTTCTGTATTTATGACTCAGAATGAAAAAAAATTACTCCCTGAAGAAAATAAAATCTTAACACCTCTCATTACGGATGTAGGACTTGTCTTTAAGTGGAATACAGACTTCTGGAGATGCAAGGATTACGAGCTGTATGAGTGGGAAAACTTTCCGGGTGTTCTTTTATTTGATTTTGTAGATTACGAAAAACAGAATTTGTTTTTTACCCGTCTTGCATATTTTGTAGAAAAGGCAGGTTATAAAGGTACTTTTGTAACTGATGAATTTATAAAAAAAGCTCACGGCTATAATGCACATGACTATAAGGCCGAAGATCTGGCAAGATTTTTTTCTCTTGCAGAACAGCAAAATGTAATCCTCAATAATGAGGAAAAACTTTTAAAAGAAATTCTTTTAAAAAATGGAATCATCATAGAAAATAAAAGCTCTAGAGGCTATGAAGCCGGAGTGGGGGCCGTAATTTCTATTTCTAGAGAATCAAAAGACTACCAGCGTTATACTTTGTTAGCTCATGAGTGCTGGCATGGCATATATTTTGTGGATGAAGATTTTAGAAATGTTTCTTACGTTGCTTACAGTTTGTTTGACCCTGTTTCCATGGACTTCTTAAAGACCTATTGGGAAAAGCAACCGACTTTAAACTATGACAGAAAGGATGAATATTTAATGCGAAACGAATTTATGGCATATATTTTGCAAAATCCAATTTCTAAGACACAGGAATATTGGGTAAGTCATGCAAAGTGGAATTCCGTTCAGCGTGATGAAAAAACTTTGGCAGATTACGTTATAGAAAACAATGCGCTTTCCTTCAGGGAAGCTTCAGAGTTTCTGTCAACCTATGTTTTTGACCATTGGGGACTTGCTGCTGGCAGAGTTTTTCTTATAGGGCGTTAAAATAATTCTGTTAAGTTGCTGCGCGAAGAACTGGGAGCAACGTCTAAGTTGAACTGTTTTTCTGAGGCAACTGTAGATGGCGGACCATGTCCCGGCATTAAAACTAAGTCTTCAGTCTGTGAAAAAATTTTTTCCTGAATTTTAGTTCTAAGCATTTTTTTAGAGTAAGAGCTGGAGGTTTCTCCAATTATTCCAGAAGTAATGGTGTCTCCTGTAAATAAAACATTTCCGATTTTAAAAACCATACAGTCTGGAGAGTGTCCTGGAACAGAAAAATATTCTACATCAAGACCTGCAATTTTTAGCTTTCCGTCACCCTGTAAGACAATGGATTTATAATCTGCAACTTCATAGTCGGCAGCATAAATGTGTGGTGAATAAATTTTACAAAGTGCATTTAAACCTTTTACGTGGTTTTTGTGATTGTGAGTTATTAGTACCCCCGTAAGGTCATAACCGCCGTCTTCTATTTGGTTTATGATTTCCGTAGAAATTTTTCCAGGGTCAATTATAAGGGCTTCTTTTACGTTTGGGTCATCATTTGCAATAACGTAGCAATTGGTAAATTCTTCCAAGCAGAGATGAAAATAAATTTTCATAGGTCATTTTCCCCTGGTTTTTCATCTGTAAACTGTGCTTCCAAGTCGCCCATTAAACCACCTTTCTTACGGTCAGAAAGAGCTTCTCTTGTGTTTGAAAGCTTAAAAGAAACGCCTTCTCTGACGGAATCATAAAAAACTGTTTTTTTTAGATTACAATTTTTTATAGAAGTATTTATAAGTATTGCCTTTATAAACCTGCTGTTGTAAAGGTCAGAGTCGTCAAAGCTTGACTGATACGAAGTTATTCCGTTAAAGTTGTTGTGAATAAGATCACTCCCTGTAAAAAGTACATGTACGAATTTTGAGCCAGAAAAAGAAGAAAACTGAATGTTTGTGTTTAAGAAATCTGTATCAGTTATGGTAGAAAAGTCCATCATGCACATTCTTGCCCTCATTCCATTTGCATGAACATTTGTAAAGGTTGTGTGCTGCAAATTGCATCCGTAGAATTTTTTGTTTTCTAAGTCGATGTTTTCTATTTTTAAGCCCTGTGCGTTTAGTCCTATAATTTTATCGTGGGTCAAAACGTAATTACGTATGGCATGGATGTGCTCAGCCTTGTTCTGTGTGTGTTCTAAACAAAAACCAGGAGTTTCTAGAATGTTCCCCTGCTCGTCAAAGTTTGAGAGTGCTATTTTATTGCAGCCAGGGCATTGGCATGTGTTTAACATGTACATGTGTATACTTTACGCTATTGAAAACATTTAGTCAAATGGATACTATGAAGTTATGTGCTGGAAGTGTAAGGAAAATATAAAAGTTTCAGAACCTGTTTCTAGGAGTGCGGAATGTCCTGTCTGTCATGCAGATTTACATTCATGCCGCAATTGTACTTTTTATTCTCCCGGAAGTCATTATGACTGTCACGAAACTGTAGATGAACTTGTTAAAGATAAAGAAAAAGCAAATTTTTGCGATAACTTTAAAATAAAAAAGGAATGGCTTTCTTCAGAAGCGTTTTCTAAAGCAGAAAAAGCAAAAGCTTCTTTTGATGCCATGTTTTCTATATGAAAAATGAAAGAATAGATTTTGCCTTCTTAGACAGCGGAACCGGCGGAATTCCATACATGAAAGAGTTAAAGAAAAAGGCTCCAGATTCCAGATGCGTTTACATGGGAGACACTGAACATTTTCCTTACGGAGAAAAATCTTATAAAGAGGTAGTGGAATGTTCCAGTAAGGCTGTCTCTTTAATTTTACAAAAATGGAGTCCCCAAACAATTGTTATTGCATGTAATACAATAAGTGTTACGGCTTTAGATGAACTTAGAAATCGTTTTCCGAATGTTCCTATCGTGGGTACTGTGCCGGCAATAAAGCTTGCTGCAAAAGTTACAGTCAATAAAAACATTGGACTTTTAGCAACAAATGCAACTGTAAACCATCCGTATTGTGAACGCCTTATAAAAGATTTTGCCAGCGATTGTAATGTAGTTTCTAGAGGCGACCCCTCTTTAATAGAGTTTATTGAACATAAACTTTTTACTGCAACAGCTGAAGAAAAAATAAATGCTGTAATGCCAGCGGTAAATTTTTTTAAGGAAAATAAGTGTGACACAATAATACTTGGATGCACTCATTTTTGTCACATGGCAGAAGAAATTTCTTTTGCTGCAGGAAAAGATGTTCGCGTTGTAGATAGCAGGGACGGAGTGGCAAAACAGGCATTGCGTGTAGAAGAGAAAGCCTTTGATGTAAATGAAAATTTAAGCTGCCATGTAAGCGAGATGCCGGAAGATGAAAGCTTTTTTGTTACTGCATTGGATACTAAAAAAAATGCCACGGAATATGAAACTCTCTGTAAGAATTTTAACATTCCGTGGGGTGGAGTAATTTGTTAATCTTATAAATTTTAATTTATAAGCGACTTGCAATTTCGTCAATAAATTCCCAAGAGTTCAAAATCTGAGTTGCCTTAGGTTCGGCTAAAGCTGCTAAGTCGCCAGTCATAATTCCATCTTCAATTACAGACAGTGTTGCTTTTTCCAGTTTATGTGCAAAGTCTGCAAGGTCTGGAGTGTTGTCAAGTTCTGCACGTTTAGCAAGAGATCCTGTCCAAGCAAAAATAGTTGCAACAGGGTTTGTGCTTGTCTTTTCGCCCTTAAGGTAGCGGTAGTAGTGCTTTTGAACGGTTCCGTGACTTGCTTCAAATTCAAACTCACCGTTGGGAGAAACAAGTACGCTTGTCATCATAGCAAGGCTTCCGCATGCAGAGGCAATCATGTCGCTCATTACATCTCCGTCGTAGTTTTTGCATGCCCACAAGAAGCCACCTTCTGTTTTCATTACGCGAGCAACGGCATCGTCAATGAGTGTGTAAAAGTATTCTAGACCTTTTGCTTCAAACTTAGATTTAAACTCTTGGTCGTAAATGCGCTGGAAAATCGCCTTGAAGTTTCCGTCGTATGTCTTACTGATTGTGTCTTTTGCTCCCAACCATACACTGATGTTCTGTGAAAGTCCGTAGTTAAAGCAACAGCGTGCAAAGCTTTCGATTGAAGCGTCAAGATTGTGGATTCCCTGAATGATTCCCGGTCCCTTCATTTCCATAATGGTCTTGCGGATTTCTTTTCCGTCACTTCCGGTAAAGACAAGTTCTGCCTTTCCTGCAGTGGGTGTTTTAATTTCGCAGTTTTTGTATACATCACCGTAGCCGTGGCGTCCAAGCACTATGGGCTTTTTCCAGCTCTTAACATTTGGATGGATGTTGTTTACAAAAATCGGCGCGCGGAAAATTGTTCCGTCCAGTTCACCGCGAAGTATTCCGTTGGGGCTTGGGGTAAGATGTGTCAGGTGATATTCTTCCATACGGGCTGCATTGCTGGTAATGGTTGCGCACTTTACGCCTACACCCAACCTCTTGATTGCTGCCGCCGCATCGTAAGTAACCTTGTCGTCAGTCTTGTCCCGTTCAACAAGTCCAAGGTCATAGTATTCAGTCTTTAAATCTACAAAAGGTGTAATAAGTTTGTCTTTAATAAGCTGCCACAAAACACGAGTCATTTCGTCACCGTCAAGTTCGGCGATTGGGTTTTTCATCTGGATTTTTGCCATTGTCTTGCTCCATTGTTTTTTATGTGCCCAAAGTATAGCAGAAAATTTCTGTGTGGGCTAGAGGGTGTGTTTTTTTTATTCTGTTGACTTGGGTAGAATGCCTTCTTCCAGTTTTTGCATGAAGTCTTCCGAGTACTGTTTTTTTAGCGGAAAGAACATGACTATTTCGTAATGTCCTTCGTCCTGACTTGCGCCTGCCACTCCTGTAAATTCTTTGTCGCCCCTTGTGTAGGTAAAGCGTGTTTTTAAAAAATCATCTTCCGCCTGCACATTGCTCCATCCAGTAAGTTCGGCTTTAAAACTTTGGAGCATTCCGTTTATGGCACCTTCTGTGGTGTCGGGAAGATCGGGGTGGCTTCCTGTAAAGTCGTAGACAAAGGCGCACACATAGCGCTTCATGTTTTCGTTGGTGTACATGCTCACCCTTCCGTTGGAAAGTTCAATTCCTTCAGTTGATTTTTTCCATTCAAGGGAAGGATACAAAAAAGACATGTCACCTAGCGTGTATTCCTTCCATTCCCTTCTGCTTACATAAAAGTCTGAGGTAAGAAATCGTGAAAGGCTTATGCAGGAGGCAAAGAGAAAGATGCTTACAAGAATGGAAATAAGCCTTTGCTTTTTTGTCTTTCTAAGGAAAATCCCAAGGACAATTCCCACTGTTGCAAGCAGAAGTGTAACGGCAAGAGTCTGCACCTTTTGCGTCCGCCCCCATACCGTTGCGCAGAATATGGAAGCGCCTGCACCCATTACAAGAGCGCACAGGGCTGGCCAGAAGGGGTAAAACTGACTTGTTTCGTTTTCTCTTTCTTCTTTCATCTTAGAACGAACTTCCCTTTAGGCAGGAGTTTCCGTTGTAGTCAAGGTCGGTAAGAATTTCAGTGTGGTCGGGAAAGACAGCAACAGTATGCTCTTCGTGGCAACTCCACTTTCCGTCGGCGGTAACTACGGTCCATTCGCTCTGTTCGTCACCAGTAATGACATCGGCAGTGCCCTCGTTAATCATGGGTTCAATGGCAAGAACCATGCCGGGCTGTATGCGAGGATTTGCTCCCCTAAAAGGATAGTTGTTTGGAATGCTGGGGTCTTCGTGCACATCAAGTCCCACTCCGTGTCCACAGTAGTCATACACTACACCGTAGCCGTTTTGATTCTGGCATATTTCGGTAACCGCTTTTGCAATGTCGGAAAGTCTGTTGCCTTTTACGCATGCGCCAATTCCTGCAAGAAGGGCTTCTCTTGTAACGCGAACCAACTTTCTGTGCTCAGGTCTTACATTACCCACCATGACGGTATGGCAACTGTCAGAAATGTAGCCGTCAAGATTTATTCCTATGTCCAGTGAAACAAGGTCTCCATCGTGAACAATGTCGTGCTTTGAGGGAATGCCGTGAATGACATGGTCGTTTATGCTTGTGCAGGCGCATCCAGGAAATCCTTCGGAATACCAAGCAGGTTTTCCTCCGTGCTTTCTTACAAATTCAACACACCAGTCGTCAATTTCCTTTGTGCTTACTCCCGGCTTTACGCGAGGAATAATTTCGTTGAATAGGTCTGCCAGCTCGTGACAGCTCTTCCTAATTTTTGCAATCTGATCATCGTTCTTAAGTCTAATCATATATGTACCTCTTTTTTTGACATGTTCAGCCTGCAAGACGGAGGGCTTCGTCCCTGCAGAATCTTGCGGTTTTTTCGTCTCCAATGCGAGTGTAAGCGTCTGCCATTTTTTGCAGGAAGAAGGTATCGTCTCTGGAACCAAACTTTAGGTCCAGCGCCTTTTCCCATGCGTCAAGGGCAAGTTCATCGTTTACATTTCCCTCTATGTTGTTCCGCAGAATGTGACGGGCAAGTTCTTTTACTTCTGGAAAGAAAAGTTTGAAGTAGCTGTAGGAAAATTCCATGCGGATTATCTGGTCAAGGAGGATTACTGCATCATAGTATTCCCGGCGTAGAACCAGCTCTTCCGCAAGTATAAATCCAAAGTCCATAAAGTCTTCTCTAGTTACCCACCGCGACAACTTAAAGTTCGTGCGGGTCATGTTCATCCGCTTGAATTCCTGAGTGGCTTCTTCTTCTCGTCCGTGGAGCAGGTCAAAGAAAATTAGTTTTGCTCGGCTTTCGTCATCTTCCCTTTCAAGAAGCCATGTGCGGTAGTCGAAGGATTTTCCCCCTGTTCTAAACTGCTGGTTAAAGCGGTTCATTTCCTGAACTTCGTCAAAGAGGCTTCGTGCCTTTGTGTCCGCAAGCATTTCGTAGGCCTGCTGAAGTTCGTGGAATGCCTCCGCGTCTCCCTGGGTCATATCGGGGTGAAGAAGTTTTGCTTTTTTTCTGTAGGCGTGCCTTATTTCTGCAGCAGTTGCATTTTTACTTACGCCTAGAATTGAATAGCAGTCGCGCATAGAGTAAGCCTATTCTAACAGAAACTGTCCTAAGGTTCAAGTTTCCATTATCTGCTGAATTGCAGCATGTTCAGTCTGAGTTTTTTCTTCGTCATGCACTGATGTTCTAAAGGGCGAAAGAGGAAGTCCTGCCTTTGAAAAGACTGTAACGGGACCGTAGTTGTACCATCCGTAACGGGCATATTTAGGTTGGGGAACTTCTTTTGCCGTAAGAGTGATTCTATTTTTTTCTACAGTGCATTCCGCCGCATAAAAAACTTTGTCACTTCCCGCAAGTTCAAATCCGGTAAAGTTTTGGGGAACGGAAAGGTTCTGCCTCTTTTGCATGTCCCGGTAGTGTTCAAGGCGCATTTCGTCTTTTGTAAAGATAAGGCCCCAGTCCGCATTTGCAAAGTAAAGAATCATTGAGTTGGCCTTTGAAATGGCTTTGCTAAAGATGGGGTATGCGGTTTTCTTACCCTGAGGAATTTTATATGCTACCTCAAGAGCTGTAAGGGCTAGCCGTTCTGCAAGAACTTTCTTGTGCTTTGGGTGAATGTCATCGTATTCTCCCAGTCCCAAGGCTACAACCATGCCAGTGTTTTTTACAGTTTTAAAAACCTTCTCCTGAGCCTCCCGAATAAGTGGCCAGTTTTTAAAGTCTCTGTCCTGACGGTAACGGTGTTCTGGTAACTGAACGAAGAGGAAGGGCAGACTGTCGTCATGCCAGTCGCTTCTCCACTGATCAATTAGTTCTCTAAAGAGTCTGTAATAAAGAGTGGGCTTGTGGTCGTCGCTTTCACCCTGATAGTATATGAATCCCTTTAGAGTGTAGGGTAGTATTCGGCTGATCATGCATTCATAAAGTCCTGTGGGTCTGTAGGGATTCTTACAGTTCATGGGACCGGGCCACTGGCACTTTCCAAGAATGCGCTCAACTTCTGCCCATTCAATTTTGGGATTTTCCCTGTAGAGAGCATCGCATTTTTTTTGCCATTCTGTGTGGTATGTCTGATAGGCGTCAAATTCCGCACACTGCTCTTCCTTGGTTTTTCCACTACATGCCTTTTGGTAGTCTGTTAGGTAAGATGAAAGTTCACTGTCACGCTCAAGCCTTTCTTTGCTCATCCATGCGCTTGCAGAAGTTCCACCCCAGTTGCATCCTATTATGCCCACTGTAACGCCCAATTTTTTTGCCAACCGTTTTGCAAAAAAGTACCCTACGGCAGACCAGGCGTTTCTTGTCCTACTTTCCCATGTTTCCCAGGAAGTCTTGTCTTCTGCTTCAAAGAAGGCTTCATCCATCCATGCAATTTTCTGTGTGTAGTAAAATCTTACTCGGGGGGATTTTTCCTTTTCAAACTCGGCAGTACCTTCTGTGCAGTTTCCAAGTTCAAATTCCATGTTGGACTGACCGCCTGCAAGCCAGACTTCTCCTACCGAAATGTCTTTAAATGTTATACTTTCGTTTTTTGTGCTGACTGTAAGGGAGGCGTTTTCCTGTGCCTTAACTGGAGGAAGGTAAAGCTGCCAGCGTCCTTCTTTTGCCACTGCTAAATTTTCTGAGATGCATTTTTTCCCGTCTAAAAAAAGGGCGGCCCTTACTTCTTCTTCGTCAGAGGCGGTTCCAAAAACGCATATGGGTTTTTCCCTTTGCAGAACACAGTGGTCCGAAAAAACTCTTGCGACTGTAAATTTATTTTTTACGCTCATCTTTAGCTTCATCCTTTTTATTTTTAAACAGAATCGCTTTTAGAGGCTCAAGGTTTATGTTGGACAGGTTCAGCGAGGGAAGAGAGATTCCGTGAGCCAGCATGTCGCTTAGACTTTGGAGCTGCTGTGCCATTGCCGAATCCGTGTACATGAGCGAAATCTGTTTTTTGTAAAGTTCGTTTACCTTGTGGCGGATGATGCTTCCCTTTGCAGACAGTTCCACGCCAACTTCAAAGGGTTTGTCAAGAAAGACAAATTTTCCAATCTTTTCGCAGGACTTGAATCCGTTTTTGGGCGAGATGAGTTTTTCCATTTCTGAAAAAATAAGGTTGCGGATTTTTTCGTCTTTAAGAAGTGCGGAGGTGTTTTCTGTGTTAAGTCCGTTTTGCCTTGCGTAGTCTTCTATGCTGTCTGTTGCGGGAATTATTAAGGCGCCAAGACAGTTTCTGTCCTGTCCCACTATGACAGCTTTTGCAATGTAGGGGGATTCCTCCAGCTTGTTTTCTATGGGTACGGGTTCCACATTTTCTCCAGAACGCAGGACTATGGTGTCCTTTTCCCGACCCTTAACAATAAATTCTCTGGTGTATGTCTGCACTACAATGTCGCCTGTGTTGAACCATCCGTCCTTTAAAACTTGAGCGGTAAGTTCGCTTTCTCTGTAGTAGCCCTTCATTACATTTTTTCCGCGGATAAAGAGGACTCCCTTTTCTCCGGGTTTGCACAGACTTCCGTCCTTTCGTCTTACCTGAGCATCGCAGTAGGGCATTGCTGTTCCAATTGTTCCCAGTACTGGGCGGCGGTAATTTCTCATGGCGCAGACAGGTGCGGTTTCTGTAAGTCCGTAGCCTTCAATTATTCTGATTCCTATGGCGTTAAAGAACTTGTCTATGTAGGGGGCAAGACCTCCTCCTCCAGACATGCCCATTTTAAATTCTCCTCCTAGAGTTTCTTGTGCGGGAATAAAGAAGAGGCTGTCTCCCAACATCTTTAGGGGAAGAAACAGGAGAATTGGAATGTAAAGAGCCTTGTTTAAAATGCGCATTATAAAGAGAGGCTTCTTGTAGTGAAGGTTTCTTTCGTGAATTATGTCGTAGAACATTTGGATTAGGGAAGCTGCGCCCTTGCAGATGTTGAACAGCACTGCCTTTGCCTTTAAACCAGACTTTGACTGCTTTTGTACAACTTTGTAAATTGCCTCCCATACTCGGGGAACACATGCCATAAACTGAGGACGGATTTTCTTCATGTCTGCAAGAATCATTCCGGCGATGGGTTTTGAGTAGCAGAGTGCAACGCCCATGTCCATGAATACATATTCCATTTCCCTTTCGTAGATGTGCCATACAGGTAGCACGCACAGTGACTTGTCTCCGTGCTTTAAGGGGAGCCTGTTTCTAATTCCCTTTATCTGACATGTAAAATTCTGATGGATGAGTTCCACACCTTTGGGCTTACCTGTAGTGCCTGATGTAAATATGATTGTGGCCGTATCAGTTTCTTCGCCCGAAAGCATTATTTCTTCTGTTGCGCCAGGAACATCAGTGCGGAATTCTTTTCCCTTCTGGATTATGTCTTCGTAGCTGAAAACCTTTATTCCGTCTTTTTCGGCACCGCCAGTTTCGTTTCCTGAGGGATCTATGAGTATGAGAGTGGTAAGGTCTGGCAGACTTTCCCTGCATTCAAGAACTTTTTTAAAGCTGTAGCCGTTTTCTACAATGACGGTTTTGCATTCCGCAAAGTGTAATATGTAGGAAAGGTCTTTTACAGTGGCCTCGCTTCCTCTGGGAATGTCGGAACAACCTATGGACATTATTCCCATGCTACATGTAAGCCATTCCCTGCGGTTGTCGCTTATGAGTCCCACATGGTCTTTCGGGTGGACTCCTAGTGCAAGAAGACCTGCTCCAAAGTCAAGCATGAGTTCGGAAAATTCTCCGTAAGAAATTCTCTGGAATGCTCCGGTCTTATCCTTGTAATACTGAAGTTCGTCAGCCGGAATTTCTTGTGCCCTTTCATAAAGCAACTGCGGTATGGTAGAAAACATGATGCCTTATCATGCCCCATTTGAGGGAAAAATTCAATATGGGTTTCGGCAGGAAAATGCTAATCTGAACATAGCCACAAGGAACGGGAACTGCGCTCTCGTCAAAATGTGTCGGTTAAATCCACGGTTGCGCGGATTTGCCGCCTCATTTTCTTACCGTATGCACGGTCTTTCTTTGAGAAGCGTTTTCTGCCTTTGCAGAGTGGGGCGGCGTCTCTTCTGTGTTGTGTTTTTCTATATACTATGCTATAATGCTCCCATGGCAGACAAAAAAGAATTATTCCGTGCTATTGTATGTAAGGCACTTTGCGACTATAAAAATCAGAAGGGACTGGAAGCAGAAATTCAGGTCGAATCTCTTGTGCGTGTTGAAACACCTCCTAAGCCAGAAATGGGCGACATTGGCGTTCCCATGTTCCCCTTTGCAAAGGCTTTCAGACTTGCGCCTCCCATGATTGCAAAAGATGTGGCAAAAATTATTCATGACAGTTTGGGACAGAGTGCTGACTTTACTTCCGTAAGCGCAGTGGGGCCCTATGTAAATGCAACTCTTAACAAGGCCAGCGAGGCCTCCGACATACTTAAGAAAATCCATGAGCAGGGAGACTCTTACGGTTCCTTTGCAGCCGACGGAACTAAACCTCTTGCCGGCAGAAAAGTTATGGTGGAATACTCTAGCCCTAACACAAACAAGCCTCTGCATTTGGGACACCTTAGAAACGATGCACTGGGTGAAAGTGTAAGTCGCATTCTTGCAAAAGCAGGAGCAGATGTTTTCCGCACTATAATCGTCAACAACAGGGGAATCCACATCTGCAAGTCCATGTTGGCATACAAACTTTTCCACGAAAAAAATGGAGACACTCCCGAATCCCTTGGCATGAAGGGAGACCACTTTGTAGGTCAATGCTATGTGGAGTTTGACCGCTACCTTAAAGGCGAAGAAGGTAAGCCTGAAACCGCTCACCCAGAAGCCCAAACCATGGCGGAAGAAATGCTGGTAAAGTGGGAGCAGGGGGACTCAGAGGTACGCGCTCTGTGGCAGAAGATGAACGACTGGACCCTTAACGGAGTAAAAGAAACCTATAAGCGTACTGGTGTAGGATTTGACAAATACTATTTTGAAAGCGACACTTATCTTTTGGGAAAAGAAGTTATAGACGAAGGTCTTTCAAAGGGAATTTTCTTTAAGGCTGATGATGGATCCGTGCGGATTGATGTAACCGAAGCAACTGGTAAAGGACGGGACGGAGAAAATCAGCTTAAGGTTCTTCTTAGAAAGGACGGCACTTCTGTTTACATTACTCAGGACATTGGAACTGCTGTAAAAAGACATCAGGACTGGCCCTACAATCAGATGGTGTATGTGGTTGCAAACGAGCAGAACTACCACTTTAAGGTTCTGTTCTACATCCTGCAGAAACTGGGCTACGACTGGACTGACAAATTGCATCACCTTAGTTATGGTCTTGTAAATCTGCCCTCAGGAAGGATGAAGAGCCGAGAGGGAACAATCGTTGACGCAGATGACCTGATTGACAGCCTGCATGCCTCCGCCCTGGATGCCATAAGGGAAAGGGAGCGTGACGGAGAACTGGAAGATGCAGATCAGGTTGCTGAAAAAGTTGCCCTTGCTGCCCTCCATTACTATCTCCTGCAGGTAGCCCCTGTAAAGGACATGCTCTTTCATCCAGAAGAAAGCCTTTCCTTTACTGGCAACACAGGACCCTATTTGCAGTACATGGGAGCTCGCATTGCAAGCATACTGCGCAAGGCCGAAGAGCAGGGAGTAAAAGCCTCTTTTGACGACAGTGCACTTTCACTTTTGACTCATGAAAGCGAATGGGCTCTTATAAAGAATCTGGGAAGGTTCCCTCTGGTGGTTGCAAAGGCCGCGGAAGAACTTGACCCCAGCCAAGTTGCAGTCTACCTGTACGATGTGTGCCATGACTTTAGTGCCTTCTATCGTGACTGTCCCATGGTTTCGCTTGCTCAGTCAGACCCGGCCCTTGCAGGAGCCAGACTTGCCCTTGCTTCCTGCACTCATACGGTCCTTAAAGGAGCTATGTCTCTGGTACTGGTTCCCTACCTTGACCGCATGTAGAAAACATCTTGTTTAAGGAGTAGCGATGGTTCCAGCCCTGCTTAGAATGGAAGCAGCCTGTCTCTCAATGATTGTGTTTGTTGCCTTTGTATTTTTCTTTTCAAGGCGACGGCATACTTATGTCCACAGGCTTTTTTCTGAAATAATCATTCTAGCGGCAATAAACCTTACCTTTGACGGAATTACTGTCTACACGGTAAATCATCTTGATGTCGTAAATCCCGTTTTAAATTTCATCTTTCACAAGGTTTTTCTTGGAAGCCTTATTTCAGTTGTTTTTGTTGTATTTCTTTACATACTTACCCTAGTGCAGACTCCCGGTGCGGAAAAAAATCTTCGTCCCGTCTGGGAACGACTGCCCTTTTACATTGGACTGGTTCTGGTGCTTGTTCTTCCCATTGAATATGTAGAAACAGATAGAGGAAACTATTCCATGGGTCCCTACGCCTATGCGGCCTACGCTGTAATGGCAATTTATTTTCTCGCTTCGGTAATTTTCTTTATCCGTACATGGCGCCAGATGAACAGCAAAAAAGTTCAGGCCATAATATTTTCCCTTTCGTTTATAGGAATCTGCCTTGTGCTACAGGCAATTATTCCCACCTTGCTTATTTCGGGAGTGGGGGTAACAGCCTTGGTACTGGCATTCTTCTTTACGGTGGAAAGTCCCGACGCTCATCTTGTGGAACAGCTTCAGGTTGAAAAAGAAAAGGCCGATGCCGCCAACGCTGCAAAAAGTTCTTTCCTTGCAAACATGTCTCACGAAATACGAACTCCAATAAATGCCGTTTTGGGATTCAACGAAATAATCATGAGGGAGAGCACCGAACCAAAAATAGTTTCTTATGCCCACAATGTGGAAAATGCAGGTAAAACCCTTTTGGGCATTATAAACGATGTTTTGGATTTTTCAAAAATAGAAGCGGGCAAGATGAATCTTCTTGAGCGCAACTACGAACTTTCTTCCCTGATTAACGATGTGGTGAACATGATTTCCTTCCGTGCAAAGGCCAAGGATTTAAAGGTCATCGTAAACATGAACAAGAACATTCCCAACATGCTCTACGGTGATGACATGCGCATAAAGCAGATTTTGCTTAACATAATGAACAATGCGGTAAAGTACACCAACGAGGGAAGCATAACTCTTTCAGTTGATTACGATAATAACGAGACTGTTGATACCGGAGGATATATTTCCCTGGATTCATTTAACACCTCCGAAAACTATGTTAACCTTAAGGTTTCTGTTGCGGATACAGGAATAGGAATAAAGAAGGAGGAATTGGAAAAACTCTTTGCCCCCTTTGAACGGATTGAAGAGTCCAAGAATCGCTCTGTGGAGGGAACAGGTCTTGGCATGACCATTGTAAAGCGCCTTCTTTCTATGATGAATTCCTCCCTTGCGGTTGAAAGCGAATACGGCAAAGGTTCAACATTTTCTTTTTCCATAAAGCAAAGGGTTATAAACTGGAAGCCTGTAGGAACCCTTGTGAACGACACTCAGTATACGGATGCAAAGCCCTACAGGGAATCCTTCCATGCACCTACGGCACGAATTCTTATTGTGGACGATGTAAAGCTTAACCTTATTGTAATTAGCGCACTGCTTAAGCCCCTGCAAATTCAGGTTGACACTGCTATGAGCGGAAGGGAAGCCCTTGACCTTGTGCAGAAAAAACTCTATGACATTATCTTTCTTGACCACCGCATGCCCGAAATGGACGGAATTGAAACTCTTGCAGAAATGAAAAAGATGAAAGGCTCCATGAACGATGGAGTTCCTGTAATCGCCCTTACGGCAAATGCAGTTTCCGGGGCAAGGGAAGAATACATTCAGGCGGGATTTGTAAACTATCTTTCCAAGCCTGTAGATATGAGGCACTTGGAGCAGGCTCTGCTTGACTATTTGCCCAAGTCAAAAATTGAACGGGTAAGCCTTCATGTTCTTTCAAATGTTACGGAAAAAAGCCAACCTGCGGCTGATAAAGAAAAGCTTCCTATGGACAGGGAGCAGGGAATTGCAAACTGCGGTTCCGAAGAATTGTACAGAAATGTGGTGGAAGAATTTTGTTCCACCGCTGAAGAATATGCCCAGAAAATAGAGCAGACTTTGGGAGAGTCTGACTTTAAAAATTACGCCATTTTTGTGCATTCCGTAAAAAGTTCTGCCAGAACTATAGGAGCCGTGGAACTTGCAAAGATGGCGGCCTCTTTGGAGCTACTGGCCCTGTCTCCTTCTCCTAAGGGACTGGAAGAAAAGACTCCAGAACTTATTTCTCTTCTTATGCGCTACAGGCAGCAGTTAGTCTAAGTGCCTGCGTTGCCTTTATCGCAAAAAAACAGTATCTTTATAGTATGGACTTTTCACTGGAAAACCTTACAGACAGATTCCTCAGAACCGTTCTGGACCCTTTTTCTACCCGGGACATACAGCGGTTCTGCATGCAGTTGGGCCTAAGGATTTCCGAACGAGAGGCAAAGACTCTTCTTGCCCAAAGTCCCTATGTCTACATGCTTACTGACGGTTCCTACATTACCCGCGCAGGTGTCTTTTCTCGCCAGTGGTTTAGTATAAGGCCCACCGCCCAAGAAGTTGCCAAGGGAGTGTTTGTTGCAGGAGACCGGTGCATTCCCTTTGTAGACGACGAACTTTCTCCTTCAAACCTTACTTTCATCATAGACGGCAGGGAACTTCCAAAAAAAGTTTGCCAGTTTGACAGCGATTTTGCCATAGACCTTTATCAGCTTTACGGCGAAGAATATGCCCCCCAGTACATTGCCTCTGACCCTGCAAACAGCGATGTGGATTATGTAAGCCGCAACTTTGAACTGTCAACTTCGGTAAACCTTACTTGTGTTGATATAGGCTACCTTGAAACATGCTACGGATTTGTGGAAGGTGATAGGCTAGTTTGTCGGGTTACTGATTGGGATGCTGGGGTAGTGGAGATTAAAGTTCTTCATTCCCATACTGATGTCTTTGAGGCAGGTCCTGTTGCAAGCGCAAGATTGGACTGGTACGATCTTCTAGAAAAGAAGCTTCTGGAAAGTTTTGATTCCGCCGGTCCATGCTCTACAATAGCGGAACAGTTGGAGATTGTCTTTTTTGACAACCGTTCAAAACTCTGTGTTCCTGAATGCGGATCCATAGAGGAATTCCTTGCTCGGTATTCCAAGAAGGTTGGCCTTGAGCATTACGGTGTGGAAACGCGTCTTTGGCGCAAGGGAGAAATGGTTCCCGCTATAGGTGTCTGGAATGATGCGGAACTTGCTCTTTAGATCGGAAGAGCGTCGTGTAGGGAAAGAGTGTAGATCTCGGTGGTCG
>CALFIX010000033.1 GCA_937877515.1 uncultured Treponema sp.
CGAACCGCCGACCCTCTGCTTAGAAGGCAGATGCTCTAATCCAGCTGAGCTAAAGTGCCAATTCCTAATGGAAAGTATATTATAATAAAAAACTTTTTTATGCAAGTGCTACCCACAAAATATAAAATTTGCTATACTCTTGATGATTCTCAGTAAAATTAGTATATTTTTTTTCAAAGCCTAGTAAATTAGTAGGGTAGAACCGGATTTATTATGGGCAGAGTAATTAAAACCTTCACCGCGGCAAGGTAAGGTTTACCTTTTGTAATTCTTTAGCTTTAGGAGCTTTATATGGCAGAACATCTGCTTTCTATTCAAGACGTTAGTGCAAGTATAGGTGAGAAATCAATTCTTCATAACATAAGCCTGAATATCAATCCTGGCGAAACTCATGTCCTTATGGGGCCTAATGGTGCAGGAAAAAGTACTCTGGGTTACACGCTCATGGGAAATCCTGACTATAATGTTACCGGTGGAAAAATTATTTTTGACGGCGAAGACATAACAGATTTTGACACAGATAAGCGTGCAAAGAAGGGAATGTTCCTAAGCTTTCAGGACCCCCTAGAGGTTCCGGGAATTTCTCTGGAGTCTTTTATCAGAAGCAGCATTCAGCAGGTAAGTGCTCAGAAGGTAAAGCTTATTCCGTTTAAGAAGCAGCTTGAAGAGAATATGGATCTTCTTAATATGAATCACAGCTATGCAGAACGCGACTTAAACGTTGGATTTTCCGGTGGCGAAAAAAAGAAGAGCGAAATTTTACAGCTTTTAATGCTTAAACCAAAAATTGCAATTTTAGACGAAACAGATTCCGGTCTTGACGTAGATGCTGTACGTACTGTAAGCCGTGGCGTTAAAGAGTATCAGGAAAAAACAGGCGGCTCTCTTTTAATTATTACTCACTCAACAAAAATTTTGGAGAGCCTGAATGTAGACTTTACTCACATAATAGTTAAGGGACGCATCGTTCATTCTGGAGACGGTTCTTTAGTAAAGCAGATTAATGAAAAGGGCTTTGACGAGTTTATTCCTCAGGAAGTAAAGGACGCAGAGAGAAGAGAGAAGCTTGCCGCTGCTGCAAAAGCTGCAATGGACGCCGTTAAGATGAACGTGAGTAACGGAGGACTTGATTAAATTATGAGTGAAGAAAAAACTCAGGTTACAGATATAGACCGTTCTCTTTATGATTTCCGTTACGAAGAAAAAGATAAGGATTTTTTTAAGGTCAGAAAAGGTCTGGACGAAAGCATAGTTTTAAGAATTAGCGAAGAAAAAAAAGACCCCGAGTGGATGAAAGATTTCCGCTTAAAGTGCCTAAAAATTTATAACGAAACAAAAGAGCCCGACTGGGGACCTGATATCCACGACCTTGATATTCAAAAAATCGTAACGTACGTTAAGCCAAAAACAGAAATGGCTGCAAAGTGGGCAGATGTTCCTCAGGATATAAAGGAAACTTTTGAAAAACTTGGAATTCCAGAGGCAGAGCGGGAAAGCCTTGCCGGCGTTGGGGCACAGTACGACAGTGAACTTGTTTACCACAATGTTAAAGACGAGGTTGCTGCTCAGGGGGTAATCTACACAGACTTGGAAAGTGCCATGCACGGCGAGTATGCGGACATGATAAAAGAGCACTTTATGCGTCTTGTTCCTCCAACAGACCACAAGTTTGCCGCCTTGCACGGAGCAGTCTGGAGTGGGGGAAGCTTTGTGTATGTTCCAAAAAATGTTCACGTAAAAATTCCCTTGCAGTCATACTTTCGTTTGAATGCTGCGGGGGCAGGGCAGTTTGAGCACACTCTTATAATTGTTGATGAGGGAGCGGACTTGCACTTTATTGAAGGCTGCTCTGCGCCAAAGTATAACGTTGCAAATTTACACGCAGGCTGCGTTGAGCTTTTTGTTGCGAAAAATGCTCATCTCAGGTACAGCACCATAGAAAACTGGTCCAAGAATATGTACAACCTTAACACAAAGAGGGCAATTGTTGAGAAAGGCGGAAAGATGGAATGGGTTTCTGGAAGTTTTGGAAGCCACGTTTCATACCTCTATCCAACGACAATTCTAAAGGGTGAAAAATCTCTCTGTGAATTTACAGGCATTACGTTTAGCGGAAAAGGTCAGGACTTAGACACTGGCGCCAAGATGATTCATATTGGAAAAAATACTTCAAGCGTTATAAGCTCAAAAAGTATTTCAAAGAGCGGCGGAAAAAATACCTACCGTTCTTCCGTTGTTGTAAATAAGAGTGCCACTGGCAGCAAGGTAAGCGTAAACTGCGACAGCCTTATGTTAGACAGTGAAAGTAATTCTGATACCATTCCTGCAATGAACATTATGACCGACGACTGTGATATAGGGCATGAAGCAAAAATTGGCCGCATTTCCAACAAGGCAATCTTTTATCTTATGAGTCGCGGTATGAGCGAGGATGAGGCCCGTGCAATGATTGTTTCAGGTTTCGCAAACCCTGTAAGCAAGGAGCTGCCTCTTGAGTATGCCGTAGAGATGAATAACCTTATTCAGCTTGAAATGAAGGGGACGATGTGATGGAAGCTTTAAGCAAAATAAAAACAGAAGTAAATCAGTTTCCCCGTTTGACATGGCATCATTTGCACATAAATCATGGTGAACTGGATGTGCCTTTAAGCGGACAGTGTTCTTTAAAAGTGGAACCTTCTGAAATGACTGCTTCCGGCATGGAATATTCCCTAAAACCACTCTCTGAAAGCTTTGGAAGAGAGCTTAAGCTTGTAAGCCAGTTAGGACGCGAAGCAGATTCAGCCTTAGACGCTTTTGTAGAAGAAGAAAAAATCTTAGTTGATGAGTTTACGGTTAAAGAAAATTCTGTGCCCGATACAGTAAAAATAAATCTCTTACCGGAAGAAAATGAGGGCAGCATTCGTGACGTTGTTCTTCATGCAGAGAGTAATTCTAAAGGAACCTTTATCTTTACGGTAGAAAAAGCTGTGGGAAAAGGCTCTTTAGGTTTAAGACTCAGAGTGTTCGCAGAAGAAAATGCAGAAGTTCACGTTGTTTTAGTAAACCTTCTTTCAAAAGACTTTACCTTCTTTGAAGGCATTTCTTCTTTTGTTTTAGACAATGCTCACGTAAAGGTTACGGAAGTTCATCTTGGCGGAAAAAATGTTTTTTCAGGCGTCCGTCATACACTGGCAGGTTTTAGGGCAAAAAACTCTGGCGAAACTGCTTATGTTATGGGCGAAAATCAAGAGCTTGACGTTAACTATGTAACGCATCAGATTGCAAAAGAAACGGAAAGTTCCTTTGTTACAGAGGGCGTTCTTTCCGGAAATGCAAAAAAAGTCTGGCGGGGTACAATAGACTTTGTAAAGGGATGCTCGGAAAGCAAGGGCAATGAAAACGAAAATGTCCTGCTTTTAACCCCAGAAGTTACAAATAAAAGTCTTCCAGTCATCTTGTGCGACGAAGAATCTGTAGAAGGAAGTCACGGTACAAGCATAGGTAAGCTTGGTAAAGAAGTGTTATTCTATCTTCAAAGTCGTGGTGTAACTAAAGAAGATGCAGAGCGTCTTATGGTAAGTGCAAAAGTAAACTCTGTCTGCCGTAATATAAATGATAAAGAGACTGTAAAGAAAATTCAAAACTTTTTAGGTGGAGAAGAAGAATGAGTTTTAACGCAAAAGAAATACGAAAAGATTTTCCTCTTTTTTCTTCAAAGGAAAATGAAGGCTTGATTTACTTTGATAATGCCGCCACAACACAGCGTCCTGTTTGTGTTACTGAAGCAATAAAAAACTTTTACGAAAAAGATAATGCAAATCCTCTTCGAGGCCTTTACGGTTTAAGCGTCAGGGCAACGGACGACTATGAAAATGCACGCGTAACAGTTTCTAAGTTTATTGGAGCAGATGATAGTTCAGAAATTATCTTTACCCGAAATGCTTCAGAAAGCCTGAATCTTGTAGCCTTTACATGGGCAATGGCTAATGTAAACGAAGGTGATGAAGTTGTAGTTACTGCAATGGAGCACCACTCAAATTTTCTTCCCTGGAAAATGGTTTGTGATGAAAAGAAAGCAAAATGTGTTTTCCTTGAGTGTGGGGAGGATGGTGTTATTCAAGAATCTGAATGGCAAGAAAAAATAAATGAAAGGACAAAGCTTGTTGCCTTTACACATGTAAGTAATGTTTTTGGAATTACAAATCCTGTAAAAGAAATTGCTTCTTATGCTCACAAGGTTGGTAATGCCGGAAAAGGTGCTGTAGTGGTCGTAGATGGCGCACAGAGTACTCCTCATATAAAAGTTAATGTAAAAGACCTTGACGCAGATTTTTTTGCGTTTAGCGGACATAAGCTCTGTGCTCCTATGGGTATTGGAGTTCTTTACGGTAAAAAGAAGCTTTTGGAAAAGATGCCTCCGTTTTTACGTGGCGGTGAAATGATTGAATACGTTACACGCGGCATTGTAACTTACGCAGAAGTTCCTCATAAGTTTGAAGCAGGAACAGTAAATGCAAGCGGGGCAGTGGGCTTAGAGGCTGCCATTAAATACATTCAGAATATCGGCTTAGAAAATATTGAGGAAAATGACAATCACCTTGCAAGCCTTTTGATAAGCGAGATGAAAGAGATTCCCCATCTTCACATAATTGGAAACTCTGACCCAGCACGGCACTCTGGCATTGTAACATTTACTTTAGATGATGTTCACCCGCATGACATTGCAAGTATTTTAGATTCTGAAAAAATTGCAATCAGGGCAGGTCACCACTGTGCTCAGCCTTTAATGCAAAAACTTGGTGTTGGAAGTACCGCACGAGCTAGCGTGTATTTTTACAACACAGAAGATGAAGTTCACCAGTTTACAGAAAAACTTTCTAAAGTAAGAAGCTGGGCTGGCTTAAAGAACTAGAAAAATGAAAAAAAAGTTTTTGATATTTACCCTGTTTCTTCTTGTTCTAACAGGTGTTTTTGCTGATGATTTTACGCTTACCGGGGTAAAAGACTCTTACGTGGGTGTTTACATTCCTGTTGATATAGAAAATCAGATTAAGAGTACAAAACTTCTTTATTCATCATTTAGATTAGGATATCCCTTACATCACGATATGCTTTTTTTAGGTAAGACAAAATGTTATTCAGATGTACATTTTCATGATGGATATGCCATAACGGCAAAGAATTTTAAGAATTTTCGATTTGTTCAAAATGAAAACGGATTTTTTTGCATTGACCAAAATGGAAATTCTTACAAAAAGATTTCTAGTAACCTTAATGAAAGGGGGTATGGTTATGCGCCCTATATGGATTATGTCTTGAATTTAATATTTGATTCTTATGCAGAAAAAGATAAAATGAATATTAAAGATGGAACCTTTTCTTTGGATGGTACGCTTTATAATCTACTTCCTGACGGAACGTTTTTGGATAATAGAGATGTTTCTGTTTGGTTAAAATCTGAAGATGGTATTTATGCTCTTAAGAAGAATGGTAAAAATGGAGAGCTTTATAAAGGGTATAAAGATGAAGATGAAATGTTTTATCTTTATGGAGATGAAAAACTAAAAGAGTTTCCGTCTATGTTTTAAACTAAAAAATTAAGAGGTCAGTACAATGGATTTAAAATCTTTATATCAGGAAATTTTAAACGAGCACAACCTAACCCCAGCCCACAAAGGCGTTATGGAAAATCCGACTTTTACTTTGCATGGAGTGAACCCAAGTTGTGGAGATAATATTTACCTTCAGCTTAAGGTTGATGAAAACGGAATAATCAGCGAGGGAAGTTTTAACGGTTCAGGTTGTGCCGTAAGCCAGGCAAGCGTTGACATGATGCTTGATGATGTAATTGGAAAGAGCAAGGAAGAAGCTCTACGTTTAGCACAGCTTTTTATGGACATGATTCAGGGAAAAGTTACGGACGACGAAAAACTAGAAGAGTTAGATGAGGCTGCTGCATTAAAAAATATTAGTTTTATGCCTGCCCGTGTTAAGTGTGCTGTTTTAGGCTGGCATACAATGCAGGAAATGCTTACTTCCGGAAAAACAGAAGGTGAGGGAATTTCCTCTCACTGTGATTTATAAAAAAGACCTACGCCCGTTACGAAGTAGCGGAACGCATTGTTGCGGTGCGAAGCAGTGCGGAGTACCAAAGCCGCGAAAAGCGGGGTGCTTAAATAGATAAATGTTTAATGAATAAAATAAATCTAGCGGACTTAAAAAGTTTCGTTCATAAAAAAAACCGCCTCCTTAATCGGAAGCGGTTCTTTTTTTTTTGCAAACAGAATTACTTCTTGTTTACGCGATCTTTAAGAGCCTGACCTGCCTTAAATTTAGGAGCCTTAGATGCAGGAATCTTAATTTCTTCACCTGTCTGAGGATTGCGGCCTACGCGAGCTGCACGCTTACCAACTTCAAAAGTACCAAAACCAATGAGCTGTACTGTGTGGCCCTTAGAAAGTTCTTTAGAAACTGTTTCTACAAATGCTTTTACTGCATTTTCTGAATCTTTTTTTGTAAGACCAGTTTCTTTTGCGATTGCGTCAACCAATTCTGACTTGTTCATAACTAGTTTTCTCCACTATAGATTATTTTTTTGACCCACCCGATAAGGAGAATCTTTAATTAAAATTATATACGCAAAGTCATATAATTTCTAGTATAAACTTTAAAAAAATAAATTTTTTGAAAAAAATCGAAAAATTTATTAAAACCTGTTGACACACTTTTTGATTAGTGGTATATTCCAATCACTGTTAAATCAGTTCGGACGATTAGCTCAGCTGGTACGAGCGTCTGGTTTACACCCAGAATGTCGGCGGTTCGATCCCGTCATCGTCCATCTTTTTTTTACGGGATGTAGCGCAGCTGGTAGCGCATCTGGTTTGGGACCAGAGGGTCGCTGGTTCGAATCCGGTCATCCCGACTAGCAAAGCTTACTCTGATTGAGTAAGTTTTTTTATTTTAAACTAGCTGCTTTTTTTTGTTTTGCGATCGTTTTATTCTCTTGCGTAAAGGTATATTTCCCACTTTATGTCTGGTTCATCTTTGATTTTCATTTCTGATGCTGCAATTTTTTTTAGCCCCATTGTATCGTAAAATTTAAAATTACATTCCGTGTCTGTGTTTAAAAAATAAGTTTTCTTTTTATGCGATGCTAAATTTTTTTCTGCAGAAAGGAGCAGGGCCTTACCAAGTCCCAGACCTCTTGAGTCTTCAGAAAGGGCAATGAGGCGAAGTTCTGCATCATAGGAACCGTTCAGGTATTTTTCCTGGCGTAATGTTTCTTTATGGAACATTTTCCAGCCATGTATGTAAGACCAGTTTTCTTTTATGAGTGCAAAAGGTATAAAATAAATCAGAGCCTTTAGTTTATATTTTAGTTTTTTTAAATTTTCCTTTTGTGTTTTTGTTTTAAACTCTTCCATGCAAACAATACCGCAAGCTTTATTTTCTTTTTCTGCGACTGCAACAAATGTTGAATGGGAAAGATGATTGTATAGATATGCGTATCCGAAGTTTTTTGAAATTCTGTTTTTCTTTAGGCTGTTTATACCCCACGTTCTGTTTAACAGTTCTGCAAGGTGGGGTATGTCTTTTTTATGCAAGTCTCTGATTTGTACGTTCATATAAAATCAGCTTTGCCGTCCAGAGTTAAGATTGAAAACCTTGTCGCAAATAGAAAGTGTTGAGTCTCTGTGAGAAACAATTATTACAGTTTTTTCTTTAGAGGTATTTTTTATTGCGTCTAATATAATTTTTTCATTATAGCTGTCTAAATTGCTTGTAGGCTCGTCTAAAAGCAGGATGGGGCTTGAATGTAAAAATGCACGTGCTAAAGAAAGTCTTTGCCTTTCTCCGCCGGAAAAGTTTTCTCCCAGTTCAGAGACGTTAGTCTGATAGCCATCAGGAAGGCTTTGTATAAAGTCGTGAATGTTGGCTTTCTTGCATGCTTCAATTATCTGTTCACTAGTTGCATCCAGCGAAGCTATACGAATATTGTTTTCTATTGTGTCATGGAATAAAACTGTTTCCTGAGTTACGTAGCTTTCTGCGTCGCGCAGGCTTTTTGTGTTTATTTCTTCTGCATTTGTTTTTTCTATAAGTACATTGCCTTTTTGAGGTTTCCAGAACCTCATTATAAGCTTTAGAGCCGTTGATTTCCCAGAACCACTCTTTCCTCTGATTCCAATAATTTTTGAAGAGTCAAAGTCCATGTTTATGTTACTTAAAGTTTCCTGGTCACTTATGTTTGGGTATGTAAAATGAATGTCTTCCAGTTTTACATTTGGAGTTGTGTCCAGAGAAAGGTTTGTTTTGTCTGCAATTGTTTGTGTAACAGGTTCTTCGTCTAAAAGTGAGAGAACTCTTTTCCCCGCAGCAATGGTTTCTGAAAGACTGCTTCCAAGACGTGCTACAGCAACAGAAGGCCCGAATGAGCTGAACATGGCGCATACAGAAAGAATGACCGTGCCGTAGTCTACTAAGTTTTTTGAGTATAAAAATAAAGAAAGGAAAAGCATTAATAAGCTGGAAAAAATTATTCCAAAGTCTATAAGGACTTGTGTTAAGCCTTCATACTTTGCCATTTTTCTTTTGCTGTTAGAAAGACTGTCGCTTTTTTCTTCCAGTAGAGTCAGCTTTTTACTTCCTGTCTTGTATAGGATGCTTTGTTCAAGACCTCTTAAGGAATCCAAGAGAAAGCTGTTCATTTGTGAAAACTCTTCTCTGTGTTTAGTTCCTGCCTTTACGGAGTTCTTCTGAACCAAAAAAGGAATTCCTATTGCGACGGACGCGTAGCATAATAATGCCAAAAGACCAAGTGACCAATGCAGTACAGAAAGAATGACTACCATTGTAAGACTTACAAGAAAAGCTATGCAGACCGGAGAAACCGTATGTGCGTAAAAAAGTTCAAGTAGTTCAATATCAGAAGTTATTAGAGAAATTAAAGAGCCTTTTTGTTTACCTTCAAGTTTTGCAGGTCCCAGTGAGCGTAGTTTTGCAAAAACGATGTCTCTTATTCTGGCAAGTAATGTAAATGCTATGTAATGGTTGCAATATTGTTCCGCATAGTGGAGTACGCCACGCATTACTCCTAAAATAACTAAAAATTTAAATGGTAATGTTTTTGTAAGTGCTAAAGCTCCTGTAAGAGGAATTCCAATTGCGCAGTAAAAACCAAGGGTTCCAAAGAGAATTGCCAAGGCCATAATAGGAAACAGAGGTTTTATAAGTTTAGAGAGTCTTAAAAGTGTTTTCATTTTGATTCCTCCATAGCTTTGGGTGTGCTGTTTATTAAGTTTCCATTTTCAAATGTGTAAATTGTGTCTGCGTCTTTGCAGTTTTCTTTTCTATGGCTTATCATAATTATTGTTTTCTTGCCTTTCAGGCTTTTTAGAAGAGCTAGGATTGCTTCTTCACTTTCTACGTCTATGTTACTAGTTGCCTCGTCAAAAATATAAACTTCACTATTTCTTAATAAGGCTCTTGCAATGGAAAGTCTTTGTCTTTGTCCTCCGGAAAGATTTGTTCCTCCTTCTAAAAGCTGTGTTTCTAAGCCATCTTGTTCCATTATAAAATCAGCTAACTGTACGTCTTCCAGAGCTTTCCATAATAAATCATCTTTTGCTGCCGGAGAGCCTTCCAAAAGACATTCTCGCACGTTTCCTGCAAAAATCCAGTCCCTGTGACTTATGTATGTTGTGTGTTCATATAAATCATCAGGATTTATTTCTTTAAGTTCAAGTCCGTTTAATTTTACAGAACCTGCATATTTTGAGTAAATTCCAGATAAAACTTTTGCAACAGTGCTTTTTCCTGAGCCGCTTTTTCCTACAAAGGCGGTAAAGCTTCCTTTTTGTATTGTTATGTTTATGTTATTCAGAACTGTTCTGTCAAAGTTATAGCTTAGGTTTTGAGTTTGATATATAGGGGTTCCTTCTTTGTATGAAGGAAGATTCATTGTGCCTTTTTTCTGCGATGGCATATCTAAAAGTTCAAAAATGTTCTTGCTGGCTGTGCTTCCGTTCATTGCTGTATGGAAAGCACTTCCTAATGTTCTGAGGGGAATAAAAAAATCAGCAGAAAGAAGAATACATATAAAAGCATTTTGCAGTGTTAAGGAGCCACTGTAAAATGCAAGTAAAGCAGCTGTAATTCCTAAAGCAGCTCCTCCATAGGCCACTATGTCCATAATGATTATTGAATTCAGCTGCATGGAAAGGACTTTCATTGTAATTTTTCTAAACGTTTCGGATTCTTCGTGCATTTTTTTTGCTTTATATTCATCAGCCTGGTAGATTTGTAAGGTTGTAAGGCCTTGTAAATTTTCCAGAAAATTGTCGGCCAGATTTGCATACTGTGACCAGTATTTTCCTAAAAGTTTTTTTGCAATAGACTGTACCGTCATCATTGCTATGGGGATTAAAGGTATGCAGCAAAATAAGACAAGTGCCATCGGTAAGTTTAAGAATGAAAGGATAACAAACGTTACGACTGCAGCAATTATGCTATAAAAAAATTGCGGTAAAAATGCACTGAACCATGTTTCCAGCTGTTCAACACCTTCGACTGCAAGCTGAACAATTTTTGCAGTTGCGTTCTGCTCCTGGTAGGCAGGTCCAAGTTGCAGAAGCTTTTTGTATATAAGGCTTCTGAGTGTCTTTTTAACGCTGCTGGATGACTTAAATCCCGTCAGAGATGAAAGAAAGTCGCATATAAGCTTTATGCAGAGAGAGAATGCTATTATTATTGTTTCAGTTTTCCATTCAGTTCCTTTGGAGCCCAAAATTCCTGCTACGGAAAAGATTATTGCAGTGTTTGCTAAAAGGGCTAAAGTTCTAAAAATAACAGTTAAGGCAACGAATTTTTTTGCGTCTGGAACTGAATTTACAAGCCGTTTATCTATCATCATAATTTTTCTCCAACAGCACAAAATTTGCTTTGTTTACTATGGCTAACGATAAATAAGAAAACAAAAAATGTCAACGGAAGTCTATAAAATACATTGACAGTGATTTTTGTGCATGGTAAATTATGCCACGATATTTTTGGAGAGAAAATGAATAAGGCAATTGAAACTTTACAAGAACGTGGTTTTTTTAATCAGTGTACAGATTTAGAGGGGCTTTCTAGCCTTATGGATAAAGGTCCCATTACTTTTTATGTTGGTTGCGATCCTACAGGAAAAAGTCTGCATATTGGACACATGGTTCCATTTTTTGCACTTCGTTGGCTTAGAAGTTTTGGTCATGTTGGGGTTGCCCTTATTGGTGGTGGCACAGGCCGTATTGGTGACCCGAGCGGTAAGACAGAAATGCGCAAAATGCTTGATTACTCTCAAATAGATGCAAACGTAGAAAGCATAAAGACTCAGCTTGATAAATTTATAGGCTTTGACGGGAAAACTGCCTTTGCCGTTAATAATGCAGACTGGCTTGCAGATGTAAATTATATTGATTTTTTGCGTGAAATTGGCTCCTGCTTTAGCGTTAATAAAATGCTTACATTTGAAGAATACAAGTTACGTCTTGAAAGGGGGCTTTCATTTTTGGAATTTAACTATCAGCTTTTACAGGCTTATGACTTTTATATGCTTCATCAGAAGTACGGAATGAATCTTCAGATTGGTGGAGCAGACCAGTGGGGTAATATTACGGCTGGTGTAGATTTAATAAGGCGTAAGCTTGGAGGAACTGCAGAATTAAATGAACAGCATCAGGTTTATGGTCTTACATTCCCTCTTATAATGCGGGCTGACGGCAAGAAAATGGGTAAAAGTGAAAAGGGTGCAATTTTCTTGGATCCTGAACTTACTCCTGTTTTTGAGTTTTTCCAGTATTGGCGTAATGTTCCTGATGCTGATGTAAAGAAATTCTTTAAGCTTTTTACTTTCCTTCCACTTGAAGAAATAGAATCTATTTGTGCCGGCGATATAAATGCCGCAAAAGAAAAGCTTGCCTATGAGGTAACTTCTGTTATTCATGGAAAAGAAGAAGCTGATAAGGCCCTTTCTGGTGCAAAAGCAGCCTTTGGAGGAAACGGGGACAAGTCTTCCATGCCTACAGTTGAGTTATCTAAGTCTTTATTTGAAAATGGCATAAATGCTTGCGACCTTTATTTTGAAACAAAGCTGTGTGCTACAAAGAGTGATGCCCGTCGCCTTATTCAGCAGGGTGGAGCTGTGGTTAACGGCAAAAATGTTCCAGATGTAAAGTCAAATTTTGCAGTTTCTGATGCAGATGAAGACGGAGAGTTTATTGTAAAAGCGGGTAAGAAAAAGATTGTCAGAGTAGTTTTAAAATAAAACTCATTAAGCGTTTTCGTCACGCTTAGATGTTTTTTTTAGCGTGGCGAAACTTTTTATTTTTTAGATTTCTGTTTTGCAAAAAAGGCTTTTATCTTCTTAAATAAATTCTTGAACCATTTTACGATTTTCATAAAAATAGACGGATTTTTTAGTTTTTCCAGTCTGTGGTAGCCGTCAAGAAGCTCTTCATCTGTAAATTCCTTTCGCTGGTTGTTTTCTTCAAGTTCCATTTCCAATTGATGAGCTTCGCTTATGTCCTGACCTAATACAATGGCATTTATTTTTTCCCAGCCCAAAGCTTTTGCAGCTTCCAGCCGGCGTTCGCCTGCAATAAGTTCATTTTGTGCATTAAGAGTAATCGGGTTCATTAAACCATAAGTCCTAAGGCTCTGCTTTAATGGTTCTAAGTCACCTAAGTCTTTTCTAACTCTCTTTTTTACTTTTACATCGCTAATATTTACAAGCATCTACCTTTCCTATTCAAGAAGCCAGTTGCTAAAGTCGTCTGGATCTGTATTTATGTTTTCGGAATATTCATCATCTTCTTCATTCTTTTTACGTTCAGAAGAAGGAATGTCTGAAGATAAGAAATCTAAATCAAAAGAAATAGGTGTAGTGTCTAACAGCGCGGTGTTGTAACTTAGACCTGTCTGCATTTGAGCGTTTCTTAATCGCATAATACCGATTGTATTTAGTGTTGTGTTTGTATGTTTTTGACAATATTCAGTCGGTTCTGTTCCCGGGTAGTAATAGGCTGTAAGTTTATGCTCTCCACATTCTTCTGTCAGGAGTCCTCCACTTACAGAGCAGACTTCAAGTTCTACAAGTCCTTCAGGAGCTTCTTCCCTAAAGTTTTTAAACGCCTTATCTTCATTTGCAACGTGCATAAAGTCGCCCCATGCAACTCCTGCTAATGTACTTCCTGTTATGGAAAGACCTAAAGACTGACCCGGACGGTCGAATCCAAACCAGAATGCTGCCGTGTAGTAAGGTGTAAAACCTACAGTCCATGCGTCAGCCCAGTTTTGTGTTGTACCGGTTTTACCTGCTGCAGGCATTGTGTAGGTATAGCCACTTTCTGTTTTGTAACTAAATTTATTTCCTCGGCCTTTACGTTCACCTGTTACGTAGTAAGTTGAATCCCAGTTAGCCCCGTACTGTAAAGTACCTGTTTCTACAGTTTTCTTTAGAAGCTCCTGCATTATAAATGCGGTTTCTTCGGAAATAATTTGAGCTTTGTCTCCTTTCTGTTTCTGGCTTTGCCGTAAATCTTTTTCCGGATTTAAGATTACGTTTCCATTTTTATCTTCTACGGTGCGGATTGCGATTGGAGTTACTTCTTTACCGTTGTTTGCAAATGTAGCAAAAGCTTTTGCAAGTTCTATCGGACGGACGGAACAAACTCCAAGTCCAAGAGGGTAGACCGGTTCAAAGTGCCGTTCCGAAAGTTCATTCTGTGGAATCCCCAGAAGGGATGAAGTTCTTTTTATGGCAGCGTCAAAACCTATTGCGTCTAAAACCTTTAGAGACGGAACATTCATTGAGTGAGCAAGCGCATACCAGAGGGGAACGTCGCCTTCCCACTTACCCTTAAAGTCTTGAGGAATATAAGGACTTCCGTCTTCCTTGTGGAATACAACTGGAGTATCGCTAATATTTGTTGTCATTGTAAAGTTTTTGCTGTCTATGGCCGCTGAGTAGTAAAGGGGTTTAAACGTTGAACCAGGCTGCAGGCGTGCCTGAACGGCTCTTATAAACTGATTTTCATTTGAATATTTAGAACCGCCAACAAGAGCGTCTATGTAGCCGGTTGAGTTTTCCAGAGCTATCATGGTGCCTTCGATTGTCGTACGTTCTGCATCCTGCTTTATAAGCACGTTTCCGCGGTTTACAACAGCTGTTTTTAATGTGTCCATTCCGCATAAAAGCGCCATAACGTCTATGACGGGGTTTACTTCCTGAGTGTACTGTTTTTTTGCATTTGATTCAGCCCGTTCCTGGCTTACTTTCAGGCCCGGTAAGTCAAACATTAAGCTTACAAGTTCCGAAAATGGAACATAAGTTTTAAATGCATCATTTGCACGGCGTGACATGTTTCTCTGGTAAAGCCTGTTTGCCGCAGTTATGTACTGCTGCATAATTTCTTCTGCAGCCTTCTGATGGCTTAAGTTTAGAGTTGTGTTTACAGTAAAACCGTCTGTATAAAGGTCTTCGTTACCATAAAGCATTCCGCTTAAAGTTCTACGCACGTATTCGCTGAACCAGGGTGCCTCATCCTGTCTCATTGTATATGCGGAAGCATTTGTTCTTGTATAGTCAAAGTTTGCCCAATATGTGTCAAAGCCTTCTTCCGCTTCTTCTTTAGAAAGATATCCTGAGTCTACCATGGCCTGTAGAACTCGATTTTGACCGTCCATTGCCCGGTTAGGATGATCAAAAGGGTTGTACATTGCCGGGTTTGAAAGCTGAATTACAAGAATTGCAGCTTCTGCAGGCGTAATTTCTTTTGCACTGTGTCCAAAATAGTGCTTGCTTGCAGCGTTTACACCATAGGTTCCGCTGCCAAAATATATACGGTTTAGGTAAAGCTCTAAGATTTCGTTTTTTGTGTAACGGCGTTCCATTTGAACTGCCCACCAAAGCTCTTTCAGCTTTCGTTTATATGAATAGTCTGAGCGGTCACAGTAAAGAGTTCCTGCAATTTGCTGGGTCAGGGTAGAGCCTCCTCCTAACTGTCTGTGTGTCAGCTTACCGATTACGGCTCTAAGAATTGCCTTTACGGTGTAACCATGATGTTTGTAAAAAGAGCGGTCTTCCCGAGTGATTAAAGCATCGATCATGTGTTGTGGCAGATCGTTAAAAGCTATAATTTCGCGCTTTTCGTCACTGGCAAACTCTGTAATAAGTTCTCCGTTTATATCTAAGAGCTTTGTCGGAAGTGCCGTATCAAAGTCTGTAAAATTTTCTGTATTTTTAATATTTATTGTAGTAGCAAGCCCCAGCCCTAAAAGTGAACCAAAAAGAATTGCATTAAAGAATAACAGTCCTAATAGTACAAAAGGCCATACTTTTTTCTTTTCCATTCCCACATAGTAGAAAAAAACGCCTTAAGTGTCAATTCTAGCAAAGTGCAAAAAAAAAAGCCGGCAGATTTGCCGGCCATGCCCATCAGGCATTCCCTGACGCCAATGGGTGGGAGGGGATAAAATTGTACGTCAGGTATTTTATATATCGACCTTATATAGCGAAATCTTGAATATTTTTCTTAAAAAAAATGTTTTTTTACAAAATTGGCTTTTTAGTCTGATTCTGAAACCGAAGCGTCCATTTTGAAAGAAACAGAGTAGCTTTTTCCATTTTCGGCTTTTATTGCTTTTACAAGCTCGTAGTCGCCAACCTTAAAGCGTATAGTGTGCTCTCCGCTTGTTATTTTTATGGCGTCTTCTAAGATTTCTGTTTGCATGTCATCTAGAAGTACAACAGTTCCTTTTGGAGCCGTTATTGTGAGGGTTGGAGTTATGTCTCTTAATGAAATTTGCAGCGATGTAGTCTTTGCCTGTTCTACATTTATTGTTCTTACTTCATTTCTGTAATAATCGCTTACAACGCTTACTGTGTGGCTTCCCGTGTCAAGTAATACGCCTTTTTGTACGTCAGAAACGTTTTTCCCGTCTACGAATACTGTAAAGGGTTTTATTTCTGTCGTTTCGGGACTCTGGCAAGTAACAGAAAGCTTTCCTTTGTTTATTAAAATGGGGCGGAGTGAAACTTCAAATTTTGAGTAGGGTATTTCGTCACTGGCACCTTTCATTGCAAGCTGAAGCCTAAAAAATATTTTATCATTTTGAATTTCAGGAATCTCTTCTACATAAACAGAGTAGGGGGTCTTTTTTATTGTGTTAGTCTTGTAAAGTGGAATTTGAATGTTTAAGCTTAGCGAAGAACCAAATGTTCCTACTTTTATTCTAGTTCCGCTATAGTCAATTTTTCCAGAAGAAGGTTCCGGTTTTATTCCGTTATAGAGTGACCATGCAACACTGTCTCTCCATTCTGCAACAACAGCAGGAACCTTAAAGGAAAGTTCTACTCCCTGTATATAGGTTTTATCCTTTGGTAAAACTAATATAAGTGCATCACTCGGTCCCATTGAGCACGTGATTTTTTCATCTTTTTCCGGAATATTTACTTCTATTGCTTTACGTACACGAAACTCTTCCGCATTCAGAGCAGTAACGGAAGAAAAAGCTAAAACTGAGATAAAAAAAACTTTATTTAATTTTTTAGTTGCATTAAACAACATATG
Organism: uncultured Treponema sp.; assembly: GCA_937877515.1. GTDB lineage: Bacteria > Spirochaetota > Spirochaetia > Treponematales > Treponemataceae > Treponema_D. The sequence continues at coordinate 16,596 of CALFIX010000033.1, forward strand.
GTAGATTATAATGCAGTTTTTACATTATTTCTAGTGAGAAAACATTTTTTGAGGGTCTTTGTAGCTTCCGTTTATATTTATTTCAAAATGTAAGTGAGGGCCTGTTGTAAGTCCTGTTAGTCCAACTTCTGCAATTTTTTGCCCTCCTTTTACGCTTTCTCCCCTTTTTACATCAATTGTGCTTAAGTGGGCGTAGAGGCTGATCATTTCGTTTGCATGCTGAATTATAATGTAGTTCCCATATACGGAATCGTTTTTTACCACATTTTTTACAATTCCTGTCTTACATGCCATGACTTTTGAGCCTACGGGAGAAGCCATGTCTATGCCATGGTGCATGAGCCATTTACCGCTTATAGGACTTTGCCGCATGCCAAAGGAAGATGTCAGGACACTGTCTTCCAAAGGAAGGTACATTCCTGTATTTAGAAAAAATGCTCTTTCTGTGGGACTGAAGACTTCATTTTTCATAAAGTAAAACTTTTTGCCACCAAAAGTGTATATGGGAAAATCTTTGTTCAGTAATTCGCTTGAATGTTCTTTAGCGAGAAGTAATTCTACGGGCGTTTTGGGCTCTAGAGCTATAAAAAGCCCCTTTTGAGAGGGAAGGATTAAGTTTTTTCCATAAACATTTTCTGTTGATTCGGAAATGTTATTCAGTGGAGCCAGTGTGTCTATTGGAACGCAGCATCTGGCGGCTATAGAAAAAAGGGTGTCGTCTTTCTTTGCTTTGTACACGTAAAATGCAGGGGAGGTTTCTTTGTTTTGAAAAGTTGCTTTATTTGCTTCTTCTACTTCCTGCTGATATTGTCTGAATACAAAATCCTTTGAGCTTAATTCTTTTATTTGAGGAAAACTTTGAGCATTTAATAATAAGCCTGTATTTAGAAAAAAAAGCAGTCCAATGCTTTTTATTTTATTTTTCAGCTGCAAAAAATTTTTTCTCCAAAAATTTTATTATAAAAAATAATGCTATGGCTATTGAAATATATAAAAGTGCCAAGACTCTTTCACCAATTAAAACACTTTTAAACATAAGGCAAAGACCAAGAGCAATTACAAGAATTTTTGACCATCTGAGAGTAAAGCTTTTTATTCCAATTTTTTTTGCTGATTTTATAAGTAAGTATACTGCAAAGGCAATAAGCAAAATTAAAATACAAAGTGTGTAGCTTTTAGGAGAAGATGAAGCCCACTTCCATAGGGGAAAAACTATTAAAGCACCTAGTGCCAGGCATACAAAAATCATTCCTACAATTTTTAAAAGCTGAATGAAAAATTTTTTTACCATGGCTTATTTTGTAAAAAACTTTCGCTTTGGTCAATACTTAACTAAATAAAATTATAGGGAAAAAAGCAAAAAAAAAAGATCCTCAATGGGAGGACCTTCTTTTAAATGTCATAAGTTAAAGTTAAAAAAAACTTTAAGCTTACTCTTCAGAGATTGCTCCAACTGGGCAAACTGAAGCACATGAACCGCAGCTTACGCATTTGTCTGCTGCAACTTCTCTTTTGTCATTTACTTCGCTGATTGCTTCTGAAGGACATTCACTTTCACATGCACCACAGTTGATGCATTCACTTGATACTTTGTATGCCATATTGATACCTCTTGGTACTTAAGATATTTTTATTTTAACACATAATAATTCAAAATGCAATAATTTTTACTACTTTTTTGTAAAGTTGTTGTATGCTAACTCTAAATATTATAAGAAGTTATAGTGTGCTAACTTTATTCTATTTCCAGCATGACAGGGCAATGGTCACTACCCGTAACATTCTTTAAAATTGTACTGGACTTAACATGGTCTTTGAAAGAATTGTTTACACACTGATAATCAATGCGCCAGCCGATATCCTTTTCCCTTGCATTCATTCTGTAGCTCCACCATGTGTAATGTTTTCCCTCGCTGCAAAACATTCTAAAGGTATCTGTAAATCCGTTTTGAGTAAAAAAACTCATCCAGTCTCTTTCTTCCGGTAAGTAGCCGGCATTTTTTTCATTTGCCTTTGGATTTGCAATATCTAAAGGCGTATGTGCTATATTATAGTCGCCGCATAAAATGACATTTTTACCTTCCTTTACAATCTGCGTACACTTTTTAAAAATCGCATCACAAAACGCCAGCTTGTAGTCTAATCTTTTTCCTTCTGCCTGACTGTTAGGAAAATATGCACTTATGACGGCCAGATTGTTAAACCAGGCAATTGTAACTCTGCCTTCGTCATCAAATTCACTTACACCTAAGGCTTCAACTTTGTCAGGTTCTGTCTTTGTATAGATTGCAGTCCCCGAGTAGCCTGCTTTTTTTGCGGAATTAAAATACGAAAAGTAAGAGTAATTTCTCTTTTCTAAAGCCTGAGCAAAAAGAGGTGCATCATCATTTTCTTCATCACTTTTTCCTGGTGATAGAAGGGAGGAGTCTAGCTGAGAAGGATTTGCTTTTGTTTCCTGAATGCAGACAACATCTGCTCCTGAGTTTAAAAGCCAGGAGACAAAACCTTTCTTTTCTACTGCCCTGATTCCGTTAACATTCCATGAGATTATTTTCATGAATGTAGAATAAATATTAATTTTTTTTTTTGCAATAGATTTTTTTAGGCAGGTATTTAAGATGAATTTTAGTTTTCTTGCAATGTCTTTTTGAGCGTGTTATAATTTAAGATGAATGCAGAATAATATTTGGTTTGATGTCTGTGCAGTATTTTTATATGTTTCTCTCTTAATCATAAGGTGCATAAGGACTGCTCCTCGTTCCAGACAGGGAGACATGTTTAATCAGTTTTTTGCATTTGTTGGAAATTCTTTATTTTTTGATTTCCTACGTACTCTTTTTGAAAATTTAAATGTAAATCCCGAGACCCAATTTTTAAGTTCTACAGATCTGCTTATATTTTTTGAGTCATTTTATATTATTTTTCATTGTGGCTGTTGCGTTACGATGATAACTTACCTTTATTCTGTTTTTAATGTTGCAAAAAGAACAGTTTTTAGACATGCATGTATGTTTTTACCATACATTTTTTTAATAATAAGTATTATTGTTAGCTTTTTTACTCATTGTGCTTTTTATTTTGACAAAAATTTTTTGTACCACAGAAGAAATTTTATCTACGTGTTCTATGGAATTGGAACTTTTTATATGGTTTACAGTTTATTAATAATTTTAAAATACAATAAACATTATTCTCTAGAAAAAAATGTCGCTATGATTTCTTTTGTATTTTTAACAACAATCGCAGATATCTTTCAAATGATTTGGCCTCAGTATCGTGTAGAAAATTTTGCAGACGTAATTGTTGTTCTTCTTTTGTATTTAAGCATAGAAAGTCCACTTGACTATATAGATTCTAGTACAGGTCTTTTAAATGCTTTTTCTTTTCAGAGAAGAATGCAGTCTGGTAATAAAGGAAAAACTTCTTGCACTGCTTTGTTAGTCAATATAGGTAATTTGGGTACACTTGACGGCAGACTTGGTGTTACTATGTCTGACTTACTTTTAACAGAAGCGGCTCATTACTTAGACAAACTTAATAAGGAAGTATCAGCTTATAGATTAGAAAGAGGAGTTTTTGTTCTTGTTGCTTCCAGTGATAAAATTGAGTTGATGCATTCTCTTCAAAATGCAGTTATTAAACGTTTTGAAAAGTCTTTTAAGACAAAAAATTATGATATTCTTCTAAGTGTAAAGTGTTGTCTGGTAAAAATTCCAGAAGATTCTACCAATGAAAGTGATTTAAGAAATATTGTTCATCTTTTAAAGCAATTTGATTCCAATGCAGTAAATAAAATAATTTCAATTTCAGATTTAGATATATCTGGAAGTTCAAGAAAAATTGCTATAAGTAATGCTGTAAAAAAATCATTAAGTGAAGGTCTCCTGTCTTTTAGGTATCAACCTGTGTTTTCTTCTAAAGAAAAACGCTTTTCAGCTTTAGATGTTAAAACTTTATTAAAAGAAAATTCTTCGTCAGACCTCAATATTAGTGCAGAGGATTTTTATCCTATTGCAGAAAAAAATGGCATGGCTTTAAAAATTTTTAGTTATAGCTTTAAGCAACTTTGCATATTCTTAAGCCAAGTAAATTATGACAAAATGGGACTAAACTCTATTCAGTTACTTTTACCAGTTGTAGCTCTTTTAGAAAAGGACTTTTCATCTTTGATTTCTGATATTGCAGATACATATAGTATTCCTTATTCACTATTTTGTTTTGAACTTATAGAATCTTCCATTTGTCATTACGGACAAAGAATCATTCAAGGAATGAATGAGTTTAGGTCTAAAGGTTTTAGATTTTCTCTTTCCGATTATGGAATTGGAAATACAAATATTTCTTTGCTCTTAAAAATGCCGTTAAGTTCTGTGTGTATGGAAACAGATTTTGTAAAGAAAATTGCCTTCTCTGATGTAGAAAATGAAAATAATAATTCTACAATAAAAAAAACAGAAACAGTTCTTTTGTGTTCTGTTGATTTACTGAATCGGTTGAACCTAAACATCCATGCAAAAAACATAGATTCAATAGAAGACGTTCAGTATGCAACAAAGTTTAAAAGCTCTTTCTTAGAAGGAAAATTCTTTTCCGAAGAGCTTTCTGGACCGGAAGTAGTTCAATTGTTAGGAGGTGCAAAATGAATTATAACATTTGGTTTGATGTTTGTGCACTTCTATTGATGTCATTTTTACTTTTACAATTTGTCTTAAGAAGAGCCTTTAATATCTTTCAGAGTAATACATTTTTACTGATGATGATTGGCATGTGGTATGCAAGCTTTTTTAGTCTTTTAACAATTGTTCTGGAGGGAAAAAGCTATATTTTTGTTCTTATAACAAATTATCTTGTAATTATTGTGGACGGATTAGTCGGTGCCTTTTTTGTTATTTACGTTCTCTCAATTATAAATTACAAGGAGTATAAAAGACTTGCCATTACAACTGTTCTTGTACCTATTGTAAGTATGGTTGTCTTGCTTACATTAAACGTCTTTTTGAATGATTTTCTTTTTACTGTTGATAAAGAAAAAGCTGTATATGTAAGCGGTAATTATCTTGTGCTCTTATATATTTTTGTTTACCTGCACTATGTGTTTGCTGTTTTTAATATATTTATTACGAACAGAAAATTCATTTCTAAGGAGTTAAAGTTAATTTCTCCGTTAATGCTGATTACTGCAATTGCAGGTGTCATAGTAGAACTTATAAATCCTACTCTGGTTGTGCAGCAATTTGTGCTTTCTCTTTTAGTTTTAGATGCATATTTTTCTCTTCAAAACCCAAATGAATTTTTTGACGAAGGTTCCGGGCTTTATAACGAAAAAGCTTTTGTTGCTCTTTGCTCAAAACTCATTACGTCAAAAAAGAATCCTATGAGATGCATTGCAATCTGTGTTCATGATATAGAAAGTGTTTTGTCATTTTTGGGGCATTCAAGAGTCAGAGCAGTAGAAGAAAAGACAAAGAAACAGTTTATAAATTATATTCATAATTGTAAAATTTTTAAATTTGCAGATGGAAAGTATTTAATTGTCCTGGAATCTTCAAAATATGACGTTGCTCAAAGGTCTTTAGATGTTGTCTTAAAAGGTCTTGAGTCTTATAAAACTTCTTGCAGCGTTTGTTTGTTTGAGTGTCCAAAACATTCGACATCTTTAGAAGGTATAAGAAAAATTATGAGCAGTGTCCTTTCCTATGGCATGGAAAAAAATCTTAGTGTTGTTAACATAGATGACTTAAAACTTCATCAGGAAGAATATTTGTACAGTATAGAGAATACTGTTCTGCATGCTGTTGAAAATGATGCAGTTGATTTCTTTATTCAACCTTTGTATTCAACACAGAGTAATAACTTTTTCTCGGCAGAAGCTTTACTTCGTATGAGGGCAGAAGACGGAAAACTTTTGTTACCGGATTCTTTTATGGTTACAGCTGAACGTACCGGTTCTATAGTTTCTGTAGGCGCTTGTGTGTTTGCAGAACTCTGTAGGTTTATTTCTGCAAATGAATTAGAAAAAACCAGCTTGCAGTTTATTTCTATGAATCTTTGCGTAATTGAGCTTTTACAGAATAACATTGTCTCAAATGTAAAAAGTGTTCTGGAAAAATATCATGTTTCTCCATCTTTTATATGTTTCGAAATTTCAGAAGACGTATTTTCTGCCAAAGATAAAATTGTAGAAGAAAATATTCGTGCATTAAATGAACTGGGAATTAATTTTATTCTTGACGATTTTGGCTCGGGAAAAACAACATTAATGCGTATTCTTGACTTTCCAATCGTCTCAATAAAATTAAAGCGAAATATGGTCTCTGAAGCATTTATTGGTGGAAATCGTAATGCACGTATTCTTTTGGAAAGCTCAATGGATATTATTCGTCGCCTGGGATGCAACATTATAGCAAAAGGTGTAGAAACTGATTCTTGTGCAAAAGGAATTTCTGTTTTGGGTGCTACTTTAATACAGGGATTTTATTATTCTAAGCCTGTTAGCAGAAAGGACTTTGTTTCCCTTATAAAACATACGTAGAAATCAGCTGCTTCTGCTTTCTTTCATGTTTTTCTTCATTTTGTACATTTCTTTGTCTGCGGCATCCTGAGCCATAAGAATGCTTTTTGAATCTTTTGCTTCAAAGAAACTGTATCCGTATGCTGTTGTTATAGGAAATTGAGTTTCTACTTGATTATCTAGCAAAGCTGTAAAATCAGAAAGCAAATATTTTATTGTTTTTTCATTTATATTTGTGCAAATACTTATAAACTCATCTCCACCAATCCTGTATATTTCGCCCTTTGCAGAAAAAACAGATTTTAAGCAATAACTAAATGCTTTTATGGCTTTGTCTCCCTCTAAGTGGCCAAAGGTGTCGTTTATTTTTTTTAGATTGTTCATGTCAAAGAGAATTAGGCAGTAGTCTTTTTTGCTGTCAGGTTTGTCTAAAGTAAAATTTTCTACGAATGTATACCATGCCGTTTTACTGGAAACCCCAGTTGGTAAATCTATCATTGCAAGCTTTTGATAAAGTTCTGTTTGCTTCATGCTTTCAAAGTTTTTAAGTATTTGTTTAGAAACTATTACTGTAAACATTGCGAATGTAAGTATGAGTCCAATACTCATTAAAATATCTGCGGCTGTGGATGGTAGAATTTTTAGAATTACGATGCTAAATAATATAATACTTATAAATAGAGTGATTGCAGTTAGAATTTTTACGGTTTGTGTTACGTAGTTAAGCCTAAAGAAAAGTAGATATATTACATAAAGTATTGTCAATAAAAGCATTACTTGTATTAAGATTTTTGATTGGTTTAATTGAACTATATCTGTAATTTGTAATGCTATAAGAAGCCCCGAAACAGCTAAGTCTCCCCAAAAGAAAAATTTTAATATCCGACTGTTTTTTCTAGGTGTTATATTACTTATAAATAAATAAGAAACCATTAAAACAAGAATTTGAATTAAATATTCACATATCCAATGAAGCGCCTGGTTTCCTAAAAAGATTTGCATTATGCCAGACTCTTCCATTTGCCATATACCTATAAAAATCATAAGTAATGAAAAATTAAGAGCTGATGAAGAGTTTTCTAAAGATTTAAAAATTAGAGCTGTTGTTAAGATAAAAAGTCCCATTAGCTCTAAAATAATGCCTAAGATTATTCTTGATGAATGTTGTTGTAAAATTGTGTTTATTATTTCTAGTTGGTCGCCTATATAAATAGGATTTATTTCTCCTTCATATTTTTTTTGCAAAGCTTCTGTTTCTATACAAATTTCTCCGCCATAGGATGAAGGAATTTTTACAATGTGATAGTAAGATCTAAAAGACGAAAGCCAAATTGGATTGTTAGAAACCTTGTATTCGTATAGTAGATGAGAATTAAAACTAATCTTTATATTTTGGTGGTGGGAATAAAAGCCTAGATAAAATGAATTTTGAGGCCGGCTCAGTTTGTAATAAATTCTTGTCTTTGAACCTTGGTCTTTTAGTTTTGTAGGTAAGCTGTCTATGGAAAACTGTTCTCCTGTTATGCTGTAATAATACCAGCCTGAGTCCATGGGAGAAGCTTTCTTATGTAAAAGGCGGACAGAGGGTGCATTTATACTGTAAAAAAAAACAAAAAAAGCTAGGGCTGTAATTATACAGATTGAGATTAAATATATTAGTCTTTTTTCGCCACTTTCGCCGAAACGTGCCATATTCTTCTCCGCTTTTATACAGCTTACGTTTGCTTTTTTTATGTTACTTTAAGTATAGCACAATTTTAACATAAAAAAAAGGCTATTGTCCGTTCCAAATACATTTAGGACACTCTGACACCTGGGGAAGAATTCAGATAAAACTTAGTTAAAAACTCGTTCGGTGTCAAGAAACCTAAAGATTCGTGGGGGCGGTAGTCGTGATATTTTTTCAGCCATGAATCAATTTCCGCCTGTAGTTCCGTTACATTCATAGGACCTTCAAGATAGTCAAGGCATTCAACCTGTAATGTCTCAATCATCCGCTCCACACAAGGCTTGTCCTTTGGCGTCCTTGGCCTTGCCCAAAGCTGAGTGATTCCCTCGCTCTTGAGCCAGTTTTCCGCCTCATCTTGATTCTCGCTTCCGTTGTCGTTTATGTAGACGGCCTGTTTTCCGAACCTTGAGACGACCTTCTGATAGGCAATCTTTCCCGCCGTACTCGTGCACGTGTTTGATACATGGATTACGGCCTGTTTTGTAAACACGTCGATTCCGACCATCGCATATTTTTTGCCGTTGTTCGGAATCCGTATGTGCTTCATGTCGAATTCAATTACTTTGTTCGGACTGTCACTTCTCAAGTTTCCGCTGATTCGCCTGCGTACAAAGGCTTTTTGTCCGCTTTTTGAGCGTTTTCTGAATGATTTTGTGTCCGCGCGGAAGAAAAAATTGTGTCTTTTTATGACGTTTGAGATGGTCGAGACGCTTGGAACCTCGTAATCCT
>CALFIX010000034.1 GCA_937877515.1 uncultured Treponema sp.
CTCATCATAGAAGATAATTCAGAACTTTCTTTTTTAACATTATCATTAGTATTTAAAGCAACTAAATCATTTGCTTTTTGATCCGATATTGGATTAACATTTTTTACTTGTGAAGCATCCATATTTTCTTTTGGCTTTGACGGAAAAACCTTACCATAATAATCACTTAAGAAAGCAACATACTCTTCATCTGTTTCATAAACGCCTCTATCTCTTGGCTTTCTAATGTCAGTTCCAGGTATTAACTCATCTTTAGTATCTTCTGGTCGAATTTGAGGATTTGAATCTCCTCCCGCTACAGCTGGCTTATCATCTTGAACTACATCTTTTTGTTCTTTTTTTGTTTCTTGGTTCTCTTCAACCTTATCATTAGGCTCTTTTTTCTCATTCAAATCTCCAAGTTTCTCTCTTTCTTCCTGAACAGCCTCTTTTTCGCTTCTTATTTCTTCTTCACTATATCCTTCAGATTGATACATCTCTTCAGCATTCTCAATCGTATTATCCAAATTTCTTGATAAAGAATAAGACATCATATATTCACATAATTCTTTATATTGATTTAAATATGCCTTTGCTCGATCAAGTGCTTGTTGTTTTTGTTCTTCACTTTGTGCAAGTCTAGCTCTCATCATTGCAGAATTATATCTTTGTAAAGAATACATTGCTCTAAAAATTATAATTGTAAAATGAAGACGAATTAATCGACCAATAGCAGACTCTCTAAAAGACAATCCTCTTTTAGCAAAATCATTATTAAGTTCATTCAATTTATCAATATCAAAATAAAAGTAACTATAAATTATATTGTTCATTTCTTTCAATTGATTTATTAAATGTATTTTAGGACTTCCATCTTTTTCTATTTTTTTATTACCATTTATTAAAGTAAAAACAGTTGTATGACTTGTTCCTCCTTCTTCTCTAAACATAGAATGTAAACTCATAGAATTTTCATTTTTTTTTATAAGTTCACTTTCTATTCGAGTTCTAAAAGAAGAACCATATGCTGAATAATACAAAGCTTCCAAAAGATTACTTTTGCCTTGACCATTTTCACCACAAAAATAGACCTCCTTACTAAGAAGATCTATATTTTGGTTATTGAGATTTCTAAAGTTGTATGGACTAATATTTAGAAAAGGCAATCTATTCTTTCTGCATTGGCATTATGATGTGGAAGTAATCTGTAGCAGGTTCAGCTCTCATTGTTACAGCTTTCATTTCTTCTGTAAACTCAAAAGTAATTCTTTCACTATCTATACAGCGAAGAGGTTCTTCTATGTAACGATAGTTTAATGCTATTACATAAGAATCTCCTGCATACTGACAAGGAATTTCCTCATCAGCACTTCCTAATTCAGACTGCTGAGAAGTAATTTTTAACACACCTTCACCAATGTTAAAATAAATACGACCAGCTTTTTTATCTACCATAAGTGCAACACGTTTAAGTGCATCTACTAAATCTGTCTTTTCAACCTGGAAGCTATGAGCCTGACTTTCTGGAATTACTCTTTCATAATTAGGAAATTGACCTTCAAGTAAAACAGAACCAAATTTATAATTTCCAAAACGGAAGAAAATCATTTTATCAACAATAGCTATAGAAACATTTCCTTCTACAGGTGCATGCTTAAGAATTGTATTTAAAACTTTTGGATGAACTATGGCACTTGGAAAATCATTTATTCCGGCTAAAAGATTTTTAGAAGCAAAACTTAAACGTTTACCATCTGTTGCAACAAGATTAAGATTGTCACCTTTTTTTTCAAAATAAACACCATTCATAAAGTAACGAGTTTCATCTTCACTAACAGCAAAAGATGTTTGAGCAATCATTTCTTTTATGTCTTTAGAAGGAACTTCAAAGAAAGGTACATTATCAGCAGAATCAAAATCAGGAAACTTTTCCTGAGACATACTTTTCATCTGAAATTTAATTTTCTTAGAAACAGGTTTAATTATAACAGTAATAGCTTGGTCTTCACCTTCTAAACTAGTCTGATTAAATTCAATTTCTCCTTCAGGTAAAGAAGAAAGAATACCCATAAATTTATCACAATAAACAGTTGTACTTCCTTCTTCTTCAATTTGAACAGGAATATGAGTTTCAAAATTAACTTTTATATCTGTAGCTTTTATAGAAAGTGTATTATTCTGTGCAATTAATAAAACATTAGAAAGAATTGATCCAACACTTTTTGTAGAAATAATTTCCTGAGCAATTGCTATTTCTTTTACCATAGCATCTTTGTCAAAAGTAAATTTCATTTTTATCTCCTAAAACTTTTATATTCAGAAATCTTGCATAAATATGCATATTTCAAAATTTGTAAAAATTAAATTTACTATACTAAATTTATGAATTTATAAATTTAGTAATAGTAATAATAGAGGGTGTGAATTCTCTTAATAACATAGCGTTTTCTTTGTAATTAAAAGATTTACAAGTTGAATAAATGCTCATTTTGAATTCACAGTTTAGTAACTTATACACAACTTTAATTAAAATTCCCCATTTATGCACAGCATTGTATCATATAATCCTAGATTTATCCACAGATTTTATTTTTTATAGTCTTTAATCTCCCTTTTTAATAAATCTATTGTAGACTGCAAGTTATCATCACTTTTAAGAGCATCTTCAACAAGATTAAAGCTATGCATTGCAGTAGTATGGTCTCTTCCTCCAAATTCTATACCTAAATCTGGGAAAGAATAGTCTCCTAATACTCTTGCTAAATAAATTGCAATTTGTCGAGGAAAAACTACACTTTTATTGCGCTTTTTACCTTTTAGGTCACTCAAAGAAATATTAAAGTGGTCTGCAACAACTTTTTGAACTGTATCGATTGTAATAGAACCTGGTAAACTTTGAGTAAATATATCTCTTAAAAGTTCTTTTGCTTTATCTATGGTAACAGTTTCGTGTGTTAAATCTGAATATCCTGTAATATTTAAAATACAGTGCTCCAAGTCTCTAACGTTGGATTCTACATTTTTAGCAATAAATTCTATAACGTCTTGAGGAATAGTTTGGTTTAGATTTTCTAATTTTTTTTGAATAATAGCTATACGAGTTTCATACTTTGGAGCAGTAAGATCTATACACATTCCTTTAGAAAATCGTGTTCTTAAGCGTTCATCAATGCTTTTAATTTCATTTATTGGACGGTCGCAGGTAAAAATCATCTGACTTTTCTTTTGACTTAAAGCTTCAAATGTATGAAAAAATTCTTCCTGAAATTTTTCCTTATTATTTAAAAACTGAATATCATCAATAAGCAAAACATCAATATTTCTATATTTAGATTTAAAATTTTCCATTGTATTAGAACGAAGACCTTTTATAAATTCGTTCATTAAGTTTTCTGCAGTTATGTAACATATTTTAGTTTTTGAAGAATTATGCTGATAAATATAGTTACCAACAGATTCCATAAGGTGTGTTTTTCCAAGTCCTACACCACCATAAATAAGAATAGGAGTGTATCTGGTTCCTGGTTCTTTTGCAGCTGCTAAACAAGCATTGTAAGCAAAATTAGAGTTATCTCCTGGAACAAAGGTTTCAAAAGTAAAATCTTCTGATAAATCAGGATGTTTTTTTAATTTTTTGGGTGAAGTTTCTTCTGTATTCTCTATATGCTCTTCTTTATATTCTGTTTGAACCAAATTTTTGGGTACAGATTCTTCTCTAGAAACTGTACCTTCATCTGTACTCATTGCTATTTTTTTCTGTTTTACTATGCTTGTTATTGTAATTTTTATTCCTGTAAGTTCTTCAATTTTATTTATAACAATATCAACAATTCCTCTTGTTAGCATTTGGTTCCACATAAATTCAGAAGGAACAGTTACCTTTATTTCTGTAGAGTTATCTTCTAAATATTCCATGTTAAACCAAAGACTAAATTCAGATTCGTTGCCTTTTTGTTTATATTCTTCATGTATTTGATTTAATGCTTCGTCCCAAAATGCTTTGTAATTTTGTTCACTCATAGTGCGCTATTATAACGCTCCTTTACTTTTTTTTTCAATACAGGTATACTTAGTTGCTAATATTTTCTATTAAACAGGTAAAAAAATGTCGGACGAAAATCAGTATTCAGCAAGCAGCATTCAAGTTTTAAAAGGTCTGGAGGCAGTTCGTAAAAGACCGGGTATGTATATAGGTTCAACTGGACCTAACGGACTACATCACCTGGTTTACGAAGTTGTAGATAACTCCATAGACGAAGCAATGGCTGGTTACTGTGACACAATTAACGTTGCACTGGAAAAAGATGACATCTGTCGCGTTGAAGACAATGGACGTGGTATTCCTGTAGATATGCATCCTACAGAACATGTTTCTGCCTTGGAGCTTGTTCTTACTCGTCTTCATGCTGGCGGTAAGTTTGATAAATCTAACTATAAAGTTTCCGGTGGTTTGCACGGTGTAGGTGTTTCCTGCGTTAATGCGCTTTCTGTCTGGATGGAAGCATTTGTAAACCGCGAAGGTAAAAAGTACGAACAGAAGTATGCAGAAGGTAAGCCAAAGACAAAGGTTGAATGTTTAGGCGACACCGACACTCATGGAACAACAATCCGCTGGAAGGCAGACGGAACAATTTTTACAGAAACTACAACTTATAATTTTGATGTACTTGCAAATCGTCTTCGTGAACTTGCATTTTTAAACCCTGGAATTACAATTAAATTCCGCGATGAACGTCTGGAAACTCCAAAAGAAATTGTTTACCGCTACGAAGGTGGTATTAAGCATTATGTAACTGTCCTTAATGAAGGAAAGAAAGTTATTCCTGAAGAACCAATTTATATTGCCGGTGCTTCAAATGATGTAATTATGGAAGTTGCAATGCAGTATAACCGCGACAGTTATTCAGAAAACATTCATTCTTACGTAAACGACATTAACACTCATGAAGGCGGTACTCACTTAGACGGATTTAAGATTGCACTTACTGTTGTGTTAAACAAAGCTCTTGAAGTAGAAAATTCAAGCCGTGAAAAAATCCGCAAAAAGTTAATCAACGTAACGCCAAAAGGCCAGAACCCCGAAAAACTTACCGGCGATGACGTTCGCGCAGGGCTTACAGCGGTGCTTTCGGTAAAAGTGCCGGAGCCGCAGTTTGAAGGCCAGACAAAAACAAAACTTGGTAACAGCGAGGTGCGTACTTACGTTGACACTCTCGTAAAAGAAAAGCTTACCCAGTGGTGCGAGCAGAACCCGCAGCTTGTTGACATGATTCTTGAAAAGGCTGTAAGTGAGGCAGTTGCACGCATTGCTGCACGTAAAGCAAAAGAAGCAAGCCGCCGTAAATCCGGTTTGGACAGTTTTGGTCTTCCTGGAAAACTTGCAGACTGTACAAGTAAGCATCCCGAAGAATGTGAGGTATACATAGTTGAGGGTGATTCTGCAGGAGGCTCCGCCAAGCAGGGGCGCGACCCGAAAATTCAGGCAATTCTTCCTCTGTGGGGAAAAATGCTTAACGTAGAAAAAAGTCATGCAGATAAAGTTATTAATAACGACAAACTTCAACCGGTAATAGCCTCTCTTGGAACGGGAATCGGAAAAGACTTCGACATAGAAAAGCTCCGCTACCATAAAATCATCATCATGGCAGATGCCGACGTTGACGGAAGCCACATAAGTACGCTGCTTTTAACGTTCTTCTTCCGCTACATGCCGCAGCTTATAGAGCACGGCTACGTGTACATAGCAATGCCTCCCCTTTACCGCGTAAGCTACAAAAAGAAGGACTACTTCACGTTTACCGACGAAGAGCGTGATTCTGTAATTGCAAAGTTGCACCAGGAAAACCCAGGCGACATAAAGCTTGATGTTCAGCGTTATAAAGGTCTTGGTGAAATGGAATGGCAGGAACTTAAAGAAACAACAATGAGTCCTGCTAACCGCAAGATGAAGCAGGTTCACTTAACTGATGCAGCCGAGGCCGACAAAATCTTTAATATTCTTATGGGTGAAGAAGTAGAACCTCGCCGTAAGTTTATAGAAGAAAACGCAGCCTACGCCACGCTGGATGTGTAAAAAAAGTAAATTTATTCGCGTTTTTCGCGCTGAGGGTTTTATACCCCGTCCCTTTGGGAGGAAAAGGGATTCGTTTATTCTTTTGTGTCTTTGGAAATATCTTCTGCCATGCGCATAAATGCCTGCTGTACCGTAGGGGAACAGGTTTCCAAGGCAAGAAGAAATCTTTCATACTTATCTAGAAGATAAATTTTTTTATCATTCGGATTTGATTTTGATGAAGCCGGATTTATTTCATCTGGCATTTTTGAATCTTCGCCAAGTAGAAATTCCATGTTTACATGTAGGACTTTGGATATTTTAAAAGCCACGTCGGCAGTGGGAATGCTATTTTCCCTGTTCTTGCCGTTTGTAATTGTTGTGTAGGGAATTCCCGTTACTGTAGATAATGTTTTCAGGTTCATTCCCTGATACTGAAGCTCATCCATTACGTTTTTCCAAAAGGGACTCATGCTTCAAATTATTACTTATTTAGGTTTTTAGATTGAAAAATCTTTCAAATAGGTTATAATCACCTGTATAGGTTATATATACCTAAAGGAGAATTTATGAAGAAGATTATGGTTGCAGTAACTATGCTAATTGCTGTAACAGGTATGGCTTTTTCTCAGGAAGAGAAGAAATCAAGAACTGTCATTGAAGTCAGTGGAGGAATGATACCAGGCAGCTTTGCCGTTGAAGGTCTTGCCGAGTTAAGTCCTTTTGGACCTGATTTTTATGCAAGCATTTCACATGTTGCAGAAAATTCGTTTACATGGAATGCACGCCTTATGGCAGGAATCTCTCCTATGATCGACGGCTGGGATTACAGAGATTATGGATTTACTGGTGGATATGCTCTTTCATATTGTGACAAGACTCCGGGTCATTTTGCATTCGGTTTTGGTGCAGGTTATTCACCGGTTGCAAGCAGCAAAAGGACAATTTCTTTATTGCTTTCAGGTCTTGTATTTAATTCATCTTACAGTTACGAGCATGAGGCAGATAGCGACTCTTCAGTTTCTCCAAAGACAAACAACTACACTATAAAAACAAACACATCTGTTTTTATGGTAGGCCCGCAGATTCAATATGTGCGAACTTTTGGAAGCCACTTTAGCCTGTATGTTGATTCCTCAATCATGTATGCAGTTAGCGGATATTTCCATTATGAAATAGAAGACATCACGGCAAACTCAAGGGTAGAAAACACTTTGGGGGTTTCAGGAGGCCTTTTGTATCCGCTTTCATTTGGACTTGCCTGGAAATTCTAAACGCTTAAATTTATGTAATCCAAATAAGGGCTTCTCTTTAAGAGGGGTCCTTTTTTATTTGAAGTGCGTTTTGTTGATGTATTGTTGATTTTTTCTTTCATTTTGATATAATAAACTACTTCAAAAAGGTTATTATATGGAAGAAATAAAGACTCCCGAAGGTGGCACTTTAATTCCCGTTGCCATCGAAACAGAAATGAAAAAGGCTTACATTGACTATTCAATGTCTGTTATTGTTGCTCGTGCCCTGCCAGATGTTCGCGACGGCTTAAAACCTGTTCACCGCCGTATTCTTTATGCAATGAATGAAGAAGGCCTCCACATGAGCGGAAAAACCCGTAAGTGTGCTACTGTAGTTGGTGACGTTCTTGGTCGCTATCACCCGCACGGAGACTCTTCTGTTTACGATGCAATGGTCCGCCTGGGTCAGCATTTTTCTATGCGTTACATGCCTGTTATGAAGCAGGGAAACTTTGGTGGAATAGACGGAAGCCCTGCAGCTGCTTACCGTTACACCGAAGCAAAGATGAGTAATATTGCAGAAGAAATGGTAGCGGACATCAAAAAAGACACCGTAGATTTTCTTCCAAACTTTGATGACACCCGTAAAGAACCTGTAGTTTTACCTGCAAAGTTTCCCTTCCTTCTTTGCAACGGCTCCAACGGAATTGCAGTTGGTATGGCAACAAACATGCCACCTCATAACCTCCGGGAAATTTCAGCCGCAATCAGTGCTTACATTGATAATCCTGATATTACTATTGATGAACTCTGTAACTATGTTAAGGGACCGGATTTTCCAACAGGCGGAATTATTTTTGGAAAGAAAGGAATTCGCGACGCATACAAGACAGGCCGAGGAAAGCTTATAGTTCGTGGCCGCTTTACCATAGAAGTAGACAAGCACGGAAAAGAAAGTATCGTGTTTACAGAAGTTCCTTACATGGTTCGCACAGATGATCTTTGTAAGAGAATTGGCGAGCTTGCCCGCGAAAAGATAATTGAAGGAATTGAACGCGTAAACGACTCTTCTGCCGGAGACGACGTAAGAATCGTAATAGACTTAAAGCGTGGTGCAATGACAAAGGTTGTTGTAAATCAGCTTTTTGCAAAAACCGCACTTCAGTCTAGTTTTGGTGTAATCAACTTAGCCCTCGTAAAAGGCAGACCGGAAATCTTAAACTTAAAGCAGCTTATTAAATGCTTTGTTGATCACCGTGTAGAAGTAATTACTCGACGCACTCAGTTTGAGCTTAACGAAGCAAAAAAACGTGAGCACATCTTAGAAGCACTTATTACTGCAGTAGACAACATTGACGAAGTTATAAAAATCATTCGTGGAAGCCGCGATGAAAACGAAGCAAAAGCCGGATTAATGCAGCGCTTTGGTTTTGATGACCCACAGGCACAGGCAATTGTAGATATGCGTCTTGGACGTCTTACCAACTTGCGTATTGATGAACTTCGCAAAGAGATGGAAGAAGTAAAAGCACTCATTGCTCACTTAGAAGATCTTTTGGCTCATCAGGAAAAAATCCTTGCACTTATAAAAACAGAAACAAATGAACTTTCAGAAAAATACGGAGATGACCGCCGTACAGACATTGTAGCCGGTGAAGTAGAAGAAATCAACGTAGAAGACCTTATCAAAGAAGAAGATATGGTAACGTTAATTTCTAAACTCGGCTACATAAAGCGCGTTCCTGTAAGTCAGTATAAGAGCCAGGGTAGGGGAGGTAAGGGAACAATTTCTGCCAAACTTGTAGAAGAAGACTACATAAACCAGATGTTCGTTGCCTCTACACACGACTACCTTATGTTTATCACAAACGAAGGAAAAGCCTACTGGATAAAAGTTCACGAAATTCCTGAAGCAAGTAAAACTAGCCGCGGAAGTCATATAAAGAGTCTTTTGCAGGTAAGCGCAAACGAAGAAATTACAACAATTGTAAGCTTAAAAGAATTTTCAGAAGAACAGTTCCTCTTTATGGCAACTGCAAACGGAATCGTAAAGAAAACTCCAACAAGTGAATTCCGAAACGCAAAGGCACGCGGTATGCAGGCGGTGCGCTTGGATGACGGCGACAAGCTTGTAAGCGCGATACTTTCAAGCGGTAAGGACGAGCTTCTTCTTGTAAGCCGCAGGGGTCAGGCCCTAAGAATAAGCGAGGAAGAAGTTCGCCCAATGGGTAGAGCAAGCCGTGGTGTAAACGGAATGAAACTTTCTGGAGGAGATGAACTTTGTGCTGCAATCCACGTAGACGAAAGTGCAAAGATTTTTGTTCTAACTGAAAAGGGCGTTGGTAAGCGAGTAGACTTTAGCGAGTTTAACGCACACGGCCGTGGTACTGGCGGACAGCGTGTCTTTGGAAACGTAGATGATAAGGGCGAGATTATCGGTGCTTTAACGGTTCATGACACAGACAGCGTAATGTGCATTACAAGCCAGGGAACAAGCCTTAGAGTAGAAGCAGAATCAATCAGTAAGCAGGGTAGGGCAAGTAGTGGCGTTAAAGTTGTAAACCTAAAAGAGCCCGATTACGTTGTAGGCATTGACCGAATAGCCAACGAAGAAAAAGACGAACCTGGAGAAACTTCTGCTTCATCAGAAGCATCCGAAAGTGAACAGCCTTCAGAATAATATGTAGCTTACATAGAAGAAATTAAAAGGCAGAGGGAAACCTTTAAGGTAATTTCGCTGCTTTTTTTTTATTTTTGAACGCAAGTCTTTTGCTAAACAAAAATTAAACCCATAAACAATTTATAGCAGTAAGATTCCGGCCTTCCAGGGTTCGCTCCCGCTCATTGCTGCGCAACGGGTTTTACCCGCCCTTCCACGCCGTGCTCATTTAAAATAAGCTTAAATATTTGTATTACAAAGAAATAACACTAATAAAAAAATTTGTGGTTTTATTGAATTTTTAATAGACAAAACACTAAATGTAGTGTATACTGCAACAAGTTAGGGGATATGTGCAGCTCCTTTTGAATGTAGTTTGCTGTACATACAGTCTAATTTTTATGATTTGTTTACAAGTTGTTCTCCCGACAACAAAGCAAGTCGAATCCCATCAGGTACCGGACAGGTTTATAACTTGCCCGGATTTTTTTTTGCTTTAAAAGTTTCACGTGAAACTTTAATTGTCTGTAAAATTTAAAAGTTATCCACAGGTTATTCAATAATGAATTTTAGTTAGAAATTTTCAAAATTTGCTGCAAAGCCTTTATTTTCAAGGGGTTTGGAACTTTCTTAAAATTCTGAAATTTATAAATTAAATTTTCAAAAAGTTATCCACAGGTTGTGAATTTTTTATAATATGTGTTTGTAGTTGTATTAATTTCTATTTTACAAAATGTTTTATTCAAAGTTAGAAATGTGTTTCACGTGAAACATTATTTATTTATTTTTTTTATTTTGGATGAAATAATAAATATTTGTGTAAGCTTTTTACATTTAAACAATTGAGAAATTTTTTAAAGAAAAATATGTGTTTTTCCAAATATTTTATTTTGTAAATTTTATGTTTCACGTGAAACATAAAATGTGCTTACAGAAGAGTGTGGGGTAGATAGATTATAGCAATTATTAAAAATTGTTAAGGATAACTTTTTTGATGCTGTTATCTGTGCAATAGATTTATTTTCCTGATGTTTTGAATCAAGATTAACGATATTTTCTGAGTTTTTTTATTAATGCTCGTTTATTTAATAAAAAATGAAAATATGTAGTTTATAATAAAAAGAGCGATGGCTTTTAGTAATTTAACCATCGCTTATAGATAAGTTTCACGTGAAACAATTAGTTAAGTTTTAAACGCATTACTTTTGAACCTCGTTGTGGAGACCATTTTTCTCGTCTTTTTGCAGGTAAAGATTCTATATTATCTGGTGTAAAGCCCATTTGCTCAAACCAATCAGCTGTCTGTGTTGTAAGTATGAATACTGATGTGGCATTTGCTTTTTTTGCACGTTCCACAAGAAACGAAATTAATTTTGGACCAATACCAACATTAGACCAGGTTTTTTCTACTGCTACACCAGCAATTTCCATTTGACCGTCAGCATAGGGAACTAAAGATGCACAAGCTCTTATTGCACCGTCTAATTCGTAAACAATATAGTGAGAATATTGTTCATTGAGCATTTGGCTCGTCCTTGGCAATAAAATTCCTGACTGTATGAATGGCTGCATGACGGCTAAAACAGAAGATATGTCATCGCGAGTCATATTGCGTATTCCGCCATAATTGCTTTCATAAATCATTGTTCCAGAACCTAAGTCTGAGAAAATTTCGCAAGGTATGGTTCCATCTACAAGAGCATTTAAAATGTGAACACGAGTAACCCCATTTTTACAGGCTTTATTTGCAAGTTTTAGTAGTGTAATTATTTTTTCTTTATTAGTATCAGAAAGTAGTGTTTCACGTGAAACATTTTGTATAACTACCGAATGTTCGGTAGTTATAGTGCTTTCTAAATTTAAATTTACCGAATGTTCGGTAAATTTTTGTAAATTTTGGTCTTTAGAAAGAGAATTTACCGATTGTTCGGTAGTGTGTAAATTTGTAGTTACCAAAGGTTCGTTAGTTTTTAAAAAATCATCCAGTTGTTCTAAGTCCATGGCAGGAACAGTACCTTCAGGAGAAATATTAACGTCATTTGGTATTAAAAAGTTGTGAGGCGTTATTTCTGCATTAGAAACAAGATAAAATAATTTGTCTGCCTGTAAATGAGAAGCAACTTGTTCTGCAAGCTGGATGGAAGAAATATTATAAGGCTTACCTGCGGCACTCCAACCAATGCATGGAAATATTGGTATAAATCCATTGTCTAAAACTGTTTTTACAGCTGTGGTATCTAATTTATCAATTTCACCACTTGTAGAATGATCTAAGCCGTCAATAACACCTTTACTTCTTGCTCTTACCCAGTTACCAATAAGGGCAGTTTTCTTTTCTCCTGCAAAGGTTGTCATTATCTGGTTAGAAACATCAAAAGCAGCCATTTTTATAAGAGGCATTGCATCTGCTGTTGTAATACGGCTGCCTTGATGGTATGTCCATTTTATTCCGGCAGAAGATAAAACCTGATCTATTCTTTTACTTGCTCCAGGAACAATAATAGGTTTTAGACCTGCCTCGTGTAAAAGACAAATGTCTTTTATGTGATTAAGTAAAATTGGAGAGTCCAAAATAGCTTCATCAAGGTAGATAACAATGATGGCATTTTTAAAGCGACGCATATAGCGAATAACATCACGTATGCGTTCAGCTTTTTCATGAATAATAATTTCTTGCATAGAAGAAGTATTGCGATTGTAAAAAAAAGTGTCAACTGTTTAACTTTGAGTAGATGCATCCACAATAGTCTTGTCTATAAAGTCCGTATTCTTTGCTTAGAACAAGACTTCTCTTAAAGCCTTCGTTTTTCTTAAAATCTGAGGGAAGGTAAGTAACTTTTTCTAGCTTGTCAAGTGTGTAGCCTATTTCGTTTATCTTATTTACATCTTTGTGAGGACTGATAGTAAGTGTTGTTGTAAAAAAATCATAATTATTTTCTTGTGCATATTGAAAGGCTTTTGTCATTCGGAGGTTATAACATCGTCTGCAGCGTTCACCTCGTTCAGGTTCTGTTTGTAAAGCGATTTCATTTTTTGCATTTGTTGCTTTAAAAAAATCTTCTGGGTTATAAGGGGCTTTTACAATTTTTACAGAATTTTCTATGGCTGGTTTGTAGCGTGGAAGAAAATCAATAAGTTCATTTAGTCTTCGTTCGTATTCTTCTCTTGGATGAATGTTTGGATTGTAGTAGTAAATTGTTATGTCAAAATGTGGAGCTAAAAATTCTAAAACGTAAGAGGAACATGGTGCACAACAAGCATGTAAAAGAAGAGATGGTTTTTTAGTAGTATATTTAGAATCAAGCTCAGAGATTATCTTTTCTAATTGTTGCTGGTAGTTAAGTTTTTTTTTCTACATGCATGGCATAATAATAGCATAATGAAAAATAATGTGCCACCAGAAAAACTTTCTAGTGGCATGGTGATTGTGATTTTTATTTTTAAATGTACAGCTGGTAAATAGAATTCTTTCCTTGAAGAGTTTTATTTTCACAATCACTTATATGATAAGGTTATAATTGATTGAAATAAATAAATAAAGAGTTTAAATCTTTTTAAATTCTTTAAGTAGCGGTATAAGTCTATTCATGCGAAAGATTTAATACCTCCACTGTAATTTCACGGGAGAAAGAACGACACCACGAACGGCCTGCGTTGAAGTTCGTTCTTTTTAGAAATTTTTAAGATATTTTTTCTTATTCGGTGCTAATATTAAATATGACTCAGGAAGAATTTAGCTTAATAGGAAGACTTCTACATGATATTCGCAAAGAAAAAAAATTAAGTATGGAAGATGTTTGTCATGGTCTCTGTAACAAGGCAACACTTTCTCGCATAGAAAGAGGTGAAATAGAATGTGACATTATGCTTGCAGAAGCTCTTTTTACCCGTATGGGTGTTACACCAAATGATAAATTAATTCCTGTTAATAGGGAACAGTATCAAAGATTTAAAATACGCGAGCAAATAGACCTTTTAGTTGATATTAGTGATTCAAGACGAAAGGTTCTATTGGAAGAATATAAGAATGGAAAACCTCTTAATAAATTTGAAAAACAATTTTATGCGAAGAGTGAAGGTATTTATAAAATTTATATAGATGGATTAAGTGAAAATATAATAAGTATTTATGAAAAAGCCCTTCAACTTACTTTGCCAAATTTTAAAGCCAGAAGTTTACAAATGCCAGAAGGTTTACTTTCTTATTTTGAATTGGCCCTTATGAATAATATGGCACATGCAGAGTTTTATATGTCTGAGCAAAAAGAGGAATGGAAATTTTTAAGGCAAATAGCAATAAAACGAATTCAATTTTTAAAGTCATATTATGAAAAAAATGTAGATGAATTTAAAAAAGAAAGGCTTTATTCAATAATTATTTTTAATCTTACAAATTGGACAGAAGATGAAGGAGATAGTTTTAGTGCATTAGAAATTGCAAAAAAAGGGTTGGAATGTGAGAAAAAAAGTATTTGGTATTATAGTGCACATGGTTTAAATATAGGAGTTAATCTTGCAAAACTAGGTAATTTAAAAGATGGAGAAAGAATTATAGGAAATGCATTGAACATACAAAAGTATACAAGTAGAGAAGATGTTTATAAGTATCTTGTTAATGAAGTAAACAAAAATTTTGGATTTCACTTTTAAAAGTTGCAGATTATGCCGTGTTAAAAAACACAAAGTTAATTTATCATAATTCTATAAAAGTCGTAAAAGGAGATTGTTATGAAAAAAACAATGAAAAAATTTATTAAAATAGCGACTTTTATGAGTATGCTATTTTTGGTTATTGGATGTATGCACTATACAGTTGACGAATCTAATTTAGATGAAACTGTAGAAAAAGAAGAATTAAATTCAATAGAAGAGACTGAAATAAAAATTGAAAAAAATAACTGGGGAACGAGTATTGGCGGAATAACAGGATAAGTATTTGGTTTAAACAAGGTATAACATTGAAAATAATTAAAAGACTCTTTATGGGCAAGGAGAAAGTTATGAAAAAGGTATGGTTTGGAATTGCAGCTACTTTTGCTGTAATGGGAATTGTTTTTACAGGTTGTAAAGATAGTCTCGTAGAAACTTCTTCTAGCAAAACATCTGCTATTGAACTTGGGGCGATAGGAACACAACACAATGCTATTCTTTCTGAATTTTATCAGTTGAATAATGCAAGTCGTTCTGCTTCTACAGGTTTAACAGACGAAGATGTGGAGGAGTACTTTGGAGATTGCCAGACTCTTCTTTCAACTTCGTATGAAGATGCAAATACAATAGTTTCTTCTCTTGTTTCTGAAGCAAATATTAGTGAAGAGGTTGTACCATTTATACAGCAAATTGAAGACTTGCTTGAAAATCCTACAGATTCTTTAGATACCATGATTTCTGCAATTGTTTCTATAGAAGAAGATGCATACAAAACTCTTTCAGAAGAATTGTATGCAGAATTTGAAAGCTATGCAGATACGGCTAAGGCGTCCCTTATGTTCTGGACAGAAAACTACGAACTATTATCTTCTGAAAGTTCAGCAAGATCTACTTCATCTTCTTCAACAGTTTCTGTATGGCAAAGAATAGCAATGTCTGTTGCATCCGATGCGGCAGGTGCAATTGCTGGTTACCAGGAAGGAAAATCTCGTGGTTATACAGGAAGTACTTTGGTGGCATATGTTGCAGGTTGTGCAGCTGCATCTTCTGCTTCGGGGTTTGCAAATGCAGAACTGAAGGTTATTACTCTATAAAGATTTAAAGATTGAGAGGTTATTATGAAAAAGAATTTTATTTGTTTTAGTTTTTTGTTTTTCTTTTGTGCATTTATGGGTGGAGCCCAGGAATTTAATTCTTCTGCTTTCTTTAAGGCAGAGGAAGTTTTGAAGGGTGGACTTTTTGAGAATGAGACAGAATTTGCCACAGTAGCAGAAAATCTTGCACCTCTGGAAAAAGAACTACTTTATGTTATATATAAAAAAGACGGAACACTTCCTTTTTGCTTGAACTTCTTTGCAGGCTACGGAATTGGTTCTTTTTTGCAGGGAGATAAAAAAACAGGTCTTACCACTTTAGTTGGTAGTCTTGCAGGAGATGCTCTTACGCTTTCGGGAAGTATTTTTGTAAACTCTGTAATGACAAAATATAATATTGCAGTAGGAGCAGGACAAACCTTTGAATGGGAAGAGAATTTAGCTCCTGTTCTGGTAGGTGGAGGACTTGTATTGTGTGGTGCGGCTGTAAAAGCAGGCTTTATAATTTATAGTAGTATTCAATCTTTCCGCTATGCAGGGGAATATAAT
Organism: uncultured Treponema sp.; assembly: GCA_937877515.1. Lineage (GTDB taxonomy): Bacteria > Spirochaetota > Spirochaetia > Treponematales > Treponemataceae > Treponema_D. Next base: position 16,219 of record CALFIX010000034.1, read on the forward strand.
GATACACTTAAAAAGGTGCTTTCAACAAATAGAGCAGATTCTTCTGTGAGCATAGCACCTGTTATGGATTTGAGTAGCAAGGAGTATGGATTAGTTGCTTGTTTTAAACTATAGCATTTAAAAAGTTATCTATATGCATAGGTGGAAATATATTACATTGTTAAACATTTCTTCCTATGCTATACTAGACAACATGGAACCTTATGCATTAAATCTTGCTATAAAGGAGTATAGAGAACGATTAGATCTTACACAAGAAGATTTATGTGATGAGAATATAGATATTCGTACAATTCAGCGTATAGAAATTGGAGAAGTTGTTCCTCAAAAAGAAACACTTAAGAGAATCTTTGCTCGTATGAACATGGAAGTTCCCTATAATTTACGCTATATAACTGAAGATGAATATAAAGTTTTTTGTATTCAAAAGAAATTAGAAGAAGCTCTTAGAACAAGAAATTTTCATGTAGAAACATTAATAAAAGAATTCAAAGATTCTGTTTATCCGAAAGACAGATTTAATCTGCAACTTTATTATTTATGTCTTGGATTGTATAAATTAGAAGTTTGTAAGGATTTTTTTGCAGCAAAAAAAGTATTAAAAAAATCACTTGATAAAACATTAAAGAAAATTGCACCGACGTATAATCTGGAACTTCGTCATTTTGCAACAACATGTGAACTAAACGCATTGTATGGTTATTCCTATGCGGAATTTGCCTTAGATGAAGAAAAAGATTCTTGGAATCATCTATGTATATTACAAGACTATTTAGAAAACAGAAAGACAACCTCAGAAGACATTGTATATCTATATCCAGAAGTATTGTTATTAAAGGCAAAGTTTTTTCGCAGTCAGAAAAATTTTAAGGCACTTGCAGAAATTGGAAAACAGGGAATGAATTTTTGTTTTAAAAAAGATTCGCTTTTATATTTAAACGAAATGATTAACTTAGCAATAGAAGGATATTCAACAATTGGAGATAAAGAAAATTTATTGGAATGTGAAAAAATTTTAGATTGCTTAAAGTATGATAATTATTTCTAAAAAAATGTGGCTATCCAACAAATATAAAACTTAGGCTGGTTTGTAGCGTGAAAGAAAATCAATAAGTTCATTTAGTCTTCGTTCATATTCTTCTCTTGGATGAATGTTTGGATTGTAGTAGTAAATTGTTATGTCAAAATGTGGAGCTAAAAATTCTAAAACGTAAGAGGAACATGGTGCACAACAAGCATGTAAAAGAAGAGATGGTTTTTTAGTAGTATATTTAGAATCAAGCTCAGAGATTATCTTTTCTAATTGTTGCTGGTAGTTAAGTTTTTTTTTCTACATGCATGGCATAATAATAGCATAATGAAAAATAATGTGCCACCAGAAAAACTTTCTAGTGGCACGTGCATTAGATTTTTATTTTTACATGTGTCGGTAAAATAGAATTCTTTTCCTTATGAAGAACTAATTTTTCTAATGCATTTAAAATGATAAATTGAAAATTTTTAGAAAGTAATAAAGCAATACTTTAAATTTTAAGATGTTTTTAAAGTATTGCTTTAAGTTTTTAGATGATTTACGACTTTTAGTTTACTCAATGTCGCAGTTGTCTGCTTTTTGAGTGATGATTTCTTTACCGTTTGCGGTAATTGTTACGCCACCAATTTGTGCCTTGTGGTCGCGGATTTTGTATTCCACTTTGCAGAACTTGTCAATGTCAATTTTTTCTGGCTTTTCGTAAGTTGTATCATCTCCAGAAAGCTTTATTACAGTTCCGGCTTCTGCCCAAGGAGCGGTTAAAAGTTCTACCTTTTCTTTTCCGTCTTCTGTGTAATCTGCGGCTAAGAGCATTCCGTGGCTTTCGATTCCACGCATCTTACGAGGAGCTAAGTTTGCTGCAATAATTACGTGCTGACCAATAAGTTCTTCTGGTTTAAGGTAGTCGCGAAGTCCGCTCTGAACAATGCGTTCTGTTCCACTACCGTCATCCATGTGTTCAATGTAGAGTTTTTCGCCCTGAGGGTTTGTTTCTACGCTTTTAATTACTGCAACCTTAAGTTCTATGTACTTATTAAAGTGTTCAGCCTGATTTTCTGCTAACTTTGGTCCTTCATTTTTCTGTGGCTGAGGTGAAGCCTTTTTTTCTACCTTTGCGTTGCTTGAGCCTGCCGAAGCATCTGCTTTTTTTTCTGCTTCAGGTGCAATGTTTCCTGCCTTGCCTTCTGCGTTCATTAAGAATTCAAGGTCAACTTCTCCTGCAACACAAGGAACTGTTACCTGCCAGTTTTCTAAAACTTGAGGATGTATTTCTCCGAAAATTCCGCACTGTTTTCCGTTAACAACAATGCCTGCCTGGCGTCCAGGTATAAAGCGAGAATCTTCTGTTTCCTTTACTTCATATTTGTGGTCTAAGTAGTAAAGAAGTGTGCTTACTTCACTTGCTAAATCGTTAAAGTTTGCGTTGTTGCTTGCGGTAAGGAAGCCTAAAGATTGAACTGTGCGAGTACCTGTGTTTTCTTCCGTGTCGTCAATGTATGCAATTTTTCCAACTTCAAAAATCTTGTGGGGATAAACTGCGTTTCCGCTTTGTGCTTCTGCTTCAAAGAGGCTTGCAATGATTGAAGGACGAATAAACTGATAGTTTTCGCTCATCGGGTTTGCAATTTCAATTACGTTTTCTCTAGAGATTCCCATGCGGTCAATGTAGGTTTTCTTTGAACCAAGGTAGTTGAAAATCATTTCCTGGTATCCCAGCCCTGCCATAAGTTCTTTAACTTTGCGGCTGTATGTTGTAATAGGTAAGAGACGACCTACAGTAAAGTCGTTTGGATTTTCTGGAGCAAAGAAGTCTAAGTCCATTCCAATCATTACGTCTTCTACAACATCAACCTCGTGCAAGAAGTCGTTTCTGTAAGGAGCAGGTTTTACCGTAAAGATTTCTTCTCCGTTTTCTGTTCTGTGCGTTACACTGTTACCCATTTTTTCTAGGGCAGTGAGTACCTGTTCTTTATTAAGATTTACACCGAGTTTCTTGTTTATTGCAGAAAGACGTGCGTCTGTTGTTTTCTGGAAGTAGAAAGGAGCAACAATTTCTTTACCAAAGCCTGTTTCGTAAGGATGCTTTACGAGAACTGGAGTGATACTGTAACCTGCGTCAAAGAAATCGCAGGAAACAATGTTTGAAGCAAGAAGAAGGCTTTCCATGTCGCTACCGGTAAGTTCTACAAGTAAGTCTGTGTCGCCAACTTCTACCTGTCCTAAAGTTGCACTGTTGATGATTGGAGGCATGCTTAAAACTTCGCCAGTTGAATCTTTAAAGAGAGGATACTTTGTCATGCCGTCTAAAATCCAGCCAAAGTCTTTTCCTTTAGGATGATTTTTTACTATGTAGCGAAGATTCTGTTTTTCTGTTTCGCCAAGGGCTACAAAACTTTCTGCGTCCGGGTCGGCGGCAACGTACTTACAAGGCCACTTAATTTCTTTTTCGCGGTAAACACCCATTGCAATGGTTTTTCTTTTGCGGCCAAAGTTCCAGCAGAGTTTTTCCTGTGTCTGGATTATGTCTTTTAGCATAGGGTCATCTATTGTTTTTCCGCTGATTACAAATGCAACCATATAAGGACGGATATGCTCTAAAGCAGGGTCAACTTCAATAACACGGCCTTTTGTGTCTTTTTTATTTCCTGCATAAGAAAGGAAAGTGTCGTAGTCAGAGTGTTTTGCTCCTTCGTATTCGCGGAGGCAGCGAGCAACTCCACCTGTTGACCAGAGGTCCGGGCGGTTTGTGTCGTTTAGTTCAATTTTTATTGTGCGGTCGTCTGCACTGTCTTCTGCGTTAGGTGCTTCGTCAAGTTCTGCCTTTGCGTGTGTAAGTTTTTTTTCAAAAAAATCGTCGTATTTATAGGTTGTTCCAACAAGATTAAAGAATAGTTTTTCGTTTACTTCAATTTTTGGCATAATGTCCTCTTAGTACCGTTATTTAGGCTAAATTTTTTGCTTTATATTGTAGTGAAATAGCGGTATTTACACAAGCGGAAAAAAAATAACAATAAACTTACGCCCGATTGTAGCGGCGCGAAGCGGTACGGAGTACTGAAACCGCGAAAAGCGGGGATTTGGGGGGATTGTTGTTTAATGTATATACTCCGCTATTCTCTTTTAGTGCCGTACAAAAATTACTTTTTACGCTTGCTGCTTTGGTGTGAAATATTATAACGCGGTGAACCATGCTTTCTTGTAGGAAAATTTTGGTCTATGTCATTTACGATCGTCGAAATTACAAGTTCCTTGTAGCGGTCAATGTCTGACTCATTTTCTATAAAAAGTTCAAAAGGGTGCACGTCTAAGGCATTTACTATTTTTTGTAAAATTTCTACTTTTGGCCAGCTTCTATTGTTTTCTATCTGAGAAAGCGAAACTACAGAAATTTCTGTAAGTTCTGCTAAGCGTTCTTGCGTCATATTTTTTCTAAGTCTGATTTTCTTGATGTTTTTTCCAAGAAGCATACTTATGTTTGCGTTATGCGTCATAAAAAAAATCTATAGTCTGTTTCTTGTTTTTTGAATATGTTTTTGCTTTATGAAGTTGGTAAAACTTAAAGAGTTGCTTTAAGTTTTACTGTCTTTTATAAGGTCTTGTTTTATCTTAAAATTGTATTTATACTTTTTATATGCATATTTTTTATGGATTAATGATACCGTTTTTAGGAACAACTTTAGGTTCAGCCTGTGTTTTCTTTATGAAAAAAGAGTTTAACCCTCTTGTCCAAAAAACTTTACTAGGTTTTGCAAGCGGAGTTATGGTTGCAGCTAGCGTCTGGTCACTTATAATACCGGCAATTGAACAGTGTGAAGAAAGCGGAATGTCAAAGCTTAGTTTTGTGCCTGTAGCTTTGGGAATTGCCATAGGTATGGTATTTTTGCTCTTTTTAGATATGATAATTCCTCATTTGCACATGAATGCAAAAAAGCCTGAAGGTCTTCATTCTAAGCTTAAAAAAACTACCATGCTTGTTCTTGCAATAACCTTACACAATATACCAGAAGGAATGGCTGTTGGTGTTGTTTTTGCAGCTTTTTTAGCAGGGGGTTCTTCTACTGGTGCTGTAGGAATTTCTTTAGCAGGAGCTTTTGCTCTTTCTATAGGTATTGCAATACAGAATTTTCCTGAAGGAGCTATAATTTCTATGCCATTAGCTGGTGAAGGAAATGGTAAAGGTAAGGCTTTTTTATATGGAACTTTAAGTGGTGCTGTAGAACCTATAGCGGCTTTTATTACAATTTTACTGACAAGATGGATAGTGCCTGTTTTACCGTACCTTTTAAGCTTTGCTGCTGGAGCTATGCTTTACGTTGTTGTGGAAGAGCTTATTCCAGAGGCTAGTGAAGGAGAACATTCTAATCTTGGAACTATAGGTTTTGCAATTGGTTTTATAATGATGATGGTGCTTGATGTTGCATTAGGTTGATTAAAATTTTCTGAAGTACCCATTATGCGACAGCAGTTGCTATTTGAGCGGTGCCTTAGGGTACTGCTTTTTTTGTTATTATGATATAATAATAAGGAGGATGTTAGTAAACTGATGAGAAAGATGTATAACAAAAAAAAGAAAATTTTTATTGTGCTTGTGGCTTTGGCTGTGATTTGTGTATGCGGATATTTTTTGTTCGAAGAAGATTTATTAAAAGATTCTGTACCTGTTAAGGAGTACAGTTTGTTTTACAATGAGGTACAGTCTGGAGAACTTGAATCTGTAACTATTGACGGAAAGTGGTTGTATTGTGTAAAAAAGGTAACAGAATTAGGTACAAATGATTTACTGGGTGAAGAAAAGGCTCTTGAGTATAAAACACAAAATCCTGATTCGCCTTTATTAAAAGAATTTTTGTTACAGAATGGGGTTAGTGTTAAAGAAAAAAAAGGTACAGATGAAATAATATCTATAGTGCTTGATGTAATTTTTTATGGCTTTTTTATATTAGTTATTGTTTTTGCATTCAGAAAGTTTATAAGTCCAAATACTTTTAAGGTTGTTCATAACACGGGAAAGACTTTTAAAGATGTTGTTGGTATGGAACAGCTAAAAAAAGATATGATTCAGGTTATGGATGTAATGCAGCATCCGGATGAATGGGCAAAGAAAGGTGTACGCATGCCAAAAGGCATTATAATGGAAGGCGAACCTGGTAACGGAAAAACACTTTTTGCTAAGGCATTAGCTGGAGAAGCAAATGTTAATTTTATACCGGCAAAGGCTACAGATTTTGAAAGCATGTTTATGGCTATAGGACCATTGAAGGTAAAGCTTTTGTTTAAAAAGGCACGCCGTCGTGCACCTTGTATTGTATTTATAGATGAATTTGATGGTATAGGAACAAGAAGAAATTATACAGGTAGTGCAATTGAAACAGAGAATACTAGAATTGTTACAGCTTTATTGAATGAATTAGATGGATTTGAAAATACTAGAGGAGTTTTAGTTCTTGCAGCAACAAATAGTATAAGTGCATTAGATGAAGCTTTAATAAGGCCCGGTCGCTTTGACGCAAGGGTTAAGGTGCCGTTTCCTGATGAAAAATCTAGAGTGGAGCTAGTAAAAATGTACTTAAATTGTAAGTTAACTAACGATAGTTTGACACCAGAACTTTTAGCAAGAAAATTTAATGGTTATAGTTGTGCAAAAATAGAGTCTGTATTGAATAGAGCGGGTCTTATAGCGGGACAAAATGAACGTTCGGTAATAGATTTAAGTGATATAGAGAATGCAATTAGAGAATTTTCTAATGCTAGATAAATTTTATAACAAATGTTAGTGCTATAAACTAATGATCGTTTTTTTAAATAAGGCAAAAAGATTATACTAACGAACGATAGTTAGTTTTATTCGTCGAGTAGCCAACCATTATCTATGCCACGTTGAATGTTTTTTTCTACCCATGGCCAAACAGATGGCATTGTGCGTCTGACTATATCTTGTCTTTTTAGTACATCTGATTTTTTTACTTTACTTTCGCACCAGGTAAACCCCTGTGTAAGTGTATTATGTAAAAACGGTTGCAGGCTGTCTAAGCTTGCGGCAAACATGGCATCTGGTGTTTTTTCCTCGTCAAATTCTTCCCAAAGAGTACGTATTTCTTTTGCCTGATCTTTGGGGAGAATAGAAAAGAGGCGGTCTGCAGCTTTTTTTTCGCGTTCTTGTTTTGTACTGTTACCTTCTGCATCGTAGGCAAAGGTGTCACCAGCATAAATTTCTATCAGGTCATGGACTGTAACCATTTTTATAACTCTGCCGACGTCCGGTTTATGGGTACAGTATTCTGAAAAAATCTGAGCCATAACGGCAAGGTGCCAGGAATGTTCTGCATCGTTTTCGCGACGGCTTTTATCTATAAGCATTGTGTGCCGCATTACGTGTGTCATGCGATCTATGACGGCAGTAAACTGCATCTGGCTGTCAAAGCGTTCGTTACCAAGAGGAATATAGTTTTTATTAAAGATATTTGTTTCGTCTGTAAGTTCTTGTTCTTGCATGGTAAAAAATTATATCGACTCTGGTTAATGGGTGCAAGGAGAGGGAGCGGTGCATGAGCACGGTGTGGAATGGTGGCGAAGCCAGCGACCGCAGCAAACGAAGTGAGCGAGGACGCCGAGCGTGAGCGAGCCATGGAAGACCGTAATCTGCTTAAGTGATTATTTTTTAGGAGGATTATGCGAATGGGGCTTAAGCTGCGTTAAAAATTTGGGAGAGAAATTTTTAATTCATACGCACGTTTTAAGAAGATGTATTCGTAAAGTATATCGTCAAAATTTTCATAGCCAAAAAGTTTGTGCACTTTTGTTATATGCCATTGTTTTATATTTGCAGTGTGGGGGTACGGAAGCCAGAAAAGGCGTTTAGAAAAATGACGGATTACTGTTTTAGGGTAAAGGAATTTTTGGTCGTTAAATCGCTGGCTTATTTTTAACTGTTTTGTTGTGCTTCTTACAATTGCACTTTCATCTGCGAAAACAAGTTTTTTTGTTTTTATAAGATTACGGCTCTTTTTTAGAAGGTTTGTTTCTTTGCACATTTTTAGGTTGAATAAAATTACGCCAGCGTTAATAAATTTTTTTAGAAAGAATAAAATGTATTTTCCATAATGGTCGGGAGCTGCGGCGTATTCATATTTTGAAATGTCTATGTTCCAGAGTTTTGTAATGTCATCGTTAAAGAGAAGGTCTATGTCTAAATATAGAAGCTTGTCTGGCATGTTGGGAACTAAATCTGCAAAAAGGCGAAGCAGCGTGTAGGGGGAACAATAGCACTGTTCATTTGGACAGCCGGAAAACTCTTTGTTGTAAATATCTGTTACGTCAATTTTTATGACGGAGCTTTCTTTGTTGTATTGCTTTGCAACCGTGTCTAAAAAAGAAATTTGGGCGTCGGTAAATGCTTTGTAGTTTGGATTTAAATAGGAGACATCCATTGTATAAATGTAAAATGTAAATGAGTCCTTTGTTGAAGTGCGCTTAAAAATGGAAAGCATTGTTGTTAGGGCACCGTCAAAAACTTTATCGTTACCACAGAAAAGTATGTTTATCATTTTTCTTCTCCATTTTTTTCTTTAAGGATTTTCTTTTTTTACATAGTGAATGATTTCTACATTGTTATTTTTACTTCTTTCGCACATGGCATTATAGACTTTGTTGCGTAAGTCTTCGCGTTGTTCTTTTGCGCTTAGAGTTTTGTCTGCAAAAAAAGGTCCGTCTATGTAAGTTACTATGCGAGGTGTTTTGCGCCATGCTCTTTTTTGATATGTATTTGTAAAGCTGAATACAGGTTTATCGTATTGGACAGGATATCTAAAAGATAAATCTGTAAAAGGGCGAATTTTTGTGTAGTATGGCCAAATGTGAGCCTCCGGGTAAATTGTAATTGACTTTTTTGTCTGCACCCGAAGCTTTATTGTTTCTAGAAAATTTTTTGTAGCCCTTATGTTACCGGGTAAAGGAATTGCTCCTAAGTATTTTGTGCTCTGCCCCAAACCTGGAATAGAAACGTTTGCCGCATGAACTATAACAAATGCATGTTTTGGATAACTTACAAATGTTGGAATAAGTGCATCTGCCATGGAGTTTGTGTGATTTGCAAAAAGAAAAAATGAGTTTTTTTGAAAAGGCTTTATTTTATTTCTGCCGATGATGCGGTGACCCCAGTGCAGTTTTAAATAGATATATGCAACGGGGAGTGCAAATATTCTGTAATAAAAGAAACGTATGAACTTAAAGGCAAAGCTGTTTGTGCCGTATTTATAGTTTTCGTCAATCGTAATTGCTTCTATTTGCGCAGTGGAGAATTCTTCATTTAATTCATCAGAGAAAAAGATTGTTTTAGGTAAGGAAGCTTTTTTTGAGGACATCGGGTTTTCCGTTATTTTTCCTGTTCTTTTGTGGTGTATGTTAGCGGAATGCCGTATGTTTTTTCATAGACCTCACGCCATACTTTTGAGTTTTCTTCCTTGAGGTATTCTGCGTTTTGCTTTATACCAAGCTCTTCCTTAGGCCAGATTGCAGGTAAGATGTGTATGGTGTATTCCTGCACAGGAAAGCCGTCAGGTGCGATTATCTCTGAGTCATTCATTGTGATGAACATTGGAAGAACAGGGGCTTTATGCATAGCGGCAAATTTAAATGCTCCACTTACAAGAGGGCGAGGCTTTTTGTAGTTCCACCACATTGCCTGTTCCGGGTAGATTAAAATTTGTTCTCCGCGTTCAAGATAAACTTTAACGGCTTCCATAAATTTTTTCATGGTGCTTGGGTTTTGTGAAAGAGGAAGCGTGTTGCAGTGACGGAATAAAAAGCCGTAAAATCCGGGGAAGTTTGTGTAGTTTCCTTCGCGGCAGACTTTTTTTAGTTCTCTGTGCTTTAGGTGTTTTTCTATTGCCTTGTAAACTGCAAAGTTGTCAAATGCGTTAAAGTGGTTGCATGTAATGATTGTTCCGGTGTTTTTTATAGCGATGTAATTTTCTATGCCAAGAACTTCTTTTATAATCATCTGCCTGTTGCGAAGAAGTTTGTTTATGTGTGCTCGTGCCAGATGATTTGCAAATTTCATCCAGAGTTTGCTGGAGAGCTTTTTATTCAGGTAGTCTACCTTATCTGGAGTAAGAGGAATTGTTGGCGGGTCTTGTTCCACGTCTGTAGTAAAGAGGCCTTTTTCTTCGTATTCTTCTATGCGTTTTAAAACCTCTAGGCGGTCTTTACTTTTTTCTATTTCCATAAGTTCCTCTTTCTCTTCTTAACTGAGAGAGCTTTCTAATCTGTACTATGCGGGCAATGCGTAAAAGGCGAACTCCTGCATTCCATGTTCGTGAGATGGGGTTTCCTTTTGATTTTTTTAGTTTTGCGTTTATGCTGTTCCAATAGTTGTTTGGATCGTAAGTGTCTTCTTTACCCCATGCAACTAGGCGGGTGTATGCGTTTTTGTCTCTTTCCTTTTTTTCTTCTGAATACTCTGAGCGCATTTTTAAGAGTTGTTCTGAGAGTCCTGCTTTATTTGCGTAGTGCCAGAAGTAATTTTCGTATTCAATACCTTCATAGTGCCACGGCTTCCAGTTAATTTTGTAGTGAACTAGTTTTAAGTCTTTGTCGTTAAATTTTTGATTTTTAAATGCAGTTTTGTTCCAGCCTAAATCCAAAAGAACAAGCTTGTCTTTGCAAAGAACATTTAGGTAGTCTTCGTCCTGCGTTACACGAAAAATATATCGCTGGGAAAGGTCTACGAATTTTTCTGCAATTTTTTGCTTACGGAATTCTTTTGTGTTCATAAGCATTATGCCTGCGTTAAAGTATTTGTAACGGTTAACGCCTAATGCTTTTTCTACGTAGGTGCCAAAGACATCTACTTCTGTCATAACTTCTTCTGGAGCTGCTGCAACAAGATTGTCTCCAAGTTCTGTGGCGTAGAGTTTTGCTATGTCTTCTAGAATGATTATGTCGCAGTCTAAGTAGATTACTTTGTCGTAGTCTGGAAAGAGGTTTGGAATAAAAAAGCGATAATATGTTTCTTTTGAGTAGTAATCGCGGAGATGAAAAAGATCTTCCATTTTATCTAGCTCTTCTTTTAAGGAGATAAACTCTAGAGTTGCATTTTTGTTGGAAGATTTTATTATAGAAGAAATCTGATCAATGTTTTTTTGTTCCAGATGTGTTGTTAGCACGTAGATTTTATAAAGGTTTTCTTTTGATGCATTGTCTAAAAGTGAAGTCAGGCTTACGGCTAGAAATGGAACATAATTATCGTCTGTTGCAAAAAAAATAGGAATTATGTTAGCGTCTTGCTCTTTACGCATAGTGTGTAAAATCCTTTTGAAACTAAGTTTTTGTATAGTGTGAGCTGATAAAATATAGAAATTTAATTTATAAACTACCCACTCGTATATTTTGACACATAAATATATATATAGTTGCAAGTTGAGGCTTTATTCTGTAAACTTAATGCATGAAGAAGTTTTATGCTATTTATTTGTTGATGTTATTTAATGTATTTTTTGTAAATGGACTTTTTGCTGAAGAAAGCAGCTTTGGTAGCACTGTTGAGGGAAGAGAAATTTTAGAAGAGTTTTTGGATTTTAGAATGAAGCTTTCTAAATATGACGATAAAAATGAATGTCTTAGGCTGATTGACGACTTTAAGAATAAGATGAACTTTGAGCGTTACACTCAAGAGGAGAGTCTTATTTTAGAAAATTTAGTAATTCTTGAAGTGTATAACTATAAATATGGTAAGGATGAAAACGAAAAAGAATTAAAGACTGTTTTAGCTGAACAGAAAAATAAAGTAGAAAAATTTCTTGCAGAGAATAAGGGTAAGAAATTTGATAAGTGGATTTACTGCAGCTATGCAGATATTATTTCCTGCTCTATGAGTTTTTCTTTTTCTGATGTCTTAAAATATGGTGTTTCCGTAAAAGATTTTTATAATGAAGCATTAAAAGTGGGCCCAGACTTTTTCTATGCCGCATTGAATCTTTCTCAGTGGTATTTTTGGGCACCTTCTGTTATGGGCGGCGGAAAAAAGAAGGCAGAAGAGTTTTATGAAAAGGCATTTTCTTTAGCAAAGAAGCCTTGGGAAAAATATTATGCAGGTATTTATTATTCTCAATGCTTGTTTGAAAATAAAAAACAGGAAAAATGTAAAAGCATACTAAGTGTTGCTTATGAGCAGTTTCCTGAAAGCACATTTATAAAAGAAATAAAACTTATGAATGAAAATGGATATTCGCTCTTTGAAGGTAACAAGCGTAAATCTAAAATAGAAGAACCTAAAAATCGCTAGGACTTTTGCTTTAACATACACTTGCTGCGGATAAATGCAAGTGTATGTTACGTTAAAGTGTGGCGTATAGCCATAGACCGGGCTTTACTTATTTGCACTCCAGATGTGTGAAGCAATTTCTTCTGTTGCAAAGTCCACGACAATGATACCTGAGTTTTTTGGAATGTCTGTCTGTAAAAGTTCAGCGTTGATTTTTTTTGCATAGCTTACAGGATGGCTTAGAGTTCCGCCGCCAGAAGTGCTTGTAAAGTTTATGCGAATGTTTTCTGGTGCGTTGTATTCTGATGAAGATAAGGATAGCATTGTCTTTACTGCATCTAATTTGTCTTCCGGCCAATATTTATAGCGATCCTGTATGTAAAGAGTTGCGTCATTGTTAATTTTAGAAACTTCTACCGGATCGTCTAAGATTTCTTTGTTATTCTGCTCGCTCCAGCTTAGTGTTAAACCCCAGTCTTTTTCTTGTGTAAAGCGAGAGCATAAAACTATTTTACCCCGAACTTCTCCAAGAGTTGGAATGCGGTTTTCTGTGTACCAGAGGTCAGGTGCCTTTGAAATATGATTCTGAAGGAATGCCATGAATTGTGAAAGATCGTCATTTGAGTTTTCTTTTTTTACGCAAAAGATAATTGTTTCTGAGGGATGCTCTGCTAAGAAAAAATAGATGTCTGTTAACACGTGTCCTATAAGGAGTTCTCTGGCGTTAAAGAGACGGCTGTCTAATTTACAGGAGCCGAATGCGTGTATGTAGTGTAAAGTTTTTGGTGTGCCCTTATGCGGGTACAACGCCAGACGCATATCTAAATAGCGGTATCCGTTTAAGAGTTGATTTTTTATGCTTGATGACTGGCATTTTAAAAAGTAAGAGGGAATTATGTTTTGGGTAGCACTGTCATGAGTGCCCGGAATTGTAATCTGTGAAAGAGGCGTATCATCTGGAAGAGAAGACAGCCAGTCTACAGAGTGCGGATTGTAAGAAATGTTTGTCCGTTTTTCGTGGCTGAATTTTACTGAACGAGTAATGCTTACTGCAAAAATTATAAGTATTAAAGCTGCAATAATAATTCCCAGAACTTTTAAGGACTTACTTTTTTGTTTTTCTGCCATATTGTATGCTCCCGTTTGCGTTTGGTAGCATACATTATAGCATGGAAGAGTTTAATTGTCGAAAAAATACTGACATAGACATTTAATAATTCTGCAGGTATACAACTTTATCACACATATCTGAACTGTGAATTACGTATTCTGTAGTTTTATTTTTGTATGTAACAGAAATTATGGCTTCTTCATCCATTGTTCTGAAAGAAAGAACAACGCTGTGGTTTCCTTCAAGTTTGTAATAGTATGGTTTAGTTTCGCTTAAATAAATTGTATTTTGCTTTTGAGATTTCAAGAGATCTGATTTTTCGGGATTTATGTTAACACTACCTTTTGAAGTTTCAACTGGAGAAATTGATACAAAGCCCTTTAGCGATTTAATTTCTATTTCTCCGGAATACGGGGGTGTTACGGTTCCATCTGTGTTTACATATCCCGGAAAAGTAGAACACGCAGAAAATAATGTAAAAAGTAAAAATAAAAAAGGTAACTTAAGTTTCTTCATAGCTGGTTTTGATTATATAATTCTCGTAAATAAAAATACAAGTGCTGATTTTATATTATTACTATCGTTTAGTTTTTAAGTACATCAACCACGTGAGAGCTTGCCCCAAGCAGTTCTGGGCGTTCGCAAACAGATAAATGGTATTGCATAAAAAGTTTAAACTCTTCTTCATCTAAGGCATTTAGTTCTTGGCGCATGTAATCTGAGGCACCATCGGAGGCGAAGCGTTTTAAAAGTGAAAGGCCGCTTTTTTGGTTAAGTGTATCTATATCTTCTAAACGAAGGTATGTGTAAAGTTCTTCTTTTGAAGCTTTTGTATGCCAGTCGCTTGTAAGTGCATTTTTTTCCATAACGTCTTTTATGTGCCGCTCTTTAAAGCAGTAAGTTAAAACGCTGTACTCATTTAAAAGATATGTTGTAAAGATAATGCCGCCATTTTTTGTTACACGGCGAGCTTCGCTTAAAGCTTTGAGCATTTCTTCTTGAGTGTGTAAATGGTAAAGTGGTCCAAATAAAAGTGTTATGTCAAAAGTGTTGTCGCTTAAAAAGTGCAGGTCGCAGGCATCTCCCGGCCAGCAGTTTACGCCACTGTGTTTTTCTTCTAAAACTTTTAAGTTTCTTGGAACTTTTTCTACAGCTGTTACGGAGTGACCTTCTTTTTGAAGGGTAACAGAGTAGCGGCCTGTTCCAGCTCCTATGTCTAAAATTTTCATAGATGAGTTTTCTGTAATATATTTATGTATAAAATGCATTGTTGTGTTAAATTCTACCTGTCCATGACGAGTTGTAAGACGATGTTCTTCGTTAAATTTGTTGTAGTATTTTTCTAGAGGAGAAATTTTTTCCTTAGACATAAAGAATCCTTAGTGAAAAATTTTATTTAGTTTAATGAAAAAATAAAATATTGTCTTTATGTAAGGCTATTGTTTTTACATATTAAACACTGTATTATGAGCTTACTTTTTTGGGGGTACACATGAAAAACTTATATGAACCAGGTCAGATGGTAGAAACAACGGTTGTTGCAGTTAGCAGCGACACTGTATTTATAGATTTAGGTCTTAAAAGCGAAGGTTTTGTTGATACTGCGGATTTTACAGATGCAGATGGAAATGTAAACATAAAGGAAGGCGATAAAATAAAAGTTTACTTTGTTGGAAGTAAGCATGATGAACTTTACTTTACGACAAAAATTTCTGGAGAAAAGGCATATAAGTCTTTGCTGGAAACAGCTTACAAAAGCGGGGCTCCTGTAGAAGGCCATGTTACAAAAGAAATAAAGGGCGGTTACGAAGTTATGGTTGGTACAACCCGTGCATTCTGTCCTTATTCTCAGATGGGGTACCGCGAAAAAAAAGAAAGTGCAGAATATGTAGGACAGCATTTAACTTTTAAAATAAGTGAATATAAAAATGATGGAAAAAATATTGTTCTTTCTAATCGTGCAATTTTGGAAGATGCTGCTGCACAGAAAAAAGAAAGATTAGCTTCTGAAATTTCTGTTGGAATGACTGTTACTGGTGAAGTTAGTAGAATTGAAAGTTATGGTGCTTTTGTAAACATTAACGGCTTTGAAGCACTTCTTCCTATTAGTGAAATAAGTCGTGTTCGTGTAACAAATGTAGAAGACGTTCTAAAAGTTGGTGAGCGTGTTACTGCAAAAGTAATTAAAACTGACTGGGTTCATGAACGAGTAAGTTTAAGCACTAAAGAGCTTGAAGCCGACCCTTGGGATTCTATTGAGTCAAAGTTTAATGTAGGAGACGAAATTGAAGGCAAGATAAGTCGTGTTACAGATTTTGGTGTGTTTATAAGCTTAACTTCTGGTGTAGATGGTTTAGTTCATATTTCTAAGCTTCCGGTTGAGCGCAATACAAATCTTAAGAAAGTGTACAAACCAGGCGATGTTTTGAATGTTGTTATTGAAAAAATTGATATAGAAGAAAAACGCATTTCTTTAACACCAGTTGTTTCTAATGAAGAACAAGATAATGCAAATGAATATTTACAAAGTCATAAAGATGATGATGATGGAGAAACATATAATCCTTTTGCGGCTTTATTAAAGAAATAAACCGCTAAATTAACGAACGTTAGTTTAGTCTTCCGGTTGAATTATAATAGCTGGAAGACTTTTTTTTGCCTATTTAGCTTAAGAAGAAACGTTCGTGTGTTTTCGGAGTATGGGAATAGGGGAAGGTTTACGAACGTTAGTTAGTTTGTATGTAATAGCAGAGTATACAAGCAAAAACACTAGCCTGGAAAAATATATTTATTGTTTCTTCAATCCATTGGCTGGCAATATCTTTTATTCCGAGTGTTATTGATAAAACAATCATAGTTATAAAACAAATTAACGTTAGTATAAAAAAGATAACGATGGGTAGTTTAAAAACTAACGTTCGTATGGATTGCCAGTTTATGGAATTTCTCATAAGTATTATGGCAATAATCATTAAAAGAAACCCTAGTGGCATTAAGTATTTCATTTGAGCATGCAGCCACCAAATATTTTTGTGAGAAAGGGAAACTGTCATTTTCCAGGCAACTTGAAGACTACCTGCAAGAAAAGTTATTAAGGAACCTGTAAAAAACAGGGGACTTTTTAGTCGTATAAAAAGTAAGACTGTGCTTGCAAAGAAAAAGATAACAGGAACGGAGTCTACTAAAGCTAATGAAAATGGATAGTTTGGTACAAATGAGGATTGTGTGTTCATAAGAATATTTTACATCGTGTAGCTGTTGGTTTCAAGAAAAAGTTTTGGTATACTGAGGGTATGAAAAATAAGTTTTATAGTTTATTGTTTGTTTTTCTTAGCGTAGGAATTATTTTTGCAGAAAGTGCATGCTCTAAAAAGGATGCAAATGTAAAAGCTGAGAATTCTTTAGAAAGCGGGTTTAGCCGTATAGTTTCTTTAAGTCCTGCCGGAACAGAAATACTATGTTCTGTAGGTGCAATGGAGCAAATTGTAGCTAGAACAGATTTTTGTGATTTTCCTAAAGCTATAAAGGAAAAACCTAGTGTAGGTGGCTTTAGTGGTGAAACATTAAGTATAGAAACAATTCTATATTATAAGCCTGATTTTGTTTATGGAACAAAAGGTATTCATGACTCTATTAGTCAGGTTTTGGAGCAGGCAGGAGTTGCAGTTTATCTTTCTGATGTAAAAAGTACAGAAGATGTTTTAAATGAAATTGCCGTAATAGGTTCTTTAACAGGACATGCTGCAGAAGGATTGGAATGTTATAAAAAAATAAAAAATGTTTTTAATGAGGTTAATTCTATTGTTGTAAATGCAGAAAGTAAACCTCTTGTTTACTATGAAGTATGGTCTGCACCTTTTATGAGCATTGGAAATAAAAGCTACATAGCCGGTCTTATAAATACAGCTGGAGGAATAAATGTTTTTGAAGATGTGGATGAAGAGTATCCTCTTGTAAGTGAAGAAGCTGTTGTTGCGCGTATGCCAGAAATTATAATTATTCCAGATATGAATGGAGAAAGTACTCACAGCATTAGTGGGCGTCATGGTTGGAGCATAATTCCTGCAGTAAAGAATAAAAAAGTTTATTTTGCAGATAGTAATGTGTTTAGTCGTCCGGGTCCTCGCATGACAGAAGCTTTAGTTTCTATTGCGCAAATGATTCATCCTGAACTGGATTTTAGTAATGTTGATGCCATTATTCTTAGAGATGATGAAAATTAATTTATGAAAAAAAATACTAGCTTTGTTTTTAAATTTATTTTCCTTATACTAATTTTTATTATTGTATTTTTACTTTCTCTTTTAATTGGAGCACAGAATCTTTCTGTTAGAGATATTTTATTTAAAAGTGAGAGTTTTTCACGTTTAATTTTTACACAGATTCGCTTACCACGAACGCTTCTTGCTTTAGTTGCAGGCTCTTTATTAGCAG
Source organism: uncultured Treponema sp. (assembly GCA_937877515.1). Classification (GTDB taxonomy): domain Bacteria; phylum Spirochaetota; class Spirochaetia; order Treponematales; family Treponemataceae; genus Treponema_D. The sequence continues at coordinate 34,057 of CALFIX010000034.1, forward strand.
GTAGTGGTGCGTGTTTTCAAATGTTTTTTAGAAATCCACTTGCAGAACCAGGCATTATGGGAGTTTCTTCCGGTGCAACATTAGGGGCAGTTATAGCTTCTTCATTTTTGGGTGGGAGTGTGCATTCTGTTTTAGGTGGCATATTAAGCCCTGTTAATGCTGGAGCTTTTTTAGGTGCATTGGGAGCAGGGCTTTTAGTGACAGGCATTGCAGGTTTTAGACGTGACAGCACAGTTGCCCTTTTGTTGTGTGGAACAGCTTTGGGTTCGTTGTATTCTGCACTTATTGCAATTTTATTAAGCCTAAATGATACACAGCTACACACAATGTATATATGGATGTTAGGAAGTTTTAGCGGACGCGGATGGAATGAAGTTATTTTTATAATTGTTCCGTCTTTTATTGCATGTGTATTACTTTTTTTAGCTTCTCACAGTTTAGACCTTCTTAGCGGTGGTGAAGAGAGCGCGCTTTCTTTAGGTGTAGAGGTAAAACATCTTAGACTCTTAGTAATTGTAGCAGGAGCTGTTGCTACGAGCGCAGCTGTGTGTGCCGGTGGAACCATAGGTTTTGTAGGTTTGGTTTCGCCTCATGTGATGCGGCGTATTTTTGGAGTTAAGTCTAAAACCCTTATTCCTTTAAGCATGATTGGTGGGGCAATACTTATGCTCTTTTCTGATATGCTTTCTAGAATTGTAATGCCACCTTCTGAAATACCAGTTGGAACTATAACAGCTTTAGTTGGAGCACCATTTTTTATTTCGCTGTTATTTACTTCTAGGCGTTAAAATCAGTCGTAGTCCGTTGAATTATAAGCTTTAAACCAGTCGTTTTTGTTTTTCCAGGATGTAGATTTTTCTTGTAGCATTTCTGCATCTTCTTTTCCTTGGAAGATACGCCATTCATCGTAGTGTTTTTGCACTTTAGAATTTTTTTCTTTAGAGTCTTTATTTTTTTCTTTTAAATCTTCTATTCCGTTTGCCATATTTTTTTTAATTATAGAAAATATGTTTTCATTAAACCTTTTCCTTTTATTTCCATTTCTATGCTTTTTCCGTAGTTAAAAAAGTCAACAGTTTGTTCGCGGGTAGTTTCTGTTACATGAATGCGCATGGCTTCTCCTGAACTTTCCATGCGACTTGCAACATTTACTGTGTCGCCCCAAATGTCATAAATAAATTTTGTTTTTCCGATTACGCCAGCAACAAGGTTTCCGGTGTTGATGCCAATGCGGATTTTTATTTGAACCTTAGAGGTCTTATTAAATTCTTGAACATCTTTTAGAAGGCCTTGTGCAAAGTGAATCATTTTTACAGCGGCTTCATTAGAAGTTGAATCTGAAAGACCTGTAGCAGCCATATATGCGTCGCCAATAGTTTTGATTTTTTCTATACCTTCTGCTTGTGCACGTTCGTCAAAGAGGGTAGTCATTTTGTTAAGCATAGAAACGGTTTCTTCTGCTGTCATTTTACCACTCATTTTTGTAAAGTTTACTATGTCTGTAAAAAGAACGGTTGCATTTGGATATTCTTTTGCTATTGTTTGTCCAGGATTTTCTGTAAGTTCTTTAGCTATATCTGCAGGAAGAATATTTAGTAAAAGATTTTCTGCTTTTTTATTTGCAAGTACTAATTCTTTTGTTCGTTTTTCTACATCTTTTTCTAGTTTAATTTTATAGCGTTCAAGTATTTCTATTTCTAATCGGTGTGCTTTTTCTACTTGATCGTTCATGTCGATTAACGCAAAAATATGAAGAACAATAACATTGAATACCAAAGAAATATTTTGTAAAGAAAGGCCATAAAATACAAGTTGTAGTATTGTAGCAATAGTTGGAAGAAGTGTAAAAATTAAAAGCGGATACCACATTGCTCGGCGAAGATTTTTTTTGTATTGAATTATAACTGAAAATTGAATTGATATGATTAAGAAAGTAAAAAAGTAGTTTATATAAATTCCATAGGCTCTTTTGTAGCGATTTTGTTCATCGAATGTATAAAAGAATCCTGCTGATTGAGAAAGTAGTAAAAGAATTATAAGTAAAAAAAGAATCATGTAAACAATATCTAGTCGAAGAGGTGCTTTTTTTAAGCCTCCTTCGTGTGTAAATAAATCTTTTATGTACATGTTAAAGAAGAATTGAATTCCATAACCAAAAAAGAAAACAGAAAAATTTGAAAGTCTAACCATCCACCAAGCTAGTGTACTTGTGTCGCCTCTGTATATGTAAGCAAATCTGTCCATAGTAAGGAGTAATGCTGCTGTAATTTCTAGGCTTAAAAGTGCAAATTTACGAGTCTTTGAAGTTGTTTTTGTAAGTGCACTCAATAATGCAAGTATTGTACAAATACCTATAAAAAAAAGCATTATGTTGAGCTGATGATTTCTTAAGAAATTCATGAGATTATTGTAACATAGTTTATGATTTAAGGTAAGAATTTAAGGCGATTTTTAGAAATTAGATTTTTTGTTTTAGCATGAGCACGGCGTGGAATGGTGGCAAAGCCAGCGACCACAGAGAACGAAGTGAGCGAGGACGCCGAGCGTGAGCGAGCCATGGAAGGCCGTAATAAAAGTGGAGTATTTGTTTGGTGTAAAAAAATCCCGCAACAGAGAATGCTGCGGGACAAACTATGCTTTCTAAGTTATTTTTCTACTGCTTTGCCACTTTTCCTAACTAAGAAGATGCTTAAAAGAAGTGCGACCACGTAGAGAACACCTGTTGCGTAAAGGACTGTCTGGTAGCCGGTTGGGTTTACGGTTATGCCGTTTACAACTTTAAGGCTGTCCTGACCAAAGTGGTTTACAATCCAGGTTGCCATTTGGTTTCCTGAAAGTCCTGCGAATGCCCATGCACTTAATGTAATGCCGTGAATTGCGCTGATGTTACCCATGCCGTAGTGGTCGTGTAAAAGTGTTGGTACGTTGGAGAATCCTCCGCCGTAGCCTGCGTTTACTACAAAAATAAGTGCTAAAACTAAGGCTATGAGGAGAATGTTTCCGTTTCCGTTTTTGATTCCGCCTGTTAAAAGTACGATTGCTGTGAATGCAATGGAAAGACCGAAGATGATTTTATACATTGTGTTTCTGTCTTTTAAGTGGTCGGCCCATGCACTGAATCCTAAGCGGCCACCTGCGTTAAAGATTGCGCTTATTGTAGAAATGAGTCCTACAGCACTTCCCAATCCTATGCATTTAATAATCATTTTTTCCTGACTGATTATTGCAAGTCCGCAGGTGATGTTTATGTAGAACATAAGCCAGATTCCAATGTAGTTTGAAACAGGCTTACTCTTAAGGGTAGCAATAATTCCGTCTTCCTTGCTCTTTGTCTGGGGTTCAACCCAGTCGGCAGGTTTTGCAAGTAAGAGGTGACCTAAGAACATCATTACAAAGTATACGGCTGCGAGGATAACAAACATTTTCCAGATTCCGCCCTCGCCAAGACCGTTTAACATGGACTGCATGATTGGAGATGCTATTGCTTTTGCAGCTCCGAATCCTGCAACTGCAAGGCCTGTTGCTAACCCCTTTGAGTCTTTAAACCAAAGCATTAAAGTTTTTACCGGGCTCAAGTATCCGGTTCCTAGCCCTATACCCATGATGAATCCGTAACTTAAGTAGATTCCAATGAGTGCAAGAGCTGAATGCTGATGGTTTCCTCCGTACCAGATGAAAAATCCGGTTCCTGCCATGCCGAGTGCAAAGCAGATTGTTGCGATGAGGGAAGATTTGTGAATGTTTTTTTCTACAATGTTTCCCATAAATGCGGCACTCATTCCGAGGAAGAAGATTGCAAAGCTAAATGCCCATTCTGTTGCTGCCTTAGAAAATCCTATGTAGTCTGCAATTTCCTGACTAAAGATAGACCAGCAGTAAACCGTACCGATTGAGCAGTGTAAAAGGAGGGCTGGAATTGCACCTCGAATCCATTTGTTTTGAATGTTTTTCATGCGCGTTCCTTAAGTGAATATTAAGTAGTTATATTATATAGAAGAAAGTTTATTCCGTAAAGTGTTCTTTAACCTTTATGCGATGCAAAGAGTGGCTAAAAACCCCAAAAAGCGTGGAACTGTATAAAGATAGCGGCGTTCATTTTGTTTATTGTGCTTACTTTTTGCCTTGTGTTCCTGTCGCTCTTCATAAAAAAAATTTAATAAAAATTTGCTTGACAAAGATAATATTGTAACTGATAATGTATTTAGTTACATGAAAGCGGTTTCAAATAAACAGAGTACAATTTATGACGTCGCAAAAATGGCTGGAGTTAGCAGTGCTACGGTTTCGCGTGTGTTGAATTCTCCAGACATGGTTGCTAAGGAAAAGAGAGAAAAAGTTCAGGAAGCTATTAATGCCCTGAATTTTGTTCCTAAAGCTGATGCTGTTGCTAATGCTCGTGCATCATACAAAAAGATTGGTGTTGTGGCTCCTTTTTTTACGCAGCCTTCGTTTATGGAGCGACTTCGCGGGGTGGCACAGGTTTTGACATCTGAGCATTACGAATTAGTAATTTATTCTATGGACACAGAAGAAGATTTAGAAAATTACGTTCAGATGCTTGTAAATACTCGTCGAGTTGATGGATTGATTATGCTTTGTGTTAAGCCTGAAGAAAAAATTCTTACACTATTACGCGAAGCTGAGTTTCCTGTTTGTTTTGTTGAATGTGAATGTGAAGGATTTGATAGTGTTCTTGTTCAAAACTTACAAGGTGGTCAGCTTGCTGCAGAATTTTTGTTTTCGAGAGGTGTTAAGAGACCAGGGTTTGTGGGGCAGTACTCTAGCAAAGAATATACTGTCAGTGCGACAGAAGAAAGATTTAGAGGTTTTAGTTTTTATTTTGCAAATCAGGGAATTACTATTAAAAAAGAGCATGTTTGGATTGGAGATTTTTCTGAAGGAACTTTAGATGAATCGTTGGAAAAATATCTTGAGCAGAAAGATTTACCAGATGCTGTTTTTTGTTCCAGTGATGTAATTGCTGCTCGGTTTATTCGTGTGGCTCAGAGTAAAGGTATAGATGTTCCTGAAAAAATAAAGGTTATTGGTTTTGATAACATTGATGTTAGTGAATATCTTGGGCTTACGTCTGTAAGTCAGAGTCTTGAAGAGTCGGGACGTGTTGCAGCAAGGCTTGTTCTAGAGCGAATTGCAAAAAAAGAGAGTGCAGTTGTAACGGCAAGAGTTCCGATTGAAGTTATTGAGCGTGAAACAACAGGTTTTTGAGCTCTTAGAAAATATAAAAGCTAGCTATCTGGTTTTATTGGTTGCAATTTTGTAGCTTAAGGAGGCTATATGAAAAAAAATGTTATGGTTGGTGCAGTAACTTTTACTGTAGCAGTTCTTGCTGTGTTAACAGGTTGCAGTAAGAAAGAAGGTTCTTCTAATTCTAAGAAAAGTGAAGAAGGAATTATTCGTATTGAAGGTGCATTCCGTGGGGAAGAAGAAGCTCGCTTCCAGGAAATTGTAAAAATCTTTAATGAAATGCATAAAGATGATGGGTACCAGGTAACTTATGAAGGTAGCCCAGACTTTGAGGTTCAAATTCAAGTAGAAACACAGGCAAACACTCCTCCAGATATTGCAGTCTTACCTCAGCCAGGAACAATGAAGCGTTTTGCAGAAGCTGGGTTGATTAAGGCTTTAGATAGCGATGTTGTTGCAGCAATTGATAATAGCTATGCACCAGTTTGGAAGGAACTTGGTTCTTATAATGGTCAGGTTTATGGTGTATTTCATCGTGTAAATGCAAAAAGTTTTGTTTGGTATAACAAGAAAGAATGGGCAAAGCGTGGTTATAAAATTCCTGCTACATGGGAAAAACTTAGAGCACTTGAAGAACAGATGGTTAGTGATGGTATTACACCTTGGACAGTAGGTTTTGAAAGCGGAGCAGCTACAGGTTGGCCAGGAACAGACTGGCTTGAAGATATGATGCTTAGAACTGCAGGCCCTGATGTATACGACAAATGGGTAAACCACGAAATTGCCTTTAATGATCCAGTAGTTGTAAAGGCTCTTAAATATTGTGGTGAAATCTTTTTAAATGATAAATACGTTTACGGGGGTGCTTCAAATATTGTAACCATGAACTATGGAGACAGTATTAAACCTTTGTTTGAAAATCCTCCTAAAGCAATGATGAATCGTCAGGGCAACTTTATTACAGGTTTTATGCAGCAGGAAATTCAGGACAACATGGAAGAAAATGTTGGTGTATTTGCTCTTCCTGGAGTTGATGAAAAATGGGGCACACCTGTTTTAGGTGGTGGAGACCAGTTTGTTGCATTTTCTGATAAACCTGGTGTAAAAGAATTTCTTACTTTCTTAACAACCTGGGATGCTTGTGCACCTTGGGCTAGAGTAGGAGGAGCTTTGTTCCCTCATAAAAATCAAAATTTTGATGATTATGGTTCTAGCGTAGAAAGAGATATTGCAAAGATTTTAGTAAATGCAAGCGTTTTCCGTTTTGATGCTTCAGATTTAATGCCTACAGAAGTTGGTTCAGGTTCTTTCTGGACAGGTATGGTAAACTATGTTTCTGGTGCAGAAACTGCAGAAGAAGCTCTTAAGACAATAGAAGAAACATGGTCTAAATAAAATTATAAAGCTGTCTGTTCAGTGTAATAACGTTCAGGCAGCTTTTATAGTAAAACGAACTATAAAGTTTGTTCGGGAGAAAATGTTATGGCTGAATCAAAAGCTCTTAAACAGAGTGCATCAATTACAGACATATTGAAAACTTGTTTAATTGTAATATTGACTGTTGCAGTCAGTGTAAGTGGATTTGTGCTTTTAAAATCAAATATACTTCCTCAGATTCCAACTACTTTAGTTGCCATTATTTGGGGAGTTCTTTCTGTTGTTCTTATTTTTTATTCGTTAAATTTATTAGCTCAGATTTTTCCTACAAAAATTTACAATAAGATTGTTCCTTATATTTTTATAGGGCCAGCTGTTTTAATAATGGGCTGGTATCTTTTAATTCCTACAGTGCGCTCTTTTTTATTGAGCTTTATGGATAAGACTTCTACAAAATTTGTTTGGTTTGATAATTATAAGTATTTGTTTACAGATAAATCTATGCTTACTTCTATACGCAATACTTTATTGTGGCTTGTGTTTGGAACAGGTTTTAGTGTTTTGCTTGGTTTAATTTTTGCAATTCTTGCAGAAAGAAGTACGATAGAGAAAGTTTCGAAGACATTTATATTTTTGCCGATGTCTATTTCTTTAGTTGGTGCAGGTGTAATTTTTAAATTTATGTATGCTGCAAAGTTTGGTGGAGCAGAACAGATTGGTCTTTTAAATGCTATTGTAGTTGCTTTTGGTGGGAAACCTCAAAACTGGTTGGGTAAAGCTCCATGGAATAATTTTTTCTTAATTGCAATATTTGTTTGGCTTCAAACAGGTTTTGCACTTGTTGTTTTAAGTGCGGCCTTAAAAGCTGTCCCAGAAGATATGATAGAAGCTGCTCGCATAGACGGTGCTAGTGAATTTAGAATTTTAATGCAGATAATAATTCCAAATATTAGAGCATCTTTAATAAGTGTAAGCACAACAATTCTTCTTGCTGCATTAAAATGTTTTGATATTGTTTACTCTATGACAAATGGTATGTTTGGAACAGAAGTTCTTGCAAGCCAGCAATATAAGCAGATGTTTACTTTCCAAAATTATGGGCGTGGTTCTGCAATTGCAATTTTAATTTTAATAGGTGTAAGTCCTGTAATCTATTACAATTTAAAAGAATTTCGTAACAGGGAGGCATTTAAATGAAAGAAAAAGAAAAAATAACTCCTGCTCGCATTATAATTACTGTAATTTTAGTGCTTCTTTGTGTGATGTGGACAATTCCCACAATTGGAATTTTTGTAACTTCATTTCGTACTGCCGATGCTGCAAGTTCAACTGGTTGGTGGAAGGCTTTAAAAAATCTTGGCGATTTTACACTTGATAACTATAATCAGGTTTTATTTGGGCAGCGTTATAATGTTGGTAATGCAACAGGTACACAGACAGTACGTGGAGCTACAATGCTTAGTGCATTTTTATCTTCTATTGCTGTAACTCTTCCTTCTGTAATAATTCCTATTCTTATTGCAGCTGCAGCAGCTTATGGTTTTGCGTGGTTAGATTTTAAAGGCCGCAATGTTTTATTTGGAATGATTATTGCACTTTTAGTAGTTCCGTTACAAATTTCTCTTATTCCAATTTTACGCGATTACAATAAGATTGGTCTTAACGGAAGCTACTTAGGAATATGGCTTGCACATACAGGTTTTGGTTTACCACTTGCAACATATATGATGTATAATTATATTTCCTCTTTGCCTCGTTCTATTCTTGAATCAGCATTTATAGATGGTGCTAGCCATTTTACAACTTTTGTTAGACTGATTTTACCTCTTAGCATGCCAGCAATAGCTTCTTTTGCAATCTTCCAGTTTATTTGGGTATGGAATGATATGCTAGTTTCTTTGGTATTCTTAAGTGGTGCAGGACAAAAGCTGCAAGTTGTTACTGTTCGTCTTATGAATATGGCAGGCACACGTGGTACTGACTGGCATTTGTTAACAGCTGGTGCATTCGTTTCTATGATTTTACCACTTGCAGTATTCTTAGGTTTACAAAAATTCTTTGTGCGTGGACTTTTGGCAGGTTCTGTAAAAGGTTAAGGTTTTAAAAATAAGGAATATTTTTATGTATCAGACAAGACTTGAACAAAATATGGCTCCTCTTACGCAAAGACTTTATGAATTGTATGGTGAGCGTTGGGATTTTTATAATATTCTTTCTAGATTAGAAGCTTTGATGAAAAAATCTTCTAAAGATAAACAAGAATATAATGAAGAAGACCAGACTTTAGAAAAGCCATGGTATTTAAGTGAACAGACTGTAGGCATGATGCTCTACGTAGATTTGTTTGCAGGAAATTTAAGAGGGCTCATAGAGAAAATTCCTTATATAAAAGAGCTTGGTGTAAATTATGTTCATTTGATGCCATTGTTTGATTGTCCTAAAAAAGAAAATGATGGTGGCTATGCAATAAGTTCTTATCGTCGTGTAAGAGAAGATCTTGGTACAATAGAAGATTTGCGTGAAGTTTCTAAAGAATTTCATAAAAACGGAATTCGCCTTGTACTAGACTTTGTTTTTAATCATACAAGTGATGAACACGAGTGGGCAAAGAAAGCAAAAAAAGGTGAAGAAAAGTATCGCAATTTTTATTACATCTACAAAGATAAAAAAGAAGTAGATGAATGGAATTCTACTTTGCGAGAAATTTTTCCTACAGTAAGGCGAGGTTCTTTTACCTATTTAGAAAAAACAGATGAATGGGTTTGGACAACATTTAATTCTTTTCAGTGGGATCTAAATTATTCAAATCCGGAAGTTTTTCTTGCAATGTGTGAAGAACTTTTATTTATTGCAAATCTTGGTGTTGATGTCTTGCGATTGGATGCTCTTGCATTTGTATGGAAAGAAAAAGGTACTGTATGTGAAAGTCTTTCTAAGGCTCATACACTTATTCAGGCTTTTCAGTATGTTGCACGTATAGCTGCACCCTGGTTGTATTTTAAAAGCGAAGCAATTGTTCACCCAGATGAGGTTGTGCGTTACATAAATACAAATGAATGTCATATAAGTTATAATCCATTGCAGATGGCATTGTTTTGGTCTACAGTTGCTACAAGAGATACTAATCTTTTAACTTTTTCATTAAAGAAGCGATGGTATATTTCTAAGGATTGTGCTTGGGTAAATTATATTCGCTGTCATGATGATATTGGCTGGACTTTTAGTGATGAAGATGCAGCAAGTCTTGGTATAAATGGTTATGAACACAGAAAATTTTTAAATAAATTTTTTACTGGTCGTTTTGAAGGTACATTCGGAAAAGGAGAAGCTTTTCAATTAAATCCTACAACTGGGGACTGCCGTATTTGTGGAACAATGGCGAGCCTTGCAGGACTAGAACAAGCTGAACTAGAAGGTAATGCTCTTTGGCGTGATATGGCCATAAAGCGTATGCAAATGATGTATGCAGTTTTATTTGCACTTCCAGGAATTCCACTATTGTATGCTGGTGATGAAAATGCCGTCTTTAATGATTACTCTTATAAAGATGATGAATCTAAAAAAGAGGATTCTCGTTGGGTGCATAGAATTAAAACAAATTGGCTTGAAAATGCAAAATATAAATCTCAAGAGGAGGTTTCTTATTTTGTAAAGAAAGTAATTACATTGCGTAAGCGAGAAAAACTTTTAGGTGGTAGTGAAATATTTTTTTATGACACTCAAGATAGTCATGTGTTTGCTTTTAGACGTGGAACAATTCATGTTGTTGCAAATTTTTCTGAGAATGAAGCCAAATTCATGATAGATGCCTGGTCTGATGAAAGTGTAGATTTACTTACTGGTAGAGTTTTTAAAAATCACTTGGTACAGGTTTTAGAGCCCTATGAAGTTAGGTGGCTTAAAGAGGATATAAAATGAAAGAGTTTGATGTAGTTGCTTTAGGCGAAATTTTAATAGATTTTACACCTGCTGGAATTTCTGAAGCCGGCAAAAATCTTTTTGAAGAAAATCCTGGAGGGGCTCCTGCAAATTGTGCTGGTGCTGTTAGTAAGCTTGGTGGTAAAAGTGCGTTTATAGGCATGACAGGTTTTGACAGCTTTGGTGCAGATTGTAAAAAGGCTTTGGAAGAAATTGGTGTAGACACTCGTGGTATGAGAAAAACTTCTGAGCAGCATACAACTTTAGCTTTTGTTTCTTTAGATGAACATGGGGAACGACAGTTTAGTTTTTGCAGAAATCCGGGCGCAGATACTCAGCTTTCTGAAAAGGATTTAGATGAAGAACTTATAAAATCTAGTTGTATTTTTCATGTAGGCTCACTGTCTCTTACAGATGAACCATGTAAAGGAGCAACATTAAAGGCTATTAAGATTGCAAAGGAAAGTGGTTCGTTAATTTCTTACGACCCAAATTACAGAGAAAAACTTTGGGGTGGACGTAAGGATGCAATACAGTTAATGAAAAGTATTATTCCAAGTGCAGATATAATAAAGGTAAGTGAAGAAGAACTAAGTCTTTTATGTGAAGATGTAAAACTAGAAGAAGGTGCAAAATATTTTATGAGCTTAGGTGTAAGTTTAGTTTTAATTACGCTTGGCTCTAAAGGTGTTTTTTATGCTTCTAAAGATTTAAATGATAATTTTATAACTGGTACAATAGGTGTTCCAAAGGTAAAAGTGGTAGATACAACTTGTGCAGGTGATAGTTTTACAGGTGGATTTTTATATTGCATAACAAAAGATAAATCTTTCCTTTCTTTTACAAAAGAAAAATTAGAAGAACATCTTAAGTTTGCAAATTCGGTTGCTTCTATTTGTGTTACGCGTCGTGGAGCAATTCCTGCCTTGCCAACTTTAAGCGAAGTACAGGAATTTATTGCACAACATTATTGAGCCGGTTTTAGCGTAATATTAAAAGGCATTTTCCCGGGCTTAAATTTCATAACTAAAGAATTCTGACTAAGCTCTAAAGATGAAATTGTAATATCTGTTGTTTTTTCTGCACTTACAGCTTTTACTGTCGTGTTCTTTGTTGTAAAAACATTTTTGTTGTTTTTATCTTGTAAAAGTTCAACAGAAAATTCTCCAACAGTTTTATCTTTGTAAGAGAACTCATGTACTGTGAGTAAAACTTTTTCTAAAGAGTTTTCATCGTGTGTTACTGAGTATGAAACGTCAGCAGGGTAGGACGTTGACATTACAGATAAAACTGAGTTTTGTGTGTAGTCCTCTGCAAACACTAAGCTTGCAAAGGAAAGTAATAGTGTAATAAAAAAAGATTTTCTTGTTAGCATGGACTAACAATATAAAAAATCAGCTATAAAGTCAAATAAGTTTTCTAAATCTGCTTTATAACGTTTATCATTTCTATGGCACTTAAAGCACAGTCGTAGCCTTTGTTACCAGATTTGCTTCCTGCCCTTTCTATTGCCTGCTCTATATTTTCTGTTGTGATTACGCCAAAGAGGACTGGGATTCCGTTTTTTAATGAGGCTTGAGCAATGCCTTTAGAAACTTCTGAGCAAACATAGTCATAGTGGCTTGTAGAACCGCGTATTACTGCACCCACTGCAATTACGGCATCATATTTTTTAGATGATGCAAGTTTGTCTGCAATTAAAGGAATTTCAAAGGCACCTGGCACCCATACGGTTGTGATGTTTTCTTTTGAAACTCCATGGCGGGTAAGGCCGTCCACCGCTCCACCTAAAAGTTTTGTAACGATAATTTCGTTAAAGCGGCTAGCGACGATTGCAACTCTTACTCCTTCTTCTGCAACAAGATTGCCTTCTACAACTTTAATCTCTTCCATATCTGTACCTCCAAATTGTTTTTAAAAATTATTTTCCTAAGTTTTCTGTAAACAGGTGTCCCATTCGGTTTCGTTTTGTAATAAGATAAAACTCATCATACTTTTGTGCCTTTATTTCTATGGGAACTCTTTCGTTTACTTTTATGCCAAAGCCGTCTAAGCCGTAAATTTTATCAGGGTTATTTGTTAAAAGCCTAAGTGATTTGCAGCCCAAGTCTTTTAAAATTTGAGCGCCCACCCAGTATTCCCGTAAGTCAGGCTCAAAACCTAGCTTTATGTTTGCGTCAACAGTGTCGTAGCCTTGTTCCTGTAAAGTGTATGCTTTTAGTTTGTTTATTAAACCAATACCTCTGCCTTCCTGCCTCATGTAAAGAATTATTCCCCGTGTTTCATTTGAAATTATTTCCATCGCCTTTTTTAACTGAGGTCCGCAGTCGCACCTTAAGCTTCCAAATACATCACCTGTTAAACATTCTGAGTGAACGCGGCAAAGAATATTTTCTCCGTCTTTAATTTCGCCTTTTACAAGTGCCACGTGATGTTCACCCGTAATGTCGTTTACGTAACCGTAAATTGTAAACTCTCCGAATTCTGTTGGGAGTTTTGCTTTTGCTTCCTGAACAACATGCTTTTCGTTAATGCGTATGTAGTCCTGTAAATCTTTTATAGTGATGAACTTTAGCGAAAGTTTTTGTGCAAGGTTGAATAATTTTTCTTTTTTCATCATGGTGCCGTCTTCATCCATTACTTCGCAGCAAAGTCCACATTCTTTTAAACCTGCAAGACGGCATAAATCAACTGTTGCTTCTGTGTGTCCTGCACGAACGAGTACGCCACCCTTCTTTGCGACTAAAGGGAACATGTGGCCCGGTCGCCTGAAATCTTCTGGTTTAGAGCCTTTTTCTATGCATTTTAACGCAGTAAGACTTCTGTCGTAAGCACTAATTCCGGTAGAAGTTTCTTTGTGGTCAACAGAAACTGTAAAAGCGGTGTTGTGATTGTCTGTGTTCTGATTTACCATCGGGTAAAAATTCAGCCTTTGCGCAATAGACTCACTCATCGGCATGCAAATAAGACCGCGGGCATACTTTGCCATAAGATTTATGTTTTCTGGTGTTGCAAACTGCGAGGATAAAATCATGTCTGCTTCGTTTTCTCTTTTTTCATCGTCGCTTACTAAAATGATTTTTCCGTTTTGTAAATCTTCTAGTGCTTCTTTAACTGAGTTGTATTTATTCATCTTAATACTCCCTCCCTAAGCCATTCGTTTAATTTATTTTCTGTGTCTGTTTCGGTTTCGTGAAAATCGGCTGAGTCGGGCGAAAGTAATTTTTTTACATACTTTGCCAAGATGTCGTTTTCTAAGTTTACGCTGTCGCCAACTTTTTTTGTAAAAAGATTTGTGTTTTTTTGAGTGTGTGGAATTATGCTAACTGCAAAAGATGAGTCTAAAACTTTTGCAACCGTAAGGCTTATGCCGTCTATACAGATAGAACCTTTTTGCACGATTAAAGATAAAATTTCTTTAGAAGAAGAAATGTAATACCAGACGGCATTCTGTTCTTTTTTGATTTCTGTAATTTTACCAGTGCCGTCTATGTGCCCTGTTACAATGTGTCCGCCAAATCTGCCTTGAGCAGAAAGTGCTCTTTCTAAATTTACGATGTTGTTTTTTTTGAGAGAACATAAGCTTGTTTTGCGTACGGTTTCTGCCATCACATCTGCTGTAAAAGAATTTTCTGTAAGCGATGTAACTGTAAGGCACACTCCGTTAACTGCAATACTGTCGCCGGGTTTTGTGTTTTCTAAAACAAGTTTTGCGTTTATACAGAGCGAACCACTTTGTTCGTTTAAGTTAAGAAAAGAGATGCTACCTGTTTCTTCAATAATTCCTGTGAACATAAAAAAATCCCTGCAAACAACAGGGACTCATAAGGAATTCAAAATAAACTTGTAAAAATTTTCTCTGCCACTGCAAGCAGAAAAACATTTGTTTACTTCTTCCATCCGGACTATACCGTCGGCTACGGACTTGCACCGTATCATGACCTTAGCGTTATGCCAAGGACTCGCTGGCTTACAGATTATCTGCTTACAGCCGGTGAGGAATTACACCTCGCCCTGAAGTTGTATGCATACTAGCATAGCGGTATTTTTTGTGCAAGGGGATATAAATTTTAGGACGGTACTTTTTTTGTTGTGGTTATTATTTTTTCACAAAAGCAGATATTCACTTAACAACCCCGCCGCCGCCGGTTTCAGTGCTGCCGCACCGCGTTCGCGCCGTCGGAGTCGGGCGTAGGTGATTTTTTTTACTCAACCACAGTCATAGTATCATCAGAAAGATTCCAGTGGATTTCTTTTTTTAGCGTTAAATCTCCTATGTCATAGAAAAGTACAATGAATGTTGTGTAATCATCACTTGGGTATGTTGTTACCCACGTGTTGCCATTTAGCATAGAGGCTCTAAGTCCATGATAAACAGTAAATGGAATTAGAGAGTTTTCATTTCTTTCCCATATTCCATCATTGCCCTTTTCTAAATACGTCAAGCGATATCCTTTTCCCCCCTCTACATAGATTCTGTCATATTCACTTGAATAATAAATATTATCAACTTCTCGGTAGTCATCGGTTTCTTCTCCATACCAAATTTTACCAATTGAACCATCTGGGTAAAGAATTTTTATACCGATTGTGTTGTCACAAACAACATAAGTACCATCGTCTAAAACAAGAAATTTTTTTACAACTACTAATTCTGCATCGACCGAATCATTTGCAGAAATTACAGAAAATTCTTTATTAAAAGAAAACTCATCGCCACTAAACGTGTATGTTCCAAAACCTCTTTCTGTTCTAGGTTCAAACTCATTTCCACTTCCGTAAATTTGATTATTTATATCTTCTAATTGTGGAGCAATTTGTTGTATTTATGCAAGATTTTCATATTTATGGGTTGAAAGATTTATTAATGACACAGAACAACCTCTGTTGTATCTATTTCCATGCATAACAGCAAGTTTATTTATAGATGGCAAGAAATTCATACGGTGAGCATTCCATTCCGTGAATGTTATAGTTTCATCTACCTTTCCAGTTTCAGTATTAAGAATTAAAACTTTATGAGCATTGCACGCCCCTAAAATCCATAGTTTTCCATTGTATGGAGTTACTTGTGAGGCACCTATTTCGTGTTTTCCGTTTGTATAATAAATTCTAGAAACAATGTTCATGTTTTCTGCATCAATGACAAAAGTGGATTCAACATCGGTATCAGAACTGTTATTTATAAAAAACTAAATTATCTGACAGTGTAAACCGACTGGTTATTTTATCAATTTTTGTATCTTCCTCATATTCACCAGAAAGCAGTGAATATAATAAATCACATGAAGAGAATAAAATTATCGTAATTATGCAAAATAGAATTTTATGTAAGACTTTCAATGTTCTCTCCTTATGGTAAATATGGATATTTACTTCCAAAGCGGGCATATTCAACTGTATCATTGTCTATGACCATGTAAGCCATGCAACTTGCGAACAATATAAACCTAAAGTGTCAACACTCTTTATAGGCTGTATAAGATACCATCTGTTGGAGAACTTCTTCTGCAATTATTGCTCCTTGTGCATCTACTGCTTCTTGAACTATAGAAATAAGTTTTTCTATTTCTTCTTGTGTTAACTCTGAATCTGCACTTCGTGAAACTAAACTTACTGCTCTTGCGTCATCTTGCAAATAAGTTTCTATAGCGGAGGAAAGGCTTTCTAAATCTATTAGCTCTTCAAGTTTTTCTTCAATCACGTTCGATTGCAATTGCTCAGAAGTAGAAAGATTTTCTTTTACAGCGTCATACAAAAGTTTATCGGCTTCAGAAATATTTAGCGTTGTAAGTTCAAAATCTAGGTTGTCAGAAGTGGAGGTTTCTGTCTCTTCAATATTTTCTGTACTGCAAGTTCTGCACGCTGTTTTAAAAGTGTTGTAAAAAGATTCTCTTGAAGCGTTTGAAACTTGAGCAGAACGAATGTTTTTTGAATCTACATTTATAGTTATTCCATTTTCATAAATTGCAGAACGTGAACAGGTATCTAATAAAACTTTTGAAGTGACAGAAGTTTTTACGTTTTCACCTTCTACAGAACTTACGCTTTCTGAACCAGTATAGTTAACATCTACAATATTACATAAAGGTGTTGCTAAGTGACAGCTTACCAGTGGCATATATAAAATTACTATGCAAACCCCTTTTTTTAACTTTTTCATATTTCTCTCCTAGAAACTTTTAAACTTTCTTAAGTTTATTTTAAGAGATAGCTATTGAAATGTAAAGAGTTCTACATTTATGTCACTGTAAAAAAACTACTTTCTTGACACCTCATTTTACACTATCCAAAGAAATGTAATTTCAAGAACTTCATATTACGAAGACTACAGAAAGCTGAGTATCTGCCGGAGCAGACTACCTTCTCTACTATTCAGACTCAAATTCTTTTACACTGGAAAATCTGGAGAAGGGCTATCTGTATCTTTTTCAGGTGTGTGCTTTAAATGAAAATTTTGAATGTAATTACGAAAACTAGTCTGGCATAGAAGCGTACTATTTTTAAGACAAATTCGCATATTTATTCAGACTTAATATAAAATTCTGCATATTCATACACTATACAAAAAATTCAAAACTTAAACAAAGCTTAAAATGTTATATAAAGTGTAAAAGTATTACATTTTTCACTTCAAACCCCAAATGTAGCGGTATTTTATACAATATATTAAGAATTTAGTTGAATATTTCTATAGTTTTGATTATAGTAGTAACGGTGCTAGTTTAAAACTAGCAATTTGGACATTCATTTTTTGGTTTTTAAACTACTATACAAAGAGGTTTTACAATGAGTTTAAGAGAAGAATGGAACGGCTTTAAGACAGGCCGTCTTTGGCAGGACGAAGTAAACGTCCGTGAATTCATTCAGCTGAACTACACGCCTTATGACGGAGATTCAAGCTTCCTTGCTGGACCTACACAGGCAACCAACAAACTTTTTGACGAGCTCCAGAAGCTCCAGAAGGCAGAACACGAAAAGAAGTCTACAGGTTTAGACGGAAAGGAAAGAAGTGGTGTTCTTGACCTGGACACAGAAATTGTTACAGGTCTTACTTCTCATCCAGCAGGATATATTTGCCCGGAAGGAAAAGACTTGGAGCAGGTAGTCGGACTTCAGACAGACAAGCCTCTTAAGAGAGCATTTATGCCTTTTGGTGGAATCCGCATGGCAGAGCAGTCTTGCGAAATGTACGGATACAAGCCAAATGCAGATCTTCACAAAATCTTTACTGAATACCACAAAACTCACTCAGATGCAGTTTTCCAGGTATACAGCCCGGAAATCCGCAAAGCCCGCTCAGCACACATTTTAACAGGTTTGCCTGACACTTACGGTCGCGGACGTATCGTTGGTGACTACCGCCGTGTTGCCCTTTACGGTATTGACTTCCTTATTAAGTCTAAGGAAAAGGATTTTGCAAACATTGGCGACGGAACAATGACAGATGATGTTATCCGCCTCCGCGAAGAAGTTGCAGAACAGATTAAAGCATTAAAGCAGATGAAAGAAATGGCTGCTCTTTACGGTTTTGATATTTCTAAACCTGCAAAGACTGCAAAAGAAGCATTCCAGTGGCTTTACTTCGGTTATCTTGCTGCCATTAAGACACAGAACGGTGCAGCTATGTCTGTCGGACGCATTGCAACATTCTTAGACATTTACATTGAACGCGACCTTAAGAACGGCGTTCTTACAGAAGAAAAGGCACAGGAGCTTGTTGACCACATGGTTATGAAGTTCCGCATGGTACGCTTTGCCCGTATCGAAAGCTACAACCAGCTCTTCTCCGGTGACCCTATCTGGGCAACTCTTGAGGTAGCAGGTTTAGGACAGGACGGACGCTCTATGGTAACAAAGAACGACTTCCGCTTCCTCCACACTCTTGAAAACATGGGACCTAGCCCTGAGCCAAATATTACAGTTCTTTACTCAAAGAGACTTCCAAAGAACTTCCGCAACTATGCTGCAAAGATTTCTATCGATACATCTTCAATTCAGTACGAAAACGATGATGTTATGCGCCCGGTTTGGGGTGATGACTACTCTATCTGCTGTTGTGTTTCTGCAACTCAGACAGGTAAAGAAATGCAGTTCTTTGGTGCTCGTGCTAACCTTGCAAAGGCTCTTCTTTACGCCATCAACGGTGGTAAGGATGAAGAAGCAGGCTTAACTCCTGGTGTTCAGGTAGGACCAGAAATGGCACCAATTACTTCTGAATACCTTGACTACGACGAAGTTATGCACAAGTACGACATTATGCTTGACTGGCTTGCAGGTCTTTATGTAAACACATTGAATGCAATCCACTACATGCACGATAAGTACTACTACGAAGCTGCAGAAATGGCTCTTATTGATACAAACGTACGCCGCACATTTGCAACTGGTATTGCAGGCTTCAGCCACGTTGTAGACTCACTTAGCGCAATTAAATACGCAAAGGTAAAGGTTCTCCGCCGCGACATTGAAATTCACGACAAAAAGGACAAGACAAAGGTTATCGGTGTTGCTCCAAACATGGCTTACGACTTTGAAGTTACTGGCGACTTTCCACGCTACGGACAGGATGATGACCGTGCAGACGAAATTGCAAAGTGGCTCTTAAAGACATTCATCGGTAAGATTAAGAAGCACCACACATACCGCAATGCAGAGCCAACAACATCTATCCTTACAATTACTTCTAACGTTGTATATGGTAAGGCAACAGGTGCTCTTCCAAACGGAAGAAAAGCTCACGAGCCATTCAGCCCTGGAGCAAACCCATCTTACGGTGCAGAAACAAAGGGTCTTGTAAAGAGCCTTAACTCTGTTGCAAAAGTACCTTACGAGTATTCTCTTGACGGTATTTCTAACACACAGACAATCAACCCTGATGCACTCGGACACACAGAAGAAGAGCGCGTAGAAAACCTTGTAAACGTAATGGACGGATACTTTGCAAAGGGTGCACACCACCTTAACGTAAACGTATTCGGAGTAGAAAAGCTTAAGGACTGCCAGGCTCACCCAGAAAAGCCTGAATATGCAAACTTTACAGTTCGTGTTTCTGGTTACGCAGTTCGCTTCATTAACCTTACAAAGGAACAGCAGGACGACGTTATCGCTCGTACTTGCCATGGTACACTGTAAGTTTAGAAAAGTGCTTTAACGCATAAACTTCCCCTCTGGCAAGCACTGGAGGGGATTTTTTTTACTCGACAATAATTTAAAGTTTCTGTAAAATCCTTTTTCTATGAGAGCTAACGCACAAAGTAAACTATTCTCTGACAGCGTATTTACAAAAAAACTTTTACGCATTTCGCTTCCCATTGCATTGCAGTCGTTAATGCTTTCGCTGGTTGCCGCCGCAGATGCATTTATGCTTGGACGCATTGAGCAGAACTCAATGAGTGCTGTTTCCCTGGCAACTCAGATTCAGTTTATACAGAATATGATTGTAGGCGCGGCTGTAACCACAACTTCTGTCCTCGGGGCACAGTACTGGGGGAAAGAAGACAAAAAGACGTTAAACTATATTTTTGCACTGGCACTAAAGCTTTCAGGTTTTATTAGCCTTTTATTCTTTATTGCCTGTGAGGCGTTTCCTAAAGTCTTAATGCTGATTTTTACAAACGAGGACGCTTTAATAGAAATCGGAATTAAATACTTAAAAATTGCAGGCTGGTCTTATCTTTTAACAGGCATCTCTCAAATTTATCTTGTGGTGATGAAGATTACGGATCACTCAGGAATGACAGCGTTAATTAGCAGCTGTACGGTTTTACTGAACATAGTGTTAAATGCACTTTTTATATTTGGTCTTCTAGGACTTCCCAAAATGGAAGCAGAAGGGGCGGCACTTGCAACTTTAATAAGCCGAATAATAGAGCTTTTGTGGTGCGTTTTAATTTCGTTAAAAAAGAATTTTTTATCTCCAAAAATAAAATCTTTTTTTGAAAGGAACATGGCTGTCTTAAAAGATTTTTTTAAATGCATGGCACCCTTGCTTGGAGCATTTATTTTTTGGGGAGTTGGCTTTACTTCCTACTCTGCATTCATGGGACACATGGGGCAGGATGCAGCGGCAGCAAATTCTGTTTCCAGTGTCATAAGAGATTTAGTGTGTTGCCTTTGTAACGGACTTGCAACAGGTGCCGGGATTGTTGTGGGTAACGAGCTGGGAGCGGGCAACTTGGAAAAGGGTAAACTTTACGGAGAAAAAATTTTAGTTTTGGCATTTATCGCAGGATTTATTTCCATGCTTTTAATGCTTTCTGTAACTCCTTTCATTAAAAACTTTGTTCAATTAACTAAAAAGGCAGAAAAACTTCTTAACGGCATGATGCTCATAATGGCTTTTTATATGATAGGCCGGGCAGTAAACACAATTTTAATAAACGGAATTTTTGACTGCGGAGGAGACACTCTCTTTGACATGTACTCTCTTGCAGTTTGCATGTGGTGCGTTGCAGTTCCTCTTGCAGCTTTGGGAACATTTTTATTCCACTGGCATCCGCTTGTAGTTTACGCATGCACCTGCCTTGACGAAGTAGGAAAGATTCCCTGGGTATTGCTCCACTTTAAAAAGTACAGGTGGGTTAAGGATTTAACGAGGTAGCTACAGTACATTCTCCGCTTCATTGTGTTTTTTCATCCAAATATGCTATAATCGCCCTGTTTGTAAGGGGAATAAAATGACACAAGGTTACATTCACTCAATAGAAAGTTTTGGTAGTGTAGACGGGCCGGGACTTCGCTATATAATTTTTCTTTCCGGCTGCCCTCTTCGCTGCGCATTCTGCCACAATCCAGACACATGGGATATGACTAAAGGTGAAAAAAGAGAGCCTAAAGAGCTTATAGAAGAATCTCTAAGCTGCCAAAGCTATTGGGGCGAAAAGGGCGGCATTACCGTTAGCGGCGGAGAGCCTTTAATGCAATTGGACTTTCTGCTTGAACTTTTTACGGAAGCAAAAAAATATGGAATAAACACTTGCATAGACACAAGCGGAGCTCCTTTTACAAACAAAGGTGAATGGTTTATAAAATTTGAAAAACTAATGACGCTAACCGACACCCTTTTAATGGACATTAAGCACATAGACTTAGAAGAGCACGTAAAACTTACAGGGCGACCAAACGAAAACATTATAGACATGTTCCATTATTTAGACGAGATTAATAAGCCTATTTGGATTCGTCACGTTTTAGTTCCTGGCTATAGCGATAATGATGAATACTTAACACTCACTCGCGATTTTATACGCACACTTCATAATGTAAAGAGAGTTGAAGTTTTACCGTACCACACTCTTGGCGTTCATAAGTATAAGGATTTAGGTCTTGACTACAAGCTAGAAGGAGTTGAAAGCCCAAGTTCAGAACGCATTTTAAATGCTAAGCAGATTTTGGAATGCGACAAATACACAGGCTGGAAAGAGTAATTTTGTTTGGCTTATAAATTTTAGAGTAAAAATTTAATTTTTGTACAAAATAACAAATATTTTATAACTATTGACTTTTACAAAAACTTTCTCTAAAGTACTTCTTGCAAGTGAGCCAAAAGTAACTAAAAAACTTTTGAGCTTGTCTTTGCAAAGGAGTATATTTATGAAAAAGGTTTTAGCTATTGCTGCAGCAGCATTGCTTGCTTTAGGAGCATTTGCTCAGGAAGTCTCTTTTGAGAACGATCTCTTTACAGACACAGTAAAGATTAAAAATGATGGTGTTTCATTCCCAGGAATTGGAGATGAAGTTATTGTAGACTTTACATCTGACCGTGTTGACTTTGGTGTAGATGCAACAAGTGCATACTTTCTCAGCCAGTCTACATTCTCTTTAGTAGATTGGGACTTTGACTGGTACGTAGAATTCCGCCCGGTTCAGATGCTTACACTTGGTTTCCACGACCCGGTATTTACAACAGGTTCTTACCTTCCTGTAGAAGATGACAATATTGCAACTGGTAACTTTGCAACAGAAAATGGTTTCGCACTTATCGTACGCCCAGTTAATGGTCTTCGCATTGGTACAGGTCTTGACTTTGGTTACGACCTTGCAGGCGACAACAAGCAGAACCCAGACATCAGCTTTGGTTTTGACTATATGGTTTCTAGCAACGACAGCGATCTTGTAGCATTTGGTGCATCTGTTCGTGACGTAGCAAATGACAGCCGCTCAGCTGGTGCTTATGTTTCTTTCGTAGGTCTTGAAGGTGCAGAAATTAACTTAGGTTACACTTGGAATGATGCAGACGGTATGGAAGATGTTGCAGGAACAAACCTTGTTAGCTTAGGTGCAACATACGCAGAAGGTGCATTCTCTTGCAAGTTTGACTTTGTAACAGACTTCGCAGGTTCTGGATACGATATGTATGCAGGTTTACTTGCAGGATATAAGTTTGCAGACAACTTTGGTGCAGATTTTAGATTCCGTGCCTGGGCAGATTTTAATAATGAAACAAGTACAACAATTGACTTCCGCCCAAGAGCAAAATTCTTCATTGGCGAAGAACAAGGTCTTTACATTGCAACAAATGTTGCTTTAACATTTGCAGATTCACTTGCTTACACAGTAAAATTCCCAATCGTTTACTGGATTGCTTTCTAATTTAATTTAGAATAAAAAAACACCCCGCCGGCATGGAATGAAGTGAGCTTCATATTTCCAAAGCTGGCGGGGTATTTTTATATACGGTAAATTTTCTAATTCTAGTGAAAAAAAAATAAAAAAATTTTTAAAACCTATTGACCTTTTTTTATAGTTAGCATATAGTAACTTTATAAGTTAGCAATAACTAACTTGTCTTAAATTCGAAAAAGAGCGGAGTTGTGCAGGTATTCTCCTTACACAGCCACAAAGAAAAACAACACAGCTCCGCTTTTCCTTTTTTTGAGGGAAGGTTATGACTCTTGAACAAACTGTTTTACAATGTGCTTCCCCTGCACTTTGCGGAATAAAAAGTGCCTGTCTATTTTCTCTTTCAAAAAAAAATCCACAAAAAGAAATCTCTCAAATACATAAATGGAACAGAGAACTTTCTAGTTGCGGAAAAACATTTGTAATAATTCCAAGAAAAGAAAAGCCTGTTTTAGTTTTTATTTATGATAAAGCTCTTATAGAACTAACATTAAATTCAAAAGATGCCCTCTCATACCTTAAAGAAAAAAATTATCCTGTAACAAAAGGAAGTAAAGCTTTAATTGCAGAACTCATAAAACGCCTTTATGCTTCTAATTCAGAAGACTTTCCTCACGAGATTGGACTTTTTTTAGGTTACCCCTTAAAAGATGTAATAGCATTTGAAAAAGACAATGGTAAAGAAAGCAAATACACAGGAGCATGGCAAGTATACGGAAACGTTCAAGAAGCATGCCAAACTATGCAGCTTTACAAAGAATGTAGAGATTCCTGCTTTAAGCTTTTAGAAAAAGGAATGAACATTACAAACATCACACTAAACTGGTTAACATTAAAAAATAAAATGCTAGATAAGGAGGCATGTTAAATGAAAAAGGCAATTGTATACGCAAGTACTACAGGAAACACCGAAGCTATGGCAAAGGCTGTAGAAGAAGGTGCAAGAGCAACCGGTGCAGAAATCTATTTTAGCACAGCAGACAGTGCAGATGAAGCAAAAGTTCTTGCTAGCGATGTACTTATCTTAGGAAGCCCTGCTATGGGTGATGAAGTTTTGGAAGACAGCATGGAAGATTTCTTTTCTAAAATTGAAGGAAGTCTTTCAGGAAAAAAAGTTGCAATCTTTGGTTCCTACGACTGGGGCGACGGACAATGGCTTCGCGACTGGGCAAGACGCATTTCTAATGCAGGAGCAACAGTTCTTAACGGAGAAGGACTAAAGGGAAACCTAGAGCCAGATGATGATGTTATTGCTGAATGTAAGGCTCTTGGAGAAATTCAGTAAAGCAACTTATCAAAGAGAGGAAGTAATAGGCACTAAAAAGCCAATACTTTGTGTGCGTTTAGCCTGTTGTAATGTACGTTGTACTTACGGCAGGCATTTTTTTTGAGGCATAGCTAATATGGCATATCCAACAATTTGTGACATAGCTGACAATTTATGGCATAGCTGACAGTGACCGGCATGGACACAAGAAAGCTTTTAGAGTAAATTAGTCTCATGGAAAATTTAGACTCATCTTTAGTTGTATATACCGACGGCGGATGCAGCGGAAACCCGGGACCAGGTGGCTGGGGCTGCGTTATCATAGATGAAACAAAAGAAACTCTTTTAAGCGGTGGAGAAGAATACACAACAAATAACCGCATGGAATTAAAAGCTGCAATTGAAGCTTTAAGATTTATTGTAGAGAACGAAAGTCTAAAAGCACGCCCTGTTGCAGTTTATTCAGACAGTCAATATGTAAAAAATGGAATTACAAGCTGGATAAACAATTGGAAGAAAAACGGCTGGAAGACGGCAAGTAAAAAGCCTGTCTTAAACAAAGAACTCTGGATAGAGCTGGACACTTTTTATAATCAGCTTAACATTGAATGGAAATGGGTAAAGGGGCATGCTGGTATAAAGTACAACGAAGTGTGCGACCAGCTATGCCAAAAAGAAATGCAAAAGTTTTTATAGCTCTTCTGCCTTTACGACAAAGAGTTTTATACCTTCGCGGTTAAACTTTTCTTTTGTACCTTTTATAACAGCCTTTACCATTGGAAGGTCTTTGTCTTCTACATAAGTTACAAGAACAAAGTTTGTTTCAGGCCAGGTGGAAGTGCCCAGTTTGTAGTCATCTCCACCGCGTCCGTATGCCAAAGGAATTGTAGTGTAAAGAATTCCGGGAATGTACTGTTCTAAGGCTTCCTTAATGTCATCTTCTACAGATTTATTTGAAACAATCTCGCAGCGGTACATTACTCTTCCTCCTTTTTGTCGCTAGAAAATTCACTAGGAATTTCTACTTTAATTCGGCTCATGCTTCCTTTTTTCTCTTTCATAATAAGAGAATACAAAACTGGAATAAAGAAAAGCGTAATGAATGTAGAACTAGTTAATCCACCAACAACTGCCATACCAATCGGCTGCATCATTCCTGCACTACCGCTTGTAGCAAAGCACATCGGAAGCATGCCAAGAATTGTAGTAAGAGTTGTCATTAAAACTGGTCTAAGACGGCTACTACCTGCTTCAAGACAAGCTTCTTTCATCTTCATTCCGCGGTCAATTAAAAGGTTTGTATAGTCAACTAAAATAATTCCGTTATTTACAACAATACCAACCAGCATTATAAGACCTACTGCACTCATAATGCTTATGGGCTGCCCCGTAAGCTTGTAAATAAACACTACACCTATTGCAAGAAATGGAATTGTGCTTAAGTTAATCAGAGGTGCTTTAATACTTTCGTAAGTTGCTGCCATAACACCAAAAACTAAAATTATTGCCATAAGAATAATCTTTGAAAAAACAGCTCCCTGCTCTTTTGTGTCTTTCCATGAACCTTCGTAGCTTACAGTTACGTTATCTGGAATAATAAAACTCTTTGCAATACCTTCTTTTATGTCTTGCTCTACAAGGTTAGCGTTACGTTTACTAATTATATTTCCTGTTACGTGAACAATGCGGCTTCTGTTTTCGTGGCTGATTGAAACTGGTCCCAGGCCTTTTACAACACGGGCAAAGTTTGCAACACTTACCCTGCCCTTTGTGCCTGTAACATAAATCTGCTCTAAGTCTAAAACCTGCTGTCTGTCTTCCGGGCGAAGCATTACATAAACTGTGTATTCATCTCCGTCTTTACGGAACACAGTGCTTGCTTTACCTTCTATACTGTAGTTTATTTCGTTTGCAACAGTGTTTACGTTTACACCAAAGTTATAGGCTCTTTCTCTGTCTATTTCTATTTCTACCTGAGGAAGACCTTCTGAGGTGTCTATGCTTGGCTCTCCAATGTCTGGAATTTCACTCATTACATCAGAAACCTGCTTTGCAACGGCAAGAGCTGCGTCCAGGCTTGAAGAACGAATTGCAATGTCTAAGTCATCACCGGTCATCTGGCTCATACCACGACCAAAACTAAATGTTGCATCAGGGAATTCGTCAAAGTGAGCACGAAGTTTATTTTTTACGGTTGTGTCGTTATCAATCTGTTCAGAACTTTCTGGAAGCTGAATGGTAATTGTTCCCTTGTAGCTTTTACCGTTCCAACCGCCACCTATGCTGGTTGTTAAGACTGTGTATCCTTTTACCTCGTTCTCTATAATTTCCTGAACCTGATTTACTACAGTCTGTGTCTGCTCAAGAGTCGTTCCAACAGGAAGGTTTACGTTAAGCGTAATGCTGTCGTCATGTCCCATCGGCATAAGGTTTATGCGTAAAGTTGGAATAAATATAAAAGAAATTAAAAGGGCTCCAACGCAGACTAAAATGGTAACAAGTCTGTGATTCAATGCTTTCTGTAAAATCCAGCGGTATCCCAGGCGGACTTTATCCTGTACCTTGTTAAAGAAACCATAAAGTGCTTTTAAAATCGGGTTAGTAACAGGGTGTTCATTACGGTTTGTTAGAGGTAAAAAGTGACCTGCCAAAACAGGAACTAAGAAGATTGCAACAAAGAGTGAACTAACCAAAGCTATTACGATTGTAAAGATAATGCCTTTAAACATCTGCCCCATCATGCCAAGATCTTTCATAAAGAAGAGGAACGGAATAAATACGCAGATTGTCGTAAGGTTACCCGATAAAACGGACATAAGCATTTCCTGGGTTCCAAGAACGGCGGCAACCTTTGGTTTTGCTCCGCGTGCACGGTAAACGTAAATGTTTTCTATCATAACAACGGATGCATCTACTATCATACCTACACCAAGGATAAGACCTGTCATTGTTATCATATTGAGGGTAATGCCTGCAAAGTTCATGCAGAGCATTGTGATGATGATTGAAAGCGGAATTGAAACTGCAATAATAAACGTACTCTTAAAGGAGCATAGGAATATGAACAGAATCAAAACTGCTAGAAGAAGTCCCTGCCACGCAGAAGTTAAAAGCGTATTTAATGTGTCACGGATTGAATCTGTATCGTCGCGGATGATTTCAAGGCTTATGTCGCTTGGAAGAGTTTTTTCAAGTTCATCTATTTTCTTGTAAACTTCATTTGCAACATTAACGCTGTTTTCACCGGACTGCTTTGTAATGGAAACATAAACGCCCGGCTCACCGTTTATGTAAACCAGGCTTGAGGCATCCTTGTAGCCCATAAAGGCTCTTCCAAGGTCGCTAAGCTTTACATCATAACCGTTTAACGTGGTAATTACGGTGTTGTTGATTTCTTCTATGCTGGAATATTCCCCGACTGTACGGATTGAATAATCTAACGTACCTTCGGTAATGGTTCCGCCACCTAACTCCAGGTTTTGCGTAGCCAGTGCGCTTGCCACAGTGCTCAGCGTTAAGCCGTAAGCCTGCAAACGATTCTGCTCCAACTCTACGCGAACGATTGCCGTTCGTCCGCCGAAAGTGGTTGCCTCAGCTACACCATTTGCCTGCTCCAAAACATCCGTTACCTGGTCATCTGCAATGGCTTTAAGTTCATCTGTTGTGCGGTTACCTCTAACGGCAATGCGCATAATAGGCATACTGGAAGCGTCCATCTTAAAAATGCTTGTGGTTACATCATCCGGTAAGCTCTTTGAAATGCGGTCAAGTTTGTCGCGGACGTCATTTGTGGCAACATCTAAGTCAGTGCCGTAGTTAAACTCTAGCGCAACTGTGGAAGCTCCCTCAGATGAAGTTGATGTAATGTTTTTTAAGTTAGAAACACTAACAAGTCCACTTTCTATTATATTTGTTACTGATTTTTCTACACTTTCAGGTCCTGCATTTGTGTATGTTGCAGAAACCGTAAGATACGGATAGTCAACATCAGGCATAAGACTTATTGCTGTATTGCTTAACGTAAAGACACCTACAAGTCCTAAGAGCACAAATACCATTAGGGTTAAAAGCGGGTGCTGCAAAGTTTTTTCACTAATCATTTTTACCCCGCTATTTTTAGAGTGCTATATCATGAACAGAAACGCCGTCGCTTACAACACGGATTCCCTCTACTACAACTCTTTCGCCTTCTGTAAGACCTGTTAAAATCTGAACAACGTTATCTACGTTTTTTCCAAGTGTAACAGGTCTAAGTTCTGCCTTACCGTCCTTTATAACATAAACATTTGATGTATCATTCTTTTCTACGATTGCACCAGAAGGAATTGTAATGGCCCCAGAATAATCCTGAGTCCATAACTTTACCTTTGCAAACATTCCCGCATTTACACGGGGATCTTTCTTGTCAAAGTTAAGGATTATTTCTTTAGTGCGGCTTGTGCTATCTACAACCGGAGAAACACGAGTTACTGTCGAAGTAAAAATTGAGTCAGGATATGCTTCTAGAGTGATGTCAGCCTTAAGCCCTGTCTTTAAAACAGAAACATAACGCTCTGGAACATTTGCCGTAATCTGTAAATTTGAAACATCTCCGATAACAGTAATGGTACTTGCAGTGTTTACTGTAGTACCTGTCTTTAAAGGGCTTTTAGTAATTGTTCCGCTAATAGGAGCGGTTACAATGCTATGCTTGTATTCAGTTCCTGGAACAGAAGGGTCAACTTCTGCTATTTCGTCTCCACGCTTTACAGTAGTTCCCAAACTTACAGAAACGCTTACAATCTTTCCACCTATATCAGGAAATACATCTATAGAGCTTTGAGTTTCAATTTCGCCATTTGTGTTAACATAGTCATGCAAAACACTTTTTGACGCCTCTTGAGTGCGAACAGTTACTACAGTTTGCCCTGCTCCAGACACTCCTCCAAAACCTAAAAAGCCTCCTCCTTGAGAAGACTTCTTTTTGTATGACACCGTATACAAAACTGTAAGAATAGCTAAAAGAGCCACTATGCCTACAATAATAAACGGCACTTTCGATTTTTTTTCTGCATTTTTAGAAGCTGAAGCATTTGTAGAAACTTCATCACTCATATAAATCTCCTTTCTGTAAGGGAGTTTTTACTCCCCGTCCTTTTTTTATATTTTCTTTTACTCTGCACTTTCAGAAGAAGTTAATCCATCTGTAAGAGTTCCAAACGGAATGCCAAGAGTGTTTTCTAGATTCAATATTGCCGTAATAAGCGTTGTTGCATTGGAAAGCACGTCTGTCTTTGCACTGTTCAAGTTGTCACGGGCCGTCTGAAGCTCCAGAAGGCTCTTCGTTCCGTGATTATAAGCGTCCTCAGTCAGACTTAAAGTCTGCTCTGCAAGACGCACGTTACTCTGCCCAAGTTTCATTGAACTCTGAGTAGACTTTATTGTATTAAGATAATTCTGAATGTTTACATCTTCCGTAATTTTCTGACTTTCTATCTGAACATCTAAAGTTTTTATCGTATCCTTTTGAGACTGTATGCTAGTGGCTCCGCTTGACCAGGGAATGTAGCCGTCTAACGGAATGCTTACAGAAAGAGTCAAAGCATTTGTGCTCGGATCATTTGCAAACGAAAAGTCTCCTGTACCGCCAGTTCCGTCAGAATTATTTCCGCTCCAGGAAAGATTGTAAGAAGCAGAAATACTTGGACCCCATGCACTAAAGCGTGTTGCCAAAAGTGAGTTTTCCGCAATCTCCTTCTGCTTTTCTAAAGATGCCATGGAAGTAGAGGTTTTTCTTATTGAGGAAACATATTCTTCTGTAATCTCCGGTAAAGATAAAACTGAATCCAGAGAGCCTTCAAGTTCAATTTTTGTGTCCTGAGAGATTCCCAAAATCTGCTTAAAAGAAGCGCGGTTATTTTCGTAAGTGATTTTCTGATTTTCATAAGTTAACTGGGCGCTCTGAAGCGAAACCTGATCACTCAGGACGTTAACCTGTGCCAAAGTTCCTCTGTTGTACTTTGCAAGGTCTGACTCATACTGTCTCTGAGCACTCTGAACACTTGCTTCTAGAATTTCAATATATTCTTTTTGATAAAGCAATGTTGTAAAAAGCTGGCGCACATTTAATTCAACAACTTTTACAGCAGTCTCATAAGTTATTTCCTGATTTTCATAATTTAGTACAGCAGATCTTATGGAAGTAACAACCGAAGGAGAAAGCCCCAAACTAACAGAGCCCCCCGCACTTACGCTGGAAATGTTTGGGTCCAAAAAAGACTGAGTAAAGGAGCCACTAGCTGTTACGCTGGGAATAAAAGTATTCCATGAATTATTTTTTGCACGCTTATAGGTGCCAAGTGTAATTTCGCTCTGTTTAATATCTAAGTTTCCGTTTATTGCATACTGAACTGCATCATCTACCGTAAGATGTAAGATTCCATCATCAGATTCCTCTGCAAAAGAAAATGCTGTAAAAATAAATGCGAAAAATATAAAAACTGCTTTCTTTGTAGAAAAAAGATTTTTCATAAAATCTCCTCCTGAATTTAACTACGATTCTAATATAAATGTAAATTATCTTTAAGTAAAAAAATTACTGTTATACGCAAATAACTTTTTGTTATTGTAGTAGATAATTGCTTAATTTACTACAGCCCAAAATCGAGCTTGCAAGAGCTTCAAAAAATCAATATACTTCTCACATTATGAGTGAAACAACAGATAACAAACTTTGCCCATGTGGAAGCGGTAAGACTTATGCAGAATGCTGCGAGCCACTGCACAAGGGAACGGCAAAAGCTAAGACAGCAGAAGCTTTAATGCGTGCACGCTATTCAGCTTACGAAAAACACGAAATTGACTTTATTATCAACACCTGCGAGACAGGTGAAAAGATTGCAGAAATAGACCGCAAAGCTACAGAAGACTGGAGCCGCAAAAGCACTTGGCATGGTCTAAAAATTTTGCGCACCGAAAAGGGCGGCGAAAACGACGAAGAAGGCATTGTAGAATTTGAAGCAACTTACACTCAAAAAGGTATCCGCGATATTCACCATGAAATTGCAGGCTTTAAGAAAATAAACGGCGAATGGCTTTACAGCGAGGGCATGATGAGACCTACAACCGTTGTACGCGAAACAAGAAAAATTGGTCGTAACGAACCATGTCCATGTGGGAGCGGTAAAAAGTACAAGCAGTGCTGCGGAAAAAATGCCTAGTAAGCTTTAAATAAAAAAGCATCAGCCTTACTTAAGAAAAGAATGTCTAACACTTATACAGGGTTTCACGCAGTAGAAGAAAAAGTCCGTAAAGCATTGGAGGGTTCAAAACAACATGACTCTTCGCTTAGCGGACTTACAGTTTATTACTCAAAACCCGGTCCACGAATAAAAAAAATCCTCACTCAGGCAAAAGAAGCCGGCATAAAAATTACAGAAACTGATGAAAAAACATTAGACGCTTTGGTTTCTAAATTGCCGTCTCAAGAAAAAGACCATAGAGGTATAGTTCTTGTTGCAGAAAACGAAAAGGCAAGAGAAAAAAACACAGTTCAATTAGACCAATGGCTAAAAGAATGTCCGCAAAAGGCTACAGTTTTAATTTTGGACAGCGTTACTGACCCTCACAATGTGGGAGCAATTTTAAGAAGTGCAGATCAGTTTGGAGCAGATCTTGTAATTCTTCCAGAAAGAAGAAGTGCTTCTAAAGTTGCAGAAAATGACATTATAGCCCGAACAAGTGCGGGAGCAAGTAGCTGGGTAAACATTGCAGTCGTAACAAATCTTGTGAGAGCTGCCCAAATGCTAAAAGAAAACGGCTTCTGGATTTACGGGGCAGATGCAGACGGAGAAAGCTTACAGACAAACATCTTTGCACCTAAAACTTGTATAGTTATGGGAAGCGAAGGCAGCGGAATTGCACACCTCCTGGAAAAGCAATGTGACTCCATAGTTTCTATTCCTACATGCGGAAAAATTGACAGCCTTAACGTAAGCGTTGCTTCTGGGGTTCTCTTATACGAAAGATACAGACAGACCCTGTAACCCTCTTATTTTTCCGTTTCGCTACATTTGACTATCTTCCTAAAGCTTGATAATATATAAGAATGAATTCGATTCTAGGATTTTCTGCATCCGGTGGAATGGGAATAGGAAAAGCATTTATCTTACCGGAAACTCAGGCACCTGTCATAGAAGAAAAAAATATATCACAGGATGATGTTGCACGCGAATGGAAGCGCTTTGATGATGCATGCTCAGAAGTTCAGGAATCAATAGAAAGTCATTTATCTACACTTACGCAGGAAAACGTTCAGAGGGCAATTTTTGAGACAAACCTTCTTATGCTCACTGATCAAATCTTTATAAAAGAAGTAAAAGATTCAATAGAAAAAAATCTAAAAAATCTGGAATTTACTTTACAAATAAAAGTAAAAGAGTACGCAGAGCGCCTTAGAAAAAGTAATAACGACTTTCTTGCAGAAAGAGCTAAAGACATAGAAGATGTTTTTGGCCGTGTAATGAATGTTGTTTTAAACTACAAGCCTTTTAATATAGAAGACATTCCAGATGGAAGTGTTATTGTTGCCCGCAATATGAAAACCAGCGACACGATGATTCTTTCCAAACGTAAAATTGCAGGTCTGGCCCTTACAGAAGGCGGTATTTCCAGTCATGTTGCAATTTTAGCAAAGAGTTACGGAATTCCTGCTGTTATGGGACTGGACAATATTACATCTCACATACATCAGGATGATGAAGTAATTGTAGACGGGGTTTTAGGGCAAGTAATTATAAATCCAGATAACGCAACCCGAAGCGAATATCAAATAAGAATAACAGCAGAAGCAAGATATGACGAGAAGCTTAAAAAGTTTAAGAACTTAAAAGCTACAACAGAAGATGGAACAGAATTTAATCTTTACGCCAACATTGGAACTCCAGAAGAAGCAGAACTTGCGTTAGAAGAAGGTGCAGACGGCATAGGTCTTTTTAGAACGGAATTCTTATTCATGAATGCACTTCAAAAGCAAAAGGATGAGGGGTCAAACACACCTTTTGGCTCTAGTGTTTCTGAAGAAATTCAATTTGAAGCTTATAAACATGTTTTAGAAGTAATGGGCAACAGGCCTGTTACTATAAGAACGCTGGACGCAGGCGGAGATAAGCTTGTAAGAATGGACGAAATTCCAAATCTTACAGAAAAAAATCCTCTTATGGGTCTACGAGCTATAAGACTTTCTATGTTCTACCCAAAGGTTTTTAGAACGCAGCTCAGAGCATTATACAGAGCAAGTGTATACGGAAACCTTCGCATAATGATTCCTTTAATAACAGATGTATCTCAAGTAGAAACAGCTTTAGGAATTGCCCGCGGAGTTAGGGAAAGCCTTAGGTCAGAAGGAATTCCCATTAACGAAAACGTTCCTATTGGAGTAATGATAGAGACTGCCGCAGCTGCAATCTGTTCAGACTGCCTTGCTCCTCACAGCGCGTTCTTTTCATTGGGAACAAATGACCTTACGCAGTACACAATCGGTATAGATAGAGAAAATCCTGCAGTTGCACCACTCTACAATGAATTCCACTTAGCCGTCCTGCGAATGATAGAACTTACAATCCACAATGCCAAAAAGGCAGACATTCCAATTTCTGTCTGCGGAGAAATGGCAGGAAGAAAAGAAAGTGCAATTATTTTAGCAGGAATGGGTATAAGAAATCTTAGCATGACGGCAAAACAGATTCCTATCATAAAAGAGACACTTTCTCAGTTTACAATTCAGGAGCTGGAAAATATTTCTAGCCGCTCACTTTATTAAAACACAACTCTGACAAAAGAGTTTATGCCGGAGAAATTATGAAAGCCAAGAAGAAAAAACCAGACTTTTCCAAACCAAAGCCTGTAAAGGAAGAAATTAACGAAGACTTACAAGAAGCTGCCAAAGCTGTCGAAGACTCTAGCTGTATTGAAGAAGAAACAATAAAAAGCGAAAGAAAAACTTATACACAGAAATTCTTTCCTGATAAAATTTATTCTAACTTACCGCTTCTTGTTATTGCAGGACGCCCAAACGTTGGGAAAAGTACACTCTTTAATGCACTAACTCATACAAACAGAGCCATCACAGACCCTACTCCAGGTGTTACCCGAGACCCAGTAGAAGGCACATGCTTTATAAAAGGCATGCCTGTAAAGCTTATGGACACCGGCGGTTACAAGCTTACCCGTGACGCAAAAAGCCGGGAAAGCGAAATGGACGATTTAGTTGTTGCAAAAACGGTAGAAATGCTGGAAAAAGCAGACCGTATTCTTTTACTTTTAGATGCAACAGAAATTACAGCAGAAGACGAAGAACTTATAGAACGTTTAAGATGTTACTCTGACAAACTTATTGCAGCGGTAAATAAAACTGAAGGCGGTAAAAACTCTGGTCTTGCTTACAACTACATGCAGTTTGGTTTTAAAAACATTCTTCCAATTTCTGCACGTCACGGAGATAATATTCCAGAACTAGAAGATATGCTTATAGAGGGGTTAGATTTTAGCAAAGTTAAAGAGGGAGAAGAAGAAAAACCTATACGAATTGCAATTCTTGGAAAACCAAACACAGGTAAAAGTACTCTAAGTAATGTATTAACTCATTCAGAAGCAAGTATTGTAAGTGACTACGCAGGAACAACACGCGATGTTGTAGAAGGTAACTTTAAATTTAACGGTCACGACATACAAATTTTAGACACCGCAGGTATCAGACGCAAAAAGAAGGTTACAGAAAACGTAGAATACTACTCTGTAAACAGAGCCATTAAGACATTAGACGAATGTGATATTGCCTTTATAATGATAGATGCGAAAGAAGGTTTGAGCGAACAGGACAAAAAAATTACTTCCCTTGCATTTGAAAGAGGTCGTGGTGTTATTTTTGTATTCAACAAATGGGATACAATGGAAGACCAAAGCGACAAAGCCATAAAAGCACTGAACGACTACATACATGTGATGTTCGGTCACATGAATTTTGCTCCAATACTTACGATCAGTGCAAAAGAAAAAACAGGCATAAAAAAGCTTATGGAAAAAGCTTTAGAGCTTTATGAACAGCTTACACGTAAAGTTGATACAGCAAGTGTTAACATGGCACTGCAGGACTGGCTCGAAAAATATCCGCCGCCAGCTACAAAAGCCATTCACTTTAAGGTACGGTACATCACACAGACAAGTGTAAATCCGGTAAACTTTTTAATTTTTGCAACAAGGCCAGACAATGTACCTCAAACTTATGTTTCTTACCTGAAGAACCGCATAAGAGAGGACTTAGGTTTTGACCAGATTCCTGTGCAGATAGAAATGAAAGCAAGCCGCCAGAAATGGCAGGACCGCGAAAAAGAATAAAATGGCTCAATACTCTATTGGTGAAATAGTAGAACTCACTGGTATAAAACCTTATGTCTTACGGTATTGGGAAGAAGTAATACCATGCTTTTCTCCACGTAAAGACACAGGCGGACGAAGAGTATACACTCAGAGAGATCTGGATATGATAAAGCGCTTAAAGTATCTCATATACACAGAGCGGTACACCATAGACGGAGCAAGAAAACAAATCATAGAAGAATCA
The DNA here is from genome assembly GCA_937877515.1 of uncultured Treponema sp. Lineage (GTDB taxonomy): Bacteria > Spirochaetota > Spirochaetia > Treponematales > Treponemataceae > Treponema_D. The sequence continues at coordinate 70,047 of CALFIX010000034.1, forward strand.
GAAGCTTTAGAAGAAAAAGCAGTTGCTGTGCAGGCTTTGCACGAAATTAGAAGTGAACTTAGCGAACTTTATCTTATGCTAAAAAAAACTGGCCAAAAACACTCGTCTCAAAAAATATCTTCAGGCAAAATTTCAGGAGACAGTTCTAAATGAAAAATTCAGACAAAGCAGAACTTACCTGGTATGAAGAAAAAGCAGGCGTAAATAAAAAGCAGAAACTCAGCCGCCAGAAGGAAAGACTTTTAAGAGAAGAAAAATTTTCTAAAAAAATAAAGGCAAAGCAGAACGCCCCAAAAGAAAATCATAAAAATCCTAAAACAAAAAACACTCAAAAGCACACACAGCTTTATGTGCAGAGTCTTGGCTCCCTCTTTAACACCAATGAATTACCAAAAGAGTCTAAAGAAATACTAGAAAACTTTGATAAAATAATTTCTTCAAGCCACCCACTAAACTCAAAACAAAAAGCTGTATTACCTCAAAAAATTTTAGAGCTAAGCAAAAGCCTTACAAGCGAAAGAGGTTCCCGTCGTTTAGGTTACATGAATCAAACAGAAACCTTAAGTGCATATACTCATTATTTTTTATGGTGGAATCTTGTACGCCTAACACGATTATTCATCAATTTACCTCAAAGCTTTTTTACTCTACCACAAGATTCTATTTGCTTAGACATAGGAAGTGGACCTCTTACAATACCGCTTGCACTTTTTATTGCTCGTCCAGAATTAAGAAAATTAAAACTTACATGGTATTGCATGGATATTTCTAAAGAAGCCTTAAATATAGGCGAAGACATATTTTTAACCGTAGCAAGCAAACTGGAATGCGACCCCTGGAAAATTATAAAAGTAAAGGGAGAATTTGGCTCCCCGATAAAAGAAAAGGCAAATCTAATTACTTGCGGAAACATGTTTAACGAAGCTTTTGACGCACAGGAAAATCTTTTACCGCCAGAAGCACTTGCCAAAAGATATTTGGAAAAACTTTTAGCATACTCTGACAAAAAAGAGTCCCCTCATCTTTTAATAGTTGAGCCGGGAGAACGGCACTCTGCACGCTTTATAAGCCTTTTACGCGACGCATTACTTAGAAAAGACTTTACACCTGTTTCTCCATGCACACATTGCGGGCTTTGTCCCATGGAAGGCAAAAAAGGTGGTAAATGGTGCAACTATGCCTTCAGCACAGAAAATGCTCCACTAGGGCTAAAAAAACTTTCAGAAGCTTCTCACCTACCAAAAGAAAGAGCTGTTCTTTCTTTTATAGCAGGCATGCCAAAGCTTTCCGAGACAGAGAAAGAAGATTCTTCCCTAACATTCAGAATTGCATCTGACCCAATAAAGCTTCCCGGGTACCGCACAGGCTACTACGCATGTTCCAGCAAAGGACTTTTACTTGTAATGACAGAAGACAAGCTGAATTCCGGAGAGGCTTATTCAATAGAAAAAGAACCCAACCTTTACAGAACAGACAAAAAATCTGGAGCTTTAATTTTAGAGCTGGATTAAAGCTCTTTACACCTAACGCTTCCGTTTGCTTAAAGTGCACAAAAGTTATACAATGCTAACATAACGGAGGTTTAAATGAAAAACAAGACATACAGTCGTTATGCTTTTATTTTTGCATGTTCTATTTTAGCACTATTTGCTTCATGTTCAAAAAATTCAGTTCAGTTACAAGATGGAACTTTTACAGGAACAGGCGAAGGTCGGAACGGGAACATTGAAGTTTCTATCACTGTAGAAAATGGTCGAATAACAGATGCAAAAGTTTTAAATGAAATGGAAACTCCTGACATTGGTTTTCCTGCAGAAGAACCTATTTTAACTCAATTCATACAAGACGGTTCTACAAAAGATATTGATGTTGTAAGTGGAGCAACGCTTACCTCCAATGCAATGCTTGACGCATTAGACATGGCAACAGATAAAGCTAAAGGAAAGGAAAAAACTTCTCAAAGTTACACTGACACGTCCTGCGACATAGTAATAATCGGAGCAGGAGGAGCAGGTCTTGTTGCTGCAACAGAAAGCGCAAACAAAGGAGCAAAAGTTATAGTCTTAGAAAAAATGGGCATTGTCGGAGGAAACACAAATTCTTCTACAGGTGGAATAAACGCTTCTTACACAAAAGAACAGGAAAGACTTGGAATAAAAGACAGTAAGGAAGTTTTTTTTGAAGACACCATGAAAGGCGGTAAATATTTAAATGACCCAGAATTAGTTCATACCTTAGTAGATAATTCAAAGGCAACTGTTGAATGGCTTGAGTCCGACTTAATAGGAGCAGATTTAACAGACGTCGGCATTTTTGGTGGAGCTACAAATAAACGCATTCACAGACCGCAGGGAGGAGGAGCAATAGGAGCTCATCTTGTTCCTCTTCTTTACAATGCAGCGGTTAAACAAGGAGCAGATATTCGCTTAAAAAATAAAGTAACGGATATTTTAAAAGCTGAAGATGGCAGCGCTTGTGGAGTTCGCGTTAATTACGAAGGAAGTGAATATACTATAAAAGCCAAGGCTGTAATTATAGCAAGCGGTGGTTTTGGAGCAAACCCAGAGATGGTTGCAAAATACAATCCTGAATTAAAAGGCTTTGGAACCACAAACCACAAGGGTGCTACAGGGGATGCCTTCAAAATGGTAGAAAAATTCGACGCATCTCTTACACAGATGGAGCAGATCCAAACACATCCAACAGTTGTTCCTTCCAGCGGAACAATGATTACAGAAGCCGTTCGTGGTAATGGTGCAATTTTAGTCAGTCGCAGCGGCAAACGCTTTGTAGACGAAATGGAAACTCGCGACGTAGTTTCTAAAGCAGTCCTTGAACAACCCGGAGCCACTGCATTTTTAGTCTTTGACCAGAATGTCAGAAACTCTCTAAAAGCCATAGAAAGTTATGCAAAAGCCGGATTTATGAAACAAGCAGAAACTCCAGAACTTTTAGCCAAGCAGCTTGGGATAGATGAAAAATCTTTTGCACAAACCTTAGAGCGGTACAATGGTTTTGTAGCTTCAAAAAATGATGAAGATTTTGCCCGCAATGTAAACAGCATGGAAAGAAGTTTAACAGCTGCACCTTACTATGCAATAGAAATTCTTCCTGCAATCCATCACACGATGGGTGGCTTAAAGATAAACAGCAAAGCGGAAGTTCAAAATAAAAACGGCAAAAGCATTCCTGGTCTTTTTGCAGCTGGAGAAGTTACAGGCGGTGTTCATGGAGCGAATCGTCTTGGCGGAAATGCAGTTGCAGACATTTGTGTATTTGGAAAAATTGCTGCCGACAGTGCATTAGACTATATTTCAAAATAAAAAAAAGGAATGCCTGATAAGTAAGTCTTACCAGACATTCCCTTTTCAACAGTAAGCAATAAAAATCCTTTTAGTTATTCTTTATTTCTCTAGCAAACTTTCCATGTTCTAAAACAATAGTTCTCTGTGCAAAGGCTGCAACTTCCGGAGCATGGGTTACAACAATTATCGTTCGACCTTCTTTATGAAGCTGCTTAAAAATATCTATCACTAGATTTTCATTTGCCTCATCTAAGTTTCCTGTCGGTTCATCAGCTAGAATAAGCTGAGGTTGATTTATTAAGGCACGAGCAATACAAACTCTCTGCTGTTCTCCACCACTCAGCTCATGAGGTAAGTGTCTTGCCCTCTCCTTTAGTCCCACTCTTTCTAGGGCCTCTAAGGCTTCTTTTTCATCAGGCATGCTGTGGTAATACTGGCTTACCATTACGTTTTCTACAGCCGTCAGATAATTTACTAAATGAAACTGCTGAAAAACAAGACCAATCTTATCTCTACGAATCTCTGTTAAATGAGATGAACTTTCATGAGCAATATTTTTTCCATCTAAAAACACTTCGCCGCTTGTAGGTTTATCCATGCAGCCTATTATGTTCATCATGGTACTTTTTCCACTGCCACTTGGTCCCATAATAGCAACCCATTCACCTTTCTCTACGCTAAGGCTTACATTATGCAATGCAGCAACATCTACATCACCCATCTTATAAATCTTAGAAATATCTTTTACTTCTAACAATGCCATATTCATTCTCCTAGACTAAATCAAAAAAGTAACGCCATAAGGAGGCGCTTTTATTCTCCTCGTAAAACAATTACAGGGTCTACAGTTGTCGCACTTTTTACAGGAATAAGACAAGCAAGTGCCGTTATTACTACAGAAACAATTATTGTTATGGGAACAAGTCCCCACTGAAAAGAAATGCTTCTTGCAAAAACATTTACACTTACAATTTCTGCAAAGATAAATCCTAAAACTACTCCAAGAATTCCCCCAACAGCACCTAAGAAAATACCTTCACCCAAAAACTCATCTACTACATTTTTATTTCCGGCACCTAAAGCTTTTTTTAGTCCAATCTCTTTTCTTCTTTCGGCAACAACAGCCATCATTGTTGTAGCAACACACACCATAGTCAATACAAGCACAACAATTGTTACTATCCATACAAGGGACTGAAGCTTTGTTAAAACTGCCCCTTCTGAATTAGAAAGCCGTTTTAAAAGTTTTGGCGAAACTTCAGGAGCTTCTTCTGCCATAATATTTACTATATTTTCCAATTCTGCACCGCTTGCACTTACAGAACATTCAGCCACATCATATACCCCGGAATTTTTCATAAGGGAATTAAGTGCATTCAATTGCATAAAAATACACTCCTCTTCTGCACCTCCTGTTTGAACAATTCCGCATACATAAGATGTAAAAGTAAAAGACTCTCCGTTTGAATCAACTCCTACTAAAGAAATTTTATCTCCGGCTTTTACGGCTACAGTCTGTGCAACAGTTTCTCCAAGTAGGACTTCATCTTCTTTTTTAGGCCAGTCCCCATTTACAAGCCAGTATGGACGGGTTTTCTTTATAGAGTCAAAATCAACTCCACCTGTCATAAAGGGAAGACGGTTTAATCTTAAAGTTTCATATCTAATTGCAGTTAATCCAACAAGTTTTTCTTTAGAAAGAAAAGACGTAGCTTTAATTAAAGCCTCTTCAGTTAAATCATCAGCTCCGTTACTTACAAGCATAACGTTTGCACCATAAGAACGGAATTCTTGTCCCATCTGACGAGGTACATCATAATAAATTGTAACAAGACCACTTAAAATGGTTGCACCGATTGCAACAGCCAAAAGAGCAACCAGCATTCTACTTCGGCGACGCATAAGAGAACTTGTTATCATTTTTAAGAAAAATGCTTTCTTTGTCATTTTATTTTTCCTTAACTCAGCATCAATTTAACGGCCATGCAAAACTTCTGCAGGACGAAGATTTAAAAGCATTCTAATGGAAGGCACAGAGCCTATCATAGTAACCGCAAAAATTAAAATTGCAACCAGAGGAATAACTGTAACCTTTATATTTATTGCACTATCAAAGACTGAATTTCCAATAATTTGTGCAAATCCAAGGCCAGCAAAATATCCGATTACTCCACCTGCTATAGCTGTAATTATAATTTCTGTGAGAACAAGCCATGAAACAGCTGCATCTGAAGCACCAATTGCTTTCAAAAGTCCAATTTCTTTACTTCTTTCCATTACACTAGCCGTAACAAGATTGGAAATTCCTAAAGCGGAACCTATTAAACTTAAAATCGTTATCAAAAGCATTAAAAGCTGAGTTTTATTTAATATGGCACCTTCGCTTTCTGCAACCTGTCTAACAGCCTTTGCCGAAGAATTAGAAATAACTTCTTCAAGCTGGTAACAAATTGAACTTACATAAGCCGTACAATACCAGGTATCCCAATCTACGCGGTTTAAGCTGTCTGGATCTTGTGCTGCACGGCGAGCTAAATCGTTATCAGGTGTAGTTAATGCACTTACTTCTATGCTGGAAACAAGACCTTCTTTACCTAAAAGTTTTTGTGCACTAGAAAGATTTACATAAAGATAGTCATCTTCTTCACCGCCTGCATCAAAAAGACTTCGTACTGTAAAAACTTTTTCTGACTTTCCATTTTTTAATGTAACTGTGTCTCCAACTTTTTTACCATACTTTTCTGCATAGCTCTTGCTTACCATAATGCCATCTTCATCATCATCACTAAGCCAGGAAGCATAAACAGTCCACCACTTTTTCATACTTTCCATACCGGTATCTAGTTCTTCACCAGTAGGGAGAGCCATGTGGTGTGAATACCAGGTACCAACAAGATGTGTATTCTCTCTACCATCTGCCTCTACATTTGCTTCTAAAAATGGAGAAAAATCAACAATATTAAAAGCCCAGAAGATAGTCTTTATTTTTCCAAGCTCGCTTTCCTTCAGATACTGCGAGGGGCTTAAATCTTCTATGCCATACATGTCACCTAAAAGGGAAGCTGTCTGTGGAACAACACGAATATTTGCTCCGTAAGTTTTTAACTCCTGGTTTACTTTGTCACCAACGTCAAACATTACATTTAACATTGCTGTTGCAAGGCTTGCCCCTAGTGCAATAGTAAATGCTATCATAAGCATTTTTTTCCATTGTCTAACTAATGCATGAATTACCATTCTAAAAAACATATTCGCTCCGTTAATTTTTAAACCTATGAGCTTCTTTTTCAAGGTCATCAGTCATAATAACAATTCCACCATCTTCTATAAAAGAATAAAGAGGAACAGGATTACATCCCCCCTTTAAGCCAATAGTACTTTTATTCATAACAACATCGCATCTATTACAGACAATTTCATCTTTACGTTCATAATAACCAACGTCACCACAAACATCACAGGCATCAAAACCGACACCAAAAGATGACCCCTGCTTCTGAACAATTATAAATCTTATTCCCTTTCCAGCTTCATTTGTCCAGGTAAAGCGATGCAAATGTCCGTCACTCACCTGCTCCAATGGAATAAAAATTCTATTTCCTTCAATTTCAAAATCTTCAGAAGGAGAAAGTTCTACAACTTTGTTTGCAAGTTTTTTAATAGAAGTCATATCAATAAAAACAAAAATACCAACGCACAGAGCAAAAAAAGCCCAGCGCCTGTTATTACGACTAAATGCTTTTAACTTACGATGTTCAGCAGAGTTTTCATACTCTCCATGAATCTTTGTATAATAAGCAAAAAATAAAACTGCAATAATTAAGAGTAAAAAGATAGCAATAAAGAATACAACATTTTCTGCCTGTATAAGCTCTGGAAGTTTTTTTCTTAAGCCATTTGGAATTTTTATTTTTCGGCGGTAGTAAGAGTTTATTATGCCAATAATGTTTACAAAATAAATAAAACCACCTGCCAGATACATTGCAGTAAAGCTAAGAGCATTTACTTTTTCACTAGAAGAAGTAAGAATTTTGTAAACTGCAAGACATGCAAAATAACATGCTAATAGTCCCAAAAGATACCCTGTACATTTAAAGAGGAACATTGTACTAAAATACGTATCATACATTCCAACAAAATGAAAAGGTAACTCATAAATAACAGGTACCTTAAAAAGCATAAGGCATGCTACATAAAGCACACCTGCTACAGTGTAAATTATTTTTATTACAAAAATGGATTTTGTTTTTTCATTCCACTTTCCATTAAAAAGCCATGAAAATACAATGTAAACTAATCCGAATATAAACGACGCACACAAAAGATAAATATTATTTATCTGATTATATTTTATAAAACGATGATGCCTTAAAAAAGAAACTAAAACCACAACAAAAAACATTCCGCACAGTCCTCTCCAAAACCATGTGCGCATTTTTTCTGAATTTGTCCTAATACTCTGAGCAGATACAATGCCCAAAAATACAAACGGAATAAATAAAGCTTGTACTACTTCAAATAAATTCTTTGCCATATTTCTATCATACACAAAATGCCACAGCCTACAAAAAGTAGACTGTGGCAAGTAAGGAGGTTAAAAAGTTTAAATATTAGTTGAATTCTGGTTCAACTTTCTTTCCGTCAAATACCCAATCCTTAAACTCTACAGTAAGAGGCTTGTCGTTTGGCCAGTAGTCCTGGAGTGTAGCACCAGGTTTTGTGTCTTCATCAGTGTGGATAAAGTAGTTATTTTCTGCTGGGCTGTGGATAATAAAGCGAGCTGTGTAAGTACCAGCCTTATTAAGATTGATGTTTGCACCGTAGTGTGGACCGTCAGAAGCATTCATCTGCATGAAAGTTCCCTTTGTTGCAACTACACCAGAATTCTGATCAACAATTTCATAGTCAACTGTAAGACCTGGAACAAACTGGTCTACAACGAAACCAAGGTCGTTATCCATAGCTGCAATATCTGCTTCGATATGCATTGTAAAGTCAGCACCACTCTGAGTGTTTCCTTCACCACTTTTCATATCAACAGCCTGGAAGTAAACACCATTAACAGCGAGGAATCCTGCTTCCTGTTCATCACCGATGTCGTGTTCTACGAATCCGCCTTCATCTTCTTCTTCTACTTCTGCACTAGCAGACTTAGAAACCTGAGAACCACTCTTTGAGCAGCTTACCATTGCAAATGCAAAAGCAGCACATGCAAGAACGAAAGACATTGTCTTTTTCATAATCAAACTCCTATAAAGTTTTATTTGCCAATTTAGTTTTAAGCTTTTTCTTTAGATTCCTCTAAAGCAGCTTTTTTTACCTTATTTTTATTAATTGCATTTCCTATAAAAAGACTTGCAATTACAACTACTAAAGCTATACCTTGTGCAATCAAACTTTCTGCATAAGGGTAAACTCCTAAGAGCGAAATTGTAGGAATACCATTTATAACACGCGGTGTTATCCAACCTGCATCTACAAATTCACTTATACCGCCTCCAACAAAGGCAATAACCATTACAAACATCAAAATAGAAGTTGCAAGGAAGAATGGTTTTAAAGGCATCTTTTTACCTGTCAAAATAATTGCCCGGTAAACAAATACCAATAGTACTGTCGCAATAATCATACCAACTATTACAGCCCAAACAGTTCCCCCTCCGTTTGAACCCACAAACATTGCCTGATAGAATAAAATTACTTCTGCACCCTCGCGGAATACGGCTAAAAAACAAGTAAATGCGAGGTTAAACATATTATTTTTATCTACAGAAGTAGCAACTTTACCTTTAATGTAACTAGACCATGCTTCAGAAGAAGATTTAGAAACCATCCAGTTAGAAGTGTAGAACAGAACTGCAACAGCAATAAACATTGTTACGCCTTCTACAACTTCCTGCCCCTGACCACTTTCAAAACCAAACTTTGTTAAGCCAATAAGTATTAAAGCCATTACCACAGAAGCTGCAATTCCCCAAAGAGAGCCTCGATAAACAGGTTTTAAATCTTCTGTTCCACTCTTGCGTAGATAAGCAATAATTGCACCAACAATTAAGATAGCCTCAAAACCTTCACGAAGCAAAATCATAAGACTTGCAAAAACAGAGCCCCACCATTCACCTCTATTCTGTTTACGAGTAAGCTCTAAAGCTGTCTTAGAAATAAGAGCAGAAAGTTCTCTAATAGAATCAGCAGTCTCTGCCTTAGATTCACGATTTAAAATCATGCTCTTAGTAGCTTCATATTTTTCTGTAATAGCATTATCTTTTTTTGCACCAAGCTTCTTAAATACATTTTCCTGTAACTTACTCTTACCATAGTAGCGAGCGTAAGCCTTTCTAAACTTAGGTTCCGCTGTTACAACATGACCGTCTAAGTACATATTTGCAGCTTCTTCAAACTCTTCACTTAAAACATTTGAAAGCTCTGTCCATGACATCTCAGGAGGGTCAAGTTTTGAAGCATCTTCAAAAAGCATATCAATAAGTGTATTAACTAAGCCTTCAACTTCTTCGTAAGACTTTCCATCCCGCATGGCACCTTTTATACGGCTAAACTGAACTTCTACATTGCCAGCACGGCTACCACCAATACGACTTTGTGTATTGCGTTCAAAACCGTCAACTTCATAGTGACCAAAATAAGCGTCATTGACACGCTCATAAGAAGCATTTGAGTCCCCAGTACTATAGATAGAAAGCGAATCTAATAAAATAGTCTGCATTTCAGTAGCAACAAATTTCCAACTTTTATCAGCTGCAAAAAGTGCAAACACAGAACAAATCGATAAAACTAAAATTAAAATATATTTCTTAAAACTTCGCATAAGTTAGCCTTTGCTTAGTTAAGTTAGCACAAACTAATTTTTTATACAAGAGAATTTTTAGATTTTTTTAGCTAAAATTTTACTTTTTTTTCTTTTGTTGACATTTTCATACGTTATCGATAGATTATGCCCATTAGCTTATGCTAACAAACTTTATATGATAAGGAGTTTATTCATGAAAAAAACATTTAGAGCAAGCGATTTTATACTTCTCGCACTAACACTTTTATTGTCACTAGGGACAGCTTTTTTATTCCATCCTTGTTCACACACAAAGCCTGACGGAACATGGATGATGTGTCATTATGCAGCAATAATTATTATTGCTCTTGGAACTGTAATGAGTGTTTTAAGTTTAGTCCGTGTTTTTATTGCAGACAACAAAATAAAGGCAGGCGTTAGTCTTTCCTTTATTCCTCTTTCTATTTTGACATTTCTTGTTCCAAAAATTCTTATTCCTCTTTGCGGAAACTTAGAAATGAGATGTCATACAATAATGAGACCTGCTGTATGTATTAATGCAGCTGTAATTTTAATTTGTGCCGTATTAGACTTCATTCAACTTGTAAGACAAAAATGAAATTCTCTTCACTTCCATTTTTAAATATCACTGGCAAAAAAGGAAGAAGCTCAGCTCTCTTTATTTTTGCATTTTTACTTTCATTTTCCATTTTTGGAGGAACTCTTTTATTTACAAGCCTTCAAAACGGACTTAAAAGTTTAGAAGCTCGTCTTGGTTCCGACATAATTGTAGTTCCCTATGAAGCTCGTACAAAAGTAAGTGCAGACACAATTCTAAACCAGGGTAATAGAACATACTTTTACATGCCTAGTGCAAACCTAGAAAAGGTAAAACAAATAGAAGGTATAGAAAAAGTTTCTCCACAAATTTACATATGCTCAATGAATGCAGGTTGTTGCTCAGTTTCGTTACAACTTATAGGCTTTGATCCAAAAACTGATTTTACCATTCAGCCTTGGGTTAGAGAAAGTTTTAAAGGCACACTGGAAGCAGGCGACATTTTAATTGGAAGCAAGGTAACACTTACCCAAAGTAGAAAACTAAAATTCTTTGGAAAAAACTGGAACATAGCAGCTCAACTAGAAGAAACAGGAACAGGCTTAGATAACGCAGTCTTTGCAAATATGGAAACTATAAACCTATTAATCAAAGCTGCAGAAGAATTGAACTTTACGTTTACAGACAAATCTTATTCAAACAAAATGATTTCTACAATCATGGTAAAAGTAGAAGAAGGGTACAGCATAGATAACATAGCAAGCCAAATTCAAAGAAAAGTACGTGGAACTCAAGCTGTAAAAACAAAAAGCATGACAAGTGGCATTGCAGAAAGCCTTTCAAATATCTCTAAAATTGTTGCCTTACTTTCTATAATTGTTTGGATTTTATGTCTTATAATTTTAATAGTCGTTTCAACAATGATTATAGGAGAACGTAAAAAGGAATTTGCCGTTTTACGTGTTATTGGTTCAAGCCAGAAAAAATTATCCTTACTTGTAATGACAGAATCAATTATCATAAATGCACTAGGAGGTCTTTCAGGTCTTATAGTAGCAAGCTTATGTATAATTCCATTCCACACTGCAATTAAAGACGCTCTTTCTCTACCATTCTTACTTCCTGGAATTTTTAACATAACTATTTATGCACTGTTCACACTTATACTTTCAATTTTATGCGGTTGCATAGCCTCTAGCTACGGAGCATATAAAATTTCTAAAGTAGACACAGGCGTAATATTAAGAGAGGGAAACTAATGTTAGAAGCAAAAGAAATAAGCAAGAAATATTTTAGGCCTTCAAAAAACAAAAGTCACATTACAGCAGTAGAAACTTTGGACTTTACACTAGAAGAAGGAAAACTTACAGAAATTACAGGTAGAAGCGGTAGTGGAAAAAGCACCCTTCTTTACATCATGGCAGGGCTTTTAAAACCAGACTCTGGAACAGTAAAACTAGACGGCAAAGATTTATACTCACTTGACGACAAAAACCTTTCTCTTTTGCGCAATAAAAACTTTGGCATTATTCCTCAAGGACAAACAGGACTTTTTGCTCTTACAGTGCTACAAAATGTACTTTCACCTGCAATGTTATACGGAGACACAAAAGAGTATGAAAGCAGAGCAGAGTTTCTCTTAGATAAAGTCGGAATCTTAGATTTAAAGGATTCAAAAATGGCAGAACTTTCTGGTGGAGAGATGCGCCGCATGGCAATTGCAAGAGCATTACTTTTAAAACCAAAAGTAATTTTTGCAGACGAGCCAACTGATGACTTAGACAACGAAAACACAAAGTCTGTCCTCTCACTTTTAAAAGACTGTACAAAAGAGGAAGCTTCAGTTCTTCTTGTAACACATGAAGCAGAGGCTGCAAAATACGCCGACACTCTCTACAGAATGGAAAAGGGAACTTTAAGTCGTATATCCTAATTATCAATATTAGACTTAATCAATCTGTAATAGAAAATTCACTTAAAGTACCGCTTACCTTTAAGCGTTCTATTAAAAGCGGTAAATCTTCTTCCTGTGGAGTTTTTACCAAAAAGCGTAATATGGTCTGACGAGTAGAAAGAACTTGGCTCATATTTATATCAGATACAATCATTCCCGAGTCTTCTAAAATTTTCTTTACCTGTCCAATATTTACAGCTTCATTTTCATAGACAAGATGTAAGGTCTTATTTTTACCGGCAGGGAAAAACTTTTCTTCTACCTTTTCTAACACAACCAGAGAAATCATTGCAACTATTAAAACAAGTGCAGCCTGAATATAAAGGCCATCACCTATTGCAAGTCCTAAAGCAGATGAAGTCCAAATGATTGCAGCAGAAGTAAGACCTTTTATGTTTAAGCCTTGCTTTATAATGGCACCACCGCCCACAAAACCTATACCGCTTACAACGCCTGCAACTATACGGGTAGGATCACCTCCTGAGTAGCCTCGCCGGTTACCTTGCTCTGCCATGTAATAAGAAAGTATAGACAATAAAGCAGAAGAAACTGCAATAAGAATAAGAGTACGGGTTCCAACAGCCTGATTACGGGTTTTTCTTTCTAAACCAAGAATAAAACCGCATACAACGCTTGCAAAAATTTTTATTATGCACTCTAAAACAAAAAGCCAATCCACAGCAATAGGAAAATCACTCATATTATTTTCTCGAAAAAATTCCAGTAATTGTATCTAAACTAAAACCCTGCGAAACATTTTTTGTTCCAGGCTTTACCCAATTAACAGATTTTTTTGCACCAATCTTTACTTTTAACTCTTCTACAGAGTCCAAATAATTTCCAAGCCACTTACCAAGTGCCTCATCAGAAGAACATGTTTCCATGGAGCTATCACCACGAACAAGCACTATATTTACATAATTCTTGTCGCCAAAGAGGGCCGCTACATTTTCTGCAAAAGTAGCAAAAGCACTTGCACTAGAAGCTACTAAAGGAGAAGCTATGCTAGACATACCATTTCTTAACAAAGGATTCTTTAGAGCATCGGATGCACTTGGACCTTCTTTTAGTAAGAACACCAATGTACCGGGAAAAGAAGTATGTTTTTTTTCAAATCTGGAAAGAAGTTCCAGGGTAAGATACTCGTAAGATAAAATCATCTCATCTGTACCACGAGCTATTTGCTCGCTATCAAGTTTATCAGAATTAGAAGCAAACCATTCTTCATCAAAATACAAAACAGCTTCGTCTAAAGTTTCAAACACATTTTCTGTTTGAAGAATAATTGACCGAGAAGAAATTGGAGATGATTTATTCCATTCAAACACACACATACCAGACTGAGCTTCTATTGATTTAGCCTCTTCATAAGAAGCTTGTTCTGCACGACGCTCTGCAATAGTCTTTTTTTCTTTAAAATCTATTTCTGCCTCTGGACCAGTAACTGCTACAAGTCGCCCCGTAAAAGCAAATCCATCTGCAAGTTTTTTTCCATCGGGAGAATCTTTACCCGCAATAAGAACTGTTTTCGCCATAGTTTTGGATTATAACACACTCAGCCCTGTTTGCAAACCTAATTAAAGCTGATATACTCAAACGCATGAAACTTTGGCTTAAATATTTAATCGGTGTAGCTCTTGGAATTTTAGGAGCAATACTTTTACCTTTTGGAAGTGCACAAGCTGAAAGCACTTTAAATTTTATTGTTGATATTGTTCTCAGATTTGGACGCTACCCCCTTATTCCGCTTTTGTTTTTTTCTGTTGCGACAAGCTGCTTTATGCTCAGAGACGAAAAGCTTCTTGTAAAAACAAGCATCTGGACCATAAGCATAATTTTAATTTCTTCCCTGGGACTTACACTCTTAGGACTGCTTTCTTCACTTATTGTAAGGCTTCCCCGTATTCCAATCGCAATAGAAAAAGTTTCAGAAATACCTTCCCTTAACTGGCAGGATTTATTTAGAAAACTTTTTCCATACTCAGGCTTCCAGGCTTTGACAGAAGGTGCCTACCTTCTTCCTGTCTTTGCATTTGCAGTTTTAGCAGGTGCAGGAGCTGTAAGCGATAAAAACACAACAAAACCTGCAGTTACACTCTTTGACTCCCTAAGCAAGCTTTGCTACATAGTAATGTCACTCTTTACAGAGCTTCTGGCAATAGGTGTTGTTGCAATAATGTGCAGATGGACGCTTAACTTTATTTTTGTTATAAAAGCAAAAGTTTACCTTCCGCTTATTCTGATGCTTTTTGCAGACATGATAATTGTTGTGTTTATAGTCTATCCAATCATCCTGCGCTTTGTATGCCATGACTTACATCCGTACAGAGTTATTTATGCAAGCATATGTTCATTTATAATATCTTTCTTTAGCGGCGACACAAATCTGACACTCGTTCTAAACATAAGACACGGTAAGGAAAGCTTAGGCATTAAGCGAAGAGTAAATGCCTTTACCTACCCGCTGTTTGCAATCTTCGGAAGAGGAGGGGCAGCCTTAGTACAAGCTGCTGCTTTCATCTTAATACTACGCTCTTATTCAAGCTTAAGCATTTCATTTATCGACACACTCTGGATTTTAGCAATTTCATTTATACTTTCCTTTGCTCTTGCTCAAATTCCAATGGGAGGCCCCTTTATTGCACTTACCATAATGTGTCAGATTTATGGACGCGGCTTTGAAGCCGGCTACCTGCTTTTAAAAGACGTAGCTCCAATCATGTGCTCCTTTGCAGCAGGAATTGACGTCTTTACCGCAATGGTAGGAAGCTACATTGTTGGTGTAAAAACCCAGATGATAGAACACCAGGAACTAAAAAAGTTTATCTAAAAAACTCTAAAAACAATAAATACTTTATAAAACTAATAAAGCCGCCCTGCAACGCAAGACGGCTTTATTTTTTAATGCCAGATTAAATTACACTAATCCCTGAGCTAGCCGCAAGCTGTCGCTTGCTTCACACGAACTCCTTGCGAAGTTCGTGCGTGTTCACTTAAATCACACTAACCCCTGGGCTACCATTGCTTTTGCGACCTTAACAAAGCCGGCAATGTTTGCACCTGCAACGTAGTCACCTTCTGTAGCATACTTCTTGGCAGTATTCCAGGCGTTGTCGTGTATGTTAGTCATAATTTCCTTAAGCTTAGCATCTACTTCCTCAAAGCTCCATGAAAGGCGTTCTGAGTTCTGGCTCATTTCAAGACCAGAAACTGCAACACCACCTGCATTAGAAGCTTTTCCAGGAGCAAACTTTACACCCTTCTTCTGGAAGAACTCAATAGCTTCTGCACGAGTTGGCATGTTGGCACCTTCAGCAACAAGCTTAACCTTGTTTTCTACCATCTTCTTTGCATCTTCGAGGTAAATTTCGTCCTGAGTTGCACATGGGAAAGCAAGATCTGCCTTTACGCCCCAAGGCTTCTGTCCCTTGTAGAACTTTGCCTTTGGATACTTCTTAACATAAGCGTCAATCTTTTCTTTCTTTGCACGGAACTTCTTAACGTATTCAAGCTTCTTCTGGTCAATTCCTTCTTCATCATAGATATATCCGCTTGAGTCAGAAAGCGTTAAAACCTTTGCTCCAAGCTGGATAAGCTTTTCTGTAGCAAACTGAGCAACGTTTCCGTCTCCAGAAACAATAGCTGTCTTTCCTTCAAGAGTGTCTCCAACCTGCTTTAACATGCAGTCTGCAAAGTAGATAAGACCATAACCTGTTGCCTCTGGGCGAACAAGTGAACCGCCGAATTCAAGTCCCTTACCAGTTAAAACACCAGTGTACTCGTTACGAAGTCTCTTATACTGACCGAACATCCATGCAACCTCGCGACCGCCAACACCCTTGTCTCCAGCTGGAACGTCTGTGTCGGCACCAATGTGTCTCTGAAGCTCTGTCATAAAGCTCTGGCAGAAACGCATTACTTCTGCGTCGCTCTTTCCGTGCGGGTCAAAGTCTGAACCACCCTTACCACCACCCATTGGAAGAGTTGTAAGAGAGTTCTTTAAAATCTGTTCAAATCCGAGGAACTTTAAAACGTCAAGACCTACTTCTGGGCTAAAGCGTAAACCACCTTTATAGGGGCCAATTGCACTGTTAAACTGAACGCGGAATCCACGGTTAACGTGTGGTTTACCTTTGTCATCTGTCCAAGGTACGCGGAACATAATAACACGCTCTGGTTCAACCAAGCGCTCCAAAACAGCGTACTTCTCGAGCTCCGGCATTTTTGCCACTACTGGAGAAATTGTCTCTAAAACAAGACCTACAGCCTGTAGGAAGTGTCCCTGGTCTGCATAGCGGGCGCTTACATCCTGCCAAACGCGCTTGCAGTAGTCATTTGTAATTTTGAATTCCATAATTAACCCCTGGTACTCTGTATCTTTCAACAAAAACCAATGAAATATAAAATATTTTTTAGTATTTGTAAAGATTTTTTATGTATATTTATACAGATTCTTTATTTTTTTTTGCATTTTTTTTCTATGGACGGAATTAAAAAGTCTGGCTGAGCCACCCCTAAAAAAAACAGAAGTCCTCTTAAGCACCCTGCTTTTCGGGGTTACGTCTTACGCCTCCATTGATGTCAGGTTAGCCACAAAGGTGTCTAACCCGACATCAACGTTCGCTTCCGCTCACGCCCCTACAATGCGTTCCGCTACTTCGTAACAGGCGTAAGTGACTTTAATTTATCCCCTGATTCTAAAGAGCAGGTCTTCGTAACTAGGGTATGGCTTATATTCTTCACCTAAAAGCGGTTCAATTTCATCTGCAACGGCCCTGGTGTCTTCCATTGCAGGAATTACAGAATCAGCATAGGCACGGGCAATCTTTGTTACGTTCTCCAGAGACTTTGCTTTTTCATGCTTATTCTTTAATTCATCTGCTTTTTCAGAAAGACGGTTTACAAGCATATCAAGGCGAAGCAAAAGATAACTCTGTGCGTGTCCTGTTGCGTCCGGACATGCAGCCTTTAAGTTTTTAAGGGATTCACTTACAGCATTTATATACTTAAACGTTGCAGGTAAAATGTCTTTGTTTATCATCTCAAGCATTGTCTCTACTTCGATGTTTAAGACCTTACAGTACTTTTCAAGCTTTATTTCGTAGTGACTTTGCATTTCTGCTTCTGTGTAAACTCCAAGCTCTGTGTAAAGCTTTATGTTTTTTGGAAGCATGTAGTGTTCCATTGCATCTGGTAAAGTTTTAAGATTCAAAAGTCCACGTTTTTTGGCTTCATCTACCCAGCTTGGGTCGTATCCGTTTCCATTAAAAAGAATGCGCCAGTGTGCATTTATTTCACGCCTAATAAGTTCAGACAGTGCCTTGTTAAAATCTTTTGCGTTTTCAAGTTCATCAGCAAACTCTTTTAGAGTATAGGCAACTATGGAATTTAAAACTGTATTTGGTCCTGCAATGCTCAGGCTTGAACCTACAGAGCGGAACTCAAACTTATTGCCTGTAAATGCAAAAGGAGAAGTCCTGTTTCGGTCAGTAGAATCTTTTGGAATTGGCGGTAAAACATCAACTCCAATCGTCATCTTGCTGTTCTTTTTTCCGTCGTAGCTCTTACCGTCTTTTATACTTTCCAGCACGGCATGAAGCTCATCGCCTAAGTAAACACTCATTATTGCAGGAGGTGCTTCGTTTGCTCCAAGCCTGTGGTCGTTACCTGCACTTGCTACGGATATGCGCAAGAGGTCCTGATTTTCATCAACTGCCTTTATGATTGCTGTCAGGAATAAAAGAAACTGTGCATTTTTTTCAGGAGTTGCACCTGGTTCGAGGAGGTTTTCTCCCTCGTTTGTACTCATGCTCCAGTTGTTGTGCTTGCCGCTTCCGTTTACATGCTCGAACGGCTTTTCATGCAGAAGACACACAAGACCATGACGGCGGGCAACCTTTTTCATCACTTCCATTGTAAGCTGATTCTGGTCTGTAGAAAGATTTGTAGTTGTAAAGATTGGAGCCATCTCGTGCTGGGCCGGGGCAACCTCATTGTGTTCAGTCTTACTTAAAATGCCGTACTTCCAGAGGGTAGCATTCAAGTCTTCCATGTATTCAACAATTTTCGGAGCAAGGGCCGCAAAGTATTGGTCGTCCATTTCCTGCCCCTTCGGTGGCTTTGCGCCAAAGAGAGTACGACCTGTCATGCGGAGGTCCTTTCGCTTTTCGTACATAGCTTCGTTAACAATAAAGTATTCTTGTTCAGGCCCCATTGTCGTAGTTACGTGAGTTACGTCTTTGTTTCCAAAAAGACGCAGAATGCGGAGAGTCTCTTTGTTTAACGCTTCCATTGAACGGAGGAGAGGAGTTTTTTTGTCCATTGCCTCGCCAGTGTAAGAGCAGAATGCGGTTGGGATGCAAAGCGTGTGTTCCTTTACAAAAGGATATGCCGTCGGGTCCCATACAGTGTAACCGCGTGCCTCAAAGGTGTTTCTGTGTCCGCCACTTGGAAAACTTGAAGCATCAGGTTCACTTTTAACAAGTTCCTTTCCGCTGAAGCTCATTATTACAGTGCCGTCGTCCTGCGGAG
>CALFIX010000035.1 GCA_937877515.1 uncultured Treponema sp.
CCAATAGCATTTTCTATATTTGAATCTGTTTTGCCTACAATGGCAGCATCGCAGGCTGTGCTTACTTTTGTAATGCGTCCTAAGATTTCTTGTTCATATTTTGCACTAGCTATGTCGTCTACTGTAACAAAGGTTTGTACGCTTGCATAAATTCTTTTTAAAGCAGTTTTTGCAACTTCATAAGAGTCGTTAAGGGAGTCTGTTTTTTGAACAAGTATGCCCATAGAAGTAACAATCTGTTCTGTTAGTGGTGGAAATTTTATTTTATCATCTGATTTTTCAGTTGTGTTTTTTTTAAAAAGGTTAGAGAAAAAATTCTTAATGCTCATACGTATACTCTAGCAAAAAAGATTTAGCTTGTAAATGCACTTTTTTTACATTAAAATCTTAAGACTTATGAGTGGTATTTACTTTAACGATGTAACTTTTACTTATCCCTTAGTTGAAGGCGATTTAGACGCAGAGGGAAAACAGATAATTCCTTCTCCAGTATTTGAACACTTTACAGGAGAAATTCCTTTAGAAAGCGGCGGCCGTCTGGTAAGTCTTACAGGACCAAACGCAAGCGGCAAAAGTACATTTATGCTTTTAGCAAGTGGACGCCTTGTGCCTCAAAGCGGCACTTGTACGCTTTTTGATAAAAATCTTTCTACCCTTTCTGAAGAACAAAAAAATTTGGCAGCAAGCGTTATCTATCAGAATATGGAATTTGAAAGCGAAGAAAGTGTACTTTCTCTTTTAACTTATGTCTATAAAAATGGTGCCTTAAAAGGTAAAGCTGAATCTATTTATTCTGAAAAAGAAGACTTATTTAACGAAATAACAAAGGTTTTTGAGTTAGAAAGTGTTTTTGAACGAGGTCTTGTCAATCTTAGCAAGGGGGAACTTCAAAGGGTTTTAGTTGCCTTTAGCCTTTTGTATGGCAGTGCAAGTGTGTTTATGGACGAACCGTTTTTTGCTATGGAAGAAAAGCAAAAAGAAAACTCCCTTTCTTACTTAAAAGATTTTACACGTAAAACAGGAACAATAATTGTTCTTTCCATGCATGAGTTGGATTTAACAAAAAAGTATGCAGATAGAGTTCTTTTATTTTATCCTAACAGGGATATGAGTTTTGGAACGCCGGAAGAAGTTCTTACAGATGAAGAGCTGGAAAAGGCTTATGGCATTCCTGCCAGCATGTTAAAGCATCAGGAGTCCATGACACGGGAACAGCTGGCTCAGGAATCAGAAGTTTTACGTGCAAAAGGTTAGTCTTTTGCAGGAGTAAGTTCTTTTTCGAGTGGTGGTAAATTTAATGTGGCGCCTTTACCACCGCCTTCACCATTACTCGGTTTGGGAATGTTTTCCGGGTCTGGAATTTTGTATTCTAAAACCTCATCCTCTTCTTCTGGAGGAAGGTCTTTTTTACCGCCAGCAACGGCAACTGCCGGAACAGTTAAGGAAAGGGTTGCAAACATAAGTCCCTTTATAAATCTCGTTGTTTTCATAAAAACCTCAAAATTTTAAAGTTTAAGTTCTCCGCAATCTAAAAGCATGTATTCGCTTCCGTCATTATATTTTATGACAATTGTTGGATTACGAATGACTCCATCAAAGTGAATTAAGCTTGGTGCGTCTCCGTCGTAATTTTGTCCTATGGCAAAGTGGCATGTTCTAAAAGCTTTTTCATCTTCCAGCATATTGCCGGTAATATTTGCATTTGGATTCAGCCCGATGCCAAGCTCGCCGATGTTTCGGGCATTGCGTGCATAAACGGCTCCCATGCCTTTTGGAAGTTTTCCGGAAAGCTCTAAAGCTGCACTTTCGCGTTCTGCGTTTTGAATGTCATGTAAAAGCCGCTTGGCTTCTTTGCCTCCGGTAATGTCTGTAACAAAACCTTCTTCAACTTTTACAGTGATTGGTGTTTCTAAAAGTGCGTCTCCGTCAGAGAAAGTCATGCTTCCGTCAAACACTATGGTGCCACTGGTGCCATGAGGGCTTTCGTCGTTTTGTGCTACAGAATTTATTGAAGCGTTGTCTTTTGTTTGTTTAGTTTCTGTCTGCTCTTTAACTTCTTCTTTAGAAGAATAAACTGTTTCTAAAGCTTCTTGAGTTTTTTCTTTAATTTTATCAAAGGCATTCGTAAGACCTGTTTTTACTTCTGAATTTTTTTTAGATGCTTCAAGTCCTACTGTGTTACCACTTCCTACAACAGGGCTTATAAAAACTTCTCCGGCAGGAATGTTTCCCCCGCTGCCTGGTGTAGAAAAATCTCCGTCATCAGTTAGGGGATTTCTCCCTTCTACAGGAACTGTTACGTCTGTTCCGTTAGGGCTTGTAACATGAACGCTAATTGCGTTTTCGTATTTTGCACAAATTTTTTTACATCTTTCTGCTAAAAGTTTGTAGTCAATTTGAACAGTGCGATTAAACATGTCTTCTGTAAGACCCGGAGTCCATACAGCACGGGTACATTTTTTACCTTCCAGCAGATAGTCAAATGCACTGTCATAAGTGTTTCCTTCTGAGTCTTTGTATGGAGTAGCAGTGGCTTCTGTGTCGCGCCCAAGTTTGCATGCCGAAATAGAAAGTATTACGTCTGGTTCACTTTTTATAGCACCAATAACAGCGTCTTCTGCCGCATCAGAAGAAGTTTTTCTGTTTTGGAATATAAGGGAAGGTTTTGTACCTGCTTCTTTTAATGCAGTAAATAAATCTTGTGCTATTAAATTTGTTTCCGGGTTTGCAATAATTAAAGCTGTTTCGTTTTTCTTTATATGTAGAACATCTTCTATTACAGTCTGAGAAGGTGTTTTTTCTTTTGCACTAAAGATGCTCATTAGCTTTACTCCTGATATATTTTATTCAGAATATGTATCTTTAACCGAAGGGTAAAGATAGTCATGAATTAAAATATATAATTCTTCGTTGCTGTCTGTTCTTTTGCCGGAAAGAGAAATGCGCACGGTATCTGCTTTGGCAGTTCCTATTGACATGTGCAGGAACTGAGACGGATTTAATGTAAATGAATCTTCCGGAGTTGAAAAAATTGCAGGTCCGTAATAGCTAGTGTAGCCATATATGTTGTAGCTAAAAAGGTTTATGGGTTTTAAACTGTAAGTGTAGCCACCTGTTGTGTAAGGGGAAGGCGTGTTGTAGTAGCATGGAAGACCTTTTGCTTTTGCCTGTGTGGTTGGGTAGCAGCCTGCTAAAGCCCATTCTGTTACAAGACTTTCCTGTGTAACAGTTTTACCTGTTACAGTGTAGATGGCTTTTGTAATTGCAGACCAGTCGTAATATTTGTTTTTTGACATTTCGCTTATTAATTTTGCACCGCCATAGTTGCGTGTTATGTAAGCTCCAAAGGCATAAGCACTGGAATAACTGTAAACCATATAGTCACCGCTAAGCCACGTGTCTGCCCCAGTTATTTGATAGTAGTAGTTGAATAAAGGAAGTCTAGTTGGAGCTGGAGCTTCGTTTTCGTCATAACCGATTATTGGCTGCATTACATCTTCTACAAGCATGCTCATCATTTCGTCAAACCAAGAACTTGAATAGCCTTTCTTGTTTCCAAAGTTTACCATGTGCTGAAACTCGTGGAAGAGTGTACTTATAACGGTGGCACTTACATCTTCCGAAGAATCCCAAAGTGTAGAGTAAGATGTTGCATCTGAATTGTAGTTGCACCATGCAGAATCGATGTAAAAGAATTTTCCTTCGTTACTAGAGTTAAAGTAGTTATAATAGTCTGAGCCACTTGTAAAACATGAAGCTGTATCTTGTGTGTAGTAATCTTTTTGTACAAAAAAACCTACAACGCCACCGTTAGTATAGCCACCTTTTGAAGAACTATATGTGTAGTCTTTTCCTATGTCATAAACAAGAATGTTTACTACAGTTCCTGTTGCACTTGTACTTGCCATTGTACTTGAACATTTGCTTACAGTTGAACCATCTGTTGAGTAAAGCATATGGCTGCTTTCTTCTCCAATCAGGTTTGTTTCTGCAGCTTTGTATTTACCGAATGTAGAAGCAATTGCTGCTACTTTGTTAGAGTCTACTTTAGAGCCACTTCCGCTGCCAGACGAATAGTAGATATCTGCAACCCAAACATAGCACACCAGGTCGTCACTGTCGCTTGTTTTAGATGTTGTAGTATATGTTCCGTCTGAATACCCTTTTGCACGTAATGTAAAGCTTAAAGTTTTTGTATAGTCAGATAAGTCTTCGTCATATAAAACATAAAAAGTTTTTTTAGTGCTTCCTACAGTAAAGTTAGAGTCGCTGTAGGTTGTGCTTGATGAAGATGTGTCAAAGCTTACTGCACTGCGACTAGAATTTGATGCATAGTTAAATTTTGTAAATTTACGAGCCGGGTCTTCAAAGTTTTGTGCATATATTTTTATGTTTTCATTTGACTCTAAATCTTTATAAAGCTTAAAGCCTTCTGTGTTAGCGTAGAGTGGAGGAATGTCGTTTTCAATTTCCAGTTCGTCTTGGTTAGAGGAGTTTAGTTCCAGTGCTTTTTGAGAAGTTAAAACCGTACGGGGTGTTACTGTAGAGGAAGATTTATTTAACACCATGTAAGTAATGGTTTTTCCTTCCACACCGGAAAGCTTTACGGTTGTTGCATCTTCGTCTATCTTTATGTATGGAGTGCTTGAGTCATAAGTTACGCTTTGAGTGCTGAATATACAGCCAGTAAAGATTAATGGTGTCAGGCATGATGCTAAAAGAAGATTGCGCTTAATTGGAAGATTAAAAAAAGACATTTTTTCTCCTAAAATTTAATTTTTTCAGATTAAATTATAATATTAAAAATGTATTAAAACAAGTTAAGCTTACCATTTACAAAAAAAGTCCATTCTTTTATAATCACTTTTCCATGAATATTTGTCTGTTTGATAAACAGGAAATAAACAAGCCTCTTAGTCTTAAGGACCCTCGTGGTGAGCATATTGTTAAAGTGCTTCATAAGAAAGAGGGAGACGAATTTTATGCAGGTATTATTGGCGGAAAAGCCGGTAAAGCTGTTATTACGTCGCTTGCTTTAACGGAAGAAAAGGCTTCTAATGGTAAAACTTTTACTTCCGGTTCTTTAGAATTTGAGTTTTTTGCAGAAACAGACGGTAAACCTCTTAATCCCTTGATTATGGTTATAGGCTTTCCGCGTCCTATACAACTAAAGCGTCTTTTACGGGATATGGCAGCTTTAGGGGTAAAGGAAGTTCATCTTACAGCAACGGAACTTTCAGAAAAGTCTTATTTAGAAAGCGAGCTTGCCACCAGTGAGGCCGGTTATAAAATGCTTTTAGATGGTACTGTTCAGGCAGCAAGTACTCATGTTCCACTTCTTTTTAGGCATAAAAGTCTTAAAGAATGTCTGTTTTTTATAAATGAACGCTTAGATTGTCAGGAGAGTCTTACAAAGATTGCTTTAGATAATGTTAGTGTAAAAGAAAATCTTGGAAATTTCTTAAAAAATACTGAATTAAACTTAAAATGTAAGCAAAATTTAGATGCGCTGTG
Organism: uncultured Treponema sp.; assembly: GCA_937877515.1. Lineage (GTDB taxonomy): Bacteria > Spirochaetota > Spirochaetia > Treponematales > Treponemataceae > Treponema_D. The sequence continues at coordinate 5,515 of CALFIX010000035.1, forward strand.
TGTTGCTGCCATTGGTAGCGAGCGTGGCTGGACAGAAAATGAGAGGGCTTTACTGGAAAGCTTTGGTTACGTCCGCTTGGGTATGGGAAGCCGGGTTATGCGGACAGAAACTGCAAGTACGGTTTCTGCAAGTATAATCTTAAACGAGATGGGTGTTCTGTCTTAAGAAGATTTAGGCATGAGGGCGGCATGCAGCAGGCAACGGATGTTGAGTGCGAGCGAAAAGCGAGCTGCGGAACGCCGTAATAAGAGTGAATGAAATTTTTAATTCTATAAAGAATGATGAATTTTATTGAATTCCGAAAAAAAAAGATATATAATTTAGAGGATAAGCAATGGATAACGAGAAAATTAAGACCATGCTTTTGGACTTGCAGGAGTCACAGCTAGAGTTTAGCGTAACTATGACCGGCAAGGAAAGTAAACGTGTTAACGGTTTGTATAAGCCGGACACAAGAGAAATTCTTTTACATAATAAGAATTTTAAGACGGACAATGAGCTTATTTATACAGCCATTCACGAATATACTCACCATTTAATAAACGAAGAGCAGATTGAGGCAGCAGGTGGGAGGGAACCACCGCACCAGGCAAAAAGTCACACAAATTATTTTTGGGCAAAGTTTCATGGACTCTTGGAAATTGCCGAGCAGAAGGGGTATTACAAGCTCGACTTATCCTTGTCTCCAGAACTTGACTCGCTTACGAAGGAAATTCGTGAGCAGTATATAAAACCTAATGGGGTTTTGATGCTGGAATTTGGCAAAAAGCTCATAAGGGCACACGAGTTGTGTGAAGATGCAAATATTCGTTATGAAGATTATTTGGACAGGGTATTGTGTCTTCCTCGTACAACTGCGGCCTCGGTAACAAAAGTGAGTCTTTTACCTCCGGAAGATGCCTCTATGGGTTTTGACAACATGAAGATTCTCGCATCGCTTAAAAAGCCGGACGAGAGGCAGAAGGCTCAGGATGCAATTCAAAGCGGAAAGAGCCCGGACTCCGTTATTGCGATGATGAAGAAAAAATCTGAGAACGCTGACCCCAGGGCAAAGCTTGAAAAAGAAAGGGCACGTCTTACAAAGACTATAAGCGAACTCACTACACGGCTTGAATATGTGGAGGAAAGCCTTGCACAAATGTAGGCATTTTTTTGTTGCTGTAGTTTTATTTTCTGCAGCCGCTTGTTTTTCGCTTTATTCAGAAGGAGTTACTTCTCCAAGCATAAGTACCATTCAGGCACCAACCTTGGGAAGTGGTTTTTATATGCCAAACTCTTCTACAAACCCTGCGTATAGAGGTAGTTCTTCTATATATAAAGGTGTAAGCAGTTCTGAGGCATCAGGTGTTAGTTCTTCTTCTGAAGATGACGAAAATGAGCTTTCTCTTTTTGACTCTTCTGATGAAACAAAAGATTTCTTAAGTACGCTTACTGCAAGTGATATTTCGCTTCTTTCTAAAAAAGGGCTTTTAGACCAGCTAGGTTCTTTGCTTGGTACAGAAAGTTCTTCTTTGACAAATGCAGACAGCATCAGCAATTTGTATTCCGTAAAAACTGTAAATGGTTCTTCTGACAAACTTACAAATCTTATAAAGCAGATGGAAGAGCTTAAAAGGGAGCAGGCGGAAGCAGAACTTGCTTCTGTAACTTCTTCTAATGTGCCGGTAACAGAAACCAGTGTGACTGCGGTTTTAAAAAAGACTCCTTCCAGACTTCTGCGTTTTTCTGTAAACGGTTATGACGTTTTAAGAACCTGTCGTACCGTGTATATTTCTGATGTTCAGAATGATGGAACTTTTCTGGTAACTGGCGACAGAAGATACATGAGTGATGGTAAGGCCAGAAGTGAGACGTTTCACATGCTGTTTACTGTTTCTGACCAGAAAACAAATGGCTGGGGCTACAATGCTACAACGGCTGTAACTCAAGATGAATTTAATCAGTATTCATTTTTATATGAGCTTTCGCAGAGGGCAGATATTGGCGCTACCCGCACAGGGAACTTTGTAACTATGCGTACGGATGATCCTGACTGGCGTCTTGAACTTTTAATAGATTTAGGGGACTAGGGTGGAACAGGATTCTGAAAACACTTTAGAGCGTGGTATAGAAAAGCTTGGGTTAAATTTTGAGCAGTGGCAGCTGGATGCATTGCATGTTTATATGCAAAAGGTTTTGGAGTTTAACCAGAGTTATAATTTAATGAAGGCGGATTCTGTAAGGGAGCTTTCTGTAAACCACGTTTTAGACAGTCTTGTTGCTATTCCATATATTAAAGAGCTTTTGAATGAAAAAGCTTTAAAAGACGCAGCTGGGTGCCGCATAGGTGACATTGGAAGTGGTGGCGGTTGCCCCGGTATTCCTTTGGCAGTGGCATTACCTAATGTTTCTTTTACTCTTGTAGAGAGAATGGAAAAACGTTGTGTGTTTTTAGAGAGTGCCATTGGTGCGATGGGGCTAAAAAATGTAAAAGTTGAATGCGTTCAGGCAGATTTAGTGAAGCCTGAAAGTTTTGATATTGCAGTCTTTAGGGCTTTTCATCCATTTGATAAAAAAATTCTAAATACACTTTTTAGACTTATAAAAAAAGACGGGTATCTTGTAGCTTTTAAAGCTAGGGCTCAAAAAATAGAAGAAGAAATGCAAGGTGTAAAAGCCCTTGTTCCTGAGTATAAAAAAATACCTCTGGTGGTTCCTTTTTTAGAAGACCATGAAAGGCATCTTGTTGTTATAAAAAAATAAATTGCGTTCCTTTGTGCAAAAATAGACTGTGGGGCGAGTGATGACGCAATACAAGCTGGTGCCTCACACATGGTTTGCATGGCGAAGCACTCGCGGGTGGCTTGCTTAAACTTAACCTAAACTTTCCAGCTTTCTGTTAAGCTCTAGCAATCGGGTGTGTATGTAGTGATCTACGGCAAATTTTTCTATTACACCTAGGGGACGGTTTTCTTTGTCCACTATAGGGAGCATTTCTGTGTCTGTTTCTTCAAATTTTTTATAGATGTCTGGTAAAGAAACTTCTGGTGTGCATACATATTCAGGCTTATCCATAATGTCCAAGGCAAGCATTGTTTCTGCAAATTCTCCTACAAGCAGGGTTTCTTTTAGATGCTCTAAGGTTATTATGCCTGTCAGTTTTCCGTCTGAACCTCGTACTGCAAAAGATTGATTGTGATGAGAGCCAAAGGTGTCTATTATGTCTTTAATGTAGTCTGTGTCATTTACAATTGCGCTACTTTCTAAAGAACATATTTTTTCTTTTCCCCAGCAAACATCTTTTATGCGTGCTTGTTTGATTATGTCTTCACTTGTTATATCTAAGCCTACTTCTCCAGCTTTTTCTACACCATGTTTAACGCATATTGGCCCTAAAAGCTGAACAATAAATGTTGTTGCAGTAATTATTAAAATTATTTGTGGTCCTATGCTGTCTTGAAAATCATTACTTGCAGCTATGCTAAGACCAATGGCAACACCTGCCTGGCTTAAAAGACACCACGGAAGATACTTACGAACTGTTATGGGTGCCTTTGTAATTTTAGCACCAATTTTGCATCCTATGCTTTTTCCTAGAGTGCGTCCTAAAACGTAGGTTAGTGCAATAATACCTAAAAGAGGAGTTACTACCCAGATGTTTAATTTTGCTCCAACTAAGACAAAAAATAAAACATAAACAGGTGGTGTAAATTTTTCTACAAGCTTAAAAATAGGACGTGTTTTTGCGCTTGCAAAGTTGACCATAAAAAAGCCAATACTCATTGCAGAAAGAATGTTATCTAGGTCTAAGAGTTCACATACTCCAGTAGATAAAAAAATTCCTCCAAGTGCAAAAGAAAGAACCCTTCCTTCGTCAGTCATAAGATTTTTTACAATCTGACTTATGATAAAACCAAAAATGCTTCCTACTGCAATTGAGCCAAAAATGTCCTTTGCAATGTTTAAAAGCTGCATGTTTATGGAAATATTTTGTTCACCTAAAAGAGGGGAGGCAATAGAAGAAGCAACTGCGTATAAAATTAAAGCTACGGCATCGTCCATAGCAACAAGGCCTAAAACTGTGGTTGTTAGAGGTCCCCTAGTTCTGTATTCTTTTAAAACATCTGTTGTGGCTGCCGGAGCAGTTGCAGAACAAATAGCCCCAAGTAAAAGTCCCATGCATACAGAAGTAATAATTTGTTTTGTAAAGATGTAGTAAATTATTGTTACAAGAATTCCTACAATTAAGAAGGGGGTTAGTGTTTCGCCTAGGAGAATTCCTACGAATTGTTTTCCGTATTTTTTTATTACGCTGAGTTTTAATTCTGCACCAACTAAGAAACCGATAAATGATAAAGCTATAGTGCTTATTGGATTAAGAGCTGTAATTGTTGAAGGTCCCAGAATTTGAAAACCGGAAGAACCAATAATGATTCCTATTACTATGTAGCCTACAACTTGCGGAATGTGTAGTTTTTGGAATAGTCGTCCTCCAAGGGCTCCAAAAAACATTATAAGTCCTAAAAGAAAAACAAGTTGAGTTGCTTGTAACTGAGAAAAGTGCATTACTTCTGGTAAAATGTGGGCAAGTGGGTCGTTCATTTTAAAATCTCCTCTACTACTTCTGAAATAGATTTTTCATAATAAAGCCACCCGTACATGCAAGAAGCAGAAACTGTTTTTCTGCCGTACTCACGTGTTTCGGAATATGGTAAAACTTCTAAAAATAAGTCTTTTGGTAAAGAGCTTGTTCCAAATTCTATGTTGGCACTTTTTACCCAAGAACGCACTCTTGTAATTCCGCCATTGTATGCAAACAAAGCTAATATGCAGGAACCGTCTAAGCGCCGACGCATTTCTTCCAGGTAATACGAGCCAAAGAGAATATTTGTAGATGCATCGCGTAAGTCATATTCTGCAACCTTTAGTTTTCTGGAAACATCTCCTGCAGTGCTTGTCATAAGCTGGGTTAATCCTATGGCGCCTGCATGGCTTACGATTGTCGGGTCAAAAAAACTTTCGCTTCGGATGAGTGAATAGAGAAGGTATTCCGGCTGATTAAACTTTGTACAAACTTCTGTTACGGTGTCTTTAAAGTTTCTTGGGAAAACCAATGAAAGAAGTTCCGGGTATAAAATTGTCTCCGGATAGTTTGCCTTTCTAGAAGCTATGCGTAAGCTTTGTGAGTAATAATTGTTTTTTTCTGTCCCGCATTGATTTAGAAAGCGTGCGATTTTTTGTGTTGTGTCTATACCAATTAAAGAACCGCTTTCTTTCCATTCATCATAAATGTATTCTGGAAAGCCAAAGTCGGCGTAACCTGACAAAAGTTTTTCTGCACTGCGGTCTATGGGATTTTGAGTTTTCTTTCCAAATGAGAAAATTAATTTTTGAACTTCGTCTGTATTTAAATTTAAGCGGGATGCTGCTAAAAGGCGGTAGTACATGTCGGTGTCGCTTGTAAGTGCCCGCTTAAAAAGTGAGGTCTCTATAGATTTTTTTTCTGAACCATTTAATTTTAAATATCCGCATTCAGAAAGTCGGGCTGCAATATATGAAAACTTTGCTACTGTTTCTGAACTGGCCTTTTTGTCTATGAGGAGTGCAGTTTTATAAAATTCTTCCCACATGTGCTGTGATAAAAGGCGTACTGAAAGCGTTTCAAAAAAGTCATCAAAGTAATAGCAGTCATGCCATGTTGACGCATAAGTTTCTAATTCCTGAATTGTAACAGAGAGCGAGGTTTTTAGAGTTGTATTTAAGTAGTACCAAAGTGCGTTGTCGTAGTTTTGTGGTGTGCTGGCAGTTTGCATTGCATTTAAAAAACGTGACATTGCTCTTGAGTGATATGCATCTGAACGGTCATACATTCTTCCTGCGTAGAACCATGCATAAAATTTTGCCGGTCCTGAAAGACTTTGTGCAAGAGCGTCAAAATATATTGCGTTTTCTAAATATTTTGCAGAACCATACAGATAAACTTTTCCAAAGTCGCTTACAAGCTGAGGAAAAATTTCGTTAAAATTTTGATCGATTATTTTTTTTACAAGCGGAAAAGCTTCTGCGTATTTTTGAGTATAAACCGATGCCCTAAACTCTAAAAGCTCAGGGTTTTCTGGAACAGAACAAAACATTTTGTAGTGTTCATTGGTAAAAGGTCGTGTCGAACACCAGGAATAATATTCAGACTGAAATCTCTGATCGTTTAATTTGTATAAAGCATTTATGCGGTAAAACGCAAGCTCATTATTGCATTTGCTTAAGTCTATGTCGCCTGTTAGCTGAATTATTTTTGCGTATTCTTTATATGTGTAAAGCTCTCTACATGCTTCTAGTAAAGAAGTTTCATCAGGAAAAAGTTTATAAATGCTTATAAAGCTATCCATTCGTTCTTTTACAGTTCCCATTGATGCCAGGGTTTCTAAAGATCTTCTAGCTATAAGGGGGCTTCCTTTTTTTGCGGATTTTTTTAGATGATTTTTAGCAGCTGTAGAGTTACCTTCCTGTATTTCTCTTAGTGCAATAAAATAATTTGCGTCATCTCCGTATTGAGAAACAAGATTTGAATGAGAAGAACAGCTTGCACTTAATAAGCTAAGTGCAAGTATAAGCGTTATGCTGTGAGCAGAAAATTTTTTTTTGTAAGAGGTAAACATTTTTACTCCGCAGGAATCCAAATCCACGTGCCAGAAACAATGTAGTCAGGGTCTTTTATGCCATTGTATTTAGCAAGCATGTGGTATCTCCACGGATTTTTGTAGTAAGCGTTTGCAATGTCCCATAAAGTGTCACCCCATTTAATTTTGTAATGAATATCCTGAGGTTTTTCTTTTGGAGCCGGCGGAAGCTCCGGAACGACAGGTGTTGTTGCAATAACAATTTCGTCTTCTTTTGCACTTACTGGTTCTGGAGCTGGTTCTGCATCTTCACTGGGAGGTTCAAAGAAAACAGGTTCTTCTGGCTCTTCATAAGGATTTTCCGGCTCTGGAACAACGTCTTCGTTAGAAAGCGGTGGTTCCTTTTCTATAATTTCTGTTACTTGAGCGGATTTATCTTTATTTAGGATGTTGAATTTTGAAGGAATAACAAAAAGTAAGAGAGCAATAGCTAGGAGAATTAAAATAATAATTACTGCTATTATTGCAGGAGCTTTATTTTTTTTGTTTTCGTCCTTGTTGTCATAGAGGTCGTCAAACATTGGAGTAGAGCTTACTTTTTCAGTTTCTTCTGTGCCAGAGGTATCTTCGTCAAAAATTCCGCTTATGCCAGAAGCAACGGCGGCATCATCTTCGCCAAAGTCAGGTAAGTCAAAGTCAGCACTGGAGTCTTCCGGTAAAGAGGTGTCCAAAGAGCTTTCAGAGGTTTCTTCGCTAAAGTCGGGTAAGTCAAAGTCAGTGCTAGAATCTTCCGGTAAAGAGGTGTCTAAAGAGCTTTCAGAGGTTTCTTCGCCAAAGTCAGGTAAGTCAAAGTCTGTACTGGAGCTTTCAAAGGTTTCGTCAGAGGGTACTTCTTCTTTAGATGATAACGCTTCAGATTCTGGTAAATTAAAATCTGGAAGGTCAAGGGAGTCTTCTTCATTTGTTTCTATAGTTTCTTCCGGGACGTCATCAGAAGCAAAATCCGGTAAGCTTTCGTCTTCTGTGTTTGTCTCAGGAAATTTAAAATCATCTTGAGCCTGAGCTGCTTCTTCTGCACCCTGCTGTGCAAGTGTTTCTTTGTTTAACTCTTCAAAAGAAAAATCTTCATTATTAGGAGCTGGTTCTATCATTGTAGTATCCTCTTCTAGAGTATCGGAAGATTCTTCTTTGGAGCTTAGGGTATTTTGTGGCAAATGAGAAACTATTGTAGTTTTTGTACGGCTGGAAATGCCTGTTTCTGGGTCATGTATTTGTGCATTTAGAATTTTATTTTCATCAAAATGCAGTTTTACATCTAAATTTGGCTCTCCGTTTGGATGAGGTTTAAGATTTGAAATTTCTAACGTGTCTACATACTCCGCGTTTTTCATTGTGTTGTCTGGAGAATTGTATAAGTCTATGTGAACTTCTGTTTGATTATCCTGAGCAGTTGTTACGCTTAAAGACATAGGCTCTGTGCTGCCTTCTTCGATTACAGGATAAAAAGTTCCATCAGCTTGTTTTATTCCTATTGAACCCATACCGTCTCCTTTTTAGAGGCAACTTTTGCCCTGGATTAAAAATCCCGGTTAAGCATAAAACCTACCGGGACCAGATAACGTGGCTAATTTTTACAGTTTTTGAATAAACTTATTTGTAAGCATATTCCGTTATAGATTGAAGTTCATTTACCGTGCTGCCAAATTTTTCTGCAACAGCGTATACGTTTATTTTTGTAGGGTTGCCTTTTGCGTCTACTTTGTAAATGTCACGTTGAATTAATGTACCGCTTGCTGTATAAGTCTGAACTTCAGAAACATAATTGCTTGCGTCATAACGATAAGCTAACTTTGAAGTTTTTACGCCACTAGAATTAAATATTTCAATTGCAGAAAGCTTCCCGTTGTCTAAATAAGTATATTGAATTTTTTCATCAAGGGAACCGTCTGCGTCGTATTCACATACAATAAGGGGACGACCTTCAGAGTCATTTGTAGTAATTGTGCGAGAAAGAAGTGCTCCGTTACCGTCATAATATGAATCTGTTACGTTTAGAGCATCGTATTTGTAAATGGTTTTACCTACGAGAGTGCCGGAAGCGTCGTATTCTGAGAGTGCCTTGATTTTTCCGTCAGCAAGGTATTCAAAAGACATCTTCCACTGGGTGTTTCCTGCCGCATCTGTAAGAACCTGAGAAGTACGGTTGCGGCTTGTGTCGTAAGTGTAGGTCATTTTGTCTGTAAGTGCATCTTTTGCGTTGTAAGTTGAACATTCTACTTCCAGCCCGGAACCGTCAAAAACATGAACGTATTTTGCAGAAACAGAGCGGAAGAAGTCTCCGAACTTTGTTGTTACAGCATATTCTGTTTTTGTATAAGAATTTATTCTTCCGGTTGGAACAAAATTTTCAGAATCAAGTGCAAAAGTAGCAAAGGTAAGAATGCTAAGAGTTAAAGCACAAACTAGTTTTTTCATAATTCCTCCAATAATGCGTATAATTACACAACTTATTATATCGTATATCGGCAATTTACTAAAGATTTTTCTAAGAAAATTTTAAAAATTGTAAATTATTGCTTACCAGACTCTATTATTTTATACATTGGAGTCTTGTCAGGAGAAAGCTCTAAAATATGTTTTTCGCATTCCAAAACTTCAGAAGGGTCGTGAGTTACATGTAAAAGAGTTGTTGTTTCGGTTTCTGCAATTAAATTTAGCAGGTCCAGAATTTTTGTGCGGTAGTTTTCGTCCAATCCATGGCAGGGTTCATCTAATATAAGTACAAGCGGACTTTTTACAGCTGCACGCAGGATGAGTATTGCCCTCTGCTCTCCGTAGCTTAAAGAGCCAAAAGCTTCGTTTTCGCGGCCTTTAAAACCTGCAAGTGAAAGCCATTGATAAGCTGTAGCCTTTTTAAAATCGGTAGCTTTTTCGTAAAGTCCTATGCTGTCATGAAAGCCGGAAATTATTGTGTCGCATAAACTTGTTCCGCCAACCATTCTGTATTCAACATGTAAACGGTAACTTACAATTCCTAAGTTTTTTTTGATGTCCCAGATTGTCTCTCCGGTACCCCTTTTTTTACCAAAGATAAAAATTTTTTCACGGAAGACCTGCATGTTGTCACCAGTGATAAGTTCTAGAATGGTCGTTTTACCGCTTCCGTTTGGACCGCGTAAAAGCCAGTGCTCACCTTTTTTTACTTCCCAGTTTAAGTTTATAAGAACCTTGTGTTCGTCCCAACCAACGTTTACATCTTCAAAGCGAATAAGACTTTCCGTAGTAATTGGTTTGCTTGAATCTTCTCTCGTTAGAACCTGTGTTTCTTCGCGTATTTTTTTTAGAGAATCTAAGAAAGCATTTTTTTCTTCTTTGAGTTTTTGTTTTTTTTCTTCGTTGCGTTTTAAAAGAATTTGTTCGTATTCAAGCCGGGAACCGCAGTAAGAAATTTGTTTGTTGTTAAACTCTAATACACAGTTTATTGCTTCTGGAATTTCAAAAAAGCGTTCCATGCTTAAAATTATTCGGGGAAAACTTAGCTCTGTTCCTTTTGCATTTAGCTGACGGTTTGCAATTGTGTTAAAGAACTCTAAAAGAATTTTTCTGGAGGAAGCATCCAGGCCTGCAAACGGGTCACTTAAAATAATTAAACTTTTATTGGAAAGTAAAGCACGGCATAAAAGTGTTCTTCGTATTTCGCCCGTAGAAAGGTATTTTAAACCTCGGTCTAGAATTTTTTCTATGCCGCAAAGCTTTACTTCGGGCAATGTTTCTAAGCGTAATGAATTGATTTTTGTAACTTCTGAAAGGTAAACTCTGGCAGTACGTCCAATGTCTTCTTTATTTAAAATTTCACTTTGATCATTTTTCCGTTCTTCTTCTATCAGGTGAGCGGCTTCTTCTAAAGAAACTAAAGATGTGCTGTTGGAAAAGATATTTGAATAAAGTGCTTCTTGAGAGTTTTCGTTTGGTTCTATATTCAGTGAACCGGAAAGTGCTTTTATAAAGTCTGCTTTGCCACTGCCGTTTACACCTGTAACAAGCCAGGCTTCTCCCTCTTTCATTTTCCAATTGATGTCAGAAATAATTTTTTTAGAGTTATCTGTAACTTTACAGTTTTTTATTGTAATAAGATTAGACATTTTGTTCTTTCTCCCAGGCTGTGTTATGAAGTATATCTGTTACGGCAAGACGAATTTGTCTTTTTTGTTCGCTTCCGGAAATCTGTGTCCTTTGAATAAAACCTATGTCGTAGTAGCCTAGAGCGTTCCCTGCACTGTGGCAGATAAAGCCTTCCTTGTAAGGACCGTAGTCTAAAACTATTTTAGGTACCAGTCCTATGCCAAGTCCTAATGCAGACAGGGCCATGACGGCTTCGTTTCCTTCTGCTTCTGCAACAATCTGTGGTTTTACGTTACGGCTTTTTACCCAACTGTCAAAACGTTTACGAGCAAGTCCTGTGCGCGGAAGTATTAGTGGTACAGAAGAAACTATGTCCTGCGGGCTGCCAGAAATTTCTACATAGGGACCTGGTGTGCTGGCTGCAAAAACTAAGGGACTTTTTCTTACAGGAATGCAGTCAAAAAAATCAATTGATGTAGAAGGGATGGCTGCAACTGCAAGTTCTGCCCTGCCTTCTCTGATTGCACTGGCAGCCTGTGCAGGGTCGCCCGTTTCTATGCTGAGCTGAATGTACGGGTACTTTGCTTTTAGTTTTTTTATAAACGGAGGCATTATGGTATAGCATGCCGTTACACTCGCATAAACATGAAGGGTTCCACGAACTTCTTTGTCTTTGTTGGAAAAATGTTCTAAAAGCTGTTCTTTGTTTTCCAGGCAGTCTTCTGCAAACTTTGCAAACTCCATGCCTTCATTTGTAAGATGAACTTCTCTGTTGTCGCGTTCAAACAGGGGTGAGCCGACTTCTTGTTCCAGACGGTTTATCATGCGGCTGAGAGCGGACGGACTTAGATGCACTTCTTCTGCAGTATGTGCAAAGTGTAATGTGCGGCTTAGTTTTAAAAATGCATCTAGCTCTACAAAATCCATTTAACTTCTCTTTTCTGATTTTATGTGCATTGTAGCATAAACGAGATGTTTTTTTAAAGCATTAAGAAAGTTCTGTAAGATTGTATTCTTTACACAACAATGGTAGAATAAGCTTATTACAGAAGCAACTAGAGAGGTTTTTTATGAATGTACTTTGGTATAAAAATCCGGCAGAAGATAAAAATGCAGCTTTGCCTGTGGGAAACGGTCGTTTAGGTGCTCTTGTTTATGGGCGCACAGGACATGAAGTAATAGATTTGTTTGAAGAGTCTGTATGGTCTGGCATAAAAGCTAAACGTGACAATACAGAGGCAAAAAATCACTTAAAAGAAATAAGGGCAATGTTAAACAAGAATAATGTTTCTGAAGCCCAGGAGCTTTTACTGGAATCTTTTACAGCTCTTCCTTCTGAACAGACAAAGTATCTTGGAGCAGGAAGTCTTCACTTAGATTTTTATACAAGCGAAACTTACGGGCTTAACAGCTCTTCAGGAATAAGAAGCAACTCTTTTGAAAACGGTACATCATATAAACGCGAATTAGATTTGTCTTCTGCAATTGTTACGACTTTTTTCTCTAAAGATATGAATGTAAAGAATACAGCAGATTTTTCAGAAAATGCTTTTGGTTCTAGCATTACATATACAAGGGAAGTTTTTGTTTCTTCTGCTTCTGATGTTATTGTTGTGCATATTGCAGCATCTACACCAAATAGCATCTATTTTAGAGCTTATCTAGAAAATGAAAATATTTCTTTTATGAGGGCCATTGGTCAAGACACTATATGTGCAACTTCTGTTACCGGCATTCCTTATTGCACAATGCTTACTGCAACAACTTCAGGTGGAAGTGTTAAAAGTAGAGGGGGGGCTCTTATTGTAGAAGGTGCTGATGATGTTACCTTATACATTGATATAGAAACGGCTTTTGCAAAAAGAAAATATCTTAAAAAAGGTGGCAATGTAAGTGACTCTCAGAAAAGTCTTATTCGCTTTGTAGAAGATTTGGCTTTACAAAAAGTATGCTTTGCATTGGGCGCTTCTTATCAGAACTTAAAAAAATCTCACATTGCAGACTATTCTGCTTTGTATGAAAATACGCCAAAACTTTCTCTCTCTGAATCAGAAAATGAATTCTGTACAGAAGATATTCTTTATTCTGGAGAGCATGAAAAAGAGCTTTCTGAAATTTATTATAACTACAGTAAATACCTGTATATTTCCAGTTCTGCTGTACGGGGAAAGCTCCCTCCTTTGGAAAAAGGCTTGTGGACTGTAAATGAACGTTATAATTTAAAAGGCGGAATGAATGTTTATCTTCCGGGAGTTTCTTTAGACATTCCTCTGTGTGATAAAAATGTTTTTGCATTTTTGAAGCGACTTTATAAAAACGGAAAGACAACCTCTAATGCTATGTTTGGTATAGATGGCTTTGCAGCATTTGCCTCTTCTGACATTTGGGGAGACTCTTCTCCAAATGGAACAGACTTTTTGCAGTCATATTGGGTGTTAGGTGCATGCAGGGTAGCTTTACTTGTTAGAGAATATTTTGAATATACTTTAGATAAAAAGTTTTTAAAGAAAAATTTTTACATTTTAGAAAATGCAGTTTCTTTTGCAGAGAATTTTCTTAGCTTAAAAGATGATGCTTCTTGCGTTTGTGTAAGCCCATCGTGTGTTTCTAGTGTAAAAGAAGAGGGGGAATACATAACAAATTATAACAGAGAGGATAATGTTTTACTTTATAGGCTTTTTAATGCATATTTAGAAAGTGCAAAAGATCTTTCTAAAGTCCCTTCTAGTGCAGAACTTGTAAAATGTCGTAGCATGCTAGAAAAACTTGGAGATATAGAAAATTATAATGAAGAAAAGAAGCTAAACCTAAAAGAATTACCTCTTAACATGCAAAAAGAAAATTTTAAAAATCTTTGTTACATGAAAGATGCTGTAGTCCAAAGCTATATACGTGATGGGGTCGTTTGTGTAGAGTTTTTAGCTAATGCAACTAAGCTTTGGAAAAATGGTTCAATAAAAGCTGCAGCATTAAAGGGGAACATTTATGCCGATGTTTCTTGGAAGGATGGAAGTATAGAGGAAGCTCGTGTTTATGCAAAACCTGGCACAAAGTTTATGGAAAATTTAGATGTTGTGTACTTAGGACGTCATTATACGGCTCGTATTACAGAAGGTTCTTTAGATATCTTAAATATTCTTCCAAGCACGGTATAAAAAAATAAGTGCAAAGTAATTGTTCATGTGCTATAATTTGCACATGGACAGTTATATAGAAGATGAAGCATCATTTAAAAGACATGTAAATATTTGGAAAAATTCTAGATTTTTAGCAAGATTTTACATAAAAAATAAAACTTGGCTACACATGGGATGTAGCTCCAGAAAGTTTTAAGCCGCCGTATTTTGTACTTTCAAATCATAATTTAAAATTTTGACAGTGTATTATTGGGATTAAGTTTTCCTAAGCACATGTATTTTATTGCAAGCGAGCTAGTGTATAGGGCGGGTTTTAAGAGTAAACTTTTAAAATGGGCATTTGAACCAATTAGTAAAATAAAGGGTGCAACAGATGCCTTAGCAGTAGCAAAGGCTTTACGAAAAATTCGTCATGGAAAAAATATTTGTGCGGTGCAGAAAATATTTGTGCGGTGCAGAAAATATTTGTGCGGTGAAGAAAATGTTTGTGCGGTGCAGAAAATGTTTGTGGGCCCGGAAGATGTGTGTTTGACGAAATAGATGAGGCTGCCCGCCAGAGTGAATGCCGTCCGGAAAGTCAGTATTGTGAAAAGAGAAAAAGCGTTATAAAATATCAGAATGAAAACACGAAGAAAAATTTTTATCTGTCTGATTTTTGCACTTTGCACTATCCAGATTTTTTCAGAGAACACACAGGCTGTAACGAAAAAGAAAAATGGAGGACGCGCAACTGTGAAAGAACTGCACATTACAAACGAAACAAATACAATTTACGGGAAACTTTTTTCTCCCAAAACTGATGAAAAATGTCCTGCTGTTATTATGAGCCACGGGTACAACGGCTGCCACACGGATTTTTTTGATGACGCACGTTTCTTTGCTACAAACGGATACGTGGTATATTGTTATGATTTCTGCGGTGGTTCCACTCGTTCTCTTAGTACGGGCTCTTCTACTGACATGACGATTCACTCTGAAAAATCAGATTTGACTGCTGTGGTGAATTACATTAAAGAGCTGCCTAATGTAGATGAAAAAAGAATTTATCTTTTAGGGGCAAGCCAGGGCGGGCTGGTTTCTGCGCTTGTTGCAGATGAGCTTCCCGATGTCATAAAAGCCTGTGCACTTTATTACCCGGCGCTGTGCATTCCAGATAACTGGAGGGACAGATACCCCGAAGACAAAGATATTCCTGCGACAAACAATTTCTGGGGACTTACGCTTTCCCGCGAGTTTTTTGTGGATGTAAAAAAAATTGATATTACGCGCGACACTGGAAAATATTCCGGGCCTGTGCTTATTATTCACGGCGATTCAGATGAAATTGTTCCGCTGTGGTATTCAGAAGATGCTGTGAAACGATATGCTGATGCTGCTCTGAAAGTGCTTGCTGGTGAACGTCACGGTTTTTCACCGTCAGGTGCTGCAACAGCCAGAGAGACTGTACTGGAGTTTTTTAATAGTACAAAATAGATACTGGCGTCTGCTAAAATTTGATAATCATTTTATAAATAAAAGTGGTTTTCTTAAAATTGGCGGGAGGAAGCTTTGAGTGGGACAGTACCCGCAGCGAAGCTTCAAGCATACCCGCAGCGAAGCTTCAAGCATACCCGCAGCGAAGCTTCAAGCAAGCGCACTGATTGTTGCTGTCGCAAAGCGACAAACTTAATAGTTTCACTGCAACAATCAGTACGTAGTGCACTAGCGCACGGTCATGCGCCCACTCAGAAGCGACCGGTAGCCAATTTTAAGAAATGTTAGCGTTTGTTGTTAAAATATGCGGCACTCCAGCGAAGTTCGTTGCGGAACTGTGCAATGCTTGTATCTTTGTCAATAACAGCACATTCAATGCCAACCATCTCACACCAGTCACGGAGCATTTCGCTTGTAACAATGTTGCTGAATGCTGTGTGGTGTCCGCCACCTGCTAAAATCCATGCTTCTGCACTTGTTTCGAGGCTTGGATAAGGCTTCCAGAGCATGCGTGCTACAGGAAGTTTTGGAAGAGGTGCTTCCGGCTTAATTACGTTGATTTCGTTTACTACGCAGCGGAAGCGGTTTCCCATGTCCACAACTGCTGCAACAAGTCCGTCGCCTTCGAGGGTATTGAATACCATACGTGCAGGTGGTTCTTTGTCGCCAATGCCAAGATGGTGAACTTCAATCTTTGGCTTAGACACTGCAATCTCCGGATCCACTTCGAGCATGTGGCTTCCCATGTTTGCTTCTTTTCCAGGTACCAGATTGTATGTGTAGTCTTCCATGAAAGCGTTGCCTTTCTTTCCTGCCACAACCTGACCAGCTGTCATTACTTTGAATGTGCGAACGAGAGCACTTGTCTTCCAGTCGCCTTCTGCACCAAATCCGTAGCCGTCAGCAAGTAAGCGCTGAATTGCAAGACCTGGGAGCTGTTTCATTCCGTGAAGGTCCTGGAAGTTTGTACAGAGAGCATTACCGTCGTTGTCCTTTAAGAAGCGGCGAAGTGCAATTTCTATTTTTGCCTGTTCTTTAATCTGTCCAGTGATAAAGTCTTTGTCAAAACCGTTATCTGTGTTGTAGTTGATTTCGTAAGTTGTGTTGTATTCGTCAAAGAGTGCATTTACTTCTGCATCTGTTACTTCGTTCATGTAAGCAACAAGGTCGCCGATTCCGTAGTATGGAACGCTCCAGCCGAACTTTATCATTGCTTCTACTTTGTCGCCGTCAGTAACAGCAACTTCTCTCATGTTGTCGCCAAAGCGGATGACACGAAGTTCTTTTCCGTCTGCAACAGCACGGGCAACACGCATCCAGTCTGCAATGCGCTTTTGTGTGCGTTCGTGGCTCCAGTGTCCAACGATTACTTTGCGGGGCAGATCCATGCGGCTTGTGATAAAACCAAATTCGCGGTCTCCGTGTGCACTCTGGTTCAAGTTCATGAAGTCCATGTCCATAGTGGCATAAGGAATTTCTACGTTGTACTGAGTGTTAAGTTGTAAAAGAGGCTTTTTATAAGAAGCAAGACCTGCTATCCACATTTTTGCAGGACTAAAGGTGTGGCACCAGATAATAACACCGGCACATTTGTCATCTGCATTTGCTTCTTCGAGTGTTTTGTGAATTGCACTTGGAGTTAGAAGTGTTGGCTTCCAGACAAGCGGACAAGGAAGTGAAGCGGTTGCGTTAAGTTTTTCAACCATTTCCTTTGAGTCCTTTGCTACCTGTACGAGTGTTTCTTCTCCGTAGAGGTCCTGGCTTCCGGTCAAAAACCAGAATTCATATTCTTTAAGATTCATAAAAAATCCTCCTTTAATGAATCATTGTTTATTGTGTTTTTTTGTGACGGCACTTTCTGTAACAGGCAGAAAAATGCTCCCGTTAAACATAAGTGCCTTAAGCCACCCCGCTTTCCGCCGCTTTGGTGCTACGCACTCGCTTCACCTGCCACGTCAGGTTCGCACCGGCTACAATCGGGCGTAAGTGAACAATACTTATGTTTTCATACTACCACTACTTTATTCGTTTTGCAACAGATTTTTTTGATACTTATCAAAAAATTTGGGATGTATTTAGAATTAAATTGAATAGCTTTTAGCATTTATGGACGAGGTGTTTTAGATATTTTATACTAAATATGATTTAAAGAAATTAGGAGATTTTGTATGGACAAAAAAATTATAAGTATTTTACTTACGACTTTTATAACAATAATTTTGTCTTCTCTTATAATATGCATAGGGCTGTTTAATGTTGTAAAAGAAGAAAGAACTGTAACAGTTAGAGGTCTCTCTGAACGAGAAGTATATGCAGATTTAGTAATTTGGCCCTTAAAGTTTATTACTGGTAGCAATAATCTTTCTAGTTTACAGGAAGACATAATTTACAAAACAAAGGTTGTAACGGATTTTCTAAAAGAATATTCACTTACAGAAGACGATTTTACAGTTTTGGCCCCAGACATTACTGATTATTCTGTAGACCCTTATATAAACCGCTCTAGTATACCATATAATTTTCTTGCAAAGACAACTGTTTTAATAAGGACTTCAAAAGTAGAACTAGTAAAAAAAGCACAAAGTGACTCTTTAGTTCTTGCAGGACGAGGCATTGCAGTAAGCCATGATTATGATTCTAAAATTACTTATGAATTTACAAAGTTAAATGAAATAAAACCAGAGATGATTGCAGAGGCAACAAAAAATGCACGTAAGGTAGCAGAACAGTTTGCACATGACTCTAACAGTAAAGTAGGAAAAATAAAAAAGGCTTCTCAGGGGCTTTTTAGCATAGAAGATGCAGCACAAGGATTAGAAGAAAAGAAAAATATACGTGTTGTAACTTCGGTGGAATATTCTTTAAAATAAAAAATGCACTGCGTTTAACAGTGCATTTTTCATGGGCCATCTAAGATTTGAACCAAATAACCTAATACATCCAACGTTATCAACTGATTTATAGTGTTAATTCTATCATAAAATCGATTTTTTAGCACTATTTATCGTAATTTATCGGGTTGATTTTGCAGTTGATATTCACGAGTTGACATTTTGGTTGACATCGGGAAACTGCATTTTGATTCATAAAAAAAGGATTTCCAGTTTTGCACTAGAAATCCTAATTATGGGCCATGTTTGATTTGAACAAACGACCAAAGGATTATGAGTCCTCTGCTCTAACCGCTGAGCTAATAGCCCAAGTAGAGAAGATTATATCAGAAAATCGCTTTTTTCGTCAATAAGTAGTTGTATAGTAAAACTAAAATTAGACTATAAAGGTATTTAGAA
>CALFIX010000036.1 GCA_937877515.1 uncultured Treponema sp.
TTGGTAGTGGCAGGAGAATATAAATGGCAGCTTCAGACCCAATAGCAGATATGCTCGTAAAAGTCCAGAATGCGGCAAAAGCCGGTCACGAGAAGGTGGATACACCTGCCTCAAAGATGAAACTGGAAATTGTAAAAATCCTTAAGACAGAAGGATATATTAAGAATTTTAAGAAAGTTCAGGATGACGATGGACACAGCGTTATTCGTATTTTCTTAAAATATGACGATGTAAATAATTCGGTTATCCACGGTATGAAAAAGATTTCTACCCCTGGTCGCCGTGTTTACTCTGGTTACAAAGATTTGCCACGCGTTTATAACGGCTTTGGCACATTAATTGTTTCAACATCAAGTGGTGTTACAACTGGCAAGAAGGCATCTGAAAAGATGGTTGGCGGCGAGTTGATTTGCACAGTATGGTAATAGGAGGAAGTTATGGCATCTAAAGTTGGTAAACTTCCTGTAGCTATTCCTGCAGGTGTAACTGTAACTGCTAGCAATAACCTTGTAACTGTAAAAGGTCCAAAAGGTGAACTTAAGCAGGATTATACAGATCTTGTAAATGTTGAAGTAAAAGGTTCAGAAGTTATTGTAACTCCTGCATCAGAATCAAAGCAGTCTAGCGCAGCTCATGGTTTGTATCGTAACCTTATTAACAATATGGTAATAGGTGTTTCTGCAGGTTTCTCAAAATCACTTATAATCACTGGTGTTGGTTATCGTGCAGAAGTTAAGGGTAAAGAGCTCGTAATGAACCTCGGATACTCTTCAGACTTTATTGCTGTTATTCCAGAAGGTTTAACGGTTACAACAGATGCAAATACTGGAAAGATTACTATTTCCGGTATTGATAAGCAGCGTGTTGGTGAGTTTGCTTCTCAGGTTCGTAAGCTTCGTAAGCCAGAACCTTACAAGGGAAAAGGCATCCGTTACGAGGATGAAGTAATCAGACGCAAAGTCGGTAAGACTGGTGTGAAATAAGGTAGGGTGAAGATATGCTTAGAAAAATGACTGACAAGCAGCGCAAACGCCTGCATAGAAAAGTTCACATCCGTAAGTCTGTTTACGGTACTCAGGAACGCCCTCGCATGACAGTGTTCAAGAGTGGCCGCAACATCTACGTACAGGTGATAAATGATGATGAAGGCAAGACTCTTGCCTCTATCTCTACACTTGAAAAGGAATTTGCAAGTCTTTCTGCAAATATTGCAAGTGCAACAAAGCTTGGTGAAGCAATGGGACAGCGCCTTAAAGATAAAAACATTACTAAGGTAGTGTTTGACCGCAATGGTTATCTGTATCATGGTGTTGTAAAAGCCCTCGCTGATGCTACCCGCAGTGCCGGGATTGAATTCTAGGAGTGGATATGGATCAGGATCGCCAGAGACACAATGATAGAAAACCCCAGGATGAATTTGTGGAAAAGCTTGTAAAGCTTAACCGCACTTCAAAGACTGTTAAGGGTGGACGCCGCATGTCTTTCTCTGCTCTAACTGTTGTTGGAGACCAGAAAGGACGTATCGGTTACGGATTCGGAAAGGCTAACGATGTTACCGAAGCTATCCGCAAGAGCATAGATAAGGCAAAGTCAAATCTTACAACTATGCCAATTAAAAATGGAACTATTCCACACGAAGTTATTGGCCGCTACAAGAGTTCTGCAGTTCTTCTTAAGCCTGCATGCCCTGGTACTGGTGTTAAAGCTGGTGGACCAGTTCGTGCTGTAATGGATGCTGCAGGTATTACAGATGTTATTTCTAAGTCTCAGGGCTCAAGAACATCTGTTAACGTAATCCGCGCAACATTTGACGCAGTTACCCAGATGATGAATGCACGTGCAGTTGCATCTAATCGTGGTAAGACTATTAACGATATGTGGGGCTGATTATGGCAAAGAAATTACGCATTCAACTTGTAAAAAGCACCATTGGACAGAAGCCTGCTAAAAAGGCAACTGTTCGCAGCCTTGGTCTTAAGAAACTGAATTCAGTTGTAGAACATGAAGCAAACGATGCTATTAATGGTATGGTTGCTTCAGTTGCTCACCTCGTAAAAGTTGAGGAGATTGACTAATGGCAGACTTAGTATTACATGCACCTCAGGGTGCAAATAAAAGGCCTAAGCGTGTTGGAAGAGGTTCTTCATCAGGACTTGGTACAACAGCTGGAAAAGGTAATAAGGGACAGCAGTCTCGCTCTGGTAAGTCAGGTCCTTATGTAGGATTTGAAGGTGGCCAGATGCCTTTATACCGCCGCATTGCACGTCGTGGTTTTTCAAACGCTGTATTCAGAACAGAATATGTAGTGTTTAATCTTGACGTTCTTGAAGCAAAATATGCTGACGGAGAGACTGTTGACCGTGAGTCACTCGTAAAGAAGGGACTTTTAAACAAGTCAAGTGCCAATATAAAGGTTCTTGGCAATGGTGAGATTACTAAAAAACTTACTGTATCTGTTAATAAAGTTTCTGCTTCTGCAAAGGCCAAAATTGAAAAGGCCGGCGGTTCTGTAGTTGAATCTTCAGCTAAGACCGAAGAAACAAAATAAAAGCGGAGTAAGTAAATGGCAAACAATCCAGTTGTAAATATGTTTAAGGTTAAGGAATTAAGAGGTAAGGTTCTTTTTACACTTTTAATCCTTGCAATTTTCCGCTTGGGATCAGTGCTGACGATTCCAGGAATTAACGCAACTTTACTTATGCAGTATTTTGACACTCTTGCAAATAGTGCAGAAAGTGCGTTTGCCAGTTACATGAACTTCTTTGCAGGTGGAGCTTTTGAAAGATTTTCTGTGTTCATGCTTGGTGTAATGCCATACATTTCAACACAGATTATCTTGCAGCTTGCTTTGGTTATCTTCCCTTCTCTTAAGCGTATTGCTCAGGAAGAGGGAGGTCAGCAGCGTGTACAGTCATGGACTCGTGTAGGTACAATTATTGTATGTCTTATTCAGTCTTTGGCTATTACTGTTTATGCAGACTCAATTAATCAGGCTGTTCCAGGAGCTATCATCTTCGAGAACAAAATGTATTTTAACCTGCTAGCTATACTTACAGTTACCACAGGTTCTATGATTACAGTATGGCTTGGCGACCAGATTACAGCACATGGTATTGGTAATGGTGTTTCAATGATAATCTTTGCAGGTATCGTTGCACGTCTTCCAAGTGCTGTTTGGGAACTTATTACAGCTGTGCGCAATGATGAAATAAATGTTGTATTTGTTGTTGTTGCACTTTTGATGTTCCTTGTTGTTATTGGTCTGGTTGTGTACGAGCAGTCTGGCGAACGTAAGATTCCTGTTCACTATGCAAAGCGCGTTGTTGGACGCAAAATGTATGGTGGTCAAAGCACTTACATTCCGTTTAAAATTAATCCGTCAGGAGTTATCCCAATCATCTTTGCTTCTTCATTCCTGACATTCCCGTTGCAGATTGCAAACAGCTTGGCTGGAAGAGCTACATGGCTTATGAAGGTTTCTGCTGTCTTAAATCCGCTCGGAGTTTGGTATAATATTATCGAAGTTTTGTTGATTATATTCTTCGCCTACTTCTACACACAGGTAACCCTGAACCCCACAGAGATTGCAAAGAATATACGCGAGAACGGCGGTTCCATTCCCGGAATCCGTACCGACAAGACCGAGGAATATCTTCAGAGGGTATTAAACCGTCTGATTTTGCCTGGTTCATTATATTTAGCTTTAATTGCTATTATTCCAACTGTAGTGCAGATTTTATTCAAATTCCCAGCTTCAATTTCTATGTTGATGGGTGGAACTTCACTATTGATTTTGGTAGGCGTTGACCTAGATACTATGGCTCAGGTAGAGGCTCTTCTTAAGATGCATCATCATGATGGATTTACAAAGAAGGGACTCAAATCACGAAATTTGTAAAAAATTAATAGAATTTCGCGATAAGGTCTAGATTAAGTTTTGGAAATTATGTTATACTACCGCACTCGCTCGATAGGTTATTCACCCAACCGTGCGAGTGTGGTCTCCGAATTGTAGTTTATAGCAAACTGCCATGATTCGGTGTATGTGTACATTTTTCCAGGGGGACTTTTATGAAAGTACGAACCAGCGTAAAGCCCATTTGCGATAAGTGTAAGGTTATCAAGAGAAACGGAGTAGTCCGCATTATCTGCGAAAACCCAAAGCATAAGCAGAGACAGGGTTGAGGAGTACCAGATGGCACGTATTGCGGGAGTTGATCTTCCAAACAAGCATGTCAATATTGCATTGACATATATTTACGGTATTGGCCGTTCATCCGCAAACAAGATCTGTGAGGAAACAAAGATTGATCCAAACGTATTAATCAACAGCCTTTCAGAGGATGACCTTGCCAAACTTCGCAAGACGATTGATGAAAATTATAAAACAGAGGGTCGTCTTCGTTCAGAAATTGGTTTGAACATTAAACGCCTAATGGACATTGGTAGCTATCGTGGGCTGCGTCACAGAAAGGGACTTCCTGTTCGTGGTCAGCGCACTCGCACAAATTCTCGCACTCGCAAAGGTAAGAAAAAGACTGTTGCGAATAAGAAGAAGGCATAAGGCGGAGGCAGTAAGTAATGGCAACCAGAACGAAAAAGAAAGAGAAGAAGAGTGTTTACGAAGGAAATATCTATATTCAGGCTACCTTCAACAACACAATCGTTACAATTACAGACCTTCGCGGAAATGCAATAGCTTGGGCATCTTCCGGTGGACTTGGATTCCGTGGAGCAAAGAAATCTACTCCATTTGCAGCACAGACAGTAGCAGAAACAGCTGTTCAGAGAGCTGCAAGTTATGGTTTGCGTGAAGTTCACGTTTTTGTAAAGGGACCTGGAATTGGTCGTGAAAACGCCATCCGTGTTCTTGGAACTTTAGGGCTTAAGGTAAAGTCTATTTCTGACGTAACACCTATTCCACACAATGGATGTCGCCCACGTAAAACACGTCGCATGTAAGGAGATTAGAACACTATGGCTAGATATACAGGTCCAGTTTGTAGACTTTGTAGAACAGAACAGAAAAAGTTGTTCCTTAAGGGCGAACGCTGTAACAGTGATAAATGTCCTATTAATAAGAAGCGTGCTACACCTGGTAAAGATCCAAAGGGTCGCGCAGGTAAAAGATCTGAATATGGTCTTCAGCTTCGTGAAAAACAGAAGATTAAGAGAATGTATGGTATGCAGGAAAAGCAGTTCCATATTACATTTGAAAACGCACTTCGCATGAGTGGTGTTACAGGTGAAAACCTTATCCGCTTGCTCGAAAGTCGTCTTGATAATGTAGTATTCAGAATGCACTTTGCTTCATGCCGTTCACAGGCACGTCAGCTTGTTTCACACCGTCACGTTACAGTAAATGGTCGCATCGTTAACATTCCAAGTTATCAGGTAAAACCAGGTGATGTGATTGAAGTTAAGGAACGCAGCAAGAAATTAACTTTGGTTCAGGAAGGACTTAAAGAAATAGCTAAGTCTGGTAATGTACCTTGGATTACTGTTGATGAAGATGCCGTAAAGGGAACTTTTGTACAGTATCCACGCCGCGAGGAAGTTACAGACCTTGCCGATGTAAAAGAGCAGCTCGTGGTTGAGCTCTATTCTAAATAATAAGGAGTTCAGATGGCTCGCAAAAATCTGCTTAAGGGGTTTAAGAAACCGAAAGGCATTACTTTTGAGCATCTCGAAACAAATCCAAACTACGGTAAGTTTACCGCATATCCATTTGAACCGGGATTTGGCACAACAGTTGGAAACTCACTTCGTCGTGTTCTTCTCTCTTCTATTCAGGGATATGCGATTAGCTCTGTAAGGATTACTTCGTATGATGCCGACGGTGTTCCTCATGTTATTTCTAGCGAATTCGAGACAATCCCGAATATCTCTGAGGATACTTTGGAAGTTTTGAATAGCTTGAAACAGATTCGTTTGCGCTTGCCACGGGATGAAGAGCAGTCAACTCTGCTCTTTGAATTCCAAGGACCTGGCACTGTAAAGAGTGACGATTTTGCTCGTGATGGACAGCTTGAAATTATGACTAAGGGTCTTGAGATCTTTACAATGATGGAAGGTGCTCATCTTGAGTTTGAAATTCAGGTAGACTTGGGACGTGGTTATGTACCGGCAGAAGTAAATGAACATTACATTGAGATTGTTGGTACAATCCCTATGGACTGTATTTTTTCTCCGGTTCCAAAGGTAAAGTATTCTATTGAACCTTGCCGTGTAGGGCAGCGTAATGACTACGACAAACTGATTCTTGAGATTTGGACTGATGGTTCAATTGCTCCAGAGGACGCACTTGCAGAAGCTGCAAAAATTGCAAAAGACTATTTTGCAATCTTTGTAAACTTTAATGAAAGTGAATACTCTAGTGGAGATGAGTTGGACGAAGGTGACGAGGTGATTCGCCAGTTGCTTAATACTTCTGTAGAAGAATTAGAGCTTTCTGTGCGCTCATCAAATTGTCTTAAGAATGCAAACATTAGAACAATTGGTGAATTAACCAAAAAGACGGAAGAAGACATTACTAAGACTCGTAACTTTGGAAAGAAGAGCCTTGAAGAAATCAAGGCTAAGCTTGAAGAACATGGTCTTACTTTAGGCATGACAGATTATAGTCACTTAAAGGATGTTGACTTGCGTAAAAATAAGGACGAGAACGAATGAACCACATGATTGGATTTAATCCGCTTTCACGTACCACAGCTCATCGCCGTGCAATGTCTCGCAACATGGTAACTTCTCTGTTCCGCTATGAACGGATTACTACCACTAAGGCTAAGGCTCAAGAGGTACGTCGTGCTGCAGAAAAATTGATTACCCGTGCAAAGGTAGATTCTGTTCATAACAGAAGAACTGCAGCTAAATATATTGCTGATGAAAAGATTTTAAATAAGCTTTTTACAGAAATTGGTCCCCGCATGAAGGATCGTGCTGGTGGTTACACCCGCATCCTTAAGATGGGATATCGCCAGGGCGATGCAGCCGATGTTGTAATTCTTGAACTGGTTGACTTCAAGTTGCCAGATGCAGAAGGTGAAGCAAAGTCTGAAAAGCCTGCAAAGAAGGCAAAGGAGTAAGCTATGTCTAAAGCACATCGTGGAACTGGTGTTCGTGGTGAAGTAAATCATGGCCGTGGAAAATGCGCAGTATGCGGTACAGAAAATATTAAAGTTTTGTACGAGCAGGAAGTTGACGGCACAAAGGTAAAAGTTTGCAAATACTGCAAAGCTAATGCCAAAAATAAGGCTCGTGTTCAGGCTAAGGAAGCTAAAAAAGCTGCTCCTCAGGCAGAAGCACCTGCTGCAGAAGCTTAAGTTTAACTAATACTTATGCTTTATAGCCGCTCTTATATACAAGGGCGGCGTTTTTTATTTTAAAATATAAAATTTGTTTTAATTATTTACTTTATTAAAAAAAATGGATATATTAAAGTCACTTACAAAAAATTGGAGGAAACTATGAAAAAGTCATTTTTTGTATTAGGAGCAGCTTTAAGTGTAATGGCATTGGCAGCTTGTTCAAAGGATGATGCTAATGTAATTAAGATTGGCGGTCTTGCTCCTCTTTCTGGTCAGTACACAGAATATGGTCTTGAATGCAAAAAGGGTATTGATCTTGCAATTGAAGAAATTAATGCCGCAGGTGGTGTTAATGGAAAAACCTTGCAGTTTATTTGCGAAGACGACGAGGGTGTTCCTGCAAAGTCTGTAAACGCATACAAAAAGCTTGTTAGCCAGGACAAAGTTAGATTTATTATCGGTTCTTTGACAAGTGGTGCAACAATTTCTATTACTCAGCTTGCACAGGCTAATAAAGTTGTTCAGATTGCTCCAGCAGCTACTAACCCAGATGTTACAAATGCAGGTAACTACATTTTCCGTGCTTGTTATACAGATCCTTTCCAGGGAAAAGTTGGAGGAAAATTTGCTGCTGTAAATCTTGGTGCAAAAAAAGCAGCTATTCTTTATGATATTTCTAATGACTATTCTGTAGGTCTTACAGATAACTTTATTGAAGAGTATGAAAGCCTTGGTGGAACAATTGTTTCTAAAGAATCTTATAACTCAGGTGATAAAGATTTTAATGCTCAGCTTACAAAAATTAAGGCAGCTAACCCTGATGTAGTTTATCTTCCTGATTACTATGCTACAGTTGCTTTAATTGCAAAGCAGCTTAGAGCACAGGGTATTACAACTCCTATAGTTGGTGCTGACGGTTGGGATGGATTAGTTGGTCTTTACGGTGACCAGGGTGGAGATGAAGTATTAAACGGATACTATTCTAACCACTATGCTTCTGACAGTACAGACGAAGCTGTTAGTCGTTATGTAAATGCTTTTACAGCAAAGTATAACGAAGCTCCTAACTCTTTTGCAGCTTTAGGATATGACTCTGTTTATATGTTACGCGATGCATTTGTTGCAGCAGGTTGTGAAGATGCAGAAAATGTTCGTGATGCTTTAGAAGCTACAGATGGTAACTATGTAACAGGTCACCTTACATTTGACGAAAAACATAATCCTGTTAAGTCTGCTGTCATGATTAAGCTTGTTAAAAATAACGGAAAGCTTAGTACTTCTTACGAAGCAACTGTTGATGTAAACGAGTAGCCGTAAAAAATGAGGCCGGCATGGAGAGGTCACCGAAGGTGAGTACGTAGTACCGAACGATAAGTGAGCCTCGAAACGCCGTAATATTGTTTACATAAAATTTTAATGCGGTAGTAGATGGCGTAAAAAAAAACTGCCGTACAAAAGCACAAAGAGGTGCATTTACTTAAATGTTGAGTAAGTGAACCTCTTTTTATTTTAAGAAGAATGTTGTAGAATGCTTTGGCTATTTTGTTTGGAGGTTTGAGTGGATACTTTTTTTAAACAGCTGGTGAATGGGTTTTCGCTAGGTGGTATCTACGCATTGATTGCGCTTGGCTATACGATGGTTTATGGAATCGTTAAGCTTATTAATTTTGCGCACGGCGACGTTATGATGGTTGGAGCCTATGCAGGCTATTTTGTTTTAAGATGGATTGGAGCTACTCCTCTTGGTTTTACTCTTGCACTTTTTGCTTCTATGCTGGTGTGTGCACTTTTGAGTCTTGTAATTGAGCGCTGTGCATATAGACCACTTCGTTCTGCCCCTAGGTTAAATTCTTTAATTACGGCAATTGCAGTTGAACTTATTTTACAGAACTTGATGAGAGTTTTACCTTTTGTAGGTCCTAATTCCAGACCTTTCCCAACTCTTTCTAGTAAAACCTACCGTTTGGTTACTTCTTCTTTTCCGGAGGGGCTTGTTTCTATAAGTACAATTCAGGTGATAGTAATTGTTTCTAGTATTGTTCTTATGATACTTTTGACACTTCTTATAAATTATACTCGTACTGGAAAAGCCATGCGTGCCGTTAGTTATGACATGGGAGCAGCTAGTCTTATGGGCATAGATGTAAACCGTACGATTGCAATTACGTTTGTAATTGGTTCTGTTTTAGCAGGGGCGGCCGGCGTTTTGTATGCAACGGCTTACCCTCAGATTGAACCGACTATGGGTTACATTCCAGGATTGAAAGCTTTTGTTGCAGCTGTTTTAGGCGGAATAGGCAGTGTTCCCGGTGCTATGCTTGGAGGAGTTTTACTTGGTGTTGTTGAAACACTGGTTAAAGCTTATGGACCTTCGCAGTACGCAGATGCCATTACCTATTGTATTTTGATTTTAATGCTTTTAGTTAAGCCAAGTGGTTTGCTTGGTAAGAAGCAGGTTGTAAAGGTTTAAGGGGGAAGCTATGAAAAATAAGGTTATTAGAAATATGCTTATCCCTGGTGTTGTTGCCCTGGTTGTTATAGCTCTTCCTGCTTTGCTGATAAATTTTGGTGTGATTTCTGGTTACCCTGCACAGATTATTACTTTAGGAGCCTTAAATGCAATTCTAGCAATTAGTGTTAATATGGTGTGCGGCATCACAGGGCAGCTTTCTTTGGGACAGGCAGGCTTTGAAGCTTTGGGAGCTTATGCGGTTGTTATATTAACTTCTAAGCTGAATGTACCGCTTCCTTTTAGTATTGTGCTTGGTGGTTTAGTTGCTGCCATTTTTGGCTTTTTGATTGGATTTCCAACTTTAAGGCTTGAAGGGGACTATTTAGCAATCGTTACTCTTGCATTTTGTGAAATTATTCGTGTTGTTTTGATAAACTTAAAAGGTATTACAGGTGGTCCTAACGGCATGCAGTTTTCTACCGTTTTTACAACATCGCTTAGTTATGGAGCATTAATTTCTTATCTTGTTGTAATGACGTCTTTGGTTTTGATTATTGTTTTACTGCAGAACTTTTTGCGTTCTACCTATGGTAGAGCTATTTTAGCTGTTCGCGAAGACGAGGTTGCTGCAAACTCTAACGGCATAGATGTTTTTAAATACAAGATGATTGGCTTTGTGATTGCTTCTTTTATTGCAGGTATTGCAGGTGCTTTATATGCTCCGTTTATAGGATTTATTCAGCCTAAGGACTTTGACTTTAATGCTTCTATTAACGATTTAATTTTTGTTGTATTAGGAGGCATGGGAAGTATAACAGGCGGCATAATTGCAGCTTTTGTTTTAACGGCTTTACAGGAAGTATTGCGTTTCTTAAAAGATTATAGGCTTTTAATTTATCCTGTGATTTTGATTTTTGTAATGTTGTTTAGGCCTCAGGGGCTTTTAGGTACAAAAGAACTTAGCTTTGTAAAAGTTTATGATGGTATTCCTGGCTTTGTAAAATCTTTGGTAAAAAAAATTAAAGGTTCCAGAAAAGATGATGGCAGGGAGGTAAAGCATGAGTAGTGAAGAAATTTTACTTAGAGCAAAGAACATTAGTATTGTTTTTGGTGGTCTTAGAGCTGTAAGTGATTTTAACTTGGAGCTTTACCAGGGTGAACTTATTGGTCTAATTGGCCCGAATGGTGCTGGAAAAACTACTGTTTTTAATATGCTCTCTGGTGTTTATAGACCAACTGAGGGAACTATTACTTTTGTGGGGCGCGATGGAAAACTTGAAGTTACAAACAAAAAGTCCCCCGCTTCTCTTAACAGGATTGGCATTGCACGTACTTTTCAGAACATAAGATTGTTTGGAAATCTTACTGTTTTGGATAATGTAAAAATTGCATTGCACCAGATGCGTACAGTTAATCCATTTGATGTGGAGTTTAGAACTCCTAAGTTTAGAAAAGATGAAGCTTTGATGAATGAGAAGGCCGAGCAGCTTCTTTCGTTGTTCCATATAGAAAATAAAAAAGATGAGTGTGCAAAAAACTTGCCTTATGGAGAGCAGAGAAAACTTGAGATTTGTAGAGCTTTAGCAAGTAACCCTAAGCTTTTGCTTTTAGATGAACCTGCTGCAGGCATGAATGGTCAGGAAACAGAAGAACTTATGAATATGATTTCGTTTATTAGAAAAGAGTTTAAGCTTACAGTTCTTCTTATAGAGCATGATATGAAGCTTGTCATGGGTATATGCGAGCGACTTATGGTTTTAAATTATGGTCGTGTTATTGCAAGCGGTACTCCAGAAGAAATTCGGAGCAATGAGGAAGTTATAAAGGCTTACCTTGGTTCTGGTTTTGAAAAGAAGGAGGCCTAAGATGAGCATGCTGGAAGTAAAAGATTTAGAAGTTAGTTATGGAGCTATTAAGGCTCTAAGAAAAATTTCTTTTGACGTAGAAGAAGGAGAAATTATAAGTTTAATAGGTTCTAACGGTGCCGGAAAGACAACTACACTGCATTCTATTAGTAATTTGATAAAAAAGAATTTCGGTTCAATTTATTTTATGAACCAAGATATAACTTCTTTAAGTGCTGATAAAATTGTAAAAATGGGGCTTATACAAGTTCCTGAGGGCCGCCGTGTCTTTGCCAATATGAGTGTGCGTGAAAACTTAGAGATGGGGGCCTACACACGAAGAGACAGCTCTGGCATAAAAAGCGATATGGAATGGGTTTTTAATCTTTTTCCACGTATGAAAGAGCGTTTAACCCAGATGGCAGGAACTTTAAGCGGCGGTGAGCAGCAGATGCTTGCCATGGGAAGAAGTCTAATGGCTCGTCCCAAGCTTTTACTCTTAGATGAACCAAGTATGGGCTTAGCGCCAATTTTAGTTGATGAGATATTCAATATAATTTCTAAAATATCTGCAAGTGGAACTACCATACTTTTAGTTGAGCAAAATGCTTACAAGGCTCTTTCTATAGCTAACAGAGCGTATATTTTAGAAACCGGGCAGGTTACTAAGAGTGGTATAGCCAGTGAACTTATAAATGATAATGCGGTTAAATCTGCATATTTAGGAGGATAAAATGCTTGTAAAAGATGTGATGGAAACAAATCCTGTTACGGTGCAAGTTACTGCATCTGTGCCGGAAGTAAATGACATTATGCTAAAAAATAAGATAAACAAAGTTCCTGTTGTTGATAAAAACGGTGCTTTGTTGGGTCTTATTACAAAAAATGATTTGGTAAAATCTACTCCCAGTGAAGCTACAACCTTAGACATGTTTGAGCTTAGTTATCTTTTAAGTAAGCTTACGGTTGAAAAGGTAATGGTAAAAAATGTAAAAACAGTTGGTGAATACGAAACTGTAGAAGAAGCTGCACGTCTTATGGCAGACTATGGTATTGGAAGTCTTGCTGTTGTAAAGAATGAACTTTTAGTAGGTTTTATTACAGAAAAT
Source organism: uncultured Treponema sp. (assembly GCA_937877515.1). GTDB lineage: Bacteria > Spirochaetota > Spirochaetia > Treponematales > Treponemataceae > Treponema_D. The sequence goes on from CALFIX010000036.1 coordinate 12,713, forward strand.
GATGTGTTTAAAGCGTTTATAGATATGTTTGGAACTCGTCATGCTGGCGTTCGTGCAACTTTTATTATGAACGATAAGCCTGGTGCATTGAATGTATTTACTCAAGCCCTTGCAGAACTTAACGGAAATATTGTTTCGCTTGTTACAGCTGATGTAGAAGAAAAAGAAAGTCGTAAAGTAACGCTTAGAGTAACAGGAGTTTCTTTAGAGCAGGTAAAAGCCTTAATAGAAAAGTGTGCAGGAATTTTAGAAGATATACGAAACGTATAAAAATATTTTTTTTGTAGCTGTAAAAATTTGAGCGGTTGCCATAAGGCGGCCGCTTTTTTTACATGGAGAAATCTTTTCCTAAGTAGATTTCGCGTGCCTGCGGGTCTTGTAAGATTTCTTCTTTTCCACCCTGTGTAATTATTTGTCCGTTAGAGATAATAATTGCCCTATGTGTAATTTCTAAGGTGTCTCGAACGTTGTGATCTGTAATGAGAATACCTATGCCCTGTTTTGCAAGGAGTTTTATCATTCCCTTAATGTCTGCAACGGCTATAGGGTCAATGCCTGCAAAAGGTTCGTCTAGCAAAAGAAACTTTGGCTCTATGGCAAGAGAACGTGCTATTTCTGTGCGGCGTCTTTCTCCTCCAGAGAGAGTGTATGCCTGCTGTTTTCTAATACGGCCAATTGCAAATTCTTCTATAAGTTCTTCAAGTCTTTTTTTCTTTTGTTCTTTAGAAAGGTCTTTTCTTGTTTCTAAAATGGACCAAATGTTTTCTTCTACAGTAAGCTTTCTAAAAACAGAAGGCTCCTGTGGTAAGTACGAAATGCCCAGTTGAGCTCTTTTGTACATGGGTAATTCTGTAATTCGTTCATTGTTAAAAATTATTTCGCCAGCTGTCGGTCTGTAAAAGCCTACAACCATGTAAAAAGTTGTCGTTTTTCCAGCTCCGTTTGGCCCCAAAAGCCCTACGACTTCACCTGTGTGCATCTGAAAATCAACTCCGCGTACAACCTGCTTCTTTCCAAATGATTTGTACAGAGAAGAAACTTTTAATGTGTGTAAATTTTCTTTTTGAGAAGTATTTTCTTGAATTTGTTCTGTGCCTTCCCGTTCATTTACCGGTTCCTGAAAATCACTCATCTGTTTTTTCTCCACTTGCACCTTCATTGCTTTTTTTTGTTGTTGTAATAGAGCCTTTAACGCGACCGTCCAAAGTAATTTCTTGAGTTTCCAGGTTTAGCGTTATGTCCTGAGCTCTAAAGGTGTCTGAGCCTTGTATAACTTTTGGGTTACCGCTCATGTCTAAGAGCTGTTCTGTTTTGCGGTATATTGCGTAGGCTGCCGTACAGGTATTGTCTTTTTGTTTTAGCGTTACGGATATCTGCATAATGGCAGTTTCTGTATTCTGATTGTATTCTATAAGTTCTGCATCTGCCGTGACTTCATTCTTTGTGTCTTTTAAGTGTACTCCGTTTTCCAGGGTTGCAATTTTTGTTTCTCTGTCGTAGCCCATTTTGCCACACGTAAAGTCTAATTCACTTTCTTTATTTATGCCGACCACGCTTCCAAAGGCTGTTATGTATCTAAAGTCTTCTCCGTAGAGTTCTATAGTGTCGGCTTTAATTTCCATTGAATCTGTAACAACGACTGCATTGCCGGAAAGTGTTGTGCGACTGCTAGAGTTTCCTGCAGTGCCTGACATTCTGTCTGCAGAAAAAGTTATTGTTTCTGAATAAATATTAACTTTTAAAAATAGTAAAAAAGTTAAAAGAAAGAGAAGCTGTTTTTTGTAGGGTCTAAGATTCATCTTTTGCCTCTCTTTCATCTGATTTTGAAGTGTCCATGGAACCTGTAACTTTTCCTGTAAACTCAAATGATTTTGATACTCCGCTTGCAGAAAAGCCTGTGCCTTCCAGCTCAAGCTTGTCTTTTTTTAGAAAAACTAAATCAGAAACTCCTGAAACAAGCTGTTCATTCTGTCCATTCCATTTTAGATTTTCTGCCTGTATTTCCATGCTTTGTGAGTAATTTTTTATGACTATGCTTTTGAACATTGTGTAAAGTTTTTCTGTCTGATCCATGCTTAAAAGTGCACAGGAGCCTTCTGTTTCCAGTTCTCCGTCTTCATTCCAGGTTTTAAATTTTGCGTTGTCGGCATAAGATAAAGAATTTGTTTTGTATTGTTCTATTATAGAAGCGTTCATCTCCATGGAAAGTTTAGAATCTTTGTATTTTTTATAAGAGGTATTTTTAAAAATAAATTCTGGAACGCTATTTTGGGTGTCTACCTGTTCTCCGTAGTTTAATGAGCAAGAGAGAAATAAAATTAATGTAAGAGGAAATAAAAGAAAAAACTTTCTCATGGTGACTTTTTTATTTTAGCATTTTAGTACATTAAGATTCAAGCTTTTTAGTCAACAGAAAGAATTATGCTTTTTGTTGAAGACTTTGTCTTGCGTGTAAGAAGCAGTACTATAAAGGCAGAAATAAATAAAAAAAATAAAACGCTTAAAGCTTTTGTTCCCTCTGAATTTGTCTTGCCAAAAAGACGTGCAGTAAGAGGGGATAAAAAATATCCTAAAATTGCACAGAGTATGGGGAAAAATAAAGAAATAAGACCTCTTATGCCTTGCCATAAAGACGCTGTTCCTAAGTTTACGGTATCTCCAATTTTTATATTTAGTTTTCTAATGTTTTCTACTGCAAATGCTGAGCCCCGTTTGTCACATCCTGCAGTACATGTAGAACATTCGCTTTTTATAAGGGGTACTACAAAGATGTTTTCGTCTTCTATGGCCGTAACAAGTGCTTTTTGCTTCATCTTAATTCCTTTTAATTGCATTTAGTCTTTGTGTACATTCATCTACGCCAGCTGTGTTTTTAAGCTCTTCGTAGGTGTCGCGTAAGTTGTAGAGGGCATCGTAGTAATACGGGTTTATAGACAGTGCCTGTTCAAAAGCCTCGCTCGCACTGCCAAAGTCAGAATCATTAAAATAAATTACTCCAATTGTATTCCAAAGGTGGATATTGTTTTCGTTAAATTCTAATCCCAGAATGCAATACTTTAGGGCGTCATCTAAGTTTCCTATGTCGTAGTTTAAGATTGCAAGGGTTTCTATAATTTCTTCATCTTCTGGGTTTAGCTCAAAAGCTTTCTCCATGGCATTTCTTGCGTCTTCAAAATCTCCGGAGTCTCTGTATGTAAGACCTAAGTTAAACCATAAGAGGTAATTTTGGTTTTCCAGGGAAAGTGCCCTCATAAAACAGGCAATAGCTTCGTCGTATGAGCCTTCGGAGGCAAGCTTTATGGCTTGGTTGTTTAATTTCTCTGAGCTTTCCTTCATCATAAAATGCCTCCTTTTCTTAGCGCTTGAGGGATCATGGAAATAAAAAGTTCTTTTATGAGTTCTACATATTGGGAAGAACCTAAAAGCTTTTCATATGCATACAGGCTTTGTTTTATTAAGTTTAGTCCAAGTCCGCAGGCTTCATCTATAGAATTTTTGCTATTTAAAAGTTGTATGGCTTCTTCTACGCTTTTGCTTTCTATGCCTTCCTTTGAAGCTTTTGTAAAGCATTTTTCTAAGGCTGAAAGTTCTTTTTTAGAAGCTTTTTCTGAAAAGAGAATTACAGGTAAAGATTTTTTACCTTCAACAATGTCGTCCCCTCTTTTTTTGCCGGGATTACCGCTTGTAAGGTTTATAACATCATCAATTATTTGAAATGCAGCTCCAATGTCTTGAGCTATAAGACCGGCTTCTTCAGAAAGCTTTTCATTGCCTTTTGCAGATAAAACTCCAGTTTTTGCAGAAAGAGATGCCAGTGTTCCTGTTTTGCATTTTACCATGACCAGGTATTCTTCTCTTTGGGGAATAAATGATTTTTCTCTGTGCCATTTTATGTCCATGGCTTGCCCTAAGTGAAGTTTTCTTAGCTCTAAAAGACTCATTTTGTAAAGGTTTACTTTTAAGCTGTCAGAAACATCTAAGGCATCTATTGTTGTCTCAGAAAGAAAATAAAGCCAGCTTGCGGCATTTATGGCCGTATCTATTCCGTATGTAATGTAGGCAGAGGGTTTTCCCCTTCGCTCTTGGGAAGCGTCTTCTATGTCGTCATGAATTAAACTTGCCGTGTGAATAAATTCTACAAGAGGCGTAAGTGAATAAGCTGTTTTTGTTGCTTCTGGAGTATCTGAGACAGCTTTGGAAGTAAGGACTAAAAAAAGCGGTCTCCATCGCTTACCACCTAAAGTAATAAGTTCTGAAGTAGGTTTTACAAGGGTAGAGTAGTGCTCTGGCTTTATAGCTTTATAAATAGAGCCAAAAGTCCTTTTTCCCCACTCAGAATTTTCCTGGTTAGAAATTTTATGCTTTAAAGCGGGCATATAAAAAGAAAGAGAATCATCAATTTTGTTTAAGTAAGGAGTGAATTTTTCGTTCATTACATAAAGTATACACTTTTTATGCATTGAATTCAAATCAGATAAAATATAAAAAAAGCCCCGCATTTTGCTGGGCTTTAAGTATTATTAGCTATGTTCCCTAACAATTTTACTCATTTCGTCTGCCATGTTTTCCAGCGAAACCTGCTTTTGAACAGCTCCCAGTTCGTAGGCAACCTTTGGCATTCCGTAAACGATAGAGGATTTTTCGTCCTGCCCTAATGTCCATGCACCTTGTTTGCGCATTTCTGCAAGTTGGGTAGCTCCGTCGCGGCCCATACCCGTCATTATTATACCAAGAGCATGGTTCTGGTAGATTTTTGCAACAGATTCAAAAAGAACGTCTGCACTGGGTCTGTGGCCGTTTCTTTGATCTTCTTTTGAAAGCCGAATAACATTGCAAAGCGTAGATTTTTCTACAACTATGTGAAAGTCTCCGGGGGCTACATAAATCTGGCCGGGATGTATAAGGTCTCCGTCTTCGGCTTCTTTTACGTTAAGCGGACAAATGCGGTCTAATGAAGCTGCAAATTCTTTTGTAAATCCTGCCGGCATGTGCTGAACTACAAGAATTGGACGGCTGAATTTTGGATCGATTTTTGCAAAAACTTCGCGCAGAGCGTTTGGACCACCTGTAGAAATACCTAATGCAACAATTTCTATGGAAGAAGGAGAGCGCAACTCGTTTATTACAGCTGGTTCTTTCTTTGTTGACTGCCATAAAGTTGGCGGTATCATGGAGGCCGCACTGGAAGTAGCAGGTTTAACCTTGTCTAAAATGCCTTCTTTTGCAGCAGCACTTTCTGCCTCTTTGAGCTTTGCCTGCTGCATAAAGAATTCTGGAGGGTAAATTTCCTTACCTTTATTGCGTGCATAACGGCCACCGTAAGAGGCTATGCGTTCTATAAGCTCGCTGGAAACAGAAGAAATGTTTGAGGATGTTGAACCGGATGGTTTTGTAATAAAGTCACTCGCTCCAAGTTCCAGACATTGCATGGTTACGGCAGCGCCTTTTGTTGCAATAGAAGAAAGAATTACAACAGGAATATTTATGCCTTGTTTTTTTCTCTCTTCAAGGAACTGAACTCCTGTCATTTCTGGCATTTCAATATCTAAAACAATTAAATCCGGATTTAGCTGAGGAATCTTCTGAAGGCAGAATTTTCCATTCATGGCTGTTCCACAAACTTTCATGCCTTCTGTTCCATCTATAATGCGCGAAATAAGGTTTCTCATTAAAGCTGAGTCATCACAAACTAAAACCTGAATATCATCCATAAATTTATCCTCGTTGTTTAAAAATATCCCCTAGCAAATGCCAGGGGAATGTATGAGAGCGTTTTATTGCTCGTTTTTCTGATATAGACAAGCCCATTGGGTTTTTAAGAACTCAAATTTTGTGTCCATTCCAAAAAGACTTTCTGAGTGTCCAATAAAGAGGTAAGAGTTCTTTGCCATAGAATTCCAGAAACGGTCAATAGTAGCTTTTTGTGCGGCTTCATCAAAATAAATAAGAACGTTTCGACAGAATACGATGTCTAGGTTTCTGGCACCAGAGTCAAAGCGAAGATTGTGGTAGTCAAAACGAATTGTCTTCATTAGGTCTGGCTTTACCTGGTAGCCGCCATCAGTTTTTGTAAAGTATGTTGCCAGATAGTTTTGAGGGATTCCTGTAATTCTGGAGTCCTGATAAAAGCCCTGCTGGCCAACCATAAGAGACTTTAGGGAGATGTCTGAAGCCATTATGTCGAATGTGTACGGAGCTGGAAGCTTGTCTTTTAAAAGCATTGCAATTGTATAGGGCTCTTCGCCAGTAGAACAACCTGCGCTCCAGATACGAACTTTAGTATCTCCGGTCTTCTTTTTATTTTCTAGAACATGCGGAATTACATAGTTTATGAGTGCATCAAAATGCGGTTGGTTACGGAAAAAGCGAGTAAGGTTTGTTGTAATGCTGTCTAGGAAAGTCTTAAATTCACCCTGATCGCTTGTTATTAACTTGTAATATTCCTGTAAATCCGTCAAGCCCTTTTCTCTTAAGCGTTCTTTTAGGCGGCTGTCAAGAATAGAGCGGTTAGTTTCTGAGAATGTTATTCCGCTTGAGTCATAAATAAGTTTGCGAAATTCTTCAAATTGTGAATCTGTAAGCAAGTCTGCCATATTCTTTAATTATAAGTCACAAAATTTGATTTGTAAACCAAATTTTAGAAAACATTAAAATTTGCTTTAAAAATTTTCTTGAAAATTTGGTCTACTTCCATAAATTTGCAGGATTTACAGTGCGTCCGTTTTTGTAAACTGTAAAGTGTAAGTGTGGTCCTGTACTCATTCCTGTGCTTCCTACGAGCCCCAAACGGGTATTTGTGTTTACATACTGACCTTTTACAGCCAGAATCTGGCTCATGTGACCGTAAAGTGTTTTGTATCCGGAGTGATGCTTTACGATTACATAGTTACCGTATACGTCGCTCCAGCCTGCTGTTGTAACAACGCCGTCTAGAGCCGCATAAATTGGAGTCCCCTTTGCACATGCCATGTCTATACCGTTGTGGAACGTACGTTTTGAGCTGTCAAATGGGCTTGTTCTCCACCCATACCAGGAAGAGAAGTAATATCTTGTATGTAAAGGACGCTTAAACAAGTCTCCGTTAATTTCCTGCCTTGTAACCCAGTCTAATTCTGCATCAGGAACAAAAATTGTTCTTCCTGCACTAAGTTTTTCATCCTGCGAAAGATTATTTACAAACGCACACTTTTGAGCATCGACCTTGTATTTTTCTGCTATGGTTTGAGCAGTTTCCTGTCCAGTGCGGACTGTGTAAAGGATGCCCGGCATGGAAGGAATTTTTAAGTATTGGCCAATCTGAATAAGACGGGAAGCCCTAATGTTATTTACGCTGATTATCGTGTCTTGAGTAACTCCAAATTCGTCTGCAATATAGCCAATCATATCGCCTTTTTTTACACGGTATGAAATGTAAGAAAGCTCTTTGTCTTCTGCGTTGTCTAAAAGAAGTGTTTCTTCGCTTCCGAAGTCAGTAGCAAATTCATCTACATCTTGATTCTTATTTTGAGAAGAAAGTTGCTCTATAGTCAGCTCCGGGTTTCCGGGGGTCTCTAAACCGCCCTTACCTTTTGAGTTATTGTGGTGCATTACGATTGCCGACGTTGCAAGAACTATTCCTGCCGCACAAACTACAGACAAAGAGCTTATAAGTCCATATTTAAAATACATACGATTAAGTGAGTTACTATAACATTTTTCTCTTATAATTTCAAACATTACTTTTTCCCTAAACCAATTAGATATGTTTCAAATGATTCTGAACGGCAGGCTTCCGGCTTAAAGCCTTTTGCACTTGTAAAGATTTCCCGCATTTTTTTTAGGAAAGCCTGCTGGTCTCCGTTTTGAAATATTTTTACGCAAAAGTTTCCGCCGCTTTTTAGCATAACCTGTGCGTACCAGATTGCCATTTCTACAAGAGCTTTACTGCGTGCTGTATCTATAACACGATTCCCCGTTGTAAGAGGGGCAGCGTCGCATACAACACAATCGTAGGGTCCTTGCTCTGTTATTTTGTTTCGTATTTCTTCGCTTAAAAGATCTCCTTGAAAAAATACAAGGTTGTCTCCGTGAACGTCTTTTGAAAGAGGATTTAAATCTACAGAAACTATTTTACTGGTTGGGTCTACAGTACGTAAAAGCCATGTTGTCCAGCTTCCCGGGGCGGCTCCTAAGTCTAAAACTGTGTATCCCTTTTTTATAAATCCAAATTTCTGGTCTATTTCCTGAAGTTTATATACACTTCGGGCAGGATAACCTTCTTTAAAAGCTTTTTGTGACCAAAAGTCCGGTTTTGCGTAACTATTTTGCTTTGATGGCATATACTAAAAATCGGCAGTTTTCAAGGCGACTTTTAGAGCTTTTTTGAGATAAAGTTACAGGGCTATTGTGTTTACCTTTTTTATAAAGAAATCAAGATTGAGTCCTATAAATGAAGCACAGTAACCTACGACGCATAGTGCAAAGATTGCGTAAAATGCAAACATTACTTTGTGGTCTGTTGCTCCTGAGGTGATTATTGTAAAGAAGCTCATTGCAATAATCATCAGTAAGCCCATTATTATCCAGCTTGCAAGAGAACCTTTTTGCCTCTTTTCCATGTAGCCAGGTTCTATTTCGTTCATGAGGTTTGTTATTGTGTCTGACTTTACAGGTGTTTTTATTTTTAATGGAGCACTAGAAAGTTTTTCTGCGTAAGAAAGAGCTTTTATTTCTGCACTGCATTTTTTGCAGCTTATAAGATGCATTGAAAGCTTTGCAGGAATCTTCTGATTTTTGTCTAACATGAGGTATTCTTCCATCCATTGTTCGCAGTTCTTTTTCATTTTTACGCTCCTGTGTTATACGTTATAAAAATCTGCAAGCTTTTCGCGCAGTATTTTTTTTGCACGGAAAATATGCGATTTTATTGTATTTAATGGTTTACCGGTTATAATCATAATTTCTTCATAAGAGTTGTCATAAAAGAAATACAGGTCTAGGCAAAATGCATAGTCTTCTGGCAGTTCTTTTATGGCTTCTCTGACGGCTTGTTTTGTTAAAGTACGAATCTGTCTTTCTTCCGGCGTGCTGTCCAGGTCTGGAAGCATGGCTTCGTCAGAAAGTGTTTCGTATTCCTTTTTGCGGTTCTTTGCATTTATGGCGGTTGTGTAAGCAATGCTTGTTAGCCATGTAGAAAATTTGCTTTCGCCCCTAAATGAAGAAAGGTTTTTGTAAGCCTTAAAAAAAACATCCTGAACAAAATCTTCTATGTCCTGTTCGTTTTTAAAAAAGCTTTTACCAACTGCCTTTACTCTGTTTTCGTTAAGTGAAACAAGTTCTGCAAAAGACTTATGGTGCCCCTTTAAACATTCTTTTATGAGATGATTTGTGCGCTTTTGTAATTCTAAGTCTTCCCTAGAAGACGTTATTATTCCCATTTTTGCTAGATTCTGATTTATTGGAACTTGTTAATTTATAGAATATTATAAGCATTATGCCAATTGCAAGAGGAATAAGACCGCCTAACATGGCCCAGGTTTTTCCTTCCAAAAGAGCAAACATGGCTGTAAGAACAAGTCCGACACCTATAAGACAAAGTCCAAATAATAATGTAAAAGCCCTCCAGTTAAATTTTACCGGAGTGTATGAATTGTTTTTTATTCTTTGTTTTATTTCGTGATGTCTCCAAAGAATGGCAAAAAAAACTATAGTGGCCCCAAAAACTATGCCAACAATTGGGATTATAGCAATTATTACTTGAGCTGCCGGGGTAAGACTTGTGTCCATAAAGTGCTCCTATTTTCTCTTACCTTTTTTAGACACAACGAGCCTTTAAAAGTTGCTTAAGATTTATTCAAAGAAAATGTATTCGTTAAAATATATGCCGCGAAGCTTTCCAAGCACTAATTCTGCATTTATAAGACTTAAAAGTTCCTCTTTTACGGCTTTTTCGCCAATACTTCTAAGTTCTTTAATGGTGTGACGTGAAAAAAAGTCAGTAATGATGGCCCTTTCTTTTTTTTCTTTTTGAGCAATTTCTTCAAAGAGTATGGTGTCTCCTTCCGGGTAAGAAAACCATGGCTCAATTATTACAAGTACCCCGTTTTCATCCTGCGATTCTGGCTTTGTAGTGGCTCTAATTTGACCTATGTCTGTGTAGGCAGTTAGATTTTCACTTGTCCGTCTGCTTTTGTTTATTATTTTTTGTGGAGTTGGATCTGAGTGCCTGAAGTTATCTGTAGGAGAGTTTTTATTTTTCACTAAAGTAAGTATGCTCCCCATTACAATTATAACTGCAATAGCTATGGCAATGAGGGTGAGAATTTTTTGAAGTTTTTTTACAAACAACTCTCTTTGCATATTATTACTTTACCAAATATGGCATTAAAAGTGCAAGGGTTCTTGTAGAAGCTTTTTTAATAACTTTATCTGTAAGAGAGTCTTTTTCTTCTGAAATTGTTCCTGGAATGCGTGCCGTAAAATGGATGCCGTCTTCTAGCCATTCTTCATTTAGAATTGTGCCACCCTTTCTTGCATTTTCCAGTAAATCAGTTCTGTTAAACGGAAGAATAAACGTGCTTTCTGTTCCCAAAAGATTTTCTTTAATGCTTTCCAAAAGCTCTTCAAAACCTTCTTGCGTTTTTGCACTGACTTTTACAGATGAAGGAAAATAAGCGTCCAGCTCAGAAAGTTTTTCATGATCATCCTTTACCTTATCAATTTTATTAAGCACTATGATTGAGTTAACTTTATTTGCATCTATTTCTTTTAGAACCTTTAAGACTTGAGTGTATTGCTCTTTACAGTGGGCGTCTCCTGCATCTACAACAATTAAAAGTAAATCTGCATAAGAAGCTTCTTCCAGAGTAGATTTAAAAGATTCAATTAAAGTGTGCGGAAGGTTTGAAATAAAACCTACTGTGTCTGTAAGAAGTACAGAACTCCCCTCGGAAATAGAAAGTTTTCTTGTCGTCGGGTCGAGTGTTGCAAAAAGCTTGTCTTCTACAAAGGCTTCTGCCCCCGTAAGTGCGTTTAAGAGGCTGGATTTACCTGCGTTTGTGTAGCCTACAAGTGCACAAGACGCTGTTTTGGTTCTTTCTCTTTGTTTTCTTTGTGTTTCGCGGTTAATTTTTACCTGCGAAAGTTCTTTTTTTATTTGAATTATTTTGTCTTCTATTTGGCGTCTGTCTAATTCCAGCTGGGTTTCTCCAGAGCCTTTTGTTCCGTAAGAACCACCTCTTTGGCGCGAAAGGTCTCCGTAGGTATGGCTTAAGCGGGGTAGAGAATATTTTAGCTTTGCAAGTTCTACCTGAAGCTGTGCTTCTTTTGTTTGTGCTCTCTGTGCAAAAATTCTTATGATAACTTCGTTTCTGTCAAAACAGTTTATTCCTGTAAGTTTTTCCCAGTTGCGCTGTTTTCTTGGGTCTAACTCCCAGTCAAAAATAATGCAGTCAGCGAATATTTCCTTTGCAAGAGCTTCTATTTCTGAAACCTTACCGCTTCCGATGCCATAAGCAGGATTTGGTTCCATGTGTGTAAGGGACAGCGTTTTTACAACTTCCATACCCAGGGTGTCTACAAGTCCGCATAATTCTTTAAGCGAAGAACCATTTGTTTTTTTATCTTCAGGAGAGCCAATTAACAGGCATTTTGCTTTTGTCTCTTGCTCAGATTTAATATCTATCATATTATTAGATGTATAACGTAAAATTTTTTCTTTGGAAAGAGCCACGTAAGGAGATTTTCTTAAATAAATGAATTCCATGCAAAAAATAGCAGTAAGTCTTTTAATTTCTGTAGTGCTTTTTGCAACAGTTGCTATTGTGGCATACACAGGTGGCTTTGAATATTTGGAAATTCATTTTTATGAACCTAATAAGGCAAATAATGTATACTCTTTACTCTCTCGTGTATCAGCAAACTTTGAAAATTATTATTCAGAAACAAACGAAGTACTCTCTGAGTTTGTAGCTCAATCTTGTGTAAAATCTTATCTTAAACGAAATGCTTCTGAACAGGATAAGCATGTTAGAAAAAGCCTGGAAGAATATCTTTTTATGCGTGTTTACGGACTTGAGGGAATCAGGCTTATAGAAAAAGACGGAAAGCGCATACACTTTAGCACTTTTAAAAATGACATACTTTCTGAATCAGAAAAAACTGTTTCTTATCGCAATTACGGCACGGAAAACGACATTCCCTATGAAAGAATAGAAACAACAAAACATGAACCTCTTCCCATAACAGTTGAATATATAATGAATGCCGCTGTTCTTTATTTAGACAGCATGACAAACTGTTTTGTGTTTAGCTATCCACTTTATGATGAATATACAGCTTATCGAGGAACCTTTGTTTTTTACGTAAATGCCGAAGGTTTTATGAAGTTTCTGGAAAGAAACGATGTTGTAGGTCTTAATACGCACGCTGTTATTGTAGGAGAAGAAGGAGTTTCTTTAGATGTTCCGCAGGGCTCAAAAGATTTTATTTCTAAACAAATTGAACGATGCTGGAAGTCTAATTATCTGGGCGTAGAACAGATTGCCGTTCCTCAGGAAACGCAGAGATGGTATGCTTCCGTTCATGAACAGACTGTAACAGAACAAAGAGCAGACCTTTCTCTTTATCTTTTAACATTTTTCAACTCTCAAAGAAATATTTACTGGGGTGCCCTAAGACCTTATGTATACTTTAAAATTTCTGCAATAGAAAAAGCTCTTCTTTTTATGACCTTATTTATTACAACATTTCTACTTATATTCCTGCTGTTGAATATAAAGCAAGATGACATGACTGTAATCAGGTCAAAGGTGCGTCATTTTGAATATGTACTTTTAAGAGAGTACGTAAATCGTAGGGAAACAGAATCCTTTGAACAGCTTTCTCAAGAAGTAGCCCGCCGTCGTATGGATGTAAATGAAGAGCTGAAAAAGACTTTGGGGCGCAGGGCTGTCCGTCATTCTGCAGAGGTAGATGAACTTATTGACCAGTGCTGGCGAGAAGTTGCTGCAGCCATGGGCGGTAATATTGTTATTCAAAATATACAGAATGTTTCTGGTACCCCAATACAGACTGCTGGTGCTCTAAAGCAAAACGAAGAAATTGTTGAGCAGGTACAAACTTTAAGTGATACCGAAGCTGAGCTAGAAGAGCTTGGCGAAGACTATGAGACCGTTTTAAGTCCAATAGATGGAGAAGAAAATAATCCTATGGCTGAGTTACAGGAATTTGCCGGCAAGGACGGAATAGAAGAACTTAGCGGTGATGAAGATATAGAAGAACTTGAGGAAGTAGAAGAGCTTGAAGAGCTGGAAGCTGCAGATTCAGAAGGCATTCTGGACATGGTAGAGCTGGAAAGTGTCGAAGAGTCTTCTGCGGTTGAAAAAGCAAGAACTTCTGTTGAAGAAAATAAAAAACTTATAGCAGAACGAGAAGCTTCTTTGGACAACCTTTCTTCTGCAGATGCCATTGCAGATTTTATAAATAAGATTGCAGAAGAGGATGCAGAAAATATGGATGACGCTGTAGTAGAAGAATGCACAATAGAAGAATACCTTGCAGAAAATTCTATGCTAAAGAGACCTGCAAAAAATGCCGAAGAACTAAGAAGTAAAATTAAAAAAAGCTTTTCAGTACATAGTCTGGATTTTTCATCGCTTGATGAATAACAGGGCTAAGACTGATAGCGTTTTAGGTTTAGCATTATGACGGACACTTTTAATGACAGTCAAGTTTCCTCTTTGTCTTCTAGTCATGGTCTTTTAAGCCGTGCCTTAGAGGTTGAAAAGCGTTTGTCTGATGAAAAACAAAAAACGGAGAATAAAGTGTTAGAAACAATCGTAGCAAAAGACGGCATATTCAGTATTCAAAATAATTTAGAAACTGCAGATATAAAGCAGGACCCGGAATTTTTAAGCCTGGTAGAATCTGTTCTTGGAAAAAACTAAGGACGTAAACCGTCTGCAATGTATTCCTTTGGAAGGGGACAAAGCTTCCCGTCCTTTACAGTTGCCCATGTAACATCAGCTTCCGCACAGACAGAGCCATCTTCCTTTTTTATTGTCTGATGAATTGTACCGCTTATAGCCCCAAGCTTTACAGACTGAGACTCTACAGTAAGGTTGTCATCTAAAAAAGCAGAATTTTTATAGTGAATGTCTATGTGTGTTACAGGCATAATCCAGCCTGCATTTATTACATCTTTGTATTTAAAGCCTATTTGATGTAAGTAGTCCATGCGGGCGTGTTCCAGATAGTTTAAGTAAACTGCATTATTTACATGGCTGTAACTGTCACATTCATAAGAACGTACTGTAATAGATGTTTTGTAAATCATTTTTTATTCTTCATCCACTTCTACTTGAAAATTTTGCATGAGCGATACAAAGCTGTAGATTTTTTTGTAAACGTCTACGCACTTTTCTTTAAGTTTTCCTTCTGCATAGTGATCCAAGTCTTTCCAGTTTAGTAAAAGCTCGCATTTTGGCATTTTTACAAAGTCTTCAAGACACATTTTAAGGTTTCTGTCGTAGCTTATAAAGAACTGAGATGCACTTAAGATAAGCTTTGCTGCCATATTGTTTGCATCACCTAAAAGCGTACCGATTATGTTTCTAGCTTCCCTGTCGCGCTCACTGCGAGGAAGAAGTGTTTTTAGTTTAAGACCAAGTTCGCCAGAATCTTCTGCCATTTTGTTATCAAAGGCAATAATCTGTTCAGAAATATCCATAAGCTGATGGAATGCTTCACTCATAGGAGTTGCAAGCTGTTGGTTAGCCCATTCTCCACGTACTAAAAGAATATCTGAAAGCTCTCTAATTTCTTTTTTTGTGTACTCAAGTAAGAATTGTTTTAAGTAGCCAAGGGGCTCTGCATAAAGGTAAGAACCTAAATCTTTTCTTGCAAAAGCGGAGCTGTTTGACTCATTGTAATTTTTTAGAGGCTGAATGTCTGATGTGCCAAAGATTTGGTTTAAAAGATTGTCTACCTTTCCAGCTGTTTGTTTTGCTTTTATGTTAGCAATTGTGCTTTCCATTGTTCGTTTTGTTTCGCTTATAAAGTCTTCAACAATGTGCAGGTCTTCCGTTTTAACACTTTCCTTCCAGGAAGGATTGTCTGTTATAAGCTGAACCATCATTTCAAAAACATGTCGGTCACGTATAGGTCTTAAACGTGCGATGATTTTTTTCCATGTAGAAAGAGTTACAGGTTCTACACCTTTTAAAGTGCGCAAAAGCTTGAATACGTCTTCCCAGTCCTGTTCAAAAGGAAGCGTCCATGCAATGGCAATAAAGTTCTTAAGGTCTTCAGAAATATATGTACCGTTTATTGTCTGAAAGCGCGGCACTGCAGAAAAGTTGTGTTCCCTTACGCCGTTGTCAAATTTTTTTAGTAAAAAGTAAAAGTCGTACTGGCAGAATGTGCTGAATAAAACGGTCTTTGTATATAGAAGATCTATTTTAGAAATTTTTGTACTGTCAAATTCCTGAGAGAATTTTTCAAATGCTTCTTTTAGCTTTGCTTCTAAATCTTTTATTGGCATTTTGCGGCTTGATTCTGCAATTGCTTCTTCTGAAAGAGAGTCTAACGCTGCGTGCTGAGCTTCTGACAAGCTTGCGTCTATAACAAGCTTTTTTAGTGCATTTGGGGCAATATTTTGGAACATAAGTTGAGCTGGAGAAATTGCCTTGTATATGTCATAAAAAAATTTTGCTAGCGAAGGGTCGGCTTCGTGAGAAGATGCCTTGTAAAAATGATATTTAGTCTTTTGTAAGTTTTTTGCGATGTTTTTTAACATTCTCTTACGAACAGCTTCTGGATCGTTACCGCCGAAAAGTGAAGAGAATATATTGGAAAAAAAGCTACCCATACCTTTACTATACGAAATTATTAAAAGTCTTTCAATAGTAATGCTGTTTTGGACGAAACCTTAAAAATCTGACTTCATGTAAATTCATTAAACAGTAAGCTTAAAAAAGGAACCCGGCTACTACAGGTTTCATTGCTTTGCAATGGTCCTTAAAATGACAAATTTACACTTTTTGTCATATTGACTTTATAATCGCTTTTTCGTAAACTTAACACACTATGGCAAAGTACAATTACAATTTGGAAAAACAACACGCAAAGGGAAAGCTTCACGCAATTGAGCGCATCAATGCCCTTTGTGATAAAGATTCTTTCTGTGAAATTTATTCTGGTGCCCGTCACACTTGTACAAGTTTTGGCATGCAGAATAAAGACATTCCTTACGACGGCGTTATTACAGGTTTTGGAAAAATCAACGGTAAAAAGGTTGCAGTTTACGCTCAGGATTTTACTGTTCAGGGTGGTTCACTCGGTAAAGTTCACGGTCAGAAAATTGCAGAACTTATTTCTAAGGCAATTGAAGCCCGTTGCCCTGTAATTGGTGTAAACGACTCCGGCGGAGCACGCATTCAGGAAGGTGTTGACGCCCTCTGCGGTTACGGAGACCTTTTTTATCAGAATGTACGTGCTTCTGGTACTGTTCCTCAGATTAGCATTATTGCAGGTCCCTGTGCGGGTGGAGCCGTTTATTCTCCAGGCATTACGGATTTTATTTTTGCAGTAGACAGCATAAGCCAGATGTTTATTACAGGTCCAAAAGTTGTAAAGAGCGTTATGTACATGGACATTTCCGCTGAGGACTTGGGAGGAGCATCCATTCATTCTCAGAAAAGCGGAGTTGCTCATTTTAGATGTGGGTCAGAAAAAGACTGCTACGAAAAAGTTCGCCGCCTTTTAGATTACATTCCTCACTACTATGGTGAAGAAATTGTAGCCGAGGCAAAGTTTAGGTTTGATGAACGCAAAAAAGCTAAAAAGATTTCTGAAGTGATTCCGGAAGAAAGCAAAAAAGGCTACGACATTCGCGATGTAATTGACTGTGTTGTAGACGATGATTCTTTCTTTGAAGTGATGAGCGAATTTGCTCAGGTAAGCGTAGTCGGTTTTGCAAAGATTGAAGGTAAGAGCGTTGGCATAGTTGCAAATAATCCTGCATTCCTGGGTGGACTTTTAAACTGTGACTCTTCTGATAAGATTGCGCGCTTTGTTCGTTATTGCGACAGCTTTAACATTCCTCTTGTTACTTTTGTTGACGTTCCTGGCTTTTTACCGGGACCAGATGAAGAGCAGAAGGGAATTATCCGCCACGGTGCAAAGGTTATTTATGCTTACAGTGAGGCAACTGTTCCTAAGGTAACTGTCATTACCCGTAAGGCTTACGGTGGAGCATACATTGCAATGTGTTCAAAGCATCTTGGGGCAGATTTTGTTTATGCATGGCCTAAGGCAGAAATTGCCGTTATGGGTGCAGAGGGTGCTCTTGGCATTTTGTATGCAAAGGAGATGAAAGACCCAAGTCAGGCTCAGCTGGTTGCACAAAAGTCTGAAGAGTATAAGAATACTATTATGACGCCACAGGTAGCTGCAGAACGGGACTACATTAGTGAAATTATTGAGCCTTCTGAAACTCGCGAAAGAGTTGCACGCAGCCTGGAGTTCTTAAGCAACAAGGAGCAGCATGTGTCACCTGCAAAGAAGCATGGTAATATTCCGCTTTAATTTTGACCTCCTGTCAAAATTAAAGGTCGAGTTTTTACTTTGTAAAAACTCGACGGTCTTTTCGTTAAACATTTGAGAGCCAGCGTCCTTGCTGGCTCTTATGTTAAGAAAGGTGGCTGACTTCCAGGTTTTAAGCCTTACTTTCAAAAATTCTTGCGTTACAAGTGTGTTTTCTTTACAATGTCTTACCAGAGGTAAAAATATGCTTTCTAAAAGACTTACAAATTTGCATCCGTACGTTCCCGGTGAACAGCCTAAAGACAGAGTTTACATAAAGCTGAACGCAAATGAAAATCCTTACCCCCCTCATAAAAGTGTTGCAGAAGCAGTTTCCAAAGCTGTTTTAGAAAATACAGAAAAGCTTGGACTTTACCCTGACCCGGACGCAACAGAACTTAGAAAAGCTATTGCAGATATGTTAAACCAAACTGGAGGAGTCCTTTCCCGTGCAAGGGGTAAACAAAATGCAGACGGCTCATGCACATGTTCTCCTTCAGAACAAGATAAAATTCCATTTACTGTTACTCCTGACATGATTTTTTGCGGTAACGGAAGTGATGAAGTTTTAAGTTTTGTGTTTTACACTTTTTTTGATTCAGACAGGCCTCTTGTCCTTCCTGAGTTTACATATAGCTTTTATCCTGTTTACTGTGGCTATTATAATATTCCGATGAATCCAATTCCCTTAAAAGATGACTGGACTCTTGATGTGGAAAAAATGCTTTTTGAAGCCAATAAGTCTGACAGTGCAATAATTTTTGCAAATCCCAACGCTCCTACGGCTCTGTCTCTTTCAAGGGAGCAGGTAAGAGGAATGATAAAGAAAGCTCCAAAAGATAAAGTCTTTATTGTTGACGAAGCTTATTGTGACTTTGGCGGTGAAAGCTGCATTCCTTTGCTTTCTGAATTTGACAACCTTGTTATAGTTCGTACTTTCAGTAAAAGTCTTTCCGGTGCCGGTATGAGGCTCGGTTTTACAGTTGCCTCTCCTAAACTTACGGAATCAATTTTTACTGTAAAGAATTCATTTAATCACTTTCCTATTGATTTTGTAACTCAGACTGCAGGCATTGCTTCTTGCAAGTCGGCTTTTTATTATGCAGAAAATGCTCGTAAAATTGTTTCTAATAGAACCAGACTTACGGATTTCTTAAGAGAAAAAGGTTGGTTTGTCATAGACAGTAGCACTAACTTTGTATTTGCAAAAAAAGAAGGTGTTTCTGGAGAAGCAGTTTATCAGTCCGTAAAACAAGACGGACTTCTTATAAGACATTTTGCAACTCCGGGAATAGAAGACTTTGTTCGCATGACAATTGGAACGGATGAACAAACTTCAGCTTTAATAAAGTCTCTTGAAAAATTCTAAAAAGAAGAAACTATTCTAAAGCCAAAGTAGTTGTATGCTTCGTTTGGGTCATAAGAATATCTTTCTCCGCTTGCAAGTGAAAGAGTGTACATGTACCAGCTTCCGCCCCGCATAACCCTTTCTGAACCGTAAGAAGGCCCTTCGTAAAGCTTTTGTGCATAGCTTTCCGGCATCTGGTCGTAAGGAGCTATCCAGTCCCAACAGAACTCTAAAACATTTCCGCTCATGTCAAAAAGACCGGCTCCGTTAGGGTTTCCGCTTCCAGGTTCTGGAGGAGCACTCGGAATAAAAGGAGTTCCTGCGGTTCCTATGACATGGGTTCCTTCAGAATTTTCAAACCCCCATGCAACTTCTGCCTCCGGAATGGTTTCGTCACTAATTCCCTTTGCATTTATCTGACCGCTGGAAAGATTTCCTTTCTGCATTCCACTTATTGTTTTTCTTGCAGCATATTCCCATTCTGCTTCTGTAGGAAGTCTGTAGCCGTCCGTGTCGAAGTTACAGCTTGCAAGATCGCAGCTTGCTGTGTCAAAGGAGCTGCGTAAGACTTGTCCGTTATAGGTGTAGCATGGCGTAAGACCGGACATTTCGCTTAAAGCGTTGCACCAGACTATAGCATCATGCCAGCTTATGTTTGTTACAGGCTCGTAATTTTTTATTTGAGACGGAGCTTTGCCGCTTGCTCCTGCAGAACCCTGCTGTCCTTTATTTTTAAAGCTGTACCCGTTTTTTTCTGCCCAGGAACGAACCTTGTACCATAAGTTGTATGATGTTTCGTACCTGTTTATTTTGAAGGGTTTTATAAAGCGCACTCCTGTTTCTGTTTGAGTGTCTTCTCCGATTGTAAAGCTGTCGCCGGATGGAGTGGCAAGTTTTACTAAGTCTATGTCGCTGAAAGAAGAACTTGTTAGTACAGCTGAGTCTGCTGATTGAGAAAAAATGGCTGAACCGGATGCAACAAAAAGACATGCACTAAAAATGAATTTTTTGTGAAATGTATTCATTTTCTACCTCTTGATTTTTCTGCAAGCTTTTCTTGTTTTTTTATATATTTTTTCTGTTTTCTTTCGTTGCGTCTTTGCCTGAATTTTTTTCGGCGGGGTACTACAATGGGGGAAGCGTATTTAGATGTTTTGGCAATAATGTACCAGCCTGCAACTGCCGCTGCAATACAGATTATGCTTATAAATAGCATTCCCCAGAAGCCTGTATGCATCCATGGAAGCGGAACGTTCATGCCAAAGAAACTTGTAATAAAAGTTGGAATCATCATAACAAGAGAAATTATTGTCATGCGCTTCATTACGATGCTTAAATTATTAGAAATTAAAGATGCAGAAGCGTCGTTCATTTGAGCCATAATATTTGTGTAAGTGGCTGCCATTTCCATAGCCTGTCTGTTATCTATTTCTACGTCATCAAGCCAGTCCTGGTCTTCATCGTCAAGTTTTAAAATTCGCGTTTTTCTAAGCTTCTCCAGAAGCAACTGATTGCTTTTGAGTGAAGTTTCAAAATACAGAAGAGATTTTTGAATGTTTAAGAGTTGTAAAAATTCTTGATTTTCTACAGCCCTGAACATTTCGTTTTGAATAGTTGTCGCCCTTCTATAAAGCTCTTTTAGATAACGAAGATACATAACGTCTGCACGGGCCAGGAATCTAATTGTAAAAGCTGTAAAGTCAGAAAGAGCAAGTTCTTTAATGCGGTTGGCAGAGAAGTCTTTTAGTACTTCGCAGTCTGTCCAGCATATTGTAATTAAAAATTTACCGCTAATTATAATGCCTAAAGGCGCGCAGAAGTAGCTTATGTCGTCTCCGGGAGAAAAAACCGGCAAACGTAAAATTGTAAGAGTATAACCAAAGTCTTCATTCTTTTCCAAACGAGAAAGTTCGTCAGGGTCAAGAACGTCCAGCATGTTTTCCGAGTCTATGTTAAATTTTTCTTCTAATTCTTGAATGTCGTCTCTCGTAACAGACCTTGCATCAACCCAGGTGTTGTGTTCAGAATTCAGTTCTTCAAAATCTTTTTTTACAAGGCGACCATCTTCTTGCTGCCAAAATGTAATCATAGGCTTTTCCTTATGGCAGATTCTTTACAAGTTTTACAAGGTAAAGTTCTATGTATCGCTGCAACGCAGGCTGATTGTGAATTTTCATCATTGAAGGCGAGTTTACCAATGACTCTGCAAGACTTCGTATGCGTGCCATTGTAAGAGTCTCGCTTTTTAGAGTTCTTAAAACTTTTCTAAGATAGTCCCTTATTAAAGCATTTACATCTGTCGTCAGGTTGTCAAAGTTCTGCTTACCAATGCGGTCGTTCCATTCGTGAAGATAGCCTTCCAATTCTCTGTCTAAAGATGAAGTTTCCGGAACAAGCTGTTTTTCTGCTTCTAATGCTGATTTTCTAAGTTGACGCTTACGGTCTTTTTTGGGGTCGCCTCTGTCTTTTAAGTCTTTTTCGGCATTCTTTTTTTCTTCTTCTTTGCGACGTTCTTCCAGTAAGGTAGCTGTTGCACTCTTTTGTTTTTTATTTTTTTGAGATTTTGGTTTTCTGTTTATGAGTGCAAAAATCCATGAGATAACTGGTATTGTGTACCAGAATGGAAGTTTAATGCGTGCATCGCTATAAAGCTCTTGACGGTTAAGCATTAAAAGCTCGCTAAGAGGAATCATACTTCCATTTCTGTAAAGGGTTAAATGACCTGGAGTCTGATCTTCAAAAGTAATAACTGGCAGGAAAGATGCATTTAAAAGAGAGTATAGTACAGGCTGGCAGTCTAAAAGTTCTCTGTCCAGGCATCTTTCAAAAGCTTCATTGTCTTTCATCTCGGGAAGAGAATCCCAGTCCAGCATGTATTTGTACCACATTTTAATAAGGCTTTCCCTAACAAGAACTCTTGCGTCGCTACTGAGCCTTATTATAAGAGGCATTACTTTTTCTTTTAAAATAAAATACCCTTCGTTTTCGTTTACTTTAAAAATCAAAAGTTTTGGAAGTTCGTTTCCAATTGATTCATGAGTTGCATGTTCTAAATAGCTTTGTAATTCTTTTTCGTTGTATTGACCTAAAAGAAGAACTCCGTTTGAATCTTTAAACTTTGTAATGTCAGTCATGTTGTAATAGTACGGAGGATTTTGAAGAAGCTGGTCTAAGATTTTAAATGCACCTTCTTTTTGAACTCTTTCTGTGGCTTTTGTTTTGTAATAAGAGGTTGCAACTTCTATAATGCCTACAGATTGCAAAATATTTATGTCTTCAATGGTAAAGTCTTTTACCTTTACGTAGTCTTGTTTTAAAAAATAGCAGAATTGACTCCAGTAGTAAAAACTGTCTCCCGTGTTTTGTAAAACTTTCATGGCATCCTGAGGTTTTGTGCAGAATTGACTGAAAAAGTTTTTTACAGAAAGCTCTTTGCCTGGGTTAGAGATGGAAAGCTTTTTTAAGAAGTAGTCATGAACCTCTTCTTTTTTCATCAGATTTTGAATTTTATTTAATGCTGAATCTACAAGACTCGTCATTGGCATTGTAGACGGAAAAAGCAGGGCAGGAATACCTTTTGCAAGCGAAATGCTGTAAAGTACTGCAATATTTTCTTCCGGGTGGCCTAAGTCTAAAAGCTTGTAAATTATGTCTGCTGCAGGAACTGGAGTTGCAATGTCGTGAGGAACATGTTTTGAAATATCGTTAAAGTTTGGGAATGGAATAGCAACATTTGCTTCTATCCGCTTATAGATGTTGGCAAAGTTTTCCACATAAGAGGCAACTACAAAAATAAAATCCTTTCCGCTGATTTGAGATATGACAACCTGATGATCTGCTGCAAGTAGATTTATTTCGCTGTCTAAAACATTAGAGCTGTTTCCCATGAATTTTACTAAATCTGAATTTTCTTCCATGTGATGCTGAGCGTAGCGACGTATGTAATCCGCAAACTCATCATAATTTATCATGGGGCTTTTTTGTTTATTTGCGTAGAATTTTAGTAAAGTTAGTACGTTTGCAGTCGTAGACATGAAACCATTATAACCTATTTTTGTCATTCATAACAAGTAAAATACTTCACACGAAAAAAATGAATTTTTTAAATTTTTCCTTAAAATTTTGTCTTTTTTGAATGTAACGCTAAATATTATAGCGTAGACCGGCTGTAGAGCGGCGCGCAGCAATAGCAGCAGACTACTAAATTTAAAAGCGGCAGGTGCCGCGGAGGACATTTTATGAATGCATTAAATCAGATTATTTTGGAAGGTAACGTAACTGTAGAACCTGCAGTTAGGGAACTTAAGACAGGTCGTCATGTATGCACACTGCCAATTGCTGTTAACCGTAAGTATAAAAATGCAGACGGACAGAACACGGACGAAGTATCTTACTTTGACGTGGAAACTTTCGGTTCACTTGCGGATACCTGTGCAAAATGGTGCCCAAAGGGCAGAGGTGTTCGCGTTGTGGGCCGTCTTAAACAGGACAGGTGGAAAGACGATGACGGCAAAACTCATAGTAAGGTTCATGTAATAGCAGAACATATTGAATTTAAGCCATATTTTAAGAAAAACGAAAAAGGCGAAGAAGTTTCTGATTCTTCCGGTCCTAGTTCTGCAGCAGCTGGTAAGACAGAACCTTCTAAAGAACAAAAAATTGCAATGCTGGCAGAGGCTGCCGCTGCTGCACAAAGTGAACAGGAGGCAAATGATATAGCATTTTAATAGTGTTTTTGCCTTTACAACTCTCCTCTTGGACGCTGCTGTTTACTGTTAGTGAGTGCGGCGTCCGCTTTTCTTACCTGGCTTTTGAATGTTTTGCTGTTCTGCATTTTTAGCATTCCGCTTTGCAATAGCCTGATAAGCTTCCATTTTTTCAGGATTATAAAATCCGTCTTTCCAGTTAAAGCGGGAAGCTCCTGAAATAAAGTCTTTTGTTGCCATTATATTTTGAAGGGCTTTTATGTCATTTTTCCTAACTTTTGTTTTGGAAAAATCTAAAAGCTGATGGGTAAATCCATTCTTCTTTAAGTATTCTGTTTTATCCAGGAGAGTAAATGGAAGTTCCGGCATTACAAAAGTTCCGTCATCAGAAGAAGATATTTTAAAAGCCATTCCTTCTTTGTCTTCAAAATACGTAAAGTCATAGGAGTCTGGCATCTTAAATCTTATTCTAAACAAAGCGGGATAGGAAAAAATTGAAACTAAAACTCTGGATCTTTCCTTTTCGTTGCGGAAAGTTTCCGTGAGGTTGTCTTCTGAATTTTCTATAGGAGTTTGTAAGGCCATGATGTTAAGGTTTTCTAAGAAGCTTACTGCCCACTTGTTGAATGTGTAGAGGTAAGGACCGGCTATCATGTGTACATGCTTTTTGTCTTTTAGAAGGGCTATATGAGAAAGATTGTTTACTATAAATTGAGTGTAGCCTTTTTCTAAGAGAATGTTTAGTGTTTCAGAAAACTCTTTAAAATCTCCTTCTGCCCAATATGGATCTAACGAAAGAATTGCAACTTTTTTGCTGAATGGCAGAATTGGCTTTTCTGCACTGTCTTTATGCACTAAGTCATAAGATACTTCTTTGTTTAGTTCTAAAATTATGCGCACTGGATGAAAGCCTTGAACAACGTGTGCATCTGCAATTGTGGAAACCTGAACGTAAAGTCCTTGAGGAAACCAGGAAAGTTCATCTTTTTTTAGTGGTGTTAAATCTAAAATAGGTAAGCGTTCTGCACCCGGCTGTTTTTTAAAGTGAGATAAATCTTGTGGCAGAACGTGTTTGTATCTTTTAGACATTGATTTTGTCTGCAAAAGATAAACTGTGTCTGACTTTTCAAAGCCGTAAGGTATGTCTATCCAGCGGTTGCCTTTTGCGTCTTCGGTTACAACTCTTACTTTATGACTTTCGCGTCCTGTGTCATCTTTTTTGTGAAGCCTTATGCTGTCGCCCGGATCCGGATCATAGCTTCCGCCTTTTATGACTGCCATTTGAATTTGGTTTTTCTTTGGTTCAGATTCAGTTTCTTGAGCTTGAGAAATGTGAGAAGTTAGTAACGCCTTGTTTTTTTCGGCTTCAGAGGCACTTCTAAGTTCTGCAATTTTTCCTAAGTAAATACCTGTTCCACCAGCTTGGTTTGGGTTTAGAATTTTTTCTCCGGCATTATCAATTCCGTCTTTGGTGGTAGAAAATCCGTACCAGTAATCAGTTTTTGTGCGGGCAAAGTCTGTGCTTAAAATGCGTTTACCTTCTGCAATGGCTCCTTTTTTGTCGTTTTCCCAGTGATCCATTACATATCTGTATGCTGCAGTTACAGCTCCAACATACTCTGCACTCTTCATGCGTCCTTCTATTTTAAAACTCTCTACGCCCAAAGACATAAGCTCCGGGACGTGGTCTATTAAAGATAAATCGCATGGAGAAAAATAATACCCCTGGCTTCTGCCCCCAGACATTTCTGCGTTATAAAAACGACGGCATGCCTGTGTACACATTCCCCGGTTTGCAGATTTTCCGCCTAAGTAGCTGGAAAAAAGGCAAAGTCCGCTTTCGCTTACACATAATGCACCGTGAACAAATATTTCCAGCTGGCAGGGAGTGTTTTGTTTGACACTTTTTATTTCTTCCAGTCCAAGTTCTCTGGCTAAAACTACCCGTTTAAAACCCTGTGTCATTAAAAGATTTGCAGCCTGTGCACTTTCCACATTCATTTGTGTAGATGCATGAAGCTCTAAATCTGGAAAAAACTCCTGACACATTCTTACAACCCCAAAATCCTGAACAATAAGTCCGTCCGGGTGTACATCATTTAAATACGAAAGAAATCTATAAAGGCGTTCAGTTTCATGTTCTTCGCTAACAGTGTTTACCGTAACGTATATTTTTTTACCCTGGCGATGAACGCTTTGTACGCAAGCTTCAAATTCTCTCCAGGCAAAATTAGAAGAGCGCAGGCGAGCATTAAAACTTTTTAATCCAAGATAAACGGCATCTGCGCCTTCTCCAATAGCAGCATCTAAGGCTTCTACATTCCCAGCGGGAGCAAGTAATTCTGTCATAAGGTAAGAGTATATCAGTATTTTAGAAAATGTTAAAGCTAAGACTGGATGTTTATTTTGTGTTTTATTCTGAAACTTGAAGAATATTTAAGCCGTTCAGGCTTGCAGCTTCAATAATTTCTGAGTTTGCACTTAGCCATGGGTAAATAAGTCGCAAGTTATTGGCATTTTCCAGTACTGAGTTTTCTGTGTCGTAAAAGAATTCTTTGTACGTTGTAATAAATTCTTTTAGAGAAAGCTCTGTTATTTCGCTGGTTGAACTTTCTAATTCTGAAATAAGCCATCTGTTTCCATTAAAGGTGAGGGTTATTTTGTCAGTTTCTTCCATTATGTTTACAAAGCCTTCTGCATCGCTGGAAACAAAATAAAAGTGAGCGGTGTGATTTTCTTTTTGACCTTTCTTTAAGACAAGGCCTTCTTGCTCTGTTAGTTTTTTACCGCTGAATTTTTTTTGAGGACCCTTAAAGAATATGCTTTGCTTTATGCCGTCAACAGTAAATTGAGTAAGCCCAAACATGTAAGCTTTCTGTTCATTGTTTTTTAAAAGCCATAAAGCCGGCGGTAATGTTTCTTTTAAAGGTTCATACATTGATCTTGTTTTTGAGCTGACATAAATATTGCTTATTATATTAACATTTTTTGAGCCGCTTGAACGTGTAGAACTTTGCTGTTCAGCATCTACATCCAGCATATTGAATGCACTGTAAAACATTTCTATTGTTTGCATGGAGGTAAGACCTGTTGTTGTAGGTTTTGACATTTGACTTATTGAATATGTGAGGCTTACAAAAATAGCAGTGCAGAGCGCGCTTATGGTTATTATTATTTTAGATTTGTTTTTTTTAAGGTTTCTTTTTAGATTAAGCTTTTTTATTCTTGATTTTTCTTCTTTTTCTGATTCTCTTAAAAAATCATCTTGAGAAACGGAAGACTTTCTGATAACTGGTAATAATTCTCCATTTGCAGAAAGTTCTCCGTTTTCTGTTAAGCCAAGTTCCCTGTAAAAACTTTTTACTGGAAATTCGTTTTTACTTTTTTCCTTTGAGTTTGAGTTTTTTTGTAGTGCAGAATCTATTGCTTCCTGCAGTTTTGAGTCTAATGCCCAGACAGTGTTTTTTATGCTCCTGTAGTTTTTATCTAAGATGTCTTCGTTTCTCTGTTCTATTGAAGAATTTGTGTACGGAAAATTTCCTGTAAGAATTTTGTAGGCAATTGCAGCTTGAACAAATTTTATTCCGTCTGATTTAGAAAGGTATGAGTTTTTGTAAAGTTCATCCAGTTCCAGACGAGCTTCTTCGTTCAGGTTTTGAATGCAGCTTTTAAAAATTTCTTCTGGAAAGAAAATAATGGAGTTCAGGTCTTCTGAAATAAAGATTCCTTCCGCACCATTAAGCGGAATGTCTATATTTTGTTTTAGAGCATCATTTAATGCATGGCAGACTTTTGAAGAAGCAAGATATACAAGGGGCCTTACATCTGGGGTTTTTGTGTCAAAGGAGCGAATTATTGCAGCAAGTGTTGTACCAGAAAATCCTTTGCCTGTAAAAAATATTTTATTGTTTTGTTCTGTTGTGTTTTCGAATGACCAAAAATTAAAATTCCAGCTTCCGTTTATAAAATCTGCCCGAAAACCTTTAGCGGTAAGTTTATTCTGTAAGTGACTCTTTGCAGCTTCGTCTGGCGTAAGAGAAGTTTTTATAAAAATGGTGTCATCCTCTGAGTATACAATTGCATTCATAGTAAAAATAATATGAAAAAAAACTTATAAAAACAATCCTTTGTTAAAAAAATCTGTGATATAATTTAATTATGCAGAAGAAAATAAAAGAAAAAGCAGAGGTGTCTCATAAGGTGAGGACGCTTTTGTGGCTTAAGATTACAGTTCCTCTTTTATGTGCTGTTATTCTTTGCTTAGCATGTCTGGGTGTATGGTATAAAATCAGGCAGGTAAAAGTAGAACATTTACATTCACTTGTGTATAGTCAGATAGAAAAAGTTTGTGAGCTTACAGTTATAAAATATAATTACGGCAGCGTGGTTCTTCCTAAAAAGAGTGCATTAAACGGAAGCATAAAAGCATATAGCATTGTTAAGTTTTCTGGTGTAATCAGATTAGGAATAAGCAATCTGGAAGAAATGCAAATCACAGTTTCTCCAAATGGAAAAATGGTGGACGTTTTACTTCCTCATGCAGAAATTCTAGAGAATGCAATAGTTTCGGAAGAAGTTTTTGATGAAAAGCGCAGTATTTTTATTCCCATTACGACTCAAGAAATTTTTGACGAAATAAAAAGTGAAATGGAACGTACAGAAGATGCTCTCTTGCACGATGGTATATTGGATGAAGCCGATGAGCGTATTGTTCTTTTAGTAAAGGCTTTTCTCAGTGCAAATGGTATAAGGGAAAGTACTGTTCATTTTAAGAGAAAATCTTTGCTGCCAGTAGATTTACCTTTTGAATCTTAATGTTTATTTTGCTTGAATGATACTTTTTTGACTGATATAATAAAGCTATGTCTGCATATCTATTGTATCAAGAATTAAATGGCATTTCTATTGTTCTCTTATTGTGGATTTTGGTAACTGTAAGACGTAATGACGACTTGCAAACTAAGAGTCTTGTCTTTTATCGTGAAGTTGCCTTAACAATGGGAATTTTACTGGTAGATATGCTCTGGTCTGCAATAGATGGCAAGTCTGGCGACGGACTTAAACTTATGAATAATATCTTAAATGCAGTTTATTATTCATTGGCTGGAATGATAAGCTTAGGTTTTTTGATGTACGGTATTTTTACTTTTAAGCCAAGTCTTTACAGAAAGCGTACACTTATAACAGCAATTGTTTTACCGGAACTTCTTATTACAATTGCATCTTGTGCTTCTCCCTGGACACATTGGGTCTTTTATATAGATTCAAAGAACTTTTTACATAAGGCCAGCTGGAGTTTTGTAATAGAAACGGTAGTGTTCTTGTATTATTTAACAGCTGTTGTATTTATGCTTATCGGAATGTTTTTTAGAAAGTCTAGTCGCAAGGCTATACGTCGGTTACCTATGAAATTTCCTTGCATGCTTTTGCTTATAGTAGCAAGTATTGTTGTTTTTGCAATGCGGTATTTTGATAGTCTTTGGCCGATTATTGCCGTAATGCTTATGTTTGCTTTTACAGATTCTCAATATGAACGTATTTCTGTAGACAGTCTGACAGGCTTAAATAATCGTACTTGCTTTGATAAAAGAATTGCCCTTGCAACAAGCTCGCCTCTGCCGCCAGACCGGGATCTGTACCTTTTTATGATGGATGTTGATTTTTTTAAAAAGATAAATGATACCTACGGGCATTTAGAGGGGGACTCTGCACTAAAGATAACTGCAGAAATCTTAAGAAAAGTATGCAGTGAAGAGCGTTCTGTTCTTGCCCGTTATGGGGGAGATGAGTTTGCATGTATTTATTATTGCTCTGGAGACAGAGAGGCAGACGCCCTCAAAAAAAATATACTGGATGCTTTTATTGAGCGAAATAAAAATTCAAATGATGCTTTCCCGATAAACGTAAGTATTGGTTATGCAAAGTTTGGAGAAGACGGCGTCTACAACGATATAGAGCTTATAAACAAGGCCGATGAAGCCTTGTATAAGGTTAAGCAGGTTTCTCACCGCGGTAAACGCCTGCGCTGATTTTTAATTTATAAACCTCTTGCCCAAGGATATGTACTTAGGTATGGGTCTGGTTTTATTGCAGTTGGTGTAGACCATACTTCTTCTATTAAACCTGAGTCATTTATTTTTCCAATGCGAACAAGCTTGTAAAGATGCTGGTTGGCTCCGTCTATTGTTACGGTTCCTTCTGGAGCTGTAAAAGTTAGTCCCTTCGCGGCCATTCGTACATCTTCTACGTCAAAGCTTCCCGCCCTTTCGCAAGCTTTAGCCCACATGTGTACTGCAATGTAGCCGGCTTCTATAGGGTCTCCTGTCATTCGCTCTTCTCCGTAAGTGCTTTTGTATTCACTTACAAATTCTGCATTTTTTTCTGTCTGTGTTGTTTCATAGTAATTCCATGAAACGTAGTTGCCGGAAAGCGTATCTGTCGTCATCTGGCTTATTTCTTCTTCTGCAATGGAAAAGCTCATTACAGGAATTTCTTTAGAGGTAATTCCTTGTTTTGAAAGTTCTGCAAAGAAAGCTATGTTTGAGTCTCCGTTTAATGTGTTAAGAATTACATCAGGTTTTGTATTTTTTATGTCTTTAACAATGTCTGAGAAATCTGCATGGCCCATTGGTAAATATTCTTCTCTAACGCATGTGCCGTCTAACTGAGCAAGCTGTGCCTTTATAATTTTATTTGCCGTATGAGGAAAAATGTAGTCGCTTCCAATAAGGTACATGTTCTTTCCAATGTTTTCTGCACAGAAGTCTACGGCCGGTACAATCTGTTGATTTGGAGAAGCTCCCATATACATAATGTTCGGACTTGCTTCCATTCCTTCGTATTGAACCGGGTACCACAACAGTCCATAAAGATCCTCTACAATAGGCTTTACAGCTTTGCGGCATGCACTTGTCCAGCAGCCAAAAATGGTAACGACTTTTTCTTCCTGTAAAAGAGTCCTTGCTTTTTCTGCAAAAATTTTAGGCTCACTTTCTCCGTCTGCTTCAATAGGAACAATCTGTTTTCCTAAAACTCCGCCTGCGTTGTTTATTTCTTTTATGGCTAAAAGTTCAGAGTCTCTTACTGCGGTTTCGCTTATTGCCATTGTTCCCGTAAGCGAATGCAGTAGACCAACTTTTACAGTTTCTTTTTTCTTGTTATTGCAGCCTGTAAAAACTAAAAGCATAATACTGACAGTTATAAGTATTGCTTTTTTAATAGATTTTTTCATATTTTCCTCCGTCTATATGACTTACTTTATAATTTCATAGGTAATCATTTTACCTTTGCCTTTTATATCACATTCAATGGGCTCGCTAAATTTTATAAGAGAACCCATAAGCTTTTGATGAACATCTTCTGTTATTCGTATGCCTCCTGGCGTACAGGCTGTCTCCATTCTGCTTGCGACGTTAACCGTGTCGCCCCATACGTCATAAATGAATTTTGTTTTTCCGATTACACCTGCCGTAACAGGACCAGAGTTTAAGCCTATGCGAATTTGGAAAGGTATTTTTGCAGTTTTGTTGTAATCTGCAAGGTCTTCATACATTCCTTTTGCAAATTCTACAAGTATAAGAGCGTTGTTTTCTTTTGGAACCGGTACCCCGCAAGCTGCCATGTAGGCATCCCCGATTGTTTTTATTTTTTCAACACCCATGAGTTTTGCTCTTTCATCAAAGCGGCTGAACAGGTTGTTTAACGCATCTACAATTTCTTCCGCAGTGTGTCCGCTGGAAGTATTTGTAAAGCCTACAATGTCTGAGAACAGTAGCGTGACGTCAGAGAAATTTTCACCAATAGAGTGAATTTCGTCTCTTAGTTCATCTGCAATCTTGTCTGGCAAAATAGAACGTAAAAGGTAGTCAGATTTATTTTTTGCTTTTTCAAGCTGTTCTGTACGTTCTAAAACCATTTGTTCAAGACGCTGTTTTTCTCTGAGCATTGCTTTTTGCTTGTGATAAAAAAGTATAAGAAAAAATCCCAGCAGTATTATGCCGAACGCAACCCAAAACCAGACTACTTGATAAAAATATGGTTTTTGAACAAAGAGCATTGTTTCTGCCTGTTCACTCATTATTCCGTCACCGTTGATCGCATTAACTAAAAATGTATGTTTGCCGGGTTTTAAGTTTGTGTAAGAAACAATTCGTCCTTCACTTGGAGTGCTGAATGTGTTTTCAAAATTTGTAAGCATGTGAGTAAATTGAATTCTTTCTGGTGCATCAAAGCTGATGCCTGTGTATTTTATATCTACACGTTTTGTTCCGGGGTGTAAAATTATTTCTTTGTCAATTTCTACGTTTTCTATGTTGTCTACAGTTACACTTTCTATGTGAACTAGAGGCATGATTGGATTTTCTCTAATTTTTATAGGATCGTAAACTGCAATTCCGTCTACCATGGTAAACCAAATTCTTCCGTGCTTGTCACAAATGCTTTTTGCTGTTGAATTTGGTCCCCCAGATTCAAGACCGTCGTTTTGATTGTAAAATTTTATGTTTAAAGCTTTTGCTTTTGTAGAAAGAGAGGTTAATAAATCTGTTGTAGGAATAGAAGCTATACCAAAGTTGCTTGTAAGCCAAGTGTTACCTGCTGTGTCAAAGATTGCTTGGAAAACCGAGTCTGTTCCAATGCCTTGATCAGAGTTTATGCTTTGGAGTTCTGTAGGTAGATTATGTGCACTGTCAAAAGGTTTGCATGTTGTAATTCCACCACCGGTACAAATCCAATAAACTTCATCTTTGTCTTGAGTAATTTTAAAAATTACGTTTCCTGAAAGACCGTCTTCCGATGAAATATGAGAAATAATGGCTTCGTTTTTCATTAGGAAAATTCCACCACCGTCTGTACCAATCCAGATAATGCCGTTTGAGTCCTTGTAAAGGCACATTACATATTCGTTTTCAAGACCGTCCACCTGTTTATAAGTGCGAATTTTTCCATCCTGATGAATGATGCTAAGACCTGTTGTCGTCCCAACATAAAGCTCGTCTGGCTTTGTTTCTATGGCAACCCTGACTTTATCGCCTGCAAGACCATCGTCGGTAGTCCAGTTTTTTATGCCGTGCCTGCCATATCTTATTTGAGAAGGTTTTGAATAGCAGCTTACAAGTATGTCGCCGTTCATTGCGGTTTCCACATGTCTGATTCTTAAGCCTTTTGTATATTCGGTTAGAGCATTGCTAACTTGTTTTTCATTTTCATAGCAAACAATTCCCTTGTCTGTTCCAACCCAAATTTTTCCGTCTAAACCTTCTGCTATGGCATTGCTTGCAGCTCCTAACTTTGTAACCTTAAATTTTCCGTGTGTTAGTTTTCCGATACCGCATCGGTCTGTTGCAATCCAAATGCTTCCTTCTCTGTCACAAATCAGTTTATTTATTTTTGCGTTGCTTACTGTACTGGATTTGTATTCATTGTAAATTCCATTATTGTATGCGTAAATGCCTTTGTCTGTACCAAACCAGATTGTACCGTCATTGCCTACATAGATTGCCCAGGTTGCCATATTGTCTAAGGCTGTATTTGTTTTTACTCTGGTTATTTTTCCGTTGTTAAGTTGAATCAGCCCCTGATCTCCAAGACCTATCCAAAAGTTTCCATTTAAATCCTGTGCAATGCAGGAAACTAAATAGTTACCAAATGGTTCAAGTTCAGGAAGATTTCTGAAAAGTCCGTCAGAAAATAAAAATAAACCTTTTTCATTTGCAGTAATAAGCCAGATACGTCCGGCTGTGTCACAAAAAATAGAAGATGCAATTATTCCTTTTGAAACAGTACCTGCCTGAAATTGGGGTGTTATAAGATGACCTTGAGGTGTAAGGTAAACAATCCCGGCTGCAGTTCCTATCCAAATGTTTCCCATCCTGTCTTCTGCTAATGCTCTTACAGAAGTGTTCGGAAGACCATTTTGTGTACTAAAAATTTTGTTTCCATTTTTTGATATTTTTTGTAAACCTTCATCGTTAGAACCAATCCACAAGTTGCCGTTAGAATCTTCCAAGACTGCTCTGACAGACGCAAACTTGTAATCGTTATTGTGGCCCCTGCGAATGGTTTTAAATGCAACTCCGTCAAAACGGATTAATCCTTCATAGGTTCCAATGTTTAAATATCCGTCTCTGGTTTGGATAATATCTGTTGCAGTTGCTCCTGAAAGGTTACCTATTGTGTTCCAGCTCTGAAAAACATAGTTGTCAAAAAAAGAAGTCTGACTGAAAATCTTAAATGTAGAAAAACTACTTAAAAACAGTGACAGTGTAAATAATTTTAAAATGCTTTTCTTCATGCATTTATTATAAGATAAATTTCAGAATTTTTCAAAAAAAATTATTTTCTCTGAATGTAAGTTTGTTTTGGCATTGCTGTTATTTCTACACGTCTGTTTTGAGCCCTTCCTTCTGCCGTAGAGTTGTCTGCAATAGGCATGGTTCCGCCGTATCCCTTGTATGTAAAAAGTTCTTTTGGAACACCTTCAGAAATGAGTGCGTCTATTATAGCCTGTGCACGCTGAATGCTGAGTGTAAGCTGTCCATGGGGTTTGTTTACGTCTGCAGTATGGCCTTCCACAAGAATTGTGTATTCTCCTGCTCCGACAAGTCTTTTTATGCTGTCTGCAATTTGAGATATGCGGGGTTTTTCGGCGGGAAGAAGTTCTGCGCTGTCTGCTATAAAGTTAAGGTTGTTAACAACCATTTTGATTCCTGTCGGGTCGTCAAAAATTGTCGTGTCTGGAATCGGGTTTTCGTCTACGTAGCGCTTCATGCTGTGGTATGCAATGTAGTAGCTTTTGTTTCTTTCTGGAGCACTTACGGCGTGAGTAAGATTTTCTTCATCAAGAAGAATGACTATATTTGCATCCTTTAAGATATTGAGATTGCTTTTTATGCTTGTAATTTTTAAGTAATCCTCGTAAGAAATTACAGGGTCACAGCGGTTAATGCCGTAAACTTTTTTTGCTGTAATCCAGAGAGGAGTTTTTCCAATAACGTTTCTGTAGTCTTCCATATTGATGGAACTTGAATAATGGACAATTCCCTGTTCTTTTGCCTTTTTAGAATCCACCATGTTGCGTTCATAGAGCAGTTCCATTTTTTCATTCCAGATTTTTGGAAATAAACACGGGTAAGTTGAACTTTCTGTAAACTCGCCTTGTACAGGCAGGGCACCTCGGGCATCTATTATAATGCCTGTGTATTCTTTTGAGGCCACCGTTTCTATAGGACGCTGCAAGCTGTAAGGAGTTTTGTGGTGTACTAAGACGGCACCGATGTCTAATAAGTTTATGGAGTGTTGTGTTAAAAGTCTGCTTGTGCCGCTTGCAAAGAAAGCCGGTGTCTGGTGACTTGTGTCTATTATTCGTGTAAGTTCTTCCAGGGTTAGGCTTCCTTCCAGGACTAAATCGCCTAATTTTTTTGTATCATCTACGTAAATTGAAAGCAGCGGGTCTTTTACTAAAACAGGAAGCTCCATTTGAATCCGGTTTAAAGAACTTGCCTTTCCGCTTGGCATAGAAATGCCTGCTTTTACGACGTCTAATTCAACATTAGACTTAAAAATATTTTTTGACCAGTCTATGCTAGAACTGGAAGACATGATTGCTTTTTCTGGAGAAACATTTGCAGCTAATGAAGCTTCAAGTTCAGCCTGATTTTCGTATTCGCTTAAATAAGAAAGGGAAGCCCTCTGACTCCAAAGCGGCATAAAAGAGAGACACGTTAAAACGGTAAAAGTTAAAATGCTTTTTGGTTTAAAAACAATCATATTTTAAAGAATTCCTCATTAAAATATCGGAATAATAATGGTCTGTCCTATAGATAAAATTCCATTTTCTTTTATGTTATTTACTTTACATAAGTCCTGTACACTTATTCCGTATGTGCGGGAAAGTGCCCAGAGAGAATCTCCTTTTACAACCTTGTGAACGATTGCATTTTTAGGAGGTCCTAAATGTTTTAGGCACTCTTCTACTTGCAAAGTCATGTCTTTGGGCACCCGAAGTTTGTATAGCTCTCCGGCCGGGGTGCAGCGTCTTTTTAGGGAAGGGTTTAATTCTTCCAAAACTTTTTTAGAGATGCCGGCTTCTTCTGCAATTTCAGAAAGACTGTACATTCCTTTTGTGGTTACATAACTATAGTCCGTTTTTTTTTCTTCTGTAAGATGGTATGCAACTCCAACTTCCAAGGCCCCGTAGTATTCTGCATTTAAAATTATATCGCAGACAGCAAGTAACTTTGGTACATATTCTGCAGTTTGAGTTCGTAAAGCTCCTGATGTAGCTAATGCCCAAAAGTCTTTGCCGGGATTCTTCTTTTTTGCCCTAGACATTGCTCCTGCTCCACAATTGTATGCTGCTATTGCAATCTCCCAGTCTCCGAACATTTTGTAGTTGTCGCAGAGTTTTGTAAGAGCCGCATCTGTGGAAAGCCACGGGTCCAGACGTTCATCATACCAGGAGTTCTTTTTTAAAAAGGGTGCCATGCTGTTTTCCATAAATTGCCACATTCCCGTAGCACCAGTTTTAGAAACCGCCGTAATTTTAAAATTTGACTCTACAATCGGTAAGTATTGCAGCTCTAAAGGCATGTTGAGTTCAATAAGCTTTTGCCGTATGTATGGAAGGTAAGGAGCTCCCTGTTCTAAAGAAAGTGCAAGAAGTGTTTTTCCGTGAGCGGTTAAAAACTTATCCCTCTGCTTTTTTGTTAAATCGTGGTCTTCGCCTTTTAAAGTAAGGTGTTTTCTTTGTGGCTCAGGATGAATTGTGTTTTCTTCCGGAATGTCATATTCGTCTTCGGGTTCTTCTGAAACATTTTGGGCTCTTTCACTCTGTACCGGGTTTGAGGGGGGCTGTTCCATTTCTTGAGAACTTAAAGTAAGGAGTGTGAATTGAAGTGCAAAAAGCCGGCAGAGGAGTTTTTTTTTCATAGGTTTTAAAGTTTTTCACCAAAGTAGATGCCGGTCCATTCCCAGCGTCCGTGAATTTCTGGGTCAGCAGGAAAGTTTACCTTACGGAAATAAAGATACCAGACATTTACGTAGTTACTCCATCCCCAGGTTCTCAGGTATGCTTCTGTCGGACTGGACATTTCATCAAGCTCTGCATTGTAGCGAATTCTGTTTCCAAACATAAAGGAATGCATGGAAAATTTTTCCTGAGAGTTTGAGTCCGTTTCGTCCTGTCTCCAGCTCATTGCAAAAAAATTTACTTTAGAGCGGTACGTGTCCAGTGCGCGATAATTGTAAGATGTAATTGCTTTTTTTACTGCCGTAACAAGGGCATCTAAGCTTTCAAAGGTCCAGTCTTTTGGAGAGTTGTTAAAATCAATAAGCTGTTTTGCCGTGCGGTATGCATTTGGGTTACCGGCAATTTGTATTGTAGAAGAGTCTTCCTGGTCTAAGAAAAGCTGGTAAGTTTTTAAAGCTAAGTCCCATTCACCTTCTTTTTCGTATTCAAGACCTAATCGGTAGTAAAGTTCTGTTTGGCTTACTTCTTCTGAAAATCTGTTTATAAGCTGATTAAAGTATTCAATTCTGTTTGCAGGTTTAGAGCTTATTTGTATAAGGTGCTGTAAGCTTAAAAAGTGAATGGACTTTTCTTGAACCATAAGGTCATTGTAGTTATTTATTATGCGTTCAAAGTAGTATTCTGCAATCGGTTCAGCATCATTTTCCAAGTATGCGTAGGCAACAATAAGCAGCCAGTATGCATTGTAAGTGTCGTCAGGGTGATTTTCTACCCAATCAGTTAAGAAAAGTGTAAGAGATGAGTAGTCTTTTATGGAAAGCATGTTGTTTGCAATGCGGTTTATGATTGCAAAGCGGGTTTCTTTTTCTAAGTTTTCCTGCTCTAAAAGTTTTTTTAACTGAGCCTGAGTTGTTTTATATGCTTCATTAGTGTTATGGGTGCAGCCTGTAAAAAGTGTAAGTACAAAGGTAAGAGAAAAAAGAAAAGCTGATATTTTTTTTGTATTCATGGCTCGATTTTATCAAAGGCTTTATACCTTTTCAAGCTTACTGTACCATACCATTGTCAAGAAAAGAAACTTACTGTATTCTATTAGATTATGGAAGAAGATAAGCTAAAGAAAAAGAGAAGATTTATAAAAATTCCACAGACAAAGATAACTGTTCGTTCAAATTTGTTTTTTGCAGCAGGTTTAATACTTCTTTTTTTTGGAATATTCCTAACAGTAAAAAAGTTTATACCAGGTATTCAGGTTTTTTATGCAAAGGATGTTTTTTTATTGGGTGCAGGTTTAATTTTTGTTTTTTTTGCATTTGCGTTAACGGGTAGCGGGCTTTTTGTTTATTTAGGAATCTTCTTTTCGTTAACAGGCATTTTATCTTTATTTATAGATACGAATATTATTAAATATAAGTTTTCAGATTTGTGGCCTTTAGAAGTTATTTTTTCTGGTATAGCACTTTTGCCTGCGGGGCTTTATAAGTTAAAAAGGGTAAGAACAATTTTCTTATTTCCCAGTTTAACTTTAGTAGTTTTGGGAGTGCTGTTTTTACTTTTTTCCCTAAACGATATTTCGTTTTCCAAGTTCATCGGTTTGTGGTGGCCTATAATTTTACTTATTGCGGGGATTGCTCTTATTGTAATATTTGTTGTTCAGCGTAATCATCCAAAAGAATTTCCGTATATGGTTGACGATTCTTTAGAAGAAGAGGACAGTCTGTAATGCATAAAAGGGGGCTTTCTTTTGCAGCCCTGAGTTTCTGTATTTTTATACTTTTCTCTTGTGCAAGTACACCAAAAGCCAGTGATGAAGAATCATCTGTTGTTGTTCCTGCTCCTCAAAAAAGTTCTTATACATATTTTTCTTCTCTTCCTTCAAGAATAATGGAGAGTGCAGAAAATGCTTCTCCAGAAGATTTGAGGCAGACAGCTTCCCGCCTTCATAAAAGTGTTGCTGAGGATTATACAGAAAGCGAAAAAATTTTATTGAATATCTGTTCAGAAGTAATGGCTATTGTTTGGCCTTCAGAAAGTTTTACTTGGGAAGTGCCTGAAATTTCTTTTTCATCAAATCCCTATACCGGTGCCATAGATAGTGCAAGGCGTGGAATCTATGATGTTAGTACGGGTAATACTGATTTTTTTACGGTTCTTCTTCCGTCATTAGTTTTAGTAACTTCTCCAAACCGGAAAGATTTATATGACCTTTGTGAAAAATCTCTTTTGAATGCATTAAATTTAAAATCTTCATCGGTGCTTGCAAATTATCTTATGGGACTGTTGTGCCTTTATGAAAACCGCAATAAAGAGGCAATTTCTTTTTTTACTCGCAGTTTAGGTTTTGCTCCATCTGTTTACGAACTTAACTATGCAATTGCAAAAGCTTACATGCAGGATAGACAGTATGAAAAGGCATTGGAAATTTCTAAAGGCCTGCTTGATAAGGCTCCTCAAAATGTTTCTGTTTTAGAGTTATGTGCGGAATCTTCCTATGCTTTAGAAGATCTGGACGCTGCTGAATCTTATATTGTCAGAGTTCTTTTGCTAGAACCGGAAAATTTACGTTATGTACTTTTCAGGGCAGGCATTCTTATTACAAAAGGTGACTATATAAGGGCTTCTTCTCTTCTGGATATGTATGCAAAAACAGATACGTCTTCTAAGGAGTATCTTCTTTTACGGGCCAGAATGCAGAGGGACTGGAATAAAAATAACGCAGCCAGCGGAGAAACCATAGGCATGGCTTTAACTCTTTACCCTGATGACAAAGAAATTCTTCTTTTTGCGGCAGAGGTTTCTTCCAGTGCAAATATTTTAGTTGGCGGGTATTCTGCCCTGGAGATAGCAGAAAAAATTCTTTCTATTGATTCTTCTAATGTCTCTGCAATGAAGATTAGTGTTTCTGAATACAAAAAAAAAGAAGAATGGCAGACTGCTTATGATATAAATTCAAAGTTAATAGAACTTTCTCCGAATGACAAAGAAAACTTGTATTCACAGGTAGATATATGTTTAGCACTTTCAAAAAATGAAGAAGCAATGCGAACGTCTCTGCAGCTTTATACTTCTTTCCCGGATGATGAAAATGCACAGAGCTCTTACATAAAGGTTTTAGTTTCTACAAATCAAAAGAATAGTGCTTTGCAGCTTATTACTAAACTTTTGTCTTCTGCAAGTCAAAAAATGAAGAGCTTTCTATATTATGAAAGGTCTTTCCTCTCTGGAACAGAAGATGCAGTCTTAAGTGATCTGCGTTCAAGTCTTACGGCAAATCCCCGTAATAAGGATGCGCTTTATAGACTATATGAAATTTATTATCAGAAGAAAGACTGGAGAAGAGCCCAATACTATCTTAAGCAGGTTGTGGCTTTGGACCCGTCAAATTCAGTTTTATTAAAAAAGAATTCAGAGTTGGACTCTCTCTTGGGTAAATAGCCCTTGTCAATGCCATAAAATCATGATAATTTAGCTTACTCATATTTTAAAAACAAGGAAGGAAAGTAATATGTTGTTAAATCCGTTCTTTCTACAGGAGGCTGCTGCTGCCTCTTCTCAGTCCGCCGGTAGTGGACTTGGAATGTTAATTCCACTCGTTCTTATTGTGCTGATCATGTACTTTTTCATGATTCGCCCTCAGAACAAAAAGCAGAAAGAAACAGAGAAAATGATTGCTGCTCTCAAAAAGGGTGACAAAGTTGTTACTATTGGTGGCATTCATGGAGTAATTGCTTCTACAAAAGATAATACCGTTATTGTAAAAGTAGACGACGGGGCAAAAATTGAATTTAATCGTTCTGCAATAGCAACAGTTGTTACAGATAAACCTGCAGAATCAGAAAAACCTAAGGAAAAGAAATCTCTCTTTGGAAAGAAATCAAAGAAAGAAGAAGCTGAAAAACCAGCAGAAGAAGCTGCTTCAGCAGAAAATACAGAAGCTGTAACCGAGGAAAAGAAAGATGAATAAAAGAACTCGTCTCCTGATTGTACTCGCAGTTCTCGCAATATGTTTTGCGTTTCTGTGGCCTTCAATCAGCTGGTATGCACGTACACCAAAAGAAGTTCAGGCTTTGGCTCTGGGTTCAATGGAAAATTTAAAAGATTATTCAAATGTAAAAGCTTCTCAAGATGTAGATGCTTTTATGGATTTACTAAGAGCAAATCCTAATGCCGAAGTTTCAAAAGAGCAGAAATGGCTTAGTGATGCCGCAAAGAAAAATTATAAGGCAAAGAACGAAGCTGTTCCTTCTCCACTTAACTTAATGGCATGTATTAAGTCTTTTGACAGCCGCTCAGAATTGGTAACACTTATTGAAGGTCGTTATCGTGACAGAATTCTTAAGGCAAAACATCAGTATCAGAATTCTGTAAAGCTTGGTCTTGATTTGTCTGGCGGTATGAATGTTATTGTAAAGGCAGATTTAGATTCAGTAGTTGCTTCTCAGGCAGACAGCGGAGTAGATGCAGATACTCTAAAGAAAGAGGCCATGGCTCAGGCCGTAGAAACTCTTTCAAGCCGTATTGACCGCTTTGGTCTTTCTTCTCCGACAATCCGTCAGCAGGGTGATGACAGAATTTATATTGAACTTCCAGGAAGTGCAGAAGCTGCTCAGGTAAATTCAATTATTCAGGGTAGTGCAATATTAAACTTCCGTCTTGTAGATAATGATGCAACAACAGCTTTCCAAACTTATTACTATACACATTTAGACAGCACTTTTGACAGTCAGGGACGTGTAATAGATCCAAATGCTATTCCTGGTCTTAAACCGGAAGAAAATGAAGTTTTAGGTTATTACACAACAGATGCTTATGGTCTTGATCAGAGAGAGTCTTATCTTGTTGTAAAAAAGGAAATTGCTCTTGATGGAAAACACATTAAGAGTGCAACTGTTGGTCAGGAAGATATTACAGGTAAGCCACAGGTAAACTTTACACTTGATGCAGAAGGTGCTGAAATCTTTGGAACCTTTACTGGTGACCATGTTGGTGAGTATCTTGCAATCGTAAGTGACAATAAAATTAAATCTAACGCACGAATTCAGTCTGCAATAACTGGTGGTTCAGTAGCTATTACAGGGTTTAGTGCTCAGGAAGCTCAGAATCTTCGTAAAGTTTTACAGACAGCCTGGCTTGATGTTCCTCTTAGTGTAGAAAGCCAGCAGGTTATTGGCGCATCTTTAGGAGAGCAGGCAATCCGTCAGGGATTCTTTGCAATCGTAATTGGTTTAGCTGCAATTATGATTTTTATGCTTATCTGGTACAAGGGTGCTGGT
Source organism: uncultured Treponema sp. (assembly GCA_937877515.1). GTDB lineage: Bacteria > Spirochaetota > Spirochaetia > Treponematales > Treponemataceae > Treponema_D. Next base: position 54,569 of record CALFIX010000036.1, read on the forward strand.
GTTAATGCCTGTGTTGCACAGATTCTTAACCTTTACATTATGTTCTCTATTTTAAGTGCATTTAATCTTACAATCACACTTCCTACCATTGCAGGTATGATTCTTACAATCGGTATGGCAGTAGACGCAAACGTAATTATCTTTGAACGCATTAAAGAAGAACGTCTTCTTGGAAAAGACAGGGCTGCTTCCATAGCAAGCGGTTTTGATAATGCTTTCTGGGCAATTATGGACTCAAATATTACAACCTTTATTGCAGCTATCTTTATGAGCCAGCTTGGAACAGGTTCTATTCAAGGCTTTGCAGTAAGCCTTGCAATCGGTGTATGTTCTACAGTGTTTACAGCACTTGTTGTAAGCCGCCTTATGTTTGACTTTAACACAGAAACTGTTCATAAACAGAACATTAGCATTGGCTGGAGGATTAAGTAATGAAAACCGTAAAGAATTTTAGTAAAGCTTTTCTTCCCTGTGCAATTGTTAGTGCCCTTATTATTGTCTTTGGCATTGTTGGTTTTTGCGTAAAGGGAATTAATTTTGGTATTGATTTTGAACCAGGTCTTATAGAAGAAGTTCGTGTTGCTCCTCCTGCTATAGAACTTACATATTCAGGTTCTGCAAATGTGAGTATAGAAAACTCTAATACTGGTATTGATGTAGTTGTTAGTGGTACAGGTGCAGAGAACGAAACTTTAACTTTTACTTATGGACAGAATCCAACTGTAAAAGATATGGCTTCTGCTCTTGAGTCCATTGAAGGTGTCAGTGTAAAACTTCTTTCTTCTGCTGATGCAGATTCTTATGGGCTTTTTGCAAACTCTGCAGTAACAGCTCGTCTTTCATCAGATGTTCCTTATCGTCTTTATGTTCAGAGTGATGCTCTTGTTACAACAATTGACGGCGTACGTGAAGCCGTAAAGGAACTTGATGTTGCTGTAAAAGCTTTGGGTACAGAAGAATCCCGCAGTTATCAGATTCGTGCAAAAGCTGCTGATGAGTCAGCAACAAATCAGGCTTTGCAGGACGGTATTAACGGAGCTTTAAAAGCTTCATTTGGTGAAGAGAATGTTGCAATTATCAAGACAGATTTTGTTGGCTCAACATTTTCAAGCTCTCTTGCATTCAAGTCTGTTTTACTTGCACTTCTTACAATTCTTCTTATTTGGGTTTATGCAACAGTTCGCTTCCACTGGGATTTTGCTTTAGGTGCAATTATTGCTCTTTTGCATGACTGCCTTATTATGTTTACATTTATCTCATGGACTCAGATTGAATTTAGTACAACAACACTTGCAGCTGTTCTTACAATTTTTGGTTATTCTATAAACGCTACAGTTGTTATTCTTGACCGTGTCCGTGGTAATATGAAAACTGTTGAAACCAAAAAGTTTACCGACATACTTAATAAATCTTTATCAGATACATTAAGTCGTTCTGTCATTACAACAATTACAACACTTTTTGCTTCCATTTCTCTTTTGGTGTTCACAAGTGGTGCAATTGAAACATTTGCAATTGTTTTGACAGTTGGTCTTATTTCTGGTTGTTATTCATCTATGTTCATCAGTTCTGGCTTTGTTGCATTTGTTCGTCGCAATTGGGAACCTGGTGAAAATGCAAATAGAGTACGTCCCCGTAAAGAGACTGCTCATGTAATTTCGTCTTCAAACTAGGTTTTTAGTTTTTGCTAAGAATCCACCTGTTTAATGCGGGTGGATTTTTTTTAGGAAATTTTATGACTGTTGTAAGAGCAAAAACTTTAGGCTACTGCATGGGTGTTAAACGTGCCGTAGAAAGTGCTGTTAAGACTTTAGAAGAAAATCCTCAAAAAGAAGTTTATACTCTTGGTCCTTTAATTCATAACCAAAAAGTACTAGAGCTATTAAAAGAAAAAGGGCTAAAAGTTTTAGATGCAGAAAAAATAAATATCTCAGAAAATTCTGTTGTTATTATAAGAGCTCATGGAACTACACCTAGTGTTGTAGAAAAACTTACTTCGTTAAATGTAAATGTAATAGATTCAACATGTCCCAAAGTGCATTTAAGTCAAAAGAGGACTAGTGAATATGCTGAACGTGGCTACAGAATAATTATTGCAGGCGACAGAAATCACGGTGAAGTTACGAGTATATCGTCTTATGCGGAAGATAAAATGGCAGGCTGTGTGGTTGTGGTTCAAAATGCAGAAGAAGCAAAAGATGTTGTTTTATGGGAAAAAAATATGCTTATTGCACAGACAACCTTTAGCCCGGAAGAGTTTTCAAAAGTAATAGATGTGTTAAAGCAAAGAGATACTAATATTACAGTTTTTAATTCAATCTGTTCTGCAACACAGAAAAGACAAAATGCCCTTAAAGAATTAAAAGATAAGGCAGATGCTGTTTTAGTCATAGGTGGAAAAAATTCTGCAAATACAAGACGTTTGTACGAAATTGCCTTAACTATATGTAGTAATGTTGCTCTTATAGAAGATGAAAAAGAAATTCCCCTTGATTTTTATAAATTTAATACGGTGGCACTTACAGCTGGTGCATCAACCCCTCTTTCTACTGTTGAAGCTGTAGAAAAAGCCTTGCTTCGCTTTGAAAATTAATATACGTTGAAAAAATCACTTTATTAGACTATACTTTAAGCTATAAAAATTGTTTTTTTAAGAAAGGGGGATTATTTTTCATGAAAAAACAAGTTATGGCCTTGCTTGCTACTTTTTCTATGGCAGTAAGCCTTTTTGCTTATAACCCACCATACAGTGGCGAAAATCTTTATCAAATAGCTAATCCGGAGCTTTTGGCAGGAGCAGCAAATGCTTCTGGTGGAGCTACCTTTACAATCGTTCCTGGTTCTATAGCTTTTAATCCTGCTCTTACAGCCTTAGAGCAGCGTACAGTTTTAAATGTAAGCTACACTGCATTAATAGATTCAAACCGGGCTTCTGCAGATGACAGTGCTTACGGACAGGCTTTTCAGATTGGAACAATCATTCCAACAAAGTGGCTTGTTTTTACAGGCGTAATGCAGGGAACTTTTACAAACTTTCCCCGCATGGACTTAGGAAACTCTCTGGACTTTCATTTAGGCGCATCAAAGAATGTTACGGACAAATTGTATGTAGGTTTAAATGCTTACACAGGTCTTTACCTGGGTGATACATTTGACTACACGGTTGGTGCTGATTTTGGTGCACTTTATTTCTTTGACGACATGGCTTTCTTAAAGACTCCCCGTTTGGGTTTAGCACTTGTAAATCTTGGTAAGCCTTTGACAAAGTATACAAATGCTTTAGGTCTTGACGGTACTTCAGATGGAGTTTCTTATCCTGGCTTTATTACGCCAAGAGCTTCTTTCTCTGCAACACTTTTTAAGGTTCAAAAAGTTTCCTGCGCTTTTACAAGTGAACTTTATTTTCCTTCATGCCAGAATGCAGTTTGCGGGGTAGGGTTGGGCTTTGCTTATGCAGATATTGTAACTCTTTCTGTAGGCTGGGAAGCAAATGTCAGGGAATTGGTTTCAAATTCTACATCCATAAGCTGGCCAAGTGTTGGTCTTGGATTTAAGTTTGCAATTAATTCAAGTGGTATTTCTAAAGCAAATGCTGATTGGGCTCAGAGCGAAGTAATTCCTTCTGCTGCATGGCAGAACCTTCATAATGGCATTCAGGCTATAAGTGCAGGTGCCAGATTAGATCTTGGTATGAAAGATACGACTGCTCCAGAAATTATTCTTTGGGACGAAGAGTGAGGTAAAAAACTATGAAGAAATCTTTGGTATGTAGAACCTGTGCTGCGGTTTTAGTGCTCTCTCTAACAGCTTCTGCTTTTGCAGAACGTGGGCCTGTATATATTTCTCCAAATAATGACGGTATTCAGGACACTTTGGAAGTTCCTCTCAAAATAAAAGAAAAGCGCTATATAAGCGAGTGGAATTTTATAATCACAAATGAAAGCGGAGAAGTTGTTCGTACAATCGGAAACAAGGTTGCTCTTCCCGACCGAATTACTTTTAAAACTTTTTTCCGTTCTCTTGTAACACCAAAGCAGGGAGTTCCGGTTCCTTCCAGTATTATCTGGAATGGCTTCTTTGACGACGGTTCTTTAGCTCCAGATGGAATTTATTATTATCAGTTTACTGCAAGTGATGATAACGGAAATACGGCAACAACAAGTAAGATGCAGGTTATAGTTGATAATACTCCTCCAGAGATAAATCTTGCACGCTTAACAGATAGCGATAAGAGCTTTGGTGAAGGTGCAAAAGCAACATTAAAAATAAAGCAGTCTGGTTCTACAGAAAATTTGTGGACTGCAAAAATTACAGATGTTGATGGAAAGCTGATTCAGAATTATAAGTGGGAAAATGCATCTCCTGTTGATGTTGAATGGAACGGAACTGATAGCGAAGGCTCAATTGTAAGTGATGGAGTTTATAATTACGAAATTACAGCAACTGACCTTGCAGGTAACACATCAGAAAAGGCTGTTATCAGTAACATCATTTATTCGGCAGAAAAACCTGAAACTTCTATAGCCATTGCAGGTTCAAAATATTTCTCTCCAAATGGTGACGGTGTTTTGGACACAATGAATTTTAATGTTTCCATTCCTGAACCAACTTCTAAAGTTAACGCCCTTACATCCTGGGCTGTTGATATTCTTTCAAAGAACAGTGACAAGATTATGCGTAATTTTAGCGGAAAGAATAATCCTCCAAAGTCAATAAGCTTTGATGGTAAGGCTGAAAATGGAGAAGTTCTTCCAGAAGGAGAATATACGGCACGCGTAACTGCCCGTTATTTAAATGGCTTCGAGCCGGAGCCACTGTATTCACCGGTATTTGTTTTAGATGTTACAGCTCCAAAAGCAGTTGTTAATGCTGGAAGCGAAGTCTTTAACGGCATAAAAGCCATGGAAATTAATCAGCAGCAGCTTGCTATGGAAGAAGCCTGGACTGGCGAAAAAACATGGACTGGCAAAATTTTAAATGAAAAAGGTGGGCTCGTTCGTGAATTTGACTTTGGTACATCTTTACCAGAATCTATTAAGTGGAATGGAGTTGATGCTTCAGGAAGAATTGCTCCTGACGGAAATTATGTTTACGAACTTAGTGTAACAGAACTTGCCGGAAACTCTAGCAGTGTTAGAACAAAAACTTTTGAACTTTATACAAAAGAGACAGAACTTGTTTTAGCTGTTAGCCCACAAGCTTTCTCTCCAAACGGAGATGGAATTCAGGATAAAGTTGATTTTACAATGGTCGCAAATGATGAGTCTGGTATTGAACGATATACGCTTTCTGTGTTAGATGCAAAGAAGAATGTTGTACGAAAAATCTCAGGTACAAATTCTTTACCGCAGACTTTGTCCTGGGACGGATTTACAGAGGATGGAACTCGCTGTTCTGACGGCTCTTATTTTGCTAAGTTAGAAACTGTTGCAAAAAGCGGAACTTCTGCAAGTACAGAAACAAGTGCATTTGTCTTGGATAATACAGAACCGGAGGTTGCTGTTTCTGTTCCATATTCAATTTTCTCTCCTGACGGTGTAAGTTCAAAACAGAAAATCCCTGTAAGTGTTACTAAGAGCAGTGTAGAAGACAAGTGGTCTGCAGAAATCATTGGTTCAAACGGAAAAACTGTCCGTTCTTACAGCTGGCAAAAATCTAGGGTACAGGATTTTGCCTGGGACGGTACTGATGATAATGGTAACAAAGCTGCAAATGGAAAGTATTCTATAAAAGTTTCCAGTACGGATGCAGCAGGTAACAAGGGTGAAGCTTTAATAAAAGACATTACTTTGGATGCCAGAGAAACAAAGGCTTACATAACAAACGCTTTAGACGTATTCTCTCCAAAAGCTCCGGAAGGAAAAAATGCTCAAAAGTTTACCGTTAAAACTTCTCTTGCAGAGGGTATTTCTGCATGGAAATTTAGCATTGTAGACGCAACTAATAATGCTTCTGTCCGTGAATGGTCAGAAAAGGACAGCAAAGACCTCCCTGCAAACTTTACATGGGCAGGCGATAAAACTGATGGAACTGTTGCAAATGGAGTTTATGTAGGTAAGCTTCATGTAGAGTATGCAAAAGGTAACTCTGTGGATGCTACATCTTCAATGTTTGTTTGTGCTCAGTCAGAACCTAAGCTTTCTGCAAAAACTGCACCTAAGTATTTTAGCCCGGATAACGACGGCAATGATGATGACCTCTTTATAAAGCTTTCTTGCGAAACAATGGCCGGCATTAAAAACTGGTCATTTACAATCAAAGACCGCAACGGACAGTCATTCTGGAAGACCAGCGGAAAGTCATCCATGACAGAGAGAATTATTTGGGACGGACGTGGTAACAATGGTGAACTTGTTCAGTCTGCAGAAGATTATCCTTACGAATTTATTGTTACAGATGAGCTTGGACTAACAAGCACTTTCACTGGTGTAATACAGACAGATGTTCTTGTTGTTAGAGATGGGGATAAGCTTAAGATGCAGGTTCCTTCTATCATTTTCCGTAGCGATAACGCAGACTTTGGTGTAAAGGGTGCAAAAGATGCTAATGGAAGGGTAATTTCTCAGGGAATTACTGATGCTCAAAAGGCAAACAATGAACGTATTTTAGACATGATTGCTACAGCCCTTAAGAAGTTCAGTGATTACCGTGTAACTGTTGTAGGCCATGCAAACAAGCTTACAGATAATCCGGATGAGGAAACTGTAGATAATATGAGTCTCTGGGGACCGGCTTTAGGCCCTCTCTCTCAGGCACGTGCTCAGTATGTAAAAGAACAGCTTGTAAAGCGTGGAGTTCCTGCAAGCCGTCTTTCTGTAGAAGGCAAAGGCGGAACAGAACCTGTCGCAGATACAAAGAACAAGGCTGTTAACTGGAAAAACAGGCGTGTAGAGTTTATTCTTGAAAAATAAGCTTTTTACTGTAAAAAAATGTAATACCCTGCATCTTTTTTAGATGTGGGGTATTTTTGTTTTAAGGTTCTTATACTCTTAAAATTATAAAAAATCAAAAAAACATTGCCGATTTTAGATTTTTTTTGTATCTTATAGGACAAAAGGAATTCATTTTTAGGAGCATATAAATGGCAAAACAGTTGATTTACAATGAAGAAGCTAGAAAGAAGATGCTTTCTGGTGTAGAGCAGATTGCTCAGGCTGTAAAAGTAACATTAGGACCTTGCGGTCGTCTTGTAATGTTAGACAAAAAGTACGGTTCACCTACAATCACGAAAGACGGTGTATCAGTTGCAAAAGAAGTAGAATTAAAAGATCCATTTGAAAATATGGGTGCACAGCTTGTTCGTGAAGTTTCTTCAAAGACAAATGATGTTGCCGGTGACGGAACCACAACAGCAACAGTTTTAGCTTATGCTATTGTACGAGAGGGACTTAAGGCTGTAAGTGCCGGAATGACACCTATTGAAATTAAACGCGGAATTGACAAGGCTGTAGCTTTGGCAACAGAAGAAATCAAAAAGAACAGCCGTGCCGTAAAGGGTAACGAAGATATTACTCACGTTGCTACAATTTCTGCAAACAATGATCCGGAAATCGGCGGAATCCTTGCAGAAGCAATTGAAAAGGTTGGAAAAGACGGTGTAATCACCGTAGAAGAATCAAAGAACATGGACACCACTGTTAAGACTGTAGAAGGTATGCAGTTTGACCGTGGCTACATTAATGCTTACTTTGTAACAGACCGTGAACGCATGGAAGTAAATTATTCAGACGCTTACGTTCTTATTCACGACAAAAAGATTTCTACAATGAAAGACATTCTTCCATTGCTCGAAAAAGTTGCTCAGACAGGTCGTCCTCTCGTAATCATCTGCGAAGACATGGACGGAGAAGCTTTAACAACTCTCGTTGTAAACTCTATCCGCGGAACATTAAAGTGCTGTGCAGTAAAGGCTCCAGGCTTTGGTGACAGACGTAAGGAAATGCTCCAGGACATTGCTATTTTAACTGGTGGTAAGGTTATTACAGAAGAGCTTGGATTAAAGCTTGAAACAACAGAACTTTCTGACCTCGGACAGGCAAAGAGTATTAAGATTGACAAGGACAATACTACAATCGTAGACGGTGCAGGAGACAAGAAGGATATCGATGCACGTGTTCAGGAAATCAAGAATCAGGTAGAAAAGAGCACAAGCGACTACGATAAAGAAAAGCTTAAGGAACGCCTTGCAAAACTTTCTGGTGGAGTTGCAGTAATCAACATTGGCGCAATCACAGAAACAGAAATGAAAGAAAAGAAGTTCCGCGTAGAAGATACATTAGCTGCTACCCGTGCTGCTCTTGAAGAAGGTATTGTAGCAGGTGGTGGAATTGCTCTAATTGAAGCAAGCAAAGTTTTAGACGCAGACAAGGCAGACTTAGTTGGAGACGAAAAGGTTGGCTTCCAGATTGTAAAGCGTGCGCTTGAAGAACCAATCCGCCAGATTGCAGACAACGCTGGCGTTGACGGTGCTGTTATTGCAGACAAGGCAAAGAATGAAAAGCCTGGTGTAGGTTATAACGCTGCTAAGGGTGAATGGGTTAACATGATGGACGCAGGTATTATTGACCCGGCTAAGGTAACTCGCTGTGCATTACAGAATGCTGCCAGTGTTGCAGGAATGCTCTTAACAACAGAATGTGCAATTACAGACATTCCGGAACCTCCAGCTCCTGCAGCTGCTCCAAATCCTGATATGGGCGGAATGTACTAAGGTAGTAACAAAATACGCTGGAATTGCGTAAGTAATTTTAAAGCTCTGCGAGAAGTCGCGGAGCTTTTTATTTTTCTGCAACAATTACCATTGTCTTTGCATTGTGATCGTATGCACTCAGGTCAAAGCCTCCAAAGACCTCTGCTTTCTTAAAACCGATTTCTTTTAGACTGTCCCTAAGTGTGCTTGCAGAATATAGCCTTTGAACAAAGACATGTTCTATGCGTTCTCCGTTTGGTTTTATAAGAATCCATTTGCTTTGCAATCCCTCCCATGCCCCTGTAACTTTAAACTCAGTAAGAACTGTAAGTCCTGCTCTTTCAAACCATTCGCCTTCTGTAAACCATCTTACGGCAGTCTCACGGCTAATACATTCTAAAATAAAAGTTCCGCCCTGTTTTAGAGAATCATATATGGATTTTAAAATTTTTGTATCGTCTTCAATGCTGTCGCAGTAACCGAAAGAGTTGTAAACATTTATAGCTGCATCAAATTTTTTTTCAGAACAAAAACTTCTCATGTCTTTCTGTAAAAGCGTCAAAGAAACATCTTCGTCCGAAGCAGTTTCCTTTGCCGCATTTAAGAAAGGTTCTGTAATGTCAACTCCGGTAACATCAAGTCCCAAAAGAGCTAGCTCCACGCTAATTCTTCCTGGTCCGCAGCATGCATCAAGAATAGAGCTGCCTTCTTTTAGATGTGCAATATTTTTAATGCTTTCTGCAATGCCCTTTGCCTCTGCCCAATGCTGTTCGTCAAACATTACAGGCCCGTAATTTAGCCAAAAATCTTCTTCTTCAAACCATTCTTTTTTTTGTTTATCCATAGAACAGACCTTTTTAAATTTTATAAAATCTCTTCATCTCATCATCCGTAAAATCAAAAATAATTTTTATTTGCTCTAGCGAAAGATGAGCCGTGCTTATAGCTTTATCGGCATATTTCTTTTTTTCAAGCAAAAGATATTGTTCCGTGTTTTTTCTGTTGAATTCCCGTTCGCTTATAATGATTTCGGAAATCTTATCTTTGTTTTCTTGAATCCATTTTTCATTTTCTAATTCTTTGTTAAATTCAAATAAATCTTTGGAATGTCTTACGTAATCGGCTTTTAGAGATTCCCGCTTACTGAGGTTTTCTTTTTGCTCGCTTAAAAATTGTTCTGCTAGTTCTGTGTCTGCCATTTTTCTTCAAAAGCCTGTTTTTCTGTGGCACAAATAGGACATTCCCAGGAATCTGAAAGCTTTTCAAATTGAGCTGAATCTGTAAAAATGTAACCACAGACGGGGCATAAATAAATCTTTATCTTCATCTAAAATACTGTAGCATGTTTTTTAAGAATTTTAAACCTTAAAAATTGCCTGACCCTGTCGGAACAGAATACCCTTGAATATTAGTCTTTTAGAGTGTATACTAAACATATATATGTCAGACAAAAAAATAAGAGTTCTAGATTTATTGGATTTAGATTTAAAAGATAGAAATGCTCTTGATTTAAGGTGTATAGCAGGGCGCCGCGGACTTTCTAGAGAGATAACTGTATCTGACATTAATCGTCCGGGGTTAGCACTTTCTGGCTTCTTTGATTCTTTTGCGTATGAACGCGTTCAGCTTTTTGGCCGTGGAGAATTTGCTTATCTTCAAAAATTAAAAGAAGAGGGTAAGTTTAATACCATAGAGCAGCTTTTTTCCTATTCAATACCCTGCATGGTTTTTACTCACGGGCTTTACCCTGACGAAACCTTTCTTTCTGAGGCGGAACGAACAGACTGTCCTATTTTACAGACAGATTTAGAGTCAACAGAATTTTCTATGAGGCTTTTAAGAATCTTCTTTCAGCTTTTTGCTCCAAAGAAAACAGTTCATGGGGTTCTTGTTGAGGTTTGCGGTATAGGCATTCTGCTTACAGGGGACTCTGGCGTTGGTAAAAGCGAAACTGCTCTGGAGCTTGTTGAACGTGGTCATCGTCTTGTAGCTGATGACATTGTTGAACTTAGTTGTGTTAATGGAAACTCCATAATTGGCCGTGGTGCAAATAAGCTTATAAGCCACCACATGGAAATTAGAGGTCTTGGCATTATAAACGTTTCTCAGCTCTATGGTATTGGTGCGGTTCGTGAACATAAAGAAGTTCAGCTTGTTGTAAAGCTTGAGTCATGGGATCAGAATAAAATATATGACCGTCTTGGAACAGATGCTCATACTCAGGATTTGCTTGGCGTAAAAATTCCATACATTGAGTTACCCGTAAAACCAGGTCGAAACCTTCCTATTATTTTGGAAGCCGCCGCAATGAATGAACGCTTAAAGTCTATGGGGTACCATTCTGCCAGAGAATTTAATCAGAATGTTCTTAAGTGGATTGAATCTGGAGAAGCTCAGTCTGCCTATTATGGCAACGAAGATTATTATTAATGTTTATAGCTACTGAAAGTATAACTTTTTGTGTTATGCTTACAGTATGTAGATATTAAATATTTTATAAGGAAGTTTAAAGTGGTAGAAAAGTTACTTACAGTTAGAAACCGTGCAGGTATTCATGCTCGTCCAGCAGCTTTAATTGCACAGACTGCAAATAAGTTTGCTTCAGAAATAACTTTGGAAAAAGATAATGCAACTGTAAATGCAAAATCTATTATGGGTGTTATTACAATGGCAGCAGGTTATAACACAACTCTCACATTAAAGGTCGAGGGGTCTGACGAACAAGCTGCAAGCGATGCTATTTTTAATCTTTTTGAGTCAAAATTTGAGGAGGAATAAAAATGAAGAGTCTTACAGACCGTCAGCGAGAAGTTTTAGATTTCATCGCTCAGTACACAGATGACAATTATCGTGCACCTTCCGTAAGAGACATAAGTGACCATTTTGGAATTTCTCTAAGAGCTGTTCAAGACCATATAGCAGCTTTGCAAAAAAAAGGTTATCTTTCATTAAGTGAGCGCCGTGCAAGAAGTTTGCATGTTCTTATTGATGAAAGAGCAAAAGAAGCTGCTCCTTATGTAAGTAAGATTCCTGTTTTGGGAACGGTTGCTGCGGGTAAGCCTTTATTAAGCGAAGAAAATTTAGACGGCTACATAAGCATTGCAGAACCTTTCATTAGACCGGATAAATCTTATTTTGCACTTCATGTTCGCGGTGCCAGCATGATAAATGCAGGCATCTTAGAAGGAGATCTTGCAATTATTGAGCAAAAAGAAAGTGCTGATGATGGGCAGATTGTAGTTGCAGTTGTAGATAATGCTATTACAATAAAGCGTTTTTACAGAGAAGCTAATCGTGTTCGCCTGCAGCCGGAAAATCCTGCTTTTCAACCCTTGTATTGTCAGGAAGTTCGCATTGTTGGAACTTTGTCAGGATTAGTTCGTACGTATTAAAAAATGGCTTCTGAGGTTTATCTTTTTACGGGCCCTGAGAATGGAGAAAAAAATGATGCCATTGAAAATCTTCGTTCAAAAGCCCGTGAAAAAAACGGCGACTTAGATGAATATAAATATTATGCATCTGATGTTCGCATAATGGATGTAATTTCTCAACTTCAAAATGTCAGTCTTTTTTCTTCTGCACTTTTTATTGTTTTTCGTAATGCAGAACTTATAAAATCAAAAGACGATATAGATTTAATTTCTTCATACATCAGGGGTTCTTCCAAGAGTCCAAATACACTCATTTTTGTCAGTGATGAAAATTCAGTTGAAAAAAAATTAGAAAATTTATTTGATTCAAACAGAAAAAAAATTTTCTGGGAAATGTTTGAAAATCGTAAAAGTGAGTGGGTGCAAAATTTCTTTAAGAAAAATGGCTTAAGTATCCAGAGTGAAGCAATAGAACAAATTTTAGATATGGTAGAAAATAATACCGAAGCCTTAAAAACTGAATGCTCAAGATTTTTTTATTGCTTTGAAAAAGGTCACGTTGTTACTGTCAGCGATGTAGATAAACTTTTAACTCATAATCGCGAAGAAAATGCCTTTACACTTTTTGAAGCCATGTCAGATAATACAAGATCTCCAAAGCAGCGTTTTGAAACTTCTCTTGAAATCTTGCAAAAAATAAGACTTTCACGCGAAAATAATAGTGTAACTCTTCTTGCAGGGCTTACATATTGTTTTAGGCAGCTTAGGGCATGGCATAGCATTCACTCTAAACCTGTTCCACCGACAGAATCTCAGTTAATGGCAGCAGGGTTTAAGGGTAAGAAAAATCAGGCCCGCTATAAAAATGCCTCTTCAATATGGGGCAGTGGAGCTACTGCCTCTATTCTTGCACTCCTTTCGTATACAGATAAAGAGAGCCGAAGTGGCGGCTTGTCTTTAGAAGATACGCGTCTTATGCTTCTGCTTTATTCCATTATTATTAAAAATGGGCTTTATCTGGCGACTTACTAATCTAGCTGCATATTATTTAAAATTGCTTTTAAGGAAATAAGATCTTCTTTTGTTAATGTTACTCCTTTCCCCATTTTCTGATGGTCGGAAGCCCATGAGCGAATGTCGTATTTTGCAGGTCGACCTCCCCAGGAAACAAGGTTTAATTCAGTTTTCCATCCGCCTTTTCCTTCTGAAATTATACCGCAGTTTTGTTCAATGTTAAAAGAAAAACTCTCGTCCATAAGTTTTCACTCCTTTGTTGTTTATATAGTACTTTTAAAAAGTATAAGCTAAAATTTAAAAACTTGCAAAAGTCTTGTCTTTTGGCAGTTTATTTTCTTTCTCTTGCCCAAAATAGGATTGTATTGTATCCTAAATAATAGTGAATGGTGTTCCATTTAAAATTCGGGAGGAAAAATGATTAAGATAAAACCTTTTGCCGTGGCAATGTGTCTTGTTTCTGTTCTGGCACTTGTCTCTTGTAAATCTACTCCAACAGAAGAACCTGTGGAACCGGTAGAAGACGTAACAGAAGAGCCTGTTGTAGAAGAAGTAAATGATGTTTCAGATTTTAGTGCTTCAAATAAAGCCCTTATGGAAAAAATTGAGGCTGCTCGCAAAGCTGCTATTGATTCTGGAGCTGACTCATCTTTGCCAGAAGCATTTAAAGCTTGTGAGGCAGAATACGAGGCAGAAAAACTTGCTCTCAAGACAAATAGTGATAAAGATTTAACTAAGGCTTTGCAGGATTTATTGAATCGTTATAATGCACTGGAAGCATACTCAAATGCAAAAGCAAAAAAAGAAAGAATTGATTCGTTAGGTTTTGCTTCCTACGATCAGGCTTCTTACAATAATGGTTCTGCCCTGCTAGAAGAGCTTTCTGATTCAGATTCTTTAATTTCGCTGGGTTCAGACTGGTATAAAAAAGCTGCGAGCGCCGAAGAGTCTTTTGATAAAGTTCTAGATTCAGCTTTTAGAGCATTAGCCAGGGAAGAGCGTACTTTAGCATTTGCCGCAAAAAAAGATGCGGATAGTGTAAAAGCTGCCGTCTCAAAAAAAGATGAATATAACAAAGGTGTAGACGCGTTTAAGAAAGGTGACTCTCAGTATGTAACTGGAGATCCGGAAGGTTCGCTTCATAGTTATACTTCTGCAAAAGAAATCTTTACTGCTTTGTATTCTCAAATCTCAGAAGCAAGGGCAAAGGCTCAGGCTGCACTGGAAGCTGCAAAAGCTCGTGTTGCAGAAAGCGAAGACGTAGCTTTAGAGGCAGATAAAATTTCTCCTTTAGGTGATGAAGAAGTGGAAGGTATAGAAGACGAAGATTCTACCTTGCTTGAATCAGATGATTTTACAGAAGCAGAAACTCAGGCTCAGGAACTTGAAGATTCTGTAGATGAAAATGTTTCAGAAGTGGAGGTAGAATAATGAAAAAATTTCTTTGCACTGTAACATTTGTATCTCTTTTTGCATTGGCTGCATCTAATGTTTTTGCAGCAAGTTATAAAAATAACACCTATCAAAAATTAGCCAGAGAATACACCATTAAGGCAGAAAAAGCTTTGGATGCTGGTGAATATGAGCTTTCAGAAGAGTATGCCGCTAAGGCTCAGGAGAATGCAGCTCTCTCTGAGGCTTACATTAAGCATATGCTTGCTCGGGATACCGCAACGCGTAACATGACTCTTGCAAAAAATCGTATAGATTTTGTTAAGTCTATAAATGCAGACCGCAATTTTCCGATTGCTTTTGAAGCTGCTACAAAATTTTATGAACAGGCAGAATCTTCTTACAATAGCGAAGATTACGAGAGTGCAATATCTTTCTGTCAGCAAGTTATAGATGCACTTGCCGAAGTTTATGAAATTACACCTCTCCCTAAGTTTTATATTGTCAGGCCTTGGGCTCAGACAAAGGACTGTTTCTGGAATATTTCCGGTCGCCCTTATGTTTATAACAATCCTTTCTTGTGGGAAAATCTTTATGAAGCAAATAAATCTTCATTGCCAAAGCCGGAAGATCCAAATCTTATTCTGCCGGGTATGAAGATGGAAATCCCTTCCATCTCCGGAGAATACCGTGACGGTGTTTATAGTCCGGATGTAAATTACGAACCATTCTCTGCAAGAAGATAAAATTTTATTGTTGTCCGTGTTTTAATAAGTAAAGCCCTGCTGCACTTACCATAAGAGCATGCGGGGCTTCTTTTTTGCCTAAAAGCTTAAAGACATCTTTTTTATTCATTTTTTCGTATTGAACAAATTCATCTTTGTCTAAATTTTGTTTACCAGTAAAGGTTAAGTTTTCTGCACAAAAAATATGAACATGGTTTGCAAATAAAGCCGGGTTTGGATTCATAGTTCCTAGCAGAGTAAGGTTTTCTGCAATAGCTCCTGTTTCTTCTAAGAGCTCTCTTTTTGCAGCTTCAAGAGGTTCCTCTCCTTTGTCTATAACACCCCCAGGAAATTCCCAGCTTAAGGCTTTTTCACCATGCCGCCACTGTCTGACCATAAGAAAGTTTTCTTCGTGTACGGGAATAACTATAACCCAGTCATTTGCTTCGTTTACAATGTATTTACCGGTTTGTCCATCCGGACCTGTGCTTGTTCGTTCTGTAACTGTAAAAACAGGAGTCTTTAATAATTCTTTTCTTTCGCTTTCTTTCCAAATTAATTTTTCTTCATCGTACATAAATGCCTCCTGATTTTTATGTTATACTCTGCCAGTGACTTTCTGTGTCAGTTTTTAAAACTTCTGCGTCAAACTCTATTACTAATTTGCCGGCTCTGCATCATTTTTTTTATCGGCTCTAAAGTTTTAAAAAGTCCAAAAAAATTGACAAATGCCTCAGACAGTTTATAATAGAATTAAGGAAAAGAAAAGCAATGGAGGTGGTTTATGGCAGTAATAACAATTACACGACAAGTTGCAGCACTTGGAGACGAAACTGCCGGTGCAATTGCAAAAAAACTGGGCTACACCTTCATAGATCGCAGGCAAATTGAAGCCCGTATAATAGAGCTTGGCTTCTCAAAAGAAAAACTTTCTAAGTATGATGAGCGAAAACCAAACTTCTTTGCGAGTCTTGCAAAAGACAGAGATGAATATCTAAATTATCTTCAGTATGCAATTTTAGAAGCAGCATCCAAAGGCAACTGCATTTTAATAGGTCGAGGTGCGTTTGTTATTTTAGAAGACCTTCCAAACCTTATTCCGTTAAGATTTATTTCTAATAGCGAAGTTCGTAAAGAACGCCTGAAAAATGAATTCAATTGGAATGACAAACAGGCTTTGCAGCGCATAGAAGAAAGTGACAGTAATCGAAAAGGTTTTCACAAGAGCTTTTTTAATATAGCTAATGACGACCCTCAACATTTTCTTTTAACGTTAAACACAGCTCTTCTTACTGTAGAGCAGACTGTTTCTGTTGTAGAAACCCTTGTAAAAACACGCGTTACTCAAGAAACTGAAAACACTGCAAAAGAAAAACTTTCTCAAATGCTAAAAGCTCAGCAGCTTGTAAATCAGCTTTTATTTGATTTTCATTTGAATATAAATTTCTTACGGGCTACTGTAGAAGGTAACGTTATAACTCTTCAGGGTGTCGCAGATTCAAAGGCCCTTGCAGAAAAAGCAGTTCAAACTTCTGCAAAAATACTTCCTTCCTGTGAGATCCGTTCTGCGATAAGCGTCGTGCAGGACTTTAAAGCGTTTCAGTAGTGGCCGCCCCTGTTAGCTATGTGTCATCCTCAGCGTGCACAATTTTTTTCTACTTGTCGAGTAAACTTTAAAGATGTATATTCAATACATGAAAACATCAAATAAATTTACATTTGTACGAATTGTTGCAGCTCCTGTAACATTCATACTTTATTTTTTGCCTGTGTGGTTTTCTTCCCCAAACGGAAGTCTTCTTTCAATAATTACAACATGCATTCTTATTCCGTTTCTGGCTTTTGCAGAGTTTACGGATTATTTAGACGGGCACTTTGCTCGTAAGCATAACGAAGTAAGTGACTTTGGAAAAATGTTTGATCCGTTTGCAGATGTGTTTTTGCACCTGTCGCTCTTTGCCTGCTTTACATATACCGGTTATTGTCCGCTTCCTGTCTTGGTGCTTGTCATTTGGAGGGAATTTGCTCAAAACTTTTTACGAATGGTTGCTGCTAAAAAAGGAACGGCAATTGCTGCAAGAAAAGGTGGAAAGTTAAAAACTGTGTTTTACATAGTTTCCATACTTATTTCGCTTGCCATAGAAGCTGTTGTCCGTACAGGCCTTACCAATGTCTGGCCGTGGTTTAATGTAGAAGCTGTAAGGCTTGTAAATGTAATTTTCTACATAGCCTGTGTAATTTTTTCTTATGTTTCGTTTTTTGACTATTTAAAAAACTTCGGGCATGTCCTGAAAGAAGAAGCTTAAAATATTAACTAAGACGATGCTTTTTAGTACCGTCTTTTTTTTTAGGACGTAACTTTTTTTAGCCAAAATATTAATACATTAAATTCTCTGTTCTGATGCAGAGTCCCTGCTGTTCGGGGAAGAATAAAGGCCTCATAGCCTTCTCCAGCTCTTGCCGCGATCTGCCCGGCGTACTGCTTGCAAATTCCCGCCATTTCGGTCGATCTCAGCAGCTCCCTTGCTCCCTCGCGGTTTAGTTCGATTCTGAATTTAGCCATATCTTTCCACCACAACTCTTCTGTTCCAGTCCAGCGGGATCAGGTCTTCAATCCCTATGGTTGAAAAACCGATTGATTTCCAACGCTCCCCGAAAAATTCAACAATACAGTCTTCCCAGTTGTGCGCATCACCCTTTGGGATGCCCAGTTGATAACGCGCCTTTTTGCCGTTCATGCTCAGTTCATTCAGGATTTCTCCACCGTTCTGGCTGACCGGCGCGACAAGCACGTTTTCCACTTCTTCCCGCGTTTCTGTTTCGATCGGATTGTTGAACGGGTCTTTCCCGGTTTCGGTCTTCGTGATCAGCGTTATTGTGATCCCTTTAAGGCATCCCATAAACATCCATCACCCCGATCCTTTGCCGCCGAAGGCCCAATCTCGCCAGTTCGCTTCGTTTGATAAACATACCGCCGCCAGGGATCAGGAAAGTGCCGGAGGCTGTGTATCCCATGCCGCTTTCCGAAAACTGTGACAATGGTTCCTGGTTGGTGCTTGTCATCAGCGTCCTGGCCACGACGTCCACCGTGACCGATTTGGCGACCTCCGCCAGATCGTCATCATCGGCAATCATCTGATCCAGGTCTTTCCCGACCTTTTTTGCCTCTTCTCTCAGAGACGCGCAAACGACCGGGAGAAGGCTTTCGGCTCTTTCCTGCTCCGCCTGGTTCATAGGCCGCCACAAACTGATGATATCAGTCACGCTTGCGTACAGTTCGGACATTTTTCTTCACCGCCTTTTCAGGTGTCGGCTTTTCGGCTTCCTGATCTGCGGCACGGGGGGCGCTGGCAGGTTTTACTGCCTGCCAGGCTCCGCCCATGGTGCTTTCCACGTCGATCACGGCGCCGGTCACCTTATGCCGGTAAAGCATCAGCTCGCCCGAATGATCGCGAAACTGTCTTTGTCCAGGATGCCCCAGCCAATGTAGGCCTCAGCACGGAGGCAAATTTCATTGTACTGTTTCAGGTCCCGGCCGGTCCCGTCGGGATCACCGTACTGGATCACCTCGAGAGGCACGTTCTTGGAATA